>CBFIBL010000020.1:0-2968 GCA_965660865.1 Luminiphilus sp.
GGCAGCGTCAGAGCATGTGGATGCCGACGGAAACGAGGCCGTTGTTGCTGGATCTATGGGGCCTACGGGCGAGCTCTTTGCACCTATGGGTGAGCTTACCCACGAGTCGACCGTCGCTTTTTTTACCGAGCAGGCAGAGGCGCTCGCTGAGGGGGGTGTCGATGCGCTCTGGATCGAGACCATGTCGTCTACTGAGGAAGTTGCTGCTGCGACGGAAGCTGCGAAGAAGACGGGGTTGCCCGTTGCCGCAACGCTGACGTTCGATACGGCGCGCCGCTCGATGATGGGCGTAACACCGACGGAGTACGCGACCTTTGCTAAAGAAATTGGGCTAGACCTGATTGGCTCTAACTGCGGTATCGGCCCAGCTGAGTTAATGGATTCAACCACCGAACTACTGAGTGCCGACTCTGGCCTGCCCGTTATTGCAAAGGGCAACTGCGGTATTCCCCAATATGTCGACGGAGAAATTCATTTTCACGGGAGTCCCGAGCTCATGGCGCACTACGCGCTTCACGCGCGAGACGCTGGTGCAACAGTTATCGGCGGGTGTTGTGGAACAACACCAGAGCATCTGGCGGCAATGGTCAACGCGTTGAACTCAACGCCACCGCGACCTTTTGATGCTGAGCTAATGACAGAGCATTTGGGTAAACCTTGGCCTGAGTTATCGAGCCGTGGGGGTGAGGGCGGTGGACGCCGTTCGCGTCGGCGTAAGAGTTGAGCTCGTTTTTTTTAGCAGGGACTAGCTCTAGGCGATTTTCTTACTCGTTTTGGTCGACTCAATGCGGTTCAACCGCAACAACGGGTAGCGATGAACGGGTCGGTCTAATAATTGTCGGCTTGATAATTGAGGTAAGCGCATGTCATTAGAATCACTATTTAGCCTCTGTGGTGGCCTGGCGATCTTGGGCTGGCTGGGATTAGCCGTGGCGCCAAAATCAGACCTCACTCGCCATGTTTATCCTTCAGTGGTGGCGCCAGTCCTGTTGGGTTTGGTCTACGCCTACTTGATGATTAACTTCCAGGGCGAGGCACCGGCAGAGGGTGGCTTTGGGACTCTGGAGGAGATCAAAGCGCTCTTTAGTGTCGATGCACTCTTGCTCGCGGGTTGGATTCACTACCTCACGTTTGATTTATTTATTGGCGCGTGGATCTTGAGGGACAGTCAGGAGCACCAGATAAACCACTTTCTAATTTTGCCCTGTCTTTTCTTCACCTTGATGGCAGGTCCCCTCGGCTTGCTTCTGTACCTTGGCTTACGCGCTGTACGTCGAAGTGCTGCAAAAGCCTAGCGAGTCACATCCAGTTAATTGCGCCGTAGCCCGTATTTACAGCGAGAAACGTGAAGAGCGCCATTCTCTCCAAACGGGCCGAGCGCCGATTTTGTCGAAGGTAGGCTCCGGCAATCGCAATCGAATACCCAACGCACCAGAGTGCGAACGGGAGCACAGGGTCTAGCCACTTGGTGGTCATTCCGACACCAGATATAACGGTGATGACGAGCGTAACGTTCTCTAATAGGGCTGCCCGAGGGTTACTAACCTCGGTCATTGTTTGGTGCTCCTGAGTTGAGAGGTTTCCTAACTGAGCGAGGTTCTGTCAGTCGCTTTTCAGGTTCTCCGCAATGGCGTCGAGGAAGCCGTGCATATCGACGATTCGTTCGCTCTCAGGGTTAGTTGTCTTACCCTTTAAATCCCCGGTGATCGTGCCTTGTGCGACCGTCTCAATCAGCGCTGCTTTCAAGCGAGCCGCGTAGTCATTCAGCGCTTCGTTGTCTTCTCTAATGGCCAGCTCTTCTAAGGCGCTGGCAACCGCAAAGATAAGCGCGGACGAATTGAAGTTGGCCTCTTTCCCGTCGGTTTCCAGATAGCGTAGGTATAAATCGTGCGCTGTGCCGTGCGGCGCCTCAAACAGTTTGGTGCCGTCCTTGCTGATAATCACTGAGCTTGCTGTCGCAAGGCTTCCACCCAACGCTGCAGCGATATCAGAGAAGATATCGCCATCCAGATTCTGGGCAGGATAGAGGCCCCAGCGAGGCGGATCACAGATCATCTTACTGAGCTGGCGAGACGGACGCATGATCATGAACGAGGGCGGAGGTGTGTCGAGCGCCGCCAGCTCCTTCCGAATCTCCAAAATAATCGAGCTGTAAACTTCATCGTAGTTAACGAACTCCCGCTTCAAGCCGAAGTAGACCTCTTTTTTGTTAAGCGCTGCGTCCTGGAAAACCTGGCTGACCCAGTCCTTGATCGCCTCGCGATCGTTTGACATAAACAGGATAGGGTCGCCCTCATCGACGTAGCGAGCGTGTTTCTCCTCGCCATCAACGATCACCTTGATCACGCCTTGCTCGGGCGCCGGCGTGTTGTAGCTGCCGTACTGATCGCCACCGCCGGCGCTCATTCGGGATATGGACACATGCGCTTTGCGCTCAGGGAGACCATAACGCTTGAGCTGTTGCACGAGCTTAAACAGTTTCATCCCGCTGACATTATCGGGTACACCCCACAGCGCGCGCTCGGGGGGATTCGAGACAATGCGTGCCGCCTGAGCGTCAATGAGCTCGTAGTGGTAGCTTAGGCCCGCTTCGGCAACCTTTGCTTTGTAGTCCTGCTCGTAAATCTCTTCGATAGCTGTTCGCATAACGCCGTCGTAACCCGAGACCACGGTGTCCTTGAGTCCGAGATAGATGTCACGTTTTTCGTCGATCGCACGCTGGAAGAAGCGATGCGCCCAAGCCTTGACCTCATCGAGGTTATTTGTCGCCAACATCCAGGGGTCGCCCTTGTTGAGCGAGCGTCGGTGCAGTTCCACGGGGTCGCCGCTTGATCCAACGAACATGACCTTGGCCACGCCGGTTGCGTTGGAGAGTTCGCTGTAGCTGAAATCCAAGCCACCGGTTTCCATGGTGTCGACTTCGATATCGCGATCGACCCAGTCAGGGCGAACGCTTTTTAGGTTTTTA
>CBFIBL010000021.1:0-15237 GCA_965660865.1 Luminiphilus sp.
AAAAGAGGTGGAAACGTATGGCAGAAAAATTGATAAAAACGTCTCTACCGATCGTTTATATTGAGAATTCGGGCTTCAGCGGACCCTATAAAAATAAAAAAACGCTAGCGAGAGGTAATGATTATGGCGACTATTGAGCATCTTCCGAGTTCAGCGAGCACAGACGACATCGTCGCGATTATCGAACGGGACGGAGCGGTCATCTTGGATAACGTGTTGAGCGAGACGGAAGTTGATCGGCTGAACAGCGATCTCGCGCCTTACCTTGCAAAAGAGGTCTACTGTCGCGATGAGTTTACGGGGTTCAAAACCCAGCGCATTGGCGCCCTAATCGCGCGGTCTGAGGCTTGCGGTGATGTTGCCTTGAACCCATTAATGTTGGCCTCGGCGCGTCAGTACCTGAATCAGCACTGCGATGACGTGCAGCTGCACTTTACGTCTGCCGTTGCCATCGCGCCCGGGGAGAGTGCGCAAATCTTGCATCGCGATCGTGGCATCTGGGGCGGCTATTTACCTCGAAAGGTAGAGCCTTTGTTCAGCACGATTTGGGCAGTTACACCATTTACCAAGGCAAATGGGGCGACGCAGGTCGTGCCCGGGTCGCATCTCTGGGATAAGGCACGTCAGCCTGATGCTCACGAGATCGCGTATGCGGAAATGAGTCCTGGTTCAGTGCTGTGCTATAACGGCACGGTGCTTCACGGGGGTGGCGCGAATTCGACCAGTGACGAGGTTCGCACGGGCGTCTTCATGCACTATGCACTGAGCTGGCTGCGTCAAGAAGAGAACCAGTACCTCTCCTGCCCACCGCATCACGCAAGCCGTTTGAGTCCTGAACTCCGGGCGCTGATTGGTTACTCGAAGGGCGGTTATGTGCTGGGTTTTTATTCCGATCCCGATGATGAAACAGCGCGCCATGAGTCAGTGAGCCCAGAGAATATGTTCAGCGGGCGCGATGAGCAGTTTGGCAAGATCGAGGGCGCTGACCACTTGGTATCTCAATCAATGAAATAAGGTCTGGCCCTTATCTAGAGTAGGGTTGGTGTCGGAAAATCATTAATAGATATTCAAAAACGAGTGATCGATTCGAGCGCAATCGAATACGAGGTTTAGAGCAAGTGGTTACCGAGCCGTCGGGTTAGCTGGCCAGAGGGGGAAGCAAAGATCATGATCAAAGTGGTGACGTTGCTGTTCAAAAAGCCTGGATTAAGTAAGGAGGCGTTTCGCGATTACTACGAAAATCATCACCGCAGACTGGGTGAAAAGTACCTCGCTCCCCACGCATTACGCTATGTCCGTCGCTACCCGATACTTGCGGGCGATGGTGCTGATGACCCTGAATTCGACGTAATGATGGAGGTCTGGTTCGACAGCTATCATGCCATGGAGTCCGCCATGGGGGAGATGACAACCGAGACCGCTCAGGCTGAATTGTCTAAAGACGAAGAGAAGTTATTTGACCGCGATCGAACGCAGAGCTTCATTGTCGACGAGTGCGAATCCGACTTGGATGAGGCGGAAGTAGAACGGGATCAGGAAGAATTGTAACGGGCTCAGTAAGACATACCTTTAGAGATACCCGCAGAAAAACCGCGAGGGAGAAGACTCTAGAGCAAATCGTATCGTAGGTCTCTTTAAGAGCAGCTAGAAGAACAGCAAGTAAAAACGGAAGAGAGCTACGGTGCCCTTTACCCGTAGAATCTGGGTAAAGGGTGACTCACTAATTGTCGAATTTCGCTTACCTTACCTTAGCTTTGCTTGCCTAGAATCTCTGCAGCTGCGAGTGCGCTCACGTTAAAGATCGCTCGTGGTGTCGCGGAGTTCACCATGATATGCGCGGGGCGCTTAAGTCCAGACATATAGGGTCCAATCAGTAAACCGTTCGCTTTCTGACGCAGAAGGCCTAGTGCGATATTGGCAGCATCAAGCCCGGGAAAGACGAGAAGGTTGGCCTTACCCTGAAGCTGGCTGTCATCAAAGATGGTTTGACGATAAGCCGAGTCGAGCGCGGTAAGCGAATGCATCTCGCCATCGATCTCAACGTCCGGTAGACGTTCACGCAAAATCTCACTTGCCTGACGCATTTTGCGTGCAGATGGCGCGTTCGAGGAGCCAAAGTTCGAGTGTGACAGGAGTGCCACTCTGGGCGTGATGCCAAACTGGCGAACTTGCTCAATACCGAGCAACGTCTTCGAGACGATTTGATCGACTGTTGGATCCAAGTCGATGAAGCAGTCTGTGAGAAATAGCGGACCATCGTCAAACAACAAGGTAGTGAGCGTCGATGCGCGAACATCGTTACCCTGTGTACCGATTACCGAGCGGAGTGTTTCGAAGTGGTCGGTAAATCGACCCACCTTTCCGCAGATCATGCCGTCCGCATCCCCGTTTCGCAGCGCCATGGCCGCAATCACTGTGCTATCTGTGCGTAGGAGAACGCTACTGCGTTCGACAGAATCGCCACTCCTTCCGGCGATTTGGTGATAATCGCGCGAGTACTCCTCATACTTGTCATAGCTGCGAGGATTTATAACGTCAACGTCCTCGCCCAGACGAATCCGTAGGCCGAGGTCCTCTATGATCTCGTTCAGTTGCGTAGGTCGCCCGACGAGGATAGGGCGAGCGATCGCCTCATCGACGACGGTTTGTACCGCGCGAATGACGGTTTCGTTTTCTGCATCCGAATAGACAAGTTTAAGCCCGCTGTTAGTGGCGGCGTTGATAACCGGCTGCATAAACATGCCCGAGCGATTTACATGTTTGCTCAGGGTGCGACGATAGGCCTCCATATCTTCAATGGGTCTACTAGCAACACCTGTCTTCATGGCCGCCTCGACCACCGCCACAGGGACGCGCTCGAAAAGTCGCGGATCAAAGGGCTTAGGAATGATGTATTCGGGGCCAAACTTGAGCGACTGACCATCGTAGGCGAGGGCAACTTCCTCTGATGCCTCTTGCTGTGCAAGATCGACAAGACCGTAGGCGCAGGCGATTTTCATCTCGTCGTTAATTGTAGTCGCGCCGCAGTCGAGTGCACCGCGGAAAAGGAACGGGAAGCAAAGAACGTTGTTTACCTGATTCGGGAAGTCCGATCGCCCCGTACCGATAATGGCATCAGGCCGCGCCTCGCGTGCTAAGTCAGGGTGAATCTCTGGATTAGGATTTGCCATGGCGAGAATCAGTGGGTTAGGCGCCATCTGTTTGACCATATCCTGAGTAACACAGTCACCGGTCGACAGACCAAAGAAGATGTCCGCGCCTTCCATGGCTTCTGCCAATGTGCGCTTGTCTGTCTTACGCGCGTAGCGGGCTTTAAATTCGTTCATGCCCTCCTGACGGCCCTCATAAATGAGGCCTTTGCTATCGCACATGAAGACGTTTTCGCGCTTCAAGCCGAGGCTCACGATGAGATCTGCGCAGGACATACTCGCTGAGCCGGCACCGGAGATAACGAGCTTGACCTCTTCCATCTTTTTGCCTGTGAGCTTAAGCCAGGAAATCACCGCTGCCGTCGATACAACTGCCGTGCCGTGCTGATCGTCGTGGAAGACGGGGATATTCATACGCTCGCGCAACTGCCGCTCAACATAGAAACACTCGGGGGCCTTGATGTCCTCGAGGACGATGCCGCCAAACGTCGGTTCAAGTGCTGCGATGATGTTCACGAGTTTCTCGGGGTCAGTCTCATCAATCTCTAAGTCAAAGGTGTCGATATCAGAGAACTTCTTCATCAATACCGCTTTGCCTTCCATGACTGGCTTGGAGGCGAGCGCGCCGATTGCGCCTAGTCCCAAGACAGCGGTCCCGTTGCTGATGACAGCTACCAAGTTGCCGCGGGCTGTGACTTGTGAGGCATTGAGTGGATCCTCGACGATATATTCACAGGCGTGCGCGACACCGGGCGAGTAGGCCATTGACAAATCGGCTTGGGTTTCAAGGGGTGTGGTTGCTCTTACCTCTAGCTTCCCCGGTTTTCCCTCGATGTGATAATTGAGCGATTCCTCTTTAAACGTGGGCTTATCCATCCCGAACTCCAATGTGTGAGTGATAATTTGTTCTATGATGTGGGTCGTCGATGAGGCTCGTATTGCTCTGGTCGGCAAGATCGATGCGCTGTTTTCTAGACCACGATAAGTGAAACATGAATCGTGGCGCGAGACTGAGCGCAGTTAGGATTCTGTGACTTATTGCGATAAATACTACGTTCAGCCGTAAACGCCGGTCTTTTTTAAGTTTTCAGCACACGATATTTTTCTGGTCATCTTCGCGATGTTAATTTTTGGGATTTTTTTCCCAAAGTATTGTGTTGAAAAAAATTTGGGATTATATTCCCAATTATGAATTTGCAAGACAAAACACAGAGTGCAATGGAGCGTGCAATGGATAGGGCCTTACGAAAGGTTCTCACACCATTTGTGCGCGTGATGCTTAATTCTGGGTTCTCATACGCCACATTCTCCGAGGCTGCGCGCTCAGTTTTTGTTGATCAGGCATTTCGGCAGCTTGAGCACGAGAATCAAAAAGCGACTACGAGTGCCGTTGCCGCCCTAACGGGCTTCTCACGCAAAGAGGTTAGTCGACTTAAAAAGGCGGGCGATCACACCGCGGGCGAGACTGAGCAGAGACGTAATCGTGTCGCACAATTGATTAGCGGTTGGTTCAATGATCCTGAGTTCAGTAGCGAGGGCACACCAAGGGTGCTCGGTTTGACAGGCGCTGGGGGCTCATTTCCCGCACTTGTTCGTCGTTACGGATCAGATGTGACAGCGGCCGCGATGTTGGCGTTGCTAGAACGAAATGGAGCAGTTGAGAGGGACGATATGACCGTGCGTTTGCTAACTGATGCTTACATCCCCATGGGCACATCCACCGAACGACTCGAGATTTTGGGCACTGATGCCAATGAGTTGATGACAACAATCGCACACAATATTGAGGCTTCATCGGAGCAGCGTGTCTTTCAGCGGAAAGTCGCGATTGATGGTCTGAGTGCGGCGGATGTCGCCGCGTTTCGTGAATTTAGCGACTCAAAATCTCAGGCGCTACTCGAGACCTATGATGCCTGGTTGACACGTCGTGCTGACCAATCACCCGTCGACGACGATAGTTTGCAAACGCAGGCCATATCAGTCGGTATTTATTTTTATTCCACCGAATTGGTAGAACTCTCTGAAGGAGAACACAGATGAAAATTTTTAGCTTCGCGCAACTAGCTGCAGTGGCCTTGCTGGTCGTACTTGCCGGCTGTGGTGGCGGTGGAGGTTCCTCGCCCGGATTATCAGGGGGTGCACCCGTCGATCCAGGGGGTTCCGGTGACGGTACAGACGGATCTCCTGACACTGGAGGTGGAGCGACTGGTGGAACGGATGGTGGCGACCCAACGTTTGGCATTAGTGGTAGTGGCAGAGCGATTGGTGTTATCACGCAATTTGGCAGTATTTTTGTCAATGGCGTGAGATACGACACTTCGGAAGCGCTCATCGTTGTCAACGGTGTCATTGGATCCGAGGCCGATCTTGGTGTCGGTATGGTGGTTTTTGTTCAGGGCTCAATCGATGAGGGTGGCACAACAGGTTCCGCTGAAATCGTCATCGTGGATGACAATTTAAAAGGGCCCATCAGTGCGATTACCAGTGCGACGGACACCGGCGGTGCGTTATTAGATGCTCGCCAGATAACGGTACTGGGTATTGATGTCATTATCGAAAGAACGGGCACAGTGTTTGAGGACACAACCTTCGAAGGTCTTGCTGTGGGGGACTTTGTTGAAGTCTACGGATTCGCTGAATCAGGCAACAACCTCCGCGCTACCCGTGTTGAACAAGAGATGTTTATAGCGGGCGTTACTGACGTAGAGCTCTTCGGTGAGGTCGTGGGCCTCGATAGGGCGAACGAGTCGTTCAAAATAGCGGATTACACGATCAACTACGGAACCGCTATTTTCGACGATCTTGATGAGGCTTCGTTCGCCGACGGTCTCTTAATTGAGGTAAAGGGGACACTTGCCGCCGTTGATTCACTGATTATTGACGCATCTAAGATCGAGCCAATCGGCATCGATGCAGGGGAGGCCGAGGATGATGGCGACGTCGATGTGGATACCTCTTTGGGTGATGACGATGAGCTCTCGATAGCGGGGGCTATCTCAAATTATGACGTTGCTACCCAAACATTTGTGATAAACGGGATAACGATCGATGCGTCCGCTGTGGAGCTTTCACCGAGCACCCTCGTGTTGGAGGATGGCGTCATTGTCAAAGTTGAGGGCATCGTTTCAGATGGCATTCTGATTGCGAACGAAGTAGAGAGTCGACGAGGACGAATAGAAATCGAGGCTCGCGTGAGTGCTTTGGACGCCGTCGATCAGTTGGTCACTCTTGATCTGGGGGTGGGCGTTCTCGATGTCGCCGTAACAGCCGATACGTTGATGGATGATGATCGTGAGACGGGCGATGATCGTCTGAACTTTGAGGACCTCTTGGTCGGCGACTCCCTCGAAATCGAAGCAATCGACATAGACGGCGCTCTGGTCGCAACACGCGTTGATAGGGAAGACGAAGCCGACGAGGAGGAGGAAATTTCTATTCAGGCTCCAGTCGAAGGATTCGTTGCCGAGCAAAGTGTTACGCTTCTCGGATTGCAATTCGCGGTCGATCAAAACACCGAGTACGAGTCCATTGGTGGCAGTGAGGTGGGCGCCGCAGCGTTCTTTGCCCAAATATCTTCAGGATTCTTGGTGAAACTGGAAGATGAGGACCCCCTTGATGGAATTGCTGACGAATTAGAGTTTGAGGATCCACGGCGTCCTGACGGCGGTTACGAATTTGATGATGACGATGAACTGGATGATGACGATGAACTGGATGATGACGATGAAGTAGATAATGACGACTCCTGTGATGATTCGTCCTCAGACTCTGAGGATGAATCTGACAGCTCAGACTCTGAGGATGAATCTGACAGCTCAGACTCTGAAGATGAATCTGACAGCTCGGACTCTGAAGATGAATCTGACAGCTCGGACTCATCTGACAGTTCCAATGCCGATTCAGACGACACGACCTCCAGCGAGAATGAGGCGTGCACGGCGCCGGTGAACTAGCGACACCCGCGGTAAGCTCAGGCAGTAATGAGGAAGTTGCTGTTTAGCGTGCACAGGTTCTGGCCTCAATGTGTGTAATACCGCGGACAACTAATGCAACGGAGATTGTTTTTATCAGCAAGCCGGGAAGGAGGTTCATAATGAGATGTTGTGTGTCTGCTCCCGGTGACTGAATAGCTAGTACTGAAAATCCTATAAACAGCAATAAAACGTGGGCGCTAAAAGCACAAATAAGCAGATGATGAAAATTCAGCGTGCGTTGCTGTTGAATCCAAGATAGCAAGGCGCCAACAATAAAAAAGCCCCACAAAAAACCGGCGGTTGGCCCCACTAGTTTTTCAACGCCCGCCGTATGCCCTGCGAAGACGGGTAACCCTGCGGCTCCCAATATTAAATAGGCGCCGATACACACCAAAAAAGCTCGGGGCCTAAGAACAAGAGCGACAGAGAAAATCACCAGGCTTTGGAGTGTGATGGGTACAGTGCCTACGTCCAAGGAGAGCGGGCCGATAAGTCCCAGAATCAAAACACTGACTGCGACATGCCAGACTGACTTATTGGTTGCAGAGTCTGCTCTCGCTTTATCTTTCATGGTGTACATTTGATCGACTTAGCCTTCATTGACACGCCTCACGTGGGCTGCAGTGCAAGCAGATGTCGTGCCGCACTCAACAAAACAATACCGTGGCGCGTGGCACTCAGGAGGAATTAATTCAATACAGGTCCTGAGGATTCACGAATGATTAGCCTTGGGATTAGACGAATCTCCTCAGGCTCTTCAGACGGATTATCCAGTTGCTTCAGGAGGAGTTTAAAGGCTTCCTGCCCCATCTCGTACTTTGGTACCGACACTGTTGTGAGTCCCGGATTCATCCGACTTAAAAACGGGATGTCGTTATTGCCGATAACAGAGATATTGCTAGGCACTGATAGTCCCATTTCGGCCATAGCATCCATGCAACCCACTGCCTGTCGCCGACGTGACACGCAACGTTATGCAGCAATCCATGGGGCATGGAAATGTCTCGACAATGGATTTCAGTATTGTCTTGGACTACATGGCAAAATGCTCAGGTATTGAGAAACTGGAATCGGAAAATGTTGAAGTTTCCGATGGACTGGAGTCTGATTAAAGCACCATCACATTAGTTGCGGAGTGAATATGCCGACGTACATTTACGAGATGATCGACGCGTCGGGGGATGCCGAACCTCGTCGATTCGAAATGGTTCAACGGATGACGGATGCGCCGCTGACGCGTGACCCGGAATCTGGACTTCCCGTCAAGCGCATTATCAATGGCGGCATGGGATTGCAGTTCAAGGGGCTAAAGCGCTCCACAGTGGTCAACAAGAAAAGCGCGGCTGCTACTGCTTGTGGTTGCGCAACGGGACGTCCGCATCGCCATAGCCATGGCGGAGGCTGTGGACACAAACACTAGGCCGTGTTTAGAAAAAGAGGCTCTTCAATAGAAGGGCCTTTTTTATAGGCGTTTTTTTCGGAACGTTTTTTTCGGAACGTTTTTTTCGGAAATAGTGGCTTTTGTTGATGTTTCGTTAGCCAGGAACAATCAGAAACCATGACAAATTGTGAATATGGGATTTTGTGCCTTGTCTTCAAAACAGCCGCGACCTAATGTACGCACCAAAGAATCAGCCCAAGCTGATCACATGTCATAAAACACTCACAACTCTGGAGCAGTTAGATGCAACTGAATCGTCCTGCGCATGTACACCCTGAACTTGATTCTTGGGTACAAGATGCCGTTCTACACATGAAACCCGACAACGTTTATTGGTGTGATGGCAGTCGAGAGGAATACGACCAATTTTGTAGCGATTTAGTGGATGCGGGCGTTTTTCATCCGCTTAATCCGGAGAAACGTCCGGGAAGTTTCCTGTGCCGATCCGACGCAAAAGATGTTGCTCGCGTGGAGGATCGTACGTTCATTTGCAGCGAGCGAGAATCGGACGCAGGACCCACAAACAATTGGGTTGCTCCGACCGCCATGAAAGCCACCATGAATGACTTGTACGCGGGTTGTATGGCTGGGCGAACACTTTTCGTTATCCCATTTATGATGGGTCCTGAGGGAGAGCTATCTCAAGTAGGGGTTCAGTTATCTGACTCAAAATACGTCGTGGTTAGCATGCATATCATGGCGCGAGTTGGGCTCCATGTCTTTGATAACCTTGGCGCTCGTCAGTGGATTAAATGTCTCCATTCTGTGGGTTACCCGCTCACCGAGGGGCGAGCCGATGTGCCCTGGCCTTGTGATGTCGATAACCGATACATTGTTCATTTCCCAGAGGAGCGCGCTGTCTGGTCGTACGGCAGTGGATACGGTGGAAATGCCTTGCTTGGTAAAAAGTGCGTTGCGTTACGAATCGCCTCGAGTATTGCGCGTGATGAAGGTTGGCTCGCAGAGCACATGATGATCGTTGGTCTTGAGTCACCGGAGGGTAAGAAAACGTACATCGCAGGTGCATTCCCGTCAGCATGTGGTAAAACGAACTTAGCTATGTTGATTCCACCTGCAGGTTTTGAAGGTTGGAAAACATGGACTATTGGCGACGATATCGCTTGGCTTCGACCGGGGGATGACGGACAGCTCTACGCGGTAAATCCCGAAATGGGTTTTTTCGGTGTGGCCCCGGGCACCTCGGAGAAATCAAATCCTAGCGCAATGAAAACCATGGAACGCAATACGATCTTTACTAATGTCGCACTGACGGATGATGGTGACGTTTGGTGGGAAGGTATGACCGATGAGGCGCCCGATCATCTGATCGATTGGCAGGGGAACGATTGGACGCCCGATTGTGGAAGAAAGGCGGCGCATCCCAATGCGCGCTTCACATCGCCTGCTGATCAGTGCCCAAGTATTGATCCAGCCTGGGAAGATCCAAAAGGTGTACCCATTAGCGCCTTTGTCTTTGGTGGTAGAATGAGTTCGTTGTTTCCTCTTGTTTATGAAAGCAGGAGTTGGGAGCACGGTGTATACCTTGCCGCCACAATGGGGTCCGAGGCAACCGCAGCGGCCGATAATCAAGCGAATGTTAGACGCGATCCTATGGCGATGCTCCCATTTTGCGGTTATCACGTGGGCGACTACTGGCAGCACTGGTTGGAGCTTGGCAAGAAGATAGCGAACCCGCCTAAAATATTCCGAGTCAATTGGTTTAAACGCGATGAGCAGGGGCGTTTTTTGTGGCCGGGGTTTGGGCAGAATATTCGTGTCCTGCAGTGGATTGCGGAGCGATCAGAAGGCTCGGCTAACGGTGAGGAAACGCTTCTGGGGGTAGTTCCCAGTTATAGCGATCTTAACTGGGCGGGGCTTGATTACGATGAGCATCAATACGCGACCTTAATGCGCTATGAACCCGAGGAGGTCGCGGCTGAGGCGATCGATCAAGCGGCCTATTTCGACCAGATTGGCGCTAAGATTCCCGATGCGTTTCATCATTATCGAAAGGGATTACTCGATTCGGTGGCTTAGTTGATGGCGTGAACCACGTGCTCCGCAATCGCAAACACCGATGTGAGGCCTGGCGACTCGATGCCCATTAAGTTCACTAGGCCCGATTTGCGCTCACCGTTGACGACCTGAATGTGGAAGTCAGCGGCTCGAGACGAGGCGTCTACGATTTTGGGGCGCACACCGCAGTAATCTTCATGGAGATTGTCTGGGTTTAGCTGGGGATAGTAGCGCTCAATCGCTTCTACGAATTTATCCTTGTTCGCGACATCGAAGTTGTAATCCAATGTGTCTACCCAAGTGACATCAGGCCCAAATCGGACAACGCCCGAGGTATCCGTTGTCGCATGAATCCCGAGCCCGGAAGACGATGGCAGGGGGTATATCAGTCTCTTAAAGGGGCTAGGGCCTTGGAGTTTGTAGTAGTGGCCTTTCGCATAGAACTAGGGAGGTAAGGGTGCGCTCTCTCCCATTAACTGTCTTGCCAGGCTATGTGCATGATGACCATAAGCATTGATGATGAGACGCGGTTTCAGGCGGAAAGAACTTTCACTGTCATGGGTCAATACAAACTCACCTGTCGCCGACGCGGCACCAGTGACTTGCGAGTTGTATATTATCTCGCCGCCTAGGTTAATGATGTCTCTCTCGAGGGCGCGCACAAATTCGTAGACATCGAGCACCCCCGTTGAGGGAGACAGTGTTGAGCGAGCGAGATAGTGCTGAGGAATTAGGTAGTGAGATTGCGGCGATATAAGCGTCGATAGTGCTAAAAAGCCCTGTCGCCCTCGTCGTGTAATGACGAGGGCCATCGCTTAGATTAAATGATACATCCATGCTCGCTGGAACCGGACCTTCACCGACAGCTGCCGATGGTGGTGGGTATCTCATTGCGGTCCAGCGAGCGTCGAGTTAATTCGACTTACTTTGGAGGCATACGGATACCGCCGTCTAAGCGAATCACCTCTGCGTTCATGTAGGGATTGGTGATGCAGTCGATCACAGAGAACGCTAATTCTTCAGCAGAGCCCAAACGCTTAGGGAATAGTACCGACTTGCCGAGATGCGCCTTGAACGCATCAGATTCGGGGCCTTCACCATAAATCGGCGTGTCGATCAGCCCTGGTGCCACGGTGTTTACTCTAACACCGACAGCAGACAGGTCCCGTGCGATGGGCAGTGCCATACCAACCACGCCTGCTTTTGAAGCAGAGTAAGCGCACTGGCCAATCTGCCCATCAAAGGCTGCGGCCGAAGCCAGGTTCACAATGGCACCGCGACCACCGTCATCGTCTAGGGGCTCCTGCTTCGCCATTTGCGCAGCCGCACGGCTTAACATGTTGAACGTGCCGATCAGATTCACCTTGATAACAAAGCTGAATTTATCCAGCGGGAAGGGCTCGCCATCGCGGCTAACAGTTCGGCCTGCAGCGCCCAGGCCCGCTGAGTTAACACAAGCACGCAGTGGGCCTAATGCAGCCGCCGCAGCAACAGCTGCATCCGCATCTTCAATGCTGGACACATCGCACTTAACAAACTTACCGCCAATTTCTGTAGCGACCTGCTGACCGCGTTCCTCATTGAGGTCAGCAATAATTACCTTAGATCCCAAATCGGCTAATTGACGAGCGCAGGCCTCTCCAATCCCCGATGCTCCACCGGTAACAATTGAGGAACTACCCTCCAAATTAACTCGCGGCATACCATTTCTCCTTGTTCTGTGCATTGATTGCTACGTTGTACTGGGCGGTAAGCCTCGTGCAAGCGGATGCTAAATGCAATCGTCTGTTAATGATTGGCTCAGGTTTTGTGAGACACTCCGTTACCCTTTTATGCGGACAGGCCGCTAGGGCCAAAAAAATTAGGTATTGCGCATGCGTTTGACCGATTGCCACAACTTCTCCGACTTTCGCCGGCTGGCAAGTAAACGACTGCCCAGTCCGATTTTTCACTACATCGACGGCGCCGCAGATGACGAGGTCACGTATCGACGCAACACTGAAGCCTACGAGGGTGTGGACTTGGTCCCCAATATTTTAAGGGGTGTTGATGCGATCGACATGTCGGTCGAGGTGATGGGTCAGAAGCTTGACATGCCTCTTTATTGCGCACCGACGGCATTACAGCGGCTGTTTCACCATGAGGGTGAGCGCGCAGTTGCTAAAGCGGCCACGAAATTTGGCACCATGTTTGGTGTGTCATCGCTGGCAACAGTAACGGTCGAGGAAATTGCCTCGCTAGCGCCCGGCCCCAAGCTGTTTCAGTTTTACTTCCACAAGGATCGAGGCCTTAACGACGCACTACTCGAGCGTGCACGGGCGGCGAAATTCAATGTAATGGCACTGACGGTGGACACCATCACAGGGGGTAACCGCGAACGCGATTTGCGAACGGGTTTCACCTCTCCGCCTAAACTCAATCTGCAGTCGGCTTGGAGTTTTGTCACACATCCCGCTTGGGCTTGGAATTTCTTTACCAAGGAAAAATTCGATATGCCGCATTTATCCGGCCACGTCGATCAGGGAACAAACGTCGCCGTCTCGGTGGGCGAGTACTTTTCCACCATGCTCGATCCAACCATGTCTTGGCAAGATGCTGAGAAACTCTGTGCGCAGTGGAATGGGGAGTTTGCGCTGAAGGGCGTCATGTCCGTCGAGGATGCAAAACGCGCGGTTGATATTGGCTGTACTGGCATCATGGTGTCAAATCACGGGGGGCGTCAGCTCGACGGTTCGCGTGCGCCGTTTGATCAATTGGCCGAAATTTGTGATGCAGTGGGCGACCAGATAGACGTTATTTGTGAGGGAGGTATTCAGCGTGGCACTCACGTGTTGAAAGCGCTGTCTGTTGGTGCCAAGGCCGTATCGGGCGGTCGGCTTTATCTCTATGCATTGGCTGGTGCAGGGCAGCTAGGTGTTGAGCGAGCACTCGGTAATCTTCGTTCGGAGATCGAGCGCGATATGCGGCTAATGGGCGTCAAGCAAATAAGCGAACTGAGCCGAGATAACCTTCGTTATCGATAGGGCGCGTTCTAGAATACCTATGATGATTAGCATGAGAGTGCGAGATTTTCTTTGAACGTTTTTGAATTCAATCAACGCGCCTGGGACCGGCTTGTCGTCGCCGAAGACCGTTGGACAGTTCCGGTCAGCAGAGAAGACATTGCAAATGCTCGCGCCGGGGATTGGCAGGTGGTACTTACACCGTCGCTACCGGTGCCTGAGTCTTGGTTTCCAGAGCTCCAAGGCTGCCGCGTGCTTTGTCTCGCGTCTGGGGGAGGTCAGCAAGGCCCCATTCTTGCCGCAGCAGGGGCTGAGGTTACGATTTTCGATGCCTCGGAGAAGCAGCTCGCGCAGGATCGTTTAGTTGCTGAGCGAGACGGCCTTTCACTCGCTACCGTACAGGGTGACATGGCCGATCTATCCTGCTTCAAAGACGAGTCCTTCGATTTTATTGTCCACCCCTGCTCCAACTGTTTTGCAGAATCGATAAGATCGGTTTGGCAGGAGGCCTACCGCGTATTACGTCCGGGTGGTTCGATTGTGAGCGGTTTTGTGAAGCCCGTTCATGGTTTGTTTGACCCCGAGCTCCAAGAGCAAGGGATATTCCAGCTTAAATTTCAAATGCCGCACTCGGACTTAAAGGTGAGCGAAAATGATCGCGCCGAGTGGTTTGGGGCTGACGCTCCTATCGAATTTGTCCACTCGCTAGACGACCAGCTAGGTGGGCAACTCGATGCGGGGTTTTTGATCGCCGGTTTTTATGAGGACGACTGGGGAGGAGATGAGCCGATAGATCAGTTCATCAAAAGCTTCATCGCCGTGCGCTCTATCAAGCCCCTTATATAATCCCCGTTGCCGTAACCTCAGTTGCCCGCGAACCGATCCGTCGCTGCAACCAATGCACTCGCATTTGCGGGGTCAAATGCAGAGTGACCCGCATTTTGAACGAGGTTGAATTTGGCCTCAGGCCAAGCTTTATGTAGCTCCCAAGCAGTTGTTGGTGGACAGACAACGTCGTAACGCCCTTGAACGATTTCAGTTGGGATGTGACGGATGATATCGATATTGTCTAGCAGCTGATTCGGTGTCTCGAAAAAGCCACCATTCACAAAGTAGTGGCATTCAATGCGCGCCATCGCGAGTGCCGCCTCGGGTTTATCGAGCTTTTCCATAAAGTCTTTGTTTTGATGGAGAAAGCTGGTGGAGGCCTCCCAGACTGACCATGCACGTGCCGCTGCTAGACGCACTGCTTCGTCGTCGCTGGTTAAGCGTTTATGAAAGGCACTGACAAGGTCCGAGCGCTCTTCCTTAGGTATCGGAGCAAGGTAGTTCTGCCAGGTGTCGGGGTACATAGCGCTGGCACCTTCCTGGTAAAACCATCGGATTTCCTCGGGCCTAAGAAGGAAAATACCCCGTAACACCAGCTCAGTAACACGATCGGGATGTGTCTGCGCGTAGGCAAGGCTCAGCGTGCTCCCCCATGAGCCTCCAAAAACGAGCCACTTATTAATACCAAGGTGCTCGCGCAATTGCTCCATATCCGCAATCAAGTCCCAGGTTGTATTCGCCTCGAGCGAGGCGTGAGGCGTGGAGCGACCGCAACCACGTTGATCGAAGAGCACAATGCGGTAACGCGCAGGGTCAAAGAACTGTCT
>CBFIBL010000022.1:0-8117 GCA_965660865.1 Luminiphilus sp.
CGCTGCCACAATCACAGGTAACCCGCTAACGTTATTTGGTGATGACTACCCAACCAGCGACGGCACGTGTGTGCGCGACTATATACACGTCGATGACCTTGCGAGCGCACACGTGGCCGCCATTGAAAAGATGGCTTCATCACGCGGCTTCAACGCCTTCAACTTGGGGAACGGCAAGGGTTACTCGGTAAAAGAGGTCATTGCCGCCTGCGAGAAAGCCGTTGGCAGGGAAATTCCCTACACGATTGGCCCGCGTCGCGAGGGGGATCCTGCAACGCTCGTAGCGAGCGCCAAAAAAGCGCGTAAAGCGCTCAAGTGGACTCCAGAACACGACAGCATCGAAGAGATTGCTCAGAGTGCCTGGAACTGGGAGCGCTACCGGCAGGATAAATTCTCATAACGGATGCTGTTATGACTCAGGACGGGTGTCTTAAGCGCGAGGCTCCTGATACACATTGCAGTCAATTTGGTTCGGGTGAGTCCGCTTATGCTGGGACCTTTTGATTCTAGGCAAAAAGTCAGGTGATCACTGCGGTTTCAGAGCGGCAGCGGCCCATGGCCTATTTGCTTTTTCTTATGCACTTTTTCTAATGCAGTTCTTCTCATACAGTCCTTTACACGCCGCCAGTTACTGCACTGACAGTGCGCCATTTGTGCGCAGGGAATGACTCACCGCGCTAACTACCAAATACGATCTGGCTCATAACGCGACCGGGTAACAAGGTGAACAGGCCTGTCAGAGCCAGCGCCAACACATAAAGCAAGACCATGTTCAACTGATGGGCTTTGATATTCCCCACTCGCGCGAAATAGACGCCTGTGCAAAGTGTAAAGACCGTCCATGCACTTAATAGATGAATGGGACTGTATGCGCCCCAGAGTTGAATCTTTGAAATGAAAAACGAGGAGATCGACACATACATCATGAGGCTCACCCAAAGGTAGCCCAGTAACTGATGTCGACGCGTCCCTTTGGTAGTTGCCAGCTGAATCGCTCCAATAATGACAGCAGCGAGCGCTATCAGTGCATGGCTGGGAATGGGTCGTGCTTCCAAGAACAAGAGATCCATATTAGGCTCGCCCTACAATATGACAAAACTTGGACGGACATTAACGCTTATGCCCCACCAATTCCACATAAACGCCTCTCGGGCGCTTTTACAAAGTGCCGTCCAATCGCAAGGGCTAAAGTGGCTTCGGTGTTACCTTAAAGCGCTGATGGTTGGCGTATTAGCCGCAGCGCACGTAACCCAAGCAGACACACTTACCGTGACCGTTAATAACATCAAAAAAGCCGGCGAAATCCACGTGGCGGTCTATGACAACGCCGAAGCTTTCGAAGCCGATCGTGGCGAGAAAGGTGGCGCCGCACCGGGCATTACTGAGGGCACCATCGCTATGGTAGAGCCTGGCTCGGTGACCTATGTCTATGAGCTCCCTGCAGGCACCTACGCGATTGGCATCTTCCACGATGTTAATCTCAACAATAAAATGGACAACAACTTCTTTGGTATCCCAAAAGAGCAGTACGGCTTTTCGAATAACGCTCGGGCACTCTTTGGGCCACCCGAGTTCGGAGCTGCAGCGTTTGAGCTCAAGGGCGCGACAACACAGTCGATTGATCTGTAATCCGGTCCATGGAAAACACCGGAGGATATGGTGGGCATCCATTTTGGCAGTAATAAAACAGCGCCGCACACGGGCTGCTTAGGTCTTACCTAGACCGTAAGCTCGATGAGACCCGCAAAGTGCTCAAGCGCCTCAGGATTCGCGAGCGCATCCACATTATTGACTGGACGCCCGTGAACCACCTCTCGTACGGCGAGTTCTACGATTTTGCCACTGAGGGTTCTGGGGATTTCCGGCACTTGGATAATCTTAGCGGGCACGTGGCGTGGGGTCGCGTTTTGGCGAATGGTTGTTCTTACTGACTGGACCAGCCGCTCGTCGAGCACCTCACCTTCTCTCAGCACAACGAACAGGACAACGCGGACGTCGTCCTCCCAGTCCTGCCCAATGACAATACTCTCAACAATAGTGTCGAGTTTTTCGACCTGCCGGTAAATCTCTGCCGTGCCAATGCGAACACCGCCCGGGTTGAGAACAGCATCCGACCGGCCATGAATAATGGCGCCATCCTCGGTGGTGAGCTCACCGTAATCGCCATGGCACCAGACGTTGTCGAACTGAGCGAAGTAAGCACGGTGGTATTTTCCACCCTCATCATCATTCCAAAAACCAATGGGCATGCTGGGAAACGACTGCTTGCAGACCAACTCGCCTTTGCCACTCGCAAGTGGAGCACCTGTCTCGTCCCAAAACTCAACCGCCATACCCAGCGTGCGGCATTGAATTTGGCCCGTGTAAACAGGACGCGTTGGGCAACCGCCAACAAAGCACGAAATGATATCCGTACCGCCGGCAATGGACGCCAGCAGCACATCGGATTTAATATCCCGGTAGACATACTCAAAGCTCTCGTGTGATAGCGGTGAGCCGGTCGAAAGGATACTTTTGAGGCTCGAGAGGTCGTGCGACTCACAGGGTTTAAGCCCTGCCTTCTCGATGCCTGAAATGAACTTGGCGCTGGTACCAAAGACCGTTATCCGCTCACGGTCGATCGCATCGAGCAGCGCCCTGCCCTCGTCTGCAAAGGGCGACCCGTCATACAACACAAGTGTTGCACCGCTTGCCAGCCCTGAAACCAACCAGTTCCACATCATCCAGCCACAGGTCGTGAAGTAGAAAAGCGTATCCTCTGGCCCAATATCACAGTGAAGTCTGTGCTCTTTTAGGTGCTGGATTAGCGTGCCGCCAGCGCCGTGCACAATGCACTTAGGCACACCTGTGGTACCCGACGAGTACATGATGTAAAGCGGATGATCGAAAGGCAGCTGTTCAAATTCGATGCCCATCACGCCAGCCTGCTCAGCCTGCCAGGCCGAAAACAGGGATGCACCTTTGATATGAGTCTTTACACCGCCCACGCCCGCAGCATCAGATACCCGCTCAATGATCTCGACGATCACCACCTGCTCAAGGCTGCTGATCTCCTCCGCTATTTGACGCACCTTGTCGAGCGAGTCGTGTGCCTTGCCGTTGTAGTAGTAACCATTAGCCGCGAATAAAACTTTGGGTTTCACCTGACCAAAGCGATCCATCACCCCCTGAAAACCAAAGTCAGGCGAGCACGATGTCCACACAGCGCCCAAACTGGTCGCAGCCAACATAGCCACCACTGTCTCGGTCACATTCGGCATGAACCCTGCAACTCGGTCGCCTGGCTCAACGCCGTGTGCTTTCAGTGCTGCGGCTATTGTAGCCACTTGTCGATAGAGATCATCAAACGAAGTCTCAGTCCGCGCACCGTTTTCGAGTAGCGAAACAATCGCGGTTTGATCGCCGCGCCAACGAAGCAGATTTTCAGCGAAGTTCAGTCGCGCATCAGGAAACCACGACGCGCCTGGCATTTTGTCTAAGTCGCGGACGACTTCGTCACTTTCGCAGCTCGCGATGACATCGGAGTAATCCCAAACACATCGCCAAAAGTCACTCGTACTCGTTATCGACCATTGATGCAGCGCTTTGTAGGTGGATACGTCAGTCTCTGGAAATCGCTCAGCCACAAAGGTACTGAACTTCGTGAGCTCAGCTTGTGCAATGTGCTCAGGGCTTGGTCGCCACAGTGGTGCAGGACTATCCATCAAGAGACGACCCTATGCATCCTGAGGGGGCGAGCGCTTTCCCCGCTCTACTTTTTCGATCTATTGTCTGCATCTATCATCCGCCGCTCTCGTCCAAGCGTTTCGCCCACATCGTTTGCATCTGCTCCAGCTTTTAAACACCAGAACAGATTGGTGCTTCGTTGATTACCCGACGTCTTACTCACTGCTCGCCCTGATGACGTCGGTTAACTTCATTGAGGAAGGCGCCTGCGGCAGCGTCTTCGTCGCGCAAGGCCCTTAAGAGTGCAACCAAGTTACGATCGCGCTCATTTTCGAGCTGCATCACGGTTCGACCCGCTGCCTGCTCGTCTGACTGTTCGACAATGCGATCGATCAGCTCCTCGTTGAGGTCAGGCACGTCCATCAGTTTGGTCCATGGCCATTCAAGACAGGGACCGAACTGCTCCAAGAAATGTTTCATTCCGGCCTGGCCACCGGCGACACGATAGGTTTCGAACAAACCCTTCTGTGCCCAGCGTAGTCCGAAACTGTGGGTGATGATGTCGTCGATTTGGCCGGTGGTAGCAACACCGTCTTTCACCAACCACAACGCCTCGCGCCAAAGCGCCTCGAGCAGACGATCGCCCACATGTGCAGGCACTTCTGCGCCCAGCACCACTGGTTTCATCGCTACCGATTCCAGATAGTCGCTTGCGCGATTAAGTAGGTCCTTGGAAACCTTGTCAGAGCCGACAACCTCAACAAGCGGTAAGAGATAAACCGGGTTGTACGGGTGAGAAACAATAATTTGCTCGGGTCGCACTGCACCCTCTTGGAGCTCACTGGGCATAAACCCCGAGGTTGACGAGGCAACAATGGCATCAGCGTCGCAATCTGCCTGGATCGTCTTTAACACCGCGCGCTTGACTTCGATACGCTCGGGCGTCGACTCCTGAATGTAACCTGCACCTGCGACCGCATCGGCCGTTGAAGTCGCAATTGTGAGCGTTCCCTCCTCCGGCACGACATCGTAAAGCGCTGGCATGGCTTCACGCCCGCGCTCTATAACAGCGTGTAATATCCGCTCTGCGTCTTCACTTGGATCAAAGAACCGTACGTCCCAACCGTTTAATAAAAACCGTGTCGCCCAGCCTGAGCCAATAACACCGCCACCAATAATGGCTGCCGTCTCCCTTATCTGTGCCATTAAACCGGGTCCCGCTTCACGAGGTTGAGCTCGGCACGCACTTCAGCGGGCGTCATTATCTCGACACCCATTGCGGTAATAATGCCCGCGGCCTTTTCAACCAGTTCGGCGTTAGACGCCAAGCGTCCTCGCTCGAGCCATAAGTTGTCTTCCAAGCCAACGCGCACGTTACCGCCCGAGAGAATCGCGGCTGCCACGAATGGCATTTGGTTCTTGCCAATGCTAAACGCCGAGTGCACCCAGTGGCTCGGCACGTTGTTGACCATAGCCATGAAGGTATTCATGTCATCCGGCGCACCCCAGGGAATACCCATGCACAGCTGAACCATCACAGGGTCCTTGATAGCACCCTCTTCGACCAGCTGCTTTGCGAACCAAAGGTGCCCGGTATCAAATGCCTCGATCTCGATCTGAATCCCAAGCTCGATCATGCGCTGCGCCATATCTCGGAGCATCCCAGGTGTATTCGTCATCACGTAGTCTGCTTCGGCAAAGTTCATGGTGCCGCAGTCCAAAGTCGCAATCTCTGGTCTGCAAACTTCGAGGTGCGCAACGCGCTCGGCCCCCGACACCATATCTGTGCCCGCTTCTTGCAACGGTAAAGGCGCATCGGGCGGACCGAAGACCAAGTCGCCACCCATACCCGCCGTGAGGTTGACCACCACATCCGTATCAGACCCGCGAATGCGCTCGACCACCTCTCTATATAGGTGAACATCGCGCGCAGGCGCTCCCGTCTCCGGGTCGCGCACATGGCAGTGGACAACAGCAGCTCCAGCCTGCGCGGCCTCGATGGCATCGTTGGCAATCTGCTCAGGACCGCGCGGAACTTTATCGCTCCGATCTTGTGTGCCGCCTGAGCCCGTGAGTGCTGCGGTAATAAATACTTTTTTGCGCATGGCCAATGGCATAGCGAACTCCCTTTTTATCGCGTGCAGCCTATTAGGGCACTCGTTATCTACTAAAACGCATTACGCCCGGCGGCACGGTTGAGTGCTCTGCCACGCGACATGATTTCATCTCGGTCGATGTAAATACCTTGCAAGTGTCGCTTACCTGAGCCCGTAAACGCATCGCGCCCATGGAGTACCCGGCGATTATCGAAGCACATGATGTCTCCTGCAGTAAGCCGGAACTTGAGTTCGAACTCGGGCTGATCCGCCATTTTGTGGAACAAGCGCAGCGCGTCATAACAGCGCCCCACGTCCTCGTTCGCCATCGCGGGGAACGCACGCACGGGATAGAAGGCTCGAATCGTCGGCGTATCGGAGCCGGGTAGGTAATCGATAATGGGCGCAGACCACCGATGGTCGATACCGGGTCCACGGTTAAAGAAAATCCAGTGCCTCGTGTAGAGCAGCTCAAATTCTTCTGGATGATCGCGCTCGAGCGCTTCAACCAAGGCGGCGCCATCAGTCAGGGTCGACTCTCCCCCGTCCGCATCATTGATTAAGCAGTGTAAGAACTGGAAACCGGGTGGCACTTCACGCGTCGGCAGATCTGAATGTGGCCCCAAACGTAGCCCCGTATTCGCTGTGGTATTCGTTGCAGCGTCACCGGCTAAATTGATATCGGCACGGACATCCCAAATGCGACCAAAGTTGCTGTCGCGTACCGGGCCAATGCGGTCTGCGAGTTCCAGTAAATAACCTTCGTGCGTGGGTGCATTTTCTAAAACGCAGACACCATAAACCATAAGGTTGTTGAGCAGTGCGAGAATCGCCTCGTCGCTCTCTAGCGCGGCAGCGCCGTTTACCCGCGGCACCTCAGCAATCGAGCTCGTCGTCCAAGCCTGCGGCTCTGGCAACCAGCTACAGGGTCGATGGTTGTTTTCCGCAATATGGCGCAGCCATCCTGAGTGATAGACCGACCGCCGACCGTCGTGACCCCACTCGACAATCAGATGACCGGCATTATCCACGACGGCAGATTTTACCTCGATATCATCTGTGAGGTCCGCGGGGTCAAGAACGCACTCACGCGTTGCCAGATCAATCCCACCCTGACCCACCGCGTTTTCTATTAGCCAAAATCGGTGACAGGTAAGCTTCGTATCATCTGCCCAAACCACGTGCACGAAGTCGCCCTCGCAAACGGCATAGGAAAGCGGATGTGATGGGTAATCGTAAAAGTCAGGTGTCAGCGCCTGACTCGATAAAGACGCGCTTGTATTCATAATGCATCGCCTCCCCAGGCGACGGCGACCAGGCTCTCGTCTTGGTCCCTGTTAATCTGTCTCTTATTATTACTGTGTGCCTGGGTGGTCTGGTTACCTAGGTGATGTTACTCGCCGCGCAGAATCGCCCACCGACATACAAATCCGACAAACGTGAGACAAAACCTACTCCAACTGCCTGCTGTCGAAAAGTTTTTTCGAGATGTTTTCAGCAAATTTATTTCGTCCCAAATAAACCCATGACTAGTGGGGTTTAACACAACGTTTACGGGACAAAGTAATTGATGAAGAAGTCACGAGGATCGAAATAGTAAGCGCATCAGTGATGACGCCATTTCCCGGCCATTTCGCGTATCCGCGTGCTCACACAAAAAACGCGAAATTCATGCGCTCCCTAACCATAAAATCAGCAAAGTGAATCTCCCGCAAAGCCAGCAATAGCAACAAATAATCAAAATTACTTTGCGCTCAAACCGAGTGAATTTTCACAGCTCGTAATAAGCGCAAAATTCACAAATCAGAACGCTTGCGCGGTCATAAAAAATATTGAAAATGCGCGCTCCTTTGGCATCGCGAGAACTTTGACCGAGCAAAAAATGAGCTGCGTTCGATCCGTATTTTCACTGCTACTGACTACCGCGTTTTTATTAACGGGGCACGGTCTGCACATGACTTTCTTGCCTCTCATGGCGAGCGAGATCGGCTTGTCACAAACTGTCATCGGCTTGTCTGGTTCAGCCTATTTTGTGGGATTCATCTCAGGCGCGCTTGTCGTTCCACATATTATCGCCAGAGTCGGACACATCCGCAGCTTCACAACGTTGATGGCCGTGTTCCTCTGCTGCTTCCAAGTCCTGCCAATGACGGACGCAAGCTGGGTATGGATTTTGACTCGCTTCCTTCTCGGCGCGGTTATGTGCGGGGCTTACACAGTCGTCGAAAGTTGGCTCTCTGACCAAGCCGATGCACGCAGCCACGGTCGCGTGCTCGGTATTTACACGCTGGTGGTGCTTGCGGCGATGGCTGCTGGCCAGGGCATTTTAGGCCTCACCTATGGTGACGCAGCTCA
>CBFIBL010000023.1:0-36053 GCA_965660865.1 Luminiphilus sp.
GACGTGGTACTCGTGGATCGTATGTTGCGCGCCAAGTAATCGTTAACCAGTTAGGAGATAAGACATGCCTCGTGTAAAGCGTGGTGTCACGGCTCACCGTCGACACAAGAAAATTTTGAAGCAAGCGAAAGGTTACTACGGTGCACGTTCACGTGTTTTTCGCGTAGCCAAGCAAGCAGTCACCAAAGCAGGCCAGTATGCTTATCGCGACCGTCGTCAGCGTAAGCGTCAATTCCGCGCACTCTGGATTACGCGCATCAACGCGCAGTCTCGTGCTAACGGAATGACCTACAGCCGACTCATCAACGGTCTCAAGCGTGCAGAGATTGCACTCGACCGTCGTGTATTGGCTGACCTTGCCGTTCACGATAAGCCGGCTTTCGCAGCGGTAGTGGAGCGTGCAAAAACCGCCCTCGCGGCTTAATCGCATTTTCGGTCTACCCACGCAGGATAGGTAGAACGGATAATCAAAAGGAGGCTACGGCCTCCTTTTTTGAATGAGTGGAGCTAGCGCAACATGCAGTCACTGGAAGATATCAAGGCAGAAGCAGCTGCAGCGATTGAGGCTACGGCTGATGTTACGTCGCTCGAGGAGCTGCGCGTCAGCTACCTTGGAAAAAAAGGAGCCCTGACAGGCCTACTCAAGGGTCTAGGGCAGCTGTCGGCAGAAGAGCGACCCAAAGCAGGTGCTGAGATCAACGCCGTCAAGCAGCTGCTCAGTGAGCAGCTGAACGCACGCAAAGAATCCTTACAAAACGAGGCGTTGTCAGATCAGTTGGCAGCCGAGGCCATTGATGTGACCCTTCCAGGGCGTCGCGCTGAAGCAGGCGCTCTACACCCAATTACGCGAACAATTCAGCGTATGGAGACCTTTTTTGCCTCCATGGGCTTTGACGTTGTCGAGGGTCCTGAAATAGAGGACGACTATCACAATTTTGAGGCGCTCAATATTCCTGCGCATCACCCTGCGCGCGCGATGCACGACACCTTCTACGTGGATGATACTCACGTCCTAAGGACGCATACTTCCGGCGTGCAGGTCCGCACAATGGAGACGCAGTCACCGCCCATTCGTGTGATCTGCCCGGGCCGCGTCTATCGCTGTGATTCTGATTTAACGCACTCACCCATGTTCCACCAGGTTGAAGGGTTATTGATTGATGAGACCTCTAACTTCGGCCATTTAAAAGGGCTTTTGGAAGATTTTCTCCAGGCGTTTTTCGAGCGAGACGACTTGTCGGTTCGCTTACGTCCCTCGTATTTTCCCTTCACGGAACCGTCCGCCGAAGTCGATATTCAGTGCGTGAAGTGTTCCGGTGAGGGTTGTCGCGTTTGCTCGCACACCGGTTGGATTGAGGTGCTGGGTTGCGGCATGGTTAATCCCAAAGTACTCGAGATGAGCGGTATAGACCCCGATAAGTATCGTGGCTTCGCATTCGGCATGGGAGTCGAGCGTCTATCGATGCTTCGCTACGGCATTGGCGATTTGCGCCTCAATTTTGACAATGACTTGCGCTTCCTAGCGCAGTTTATGTGAGTTAGCACAATGATTATTTCCGAGCAGTGGCTCCGCACCTGGGTGGATCCAAATGCCACCACCGATGAGCTTAGCCACAAGTTGACGATGATTGGCCTCGAAGTGGACAGTATCGATGCGGCCGCCGATGCGTTCTCAGGTGTTGTTGTCGCTGAGATCATCAGCGCTGAGCAACACCCAGACGCCGATAAGTTGCGAGTCTGTACTGTTAATGCCGGTGACGAAACCGTTCAAATCGTCTGCGGTGCACCGAATGCTCGTGCTGGGCTCATCGCACCCTTAGCCCGTGTCGGCGCGGTACTGCCCGGTGGCTTTAAAATTAAAAAAGCGAAGCTGCGAGGCGTTGAATCTAAGGGCATGCTGTGTGCAGGTGCAGAGCTTACGATTTCAGAGGATAACGACGGTTTGATGGAGCTGCCTGCAGACGCACCTGTCGGTATGGATATCCGTGAATACCTTAGTCTCGACGATAAGGTTATTGAGCTTGGCCTCACACCCAACCGCGCCGACTGTCTCAGTATCCGTGGCGTTGCCCGCGACGTTGCTGTGGCATTTGATGAGGCATTGAATGAACCAGCGATTGAATCTGTATCAGCTGTCATCGATGAAGAATTCCCGGTAGCGATTGAGGCTACGGCGAAGTGTCCTCGCTACCTTGGTCGCGTTATCAAGAATGTTGACCTGTCTCGTCCCACGCCCGATTACATGCGCGAGCGGCTGGAGCGAGCGGGACTGCGCTCAATCGATGCGGCAGTGGACGTCACGAACTACGTGCTTTTGGAGTTAGGTCAGCCGCTTCATGCGTTTGACCTCGATCAACTGAGCGGTGGCATCATTGTGCGAGAGTGCAATACCGGTGAAACCCTCACCCTGTTGGATGGAACAGAGCAGACGCTTCAGCCTGGCACCTTGGTTATCGCGGACCACGATAAGTCGCTTGCGATGGCAGGTATCATGGGCGGTGAAGCCAGTGGCGTCAGCGATACAACCACTAACCTGTTCCTCGAGAGCGCCTTTTTCACGCCTGAACTGATGGCGGGTCGAGCACGGTCTTACGGCCTTCACACAGATGCGTCACATCGCTACGAGCGGGGTGTGGATTTCCAACTGCAGCGTCAAGCAATGGAACGCGCAACGCAGCTCTTTTTGGACGCCGTGGGTGGAGAGCCTGGTCCGATTACAGAGGTTGTGGCCGAGGCCGATTTACCGGTCAACGAACCTGTGCTGCTCCGCGAGTCACAAATCGAAAAACTCTTGGGTGTTGCGATTGACCGAGTGACGGTCGAGCGCATTCTCGAGGGTCTAGGCTTCTGGGTCGTTACGCACGAGCACGGCTGGCTATGTACCGCGCCGAGCTGGCGTTTCGATATGGGGCTCGAGGTTGATTTGATCGAGGAGCTCGCGCGCATCGTTGGCTATGATGCAGTGCCTTCACAACGCATTACTGCAGATCTCATTCCAACCCCAGTGCCTGAGACGCGGCGCCTTCTGCGCAACGCCAAGAATGAATTAGTCGCGCGCGGTTACTTTGAGGCAGTGACGTTTAGTTTCGTTGCGCCAGAGATACAAGCGTACTTTGATCCCGAGTTGGCCCCAGTGCCGCTGCGTAACCCTATCTCTACCGATTTGGCAGTGATGCGCACGAGTTTGATACCTGGGTTGGTCAAGGCGATTGCTCATAACACCAGCCGTCAGCAAAGTCGGGTGCGCCTATTTGAAACTGGGCTTAAGTTTTTACCGGCAGAGCAAACCGAGCAGGTGCCTATGCTGGCGCTTGCCCTTTCGGGTTTGAGAGATGTCGAAGGTTGGTCGAGTGAAAAGGCTGCAGCTGATTTCTACGATCTGAAAGGTACGGTTGAGGCACTCTTAGCAAACCTCGCTGGACGCATCAGGTTTGAGCCGCGAGTTTATCCAGGGCTTCACGACGGTCAGAGCGCTGCTATTTTGCTAGACGGCCAGGAAGTCGGACGCATGGGTGCGATTCATCCATCGGTTAGAAAAGCGATGGGTGTTCCAGCAAATACGGTTGTTGCAGAACTTGAGCAGTCGGTTGTTACTGAAGTGGCTATGCCCGCTTATCAAGACATCTCCAAGTACCCCGAGACGCGTCGAGATCTCGCGTTAGTGGCAGATAAAGCGATTTCCTCTGGTGAGGTTATGTCGCTCGTGCGAAGTGCCGCAGGATCACTGATCACCAAGCTTGATCTCTTTGATGTCTATGAGGGTACAGGGCTGCCAGAAGGAAAGAAAAGTCTGGCGATTGGTTTGACATTCCAAGATCAAAGTCGCACCTTAGACGAATCAGAGGTCGCGGGTGCTGTCGATAAAGTGCTCGAAACACTGAAGTCTAAATTAGATATCGAATTGCGAAGCTAACAATAATATGTCCGCATTAACGAAATCAGAGATGGCCGATAAGCTTTTTGAAGAGCTGGGTTTCAACAAGCGCGAAGCGAAAGAGCTGGTAGAGCAGTTCTTTGAAGAGATTCGTATTTGCCTTGAGAATAACGAGCAGGTAAAGCTCTCAGGCTTTGGTAACTTTGATCTACGTGACAAAGGCACCCGCCCAGGTCGTAACCCAAAAACGGGTGAAGAAGTCGCCATCTCCGCCCGACGTGTTGTGACCTTTAAGCCAGGACAAAAGCTCCGCGCACGCGTAGAGAAGATGCAAGGCGATGCTTGAACCGACACATAACAATGAATTACCGCCAATTCCCGGCAAGCGCTATTTTACCATCGGTGAAGTGAGCACACTGTGTGCGGTTAAGCCGCACGTTCTTCGCTATTGGGAAGCAGAATTTCCACAGCTAAAGCCCGTTAAGCGCCGAGGTAATCGTCGCTACTACCGCCGTGGTGACGTCGAGTTAGTTCGTGCGATCCGAGGGCTCCTCTATGAAGAGGGCTACACCATTGGTGGTGCGCGTCAGCGTTTGACCAGTGAAGATGGTCCGAGTCCTGTAGAGCTCATGGCGTCGATTAAGGATTGCTTAAGTGATCTTGAGAAGGCGCGCAGCCTCCTAGCCAAAGCCTCTGAATGAGACCTGAATAAGCCCCGCATCTGATCATCGAATCGACTGGGGTAGTCGGACATGAGTGGGCGCCACCTAACTAAGCTTTCGCAAAATATCTTCCGATTAATCAGCGAACAGTTAGCGACTGCGGCTCTCGAATTTAATGGGTTTACCCGCCGTTGTCGCTTCGACTACCTCGCCTCGCTCTAGAGCGATTGCTCCACTGACTAAAACGTATTCAACGCCCGTACTGGTTGGCAATCCGTTGGTGAAACTTGCGTTGTCAGTCACAGTCTCAGGGTTGAACAGGGTGATATCGGCAATCATACCTTCTTGAATCCGGCCTCGTTCCTGCATGGCTTTAAGTCCCGTATTACCTAAGTAGATAGCAGCATTGGTGGATAAGGCAGCAATCATTTTGGTCATATCGAGATTATGTTCCCTCGCTAATCTCAGCGACTTCGCGCGTGTTCCCGCGCGTCGTGGGTGCGTATTGGGAAGTTCCGTATGCTCGGTATCCCAATCACCAAAAAGTGGCATGCCATCGCTCGCAATAGCGACACCCTTCAGCTGTAGCCACTCAATGATTTCTTCAGCGCTCGATTTATAAATGATGACTGCTCGCACAGGGTCCGACTCGACCAATTCGAGGTAATCGTCTTTTGAGAGGAAGCGATGTAACGCAGGGTCGTATAAGCGCTCCTCGTATTTCCAGCCCAGTTTATCTTCGAGTATCTCTGGCCTAAAAAATACGGCATTGATGGAGGTAGAACCTGCTTCGTAGGGATAGATATCACCCCAAACATTCAAGCCTTGCGCGCGAATGCTCGTCAAAAGCGTTTGAACCTGCTCCCACCCCGCATTATTGAAATGATTTATGCAGGCAGGTGCCTCGAGTGCTACAGCATTCGCAAGTATTTCTTGAGCTCCGGTCACTTCATCCGTGGTGTCCCCCGGGGTGTGGCGAAGATGCACGCAGGCTTGACGTCCGTAGTTGGCAGCGAGTGCTTGAATTTCGTAAACCTCTGGTGCTGACAGGGCAGGCATGTAGCCAAGGGTGATGCCCACTCCTACGGCTCCCGCCTCGAGTCCCGCTTCAATCGCGTTCAGAACAGCCTGTTGCTCATCTGGCGACGCGCTTTGTTCTGCCCAGCCGTTTCCCCGTCCGCGTGATATATACGCATCTGTGGTATCGGTTGCTGTATTGCCATCGATAACATGTGCACGAGCAAGCTCAACGCTGGATGAGGTTCCAAAGTTGATACGCGCTTTGTTGTCACGGGCCTCGTACCAGTCAGCAATTCGCGGACCAAAGGTGCCGAACTCTAAATCCATTGCCGAAGTGAGACCGTCTTTAAGTCCGATTTCGTAGCAAGTTTGCGATGGGCAATGCCAGTGATAATCGATGAATCCCGGTGCGACGATGAGATTTGTAGCGTCGATTTCACGCTCGCCAATGAGCGGTGTCGCACTGATACTCACGATACGATCGTTCTTGATGCCAATATGGCGAATCGCGTCGAGCTCGGTGGCGGGGTCGATGACACGACCATGGTTGATGACCGTGTCGTAGAGTGGCCACGCATGCACAGCGCTCGCAAATAGAATCAGTGAAGACGTTAGCAGTTTGCGCACGTAACCTCCGCAAGCGTTTTTTATTATTAAACCTTTTCAGCCTATCTCTGCACCCACTCGAAATCAGTGCAACTGACGTTAGTGATGTTTGGAGTATTCCTGTGCAGATGCCCTTGACCTTACGTTACTGGGGGGCTGGTTTCATATTGCCAATCGATGATTCCCTATCGCTTTGAATACCCGTATACTTCGCAGCCTTCGGGGCGTAGCGCAGTCTGGTCGCGCACCACACTGGGGGTGTGGTGGTCGCAGGTTCAAATCCTGCCGTCCCGACCACCTTGCTTCCCCTTGCTTTGCGGCTTAAACCTCTGCTTGTCTGCCCCTCCGTGGTATTCAGGGCGACTTGCCCCCTACTTAACCCTCGCGCTCGATGGCTCTCTGAGGCCTGAGTTAATAGGCGTTAAATAGCGTGAATGAGCATCCAACTCCCCATACCCATCATCATAAGGTTCTCGGTCAATGAGACAAAACCGAGAGGCACATTGCTGTCGCCGCCGACGCAGGCGCACTTAAGGTCTCGCTTATCGATGTAAACGGCTTTAAAAACTGACACAGCGCCAATAGTCCCGATAGTGAGTGCAATAGGCGCTGAAAGCCAAATTAGCGCTCCTGCAAGCATGGATAGTCCGGCAAAGCCCTCGGCAAAGGGATAAATGTAGCCGTACCGAACCCATCGTCGTGCGAGCAAGTCGTAATTGAGAAACATAGTTGAGAAGGTCTCAACGTTTTGCAATTTCTGAACGGCTAGGAAGCACATTGAGATGGCTATGAACCACTCGAATGTCTGGGCGGTGAGAATTGTTTCGACGGTTAACCAAGTAAGCGATATAGCCATTAACGCCGCGACAGCGAAAATAGCGATGACCGGGCGATACGTCTTTTTATTGGGATCAGCGACGGCATAACCAAGGTGGGTTTTAAGCGCATCAAAACCACCGATGCGTTTACCATCCAGCCAAATCTGAGGTGTTGTGGCGACGCCGTGCTCCGCCTTGAACGCATCAGTCATTTCTCTCGTTACCAAATGATGGTCATCCACCTCGTACCCATGTCTTGATAAAAGGTCCAGCGCTTTTAAACCGGAGGGGCAGATGTGCGAAGGCATCATCATTCGATAGAGCGTTGCTTTTTTCTCGGTGGCAGCAGACATGGATTGAGCCCTCCTTCGATACATCTTATGCGACGACGGTCCTCGGTAATGTGAGGGTGCAGCCCTGAAATAGCAAGGGAGCCCCTCATTAATTACATCAATGCTGATCGCATCAACTCACGCTTAGAGAGATTGTGTTAAGTACGCTGGTGTTAGGTGGTTTTGATAAGTAGAGCGGTTTCTGTACCCGCAAAACCCAGCGCGCGGGGTGCATTATCCTAGGCCAGCTTCTCGATGACGCCGCCAAAAAGCTCTTCGTCACTGGGTAGTGTTTTGGCTTCTTTGAGCGGTTTTGACACCCACGTGATATTAACCAAATGCTCCCAGTTGATGTTCTCATTGGTGGAGTTACCACCCCAACTTCCGCAACCTAGCGAGAACGTTTGCCGCATCCCATTCCACAAGTTTCCGCTGTTAGATGGCGCTTGCGGTTGGTTCACCATGACGCGTGATGTTTTGGTGCCACTCGCTAATGTGATGATGTTGTCGTCACTGTTCGAATAAATGCCGCAGGAGTGCCCCATGCCCTGGTACTCCTGAATGGCATTGGTCAGCGCTACCGCCTCACTGATGTCAGCGACCTTGTAGTAGGCCATGACCGCCGACAGTTTTTCGCCTGAGAAGGGGTATTCACGCCCAACGCCTTCGTAGGGGACGATAATAAACTTACGGTCTTCTGGAATGCTGAAACCCGACATCTCGGCGAGCACTTGCGGCTGCTTGACGACAGCTGCCGTGTTGAGTGCACCGTCATGCCAAAGAATGGAGGCAATTTTGTCTGCTTCTTCGCTTGATGCGACGTAGCCACCCTCGGCGACAAGATTTTTCATCAGCTCGTCATAGATGCTCGCGAAGGCAATCACTGAATTGTCTGCAGAGCAGGATGCGGCGAGGTCGAGAGTTTTGGAGATGCGGATCTTTTCCGCGGTATCGACGAGGTCAGCCGTATCGTCGACGGTAATAACGGCATTGCCGGCGCCAACACCCAAGGCAGGTGTGCCACTTGAATACGCCGCAGTGACCATACCGGGGCCGCCTGTAGCGAGGATACGATCGCACTGACGCATCAATTCCTCGGTCTTACCAATGGAGGGCTGAGCCATGGTTTGTACAAGGTCGGCCGGGGCACCCATTTTCACAATGGCATCGCGCATCTTGTTGACGATGGTCATATTGATGAACTTCGCGCGAGGGTGGGGTGCAATGACGATGGCATTGCGCCCCTTTACGGCGTTGATGCTCTTAATGACTGGTGTTGCTTCTGGATTCGTCGAGGGTGACAGCGCACCAATGACACCGACCGGCTTACAAATCTTAACGATGTTGCGCTCGAGATCTTCCTCGATAATACCGACTGATTTATCGGGGAGGATGTCCATAAGTGTTGCGCGCGTCTTCACCGAGATCTTGGCGAACTTGCCGTTATAGTCCCCGAGTTGAGTCTCATCGAGCGTTTGCTGCGCAAGCTCCTCGGCGACCCCGGGCTGCGCGCAGGACCACACCATGGCTTTGATGAGCTCGTCTACCTGCTCTTGTGTGTAATCCGCAATCGTCGCTTGAGCGACTCGTGCGCGTTCGATTAGCGCTTCAACTTCCGCTACCTCTTCGGGCAGCGCCACCGTTTCAGGTGTAGCCATGAGAATCCCCTTATGTTTTCTCGCAAAATACCACAAGTGCGGGGAATATTTTTCGCAATAAGACTGATTCTGTTGACCCGATTTTGCCGGCAAATAGTCTATTGGGACCTGCCCATTCCGTTCCCAAGCTCAGAAGGCTATTTCAGACGATTCATGTGCAGGCGATTCATGGCCAGACGATATTGGAACGAGACTGCGCCATCCCAGCGAGTCGGGTTCGATTCTCGCATGCATTAACGTAGGCGCTGATATCACCCTGTCTCTCGCAACTCCCCCAGTTTGCAGGGGTCTCGTTGCACCCTCATAGCGCTGCCATGCTTCACTCAAGGCCAGACACGGGTCTAGTGAATCTAAATTCTCCCGATGTCAGGTCAGGACGCGGGTATTTTGTCTAGCCGAGGAGTCGCATCCCGATGTAAGCCGCTGTGAAGATAACAAGGCTCCATATGCCGATAAGACTCCATCGATGCATAGCCGAACTGGGTCGTGACGATTCCGGTACTGTCGGCCCAAACATCGCCTGATGGTTCAAGATGGCAAAAATCGGCGCGGTGATGAACGAGACTGTCGTCGCAATATCTACCAGTAGACTAAACGAGTTTGTCAGCAGGTTGATGATCGTTGCCGCACCCGCAAGTAGAACCAGCATCCAGATCCAATAGTTCCTATCACGATTGTTGCTGAGTTCCTGATCCATTGGGTGATCAGGGTTTCGAATGATGACCATTGCGCTCGCCATCGAGCGGGGCCAGGCATCAATAGCGGTCAGCGTGGTTGTGAAGATAACCGCCATCGCCGCAGCACTCACCAACGTTGCAATCGTGTCACCCAGCGTCACTCTGTAAATATCAACAAGCTGCGCTGCAAAGCCCGCTGCGCTTGATTCGAACTCCTGCCCCGAGTTGAACAGTGTTGCGGTGCCCATTATCACAAAACAGATTGCCAAGACTGTTGTGCCGACAAAGCCAATATTGAAGTCGAGCGCGGATTCAGCCATCGAAAGTTTGCGTCCCTCAACGCGAGACTTTGCCTGGCTCCAGAGTGACTGCCAGACCGAGGTATCTAGCGGAGCTGGCATCCAGCCAATGAGTGCTGCGATGAAGATAATCGTTATGGTGTCGAAGTTGCTTGGCCAGAGCGAGAGGCCCGATACGCTGGCTAACGAGGGAAGCACCAACACTGTAGCGAGCAATGTTGTGATCGTTAGAAAGGCAAGAAGCACTTTTACGATGAGGTCGAGCGCCTTGAATTGCCCAAAATATAAGATACTAGCAACCACAATCCAGACACCTAACACCACAGAGAAGGTCTCGGCCTGTACACCGAAAGTGACTATGAATAATCCTGCGGTGGTGAGCGATACTGCGGCGCAGCCCGCAAACATGGTCAGCAACGTGGAGATGATGAACATCCCGATCGCGGCGGGGCCACGCTTTTGATACGCGATGATAAGGTTGCTTCCCGATGCTGCGGCGTACTGGTTACCAAACCGGAAGGCGGGGTACTTAGCGAAATTCGCGAACAAGATAAAACCGATCAGAGCAAGGCCGTAAATGCCTCCAGCACGGGTTGATTGAATCAGATGCGAGACGCCGACAGCAGCACCTGCAAATAAAAGCCCTGGGCCGAGTATTTGATACCAGCTAGGTGAGGAGGTCTCAGTTGAGCTCTGCATAGTGAATCCTTTTTATTCTTATGAAGGCGGAAATAGTTTAAGTTAAAAATGTCTTGAATGTTGCTATCTCGGCGTTTGTAATCGAAACGAGGGAGATCGCGATGAGCGATACCTAGTAGCCAACAATAAGAAAGCTAAGTTTATGAGGATTAACACCATGGCACCTTACACAAATAAATCTGTCGGGATGGCATTTAAAAAATCAAAATCAAGCTTAATCGCTGCGGTATTGTCTACGGTTGTAGCCTCTAGTTCCGCCTCGGCGGGGTGGGGCGATTCTGCCGCGGGTGATGAGCTAGGTAATGCAAAAGCCTTGGGAACGGATACTTGGGCGCGCTGTGCGCCACACATGGCGAACCCTAACGCCAAGTCCTACGAGTTGTCCTATTTGCGCAGCAACACAATGCCGGGCTCACCGTTTGGGGTGCCGCTGGAATATACCTTCCGAGGCACTGTTGGCCTGCCGGGAACACTTCATGCCTTTAACGGCGAGACGGTGACCGGCGAGCACGCGGCGCAGGGAACACAGATGGACGCGCTGGGCCACTTTGGCTATCTCGAGAAGCCCTGGAGCGGCGAGGGTGACTTTCCGAGCGGTGATGTGAAGTACTTCGGTGGCTTTTCACAAGATGATGTCAAGCCAAGCGCAGAGTCGCCATTACTAAAGCTTGGGATTGAAACCGTTCCCCCGATTGTAACCAGTGGTATTTTGCTCGACGCCAAAGCGGCGATGGGTAAAGGAGAGGCACTCGATGCCGGAGTGGTGATTACCAAGGCAGATATCGACACCATGATGGCGGCGCAGGGAATGTCCGAGCGGGGTATTCTTCCGGGAGATGCGGTCTTTATACACACAGGTTGGGGTGAGCGCTGGTCAGACCCCGCGCAAGACCCTGAGTATTACGGTATGGGGCCTGGCCTTGGCTATGACGCGGCGCAATACTTAGGTCAGCAAGGTGTTGTCTTGGTCTCACTTGATAATCCGTTTACCGATCCAGTACTGCGAGGTCAATTGCAGGGTAAAGCGGGGCCAGCCGAGGGAACGCCTGAGGGTCTGCCGTTTGCGATTCACCATCACAATTTGAGTCAAGCTGGTGTTCTACAGATTCAGAATAGCCGTCTTCGCGACATTGCTGCGGATAAAGTGTGGTCGTTCTGCACCATGATCCTGCCGCTTCGAATTGATGGTGGGTCGGGGTCGCCCGTCAGGCCAGTTGCCATTGGCGCAGCTGCGGGATAAAAGCCATTCAGCTGAAATGATAAAAAAAGGGCGCCATCAGCGCCCTTTTTTATCCGCAAAGAACCAAAAATGGGTGAGGCGGAGCTCAACAGCCATCTGCGCTTTGTTAACTGGAAGTGCTGGGCTCTGCTCGATTGGATCAATTTAAAAGGCTGCGATACCTGTTTGTGCACGACCCAGAATCAGCGCATGAATATCGTGAGTGCCTTCATAGGTATTTACAACCTCTAAGTTCACCATGTGGCGCATCACGGGATAGTCGTCGGAGATACCATTGCCTCCGAGCATGTCACGCGCAGCGCGGGCGATATCCAGGGCTTTACCACAGGAGTTGCGTTTGATGAGGCTGATGAGATCAGGCGAAATACTCCCGTCGCTCAGCATCTGCCCTGCACGCAGACAAGATTGCAGGCCAATCGCGATCTCGGTTTGCATATCGGCGAGTTTCTTTTGCACAAGTTGGGTTGCTGCCAAGGGCTGGCCAAATTGTTTCCGATCGAGCGTGTAGTCGCGCGCTGTGTGCCAACATGTTTCTGCCGCACCCAAGGTGCCCCACGCAATGCCGTAACGCGCATTATTCAGGCAACCAAATGGTCCCTTGAGTCCTGATACATTTGGCAGCAAGTTCTCTTCCGGTACGAAGACATCATCCATGACGATTTCGCCGGTAATTGATGCGCGAAGCGCCAGCTTCCCCTCAATCTTCGGTGCTGAGAGTCCCTCCATACCCTTCTCGAGAATAAAGCCTCGAATCACGCCATCATCGGTCTTAGCCCACACGACAAAAACATCAGCAATGGGGCTGTTAGAGATCCACATCTTGGCGCCAGTAAGCCGGTAGCCACCCTCAGTTGAGCGAGCCCGGGTCACCATGCCGCCCGGGTCCGACCCATGGTCGGGCTCCGTTAAGCCAAAGCATCCAATCCACTCGCCGGTGGCAAGCTTGGGTAAATACTTTTCGCGTTGGGCATCGTTACCGTACGCATAAATGGGATACATGACCAATGACGACTGTACGCTGAGCATTGAGCGGTAACCGGAGTCGACTCGCTCAACCTCGCGCGCAATCAGACCGTAACTCACATAGTCGACGCCCGGGCAGCCGAAGCCATCGATAGTGGAGCCCAACAGACCCAGTGCACCCATTTCAGGAAAGATCGCCGCATCTGTCTGCTCGTTTCGAAAAGCATCCCTAACGCGAGGCGCGAGTTTATCCTGAGCGTATTGGCGGGCACTTTCTTTTACCATGCGCTGCTCGTCCGAGAGTTGCGCGTCCAATTCGAAAGGGTCTTCCCAGTTTAGGCGCGTCCAGTTCGTTTTGCCCGCCATATCAGTGTACTCCGAATACTAAATCTGCTGCGTTTAAATGCTAAATCACTTTAAGTTTAAAATATTACGCTGGTTCGGCCAACGATTCAGGGCGTTGTTTAACCCTACTGGGGGGTGATGTCAGGATTTGAGGAGGTGCTCTGCTTGGCGATCGGCGAGCGCACTGAGTGTAAAGGTCGGATTAACTGCGCCGCTGGACGGGAACAAACTAGGACCTGAGACATAAAGGTTTTCGGTATCGTGCACACGTCCTTGGCTATCTGTCACAGAGAGGTGCTCGTCTTTGCCCATGACGGTGCCGCCCATGATATGCATCGCTACACGGGGTCCATTCCAAGTTTCGGTTGCGCCACCTGCCTTCAGAATCTCCAGTCCTTCGTTAATGCGCTGTGTCCAGCGAGTTGCGAGGTTATCACTGAGATTATGGTGGGTCGCTGCAACAGGGATACCAAAGGGGTCTTTGGTATCCGAGAGTGTCACGCGGTTATCCGCCCGTGAAATATCCTCGGCAACCAATGTCATATTGCCTATATGCTGTGCTGCCTTGGTCATCCAGGGGTGCAAGTCTGAACCGATGATGTCTGGACGGCTCGTTCCATAACCCAGCAAATCATGGGGTTTAATGGCATGAGCGATCAGCCACTGTGAGGAACCAAAGCCACCTGCGGCAGATTTGTCGCCATAATCGTCGTGACTAATGAGTTGACCACCGCTGACGCCAAGGTGTGGCTGAGTTGGCTCGTCAAATAGGCCAAAAACGGTACCTGCAGGATGCGTCGTCAGGTATCGACCTAGCTGATCATGTCGATTGCCGGGCGCCGGCATATCGGACGTTGCTGAATTCAAAAGAATTCGAGTCGTTTGGACGGTGAAGGCTGCAATGATGACGCGATTCGCTGTGAGTCGTTTAATCTCACCTGCGTGATGGTACTCAACTGACTCGATAACCTTTGCATCATTTTTATTGCGAATGACGCGCGAAACATTGGCGTCGTGAATAATCTCTGCCCCAGAAGCCTGCGCTTTGGGTAGCCAGGTGACCAGTGGATTAGCCAGTGCACCAATGGGACATCCTGAGTCGCACCAACCGTCAAACAAACAGCCTGCGCGACCTTTGTACGGTTGGGTGTTAATAGCCAGTGGCAAGGGGGCGGTCTTTCTACCAGTGGCTGCAAAACCCTTTGCCATCACGCGCCCTTGAGCGAAGGTCGGTATGGGTGGCATAGGATAATCAGCTCCGGGCGGCCGCCATGTTTCCGCCTTCGCGTCACCGCTGAGTCCCACCTCGGCTTGAATCTTGTCGTAGTAAGGGCGTAAGTCATCGTAACCAATGGGCCAGTCGAGACTGACGCCGTGATCGCTTTGAACCCTGAAGTCCTCAGGCTTCAGACGCAGCCAAACCCCGTAGTGATGAATGGCAGAGCCACCCGTACCACTGCCGGCATTGAATGCGTGACCGACTGGGTGGTTTCCTGTCTCGATAACCGGTGTCCCCGACCACTTGAGTTTGCGCGCCCAAATTTGTGAGCTGGTAAGGTCTGGTAGCTGTCGCTCCGGCCCCGCCTCAAGCACTACAACCTTCTCACCACGCTCGGCGAGTCGTGCTGCTAGGAGCAGGCCGGCAGCGCCGGCGCCGACGATAATGGTGTCGGGATTACCAGTCACCAGATCGCCTCCGGTTGAATGTGTGCCATGTAGGGTACGCCAATGGCGTCAAAACCTTGCGGCGTGCCATAGACAACATCGAGTGCATCGGCCCTGAGAACAAAGGTGAAATAACTGCCGGGAGGCCCCTGCCAATCCTTTACTGCATCTGTGGCAAGCGCGCGAGTAAACGCGTCTGGCGCCTCTGTTAGCTCAGTTTGTTTGAGTGCTGCGTCGAGTGCCGCACTGTAGAAGCCTTTTTGCCCGGGTGTGCCAACGCCTAGATATTTTGCAATAAGCTTTGAGCTGTCGCCCTCTGCTAATTGACTATCGATATAAGCCGCAATCCCTTGCGCTTCAGCGCCCGTAACCAGCGCGTCGGCAATCGTCTCTAACGCTGACACTTGCGCGTTGTTGAGTATGCGCGGTGTAAAGCCTATTGCCGTTGCCTCAGCCGCGGAAGCGTGAGTCAATCGTCCGCCGATCAAATAAAAGCCGAGGGTGGCAGCACCCCCGGCTAGAAAGTGACGGCGATTGATCGATTCGGCCATCAGAACTCTCGGCGAATACTCACTGAATAGTAGCGAGGTGCGCGGTAGGCCACCTCGTTACAACCACACAGCGTTGCGAGATCAAAACCCTGAATGCCGGGACGCTCATCCGTGATATTGCGCGCAGCGAGAGTCGCTAACCAGCCATCGCGTTCGTAGCTGATTTGGGCATTTACCACGGTGTAGGCGTCGAACTTATCCGCATCAAAGTTACGCAAGTTGTAGTAGTACTCATCCGAGTAACTCACATCAGCTTGTACCGCCATGTCAGCACCGAAGGCATCGAAGCCGTAACGAACGAGACCCGTAACCTGAACTTCGGGCGCATACGTAGGCTTCACGTCTCTGCTCGGAAGCGGCGAGCCGTTACGGAGCGATACGTCTTTAACTGTCGCGTCGAAGTAGGCGCCTGTGAGGATAAGATCCAGACCCGGAGCGGGCGAACTTTGGATCTCGAGTTCGGCACCCACGTTATCGGCGTCTCGGTTGATAACAACACCGCCCACACCAACAAATAGGAAGGCCTGGTAGTCGGCGTAGTCGTAATAGAAGACATTACCGTTCACGCGCGTCGTGCCGTCGCCAAGCGTTGACTTGAAGCCCGCTTCATAGGACGTCAGCACTTCCGAATCGTAAGGTAGTGCGGCATCACCGCCGGCACCAAAGTAGGCGCCGAGAAGCGGTGCATTGAAACTACCAGCTTTGACGCCACGGTTGACCCCAGCGTAGTACATCAGATCGTCCGTCGCGTTGTAGGTGAGTTGCAACTTTCCGGCCCAAAGCGTCTCCGACGTACTGTCAGATGAGGTGAATGGACCGTCGAAACAGGCGCTTGCATCACCGGAGAAACAGGGTGAGCTGTTTACCACAAAGGAAGAGTCAGATGCGGCTACGCCCATCAGAAGGTCGAAGTCCTTCTCTTCGCGCATCACACGCAGGCCACCGATGAAGGTCATGTTGTCAGATAAGTCGACTTCATACTGGCCAAACAAGCTGTAAGAGTCCGTCTTGAGACTAGCGACTGTTCCCACATCGATGGGTGCACCGCCGAAGACATCGGCAAATGAGCCTACGGGGCCTTTTAGACCATTGTCCGACTCAGAATCGATGTTCAGGTAGTAGAAGCCTGCGACCCAGCGAGATGTATCCGTCTCTCCGTTGAATCGGAATTCTTGGGTGATACTGCTGCCGTCTACCGCCGCGTAGTTCGCTAACTGATTGATTGGAGCAGAGTCGACGTCGATAAACAACAGTTTCTCGTAGTCTTTATAGTCGGAGATAGACGTAAAGGTGACATCATTGCCCATGTCATAGGTGAACTTAACGTTGAATCCGTAATTATCTGTCGAGCCCTGATCGGCGAAGGCAAAGTCACTCGAGAATGTGAAGTCATCACCGTCGGGATCTAGATAACCGAAGAAGTCTGCACCCGGTGCGAGTCGGCCTTCTAAACCGCCACCGCCACCTTCTTCAAACGAATCTCCGTCCTCAATATCCGCACCAGCGTCCAGGCCAGTGTCAGCGCCTGTCTGGTCAAGAAGCACCGACAGCCGGCTTTCATTCGCAGGGGTATTGATGACATTGATGAGTTCGGGCGGTGTTTCGTCATCACCATCATGATCTTGCGCTATCGCAAGCGTCGATTTTGATTGGTACGGTCCCGTCGCGACCTCAGATTCGGCGTAGTTAATGCTGACATCGACCTGGAGTCGGTCGCTTGGCTGATAGGCGAGTCTTAAGCGTGCGGCAAACGTGTCGTCATCGCCAAGATCGGCACCGGCACCTGGTCCGGGGTTACCCAATCCAAGGAACGTGAGCTGATCATCGATGGTGTATAAGTTCTTCAGATAGCCATCTTGATTACTCGAGCGAAACGCTAATCGCGCAGCCAACTGATCATTAACCGGGCCACCCAGTGCGCCCTCGACCACGTCGCGAGTGGCATTATTCGCTGTATCGAATTGACCTAACTCAACATCGAGGTAACCCGTTGTCTCGTCAAAAGAGGGGGCATTTGAGATAAAGTGGACCAGTCCACCCGTCGCATTTCGGCCAAAGAGTGTCCCTTGCGGACCTTTCAGTATCTCGACACGATCAATATCGAAAACGGCGAAGGTTTGCGCCTGTGCCACCGCGATATATCCCTCATCCAGGTACACGGCGTTGGGTGCTTCGATAATGTCGTTGAAGTCATTCTGCGTGACACCCCGAATCGAGAACTGGGTATTTTGGCCCGCTAGATTACCCGAGATGTGGACGCCGGGAGAGAAAGCGGCAATGTCAAAGCTCTCTGAGACGCCAAGGGCGTTCATCTGCTCACCGGTAAATGCAGTAATCGCAATTGGTACATCTTGTACGTTCTGTTCGCGCTTCTGCGCGACAACTACGACTTCCTCAAGCACGCTCTGTGCAGACGCGGGAATGGCGATGGTGGCTGCAACAGCTGCCGCAAGTATTTTGGGATGTAAAGTCTTTCGCATGGAACGCTCCTCGACTCGGTTGGGTTTTATTTTAATGGCTTATATGCACCGCTTAGCCGTTACTGTACCTCGTTTTCGTTTTAGCTCACAAACTAAAGGGTTCGCGAAGGCCTTTTCTCTCCAGGCGCGGGATCACCTCCTGCGCGAAGAAGGGAAACTCCTGTGCGTAGTTGACGAAGGCAAGGGTTGTACCAGCCACACCAGTCGCACTTAATTTTTCCAGCTCGTCGGCTATTCGATCGGGCGTACCGACTAGCGGAAATCCACCATGACCAGCTGCAAATCGACCTCTGAACATCGATAACGCCTCAGGTGTGAATGATTGCGCGTGCATACCTTGCAGCGTCATCAGGTTATCGACAGCATCCCAATCCGCATGCTCATTGGCATAGTAGGCCCAGTAGTCCTCGGCTTCCTGTTGCGTTTCTCTGCAAACCACTGTGCAAAAGGTCAATACATTCACGTCGCGTCCCGCGCCTCGTGCGCGGCCTGCGATATCAGTGACAGTTGCGGCAGCTTGTTCGAAGTCAAAAACCGGTGTGAAGAGGAAGTTGGCATTGCGCATTGCGAAGGCGCGCCCCTCCTCGGATGCCGCAGCGTTAATGATAGGCATGTTGGCCTGAACTGGGTGCGGTAGACCATAGACCCCCTTACCGTTAAAAAATCGGCCCTCCCAATCGAAGGGTCGATCTTCCTGCCAGAGCTTCTGCACATAGTCGAACCACTCCTGCGCCATGGCGTAGCGGTCGGCATGCTCGCTCGGTAAGTCAACACCGAATGCATCGTACTCAGGCTTGTTCCATCCTGCGACGACGTTAAGCCCGAGGCGACCGCCGGATAGCTGATCTAGGGTTGCCAGCTGCTTTGCTGTCACAATCGGATGGTTAAAGGCGGTATGTACGGTGGCAAAAACTTGAATATGTTGCGAGTGTGCTGCGAGGCCGGCCGCCCAGGTGACGGTTTCCAGTACATTGCCGTGGAAGTCAGTGTCGCCACCGTAGCCGATCCAGCGTGCGATCGGCAGCATAAATTCCAAGCCTGCGGCGTCACATTGCTTAACGAGCTCGATATTGTTCGGCCAATCATTGACCCAGCGCTCTTCGACTTTCGTAACTGCCATGCCACTTGAGCAATTGGCAGAAAATATGCCCAATTTCAATTTGTTATCGTTAAACATCGGCGCGGGGCGGGTCATAGCAGCATTTCCACGTTATCGCCATTTTCAAGCGGTTACTTTGTTATTTTAAGCTTAAAGTATAGATATCAGCCGCCGGCGGGCTACGCAACTACTTTTTTAAGGGGACTGGGTTAAAGGGGATTGGGACTAGGCATGATGTACTTAGAGGATTTCAGTATCGGTGATCGCTTTGCCCTGCCACAGGTTGAAGCGTCGTTGGATGAGATGGTGAGTTTTGCCAAGGCTTACGACCCCCAACCTATCCATGTCGATGAAGGCAGTGAGGAGGCGTTGGAGTTGGGTGGTGTTATTGCAAGCGGTTGGTTCACTGCCGCCTTATTCATGAGGATGAGCGTCTTGGGATACATGAGCGAGACCGCAGTACTTACATCCCCCGGGGTAGACAAGCTGCGTTGGCTATCGCCAGTGCGTCCCAACGCCCAGTTGTCGGGCGAAGAAGTCGTTACCGGCGTTAGGCGCAGCGAATCCAAGCCTGATCGCGGGGTGGTGTCGTGTGACGTGCGCGTTTGGGATGACAAGGGAAGCGATGTGCTGACCCTCACGAAACATTTTTTTGTCCGCGTCAGGGCGTGAGCCTAGGGTTTGACGGCGGTCACTTCTATTTCGACTTTGGCCTCGACTTCCACAAGACCACTGACAAAGACAACGCTCATGGCTGGGAAGTGCTTGCCAATAACCTCCCGATAGACGTTGCCAATCTCTCTGAGTTGATTGACGTAATCCTCCCGATCGACCACAAACCAGGTCATTCTGACTATGTGCTCGGGCCCTGCGCCCGCCGCGGCAAGTACGTCAACTATGTTAAGCAACGTTTGACGAAACTGGCCGATAAAGTCCCGGTGCTCAAAAATGCCTTCGGGTGTCCACCCGATTTGACCGCCACAAAAAATAAGTTCCCCTGCGTCGGCAGAGATACCATTGGAATAACCCTTGGGCCTAGGCCATCCTTCGGGGAGCAAAATACGCTGCATGGGAAGCTTCCTAATAACCGCGAAAACAGGAGTATATTTTAGGTATAAAATATGAGCCAGTATTTGCATAATCAAGCGGGGTAATAAACTCCCATGTGATTGTCGCTATACTCGGCGTCACATCGTATTCACACTAGAGAATTATGGCTGAACGATCATTTACAGGTGAGGTAGACAAGCTCCGTGCTGGCGAGGGAGAGATCGTGCGTTGCGAAGGTATCCTGGCGATCACCAAAGCCCTGCTGCAATCGGGTGTGTCCTATGTCGGTGGCTATCAAGGCTCACCGATTTCTCATCTCATGGACGTGCTGAACGATGCCCAAGGATTGCTATCCGAACTCGGTGTGCACTTTGAGGCCAGTGGCTCCGAAGCCACGGCTGCGGCCATGTTGTCGGCCTCGGTAAATTACCCTCTGCGGGGCGCAGTGACTTGGAAGTCGACCGTTGGCACCAATGTCGCGTCGGACGCGCTTTCCAACCTTGCGTCCTGTGGCGTCACAGGCGGAGCACTGGCCATTGTGGGCGAGGATTATGGTGAGGGCTCGAGCATTATGCAGGAGCGAACTTATGCCTTCGCAATGAAAGCGCAGATGTGGCTGATGGATCCTCGGCCCAATCTCACCAGCATTGTCGATATGGTGGAAAAGGGGTTTGAACTCTCAGAGGCATCGAACACGCCACTGTTCTATATGATGCGAATACGCGGCTGCCATGTCACCGGCGAGTTTGCGGCGAGAGATAACATTCCTCCCGTGTTCAACAAACAGCACCCGGTAAGCCCTCAACGTGAGCCTGAGAAAATCATCTTGCCGCCCCACGTGTATACCCAAGAGCATGAGAAAGTCCGCGATCGACTGCCCGCAGCCATTGATTTCATCACGGATAATCATCTCAACGAATTCTTCGATGGCCGGCATGACAATGTTGGCATTATTACTTGCGGTGGCACCTATAACACGCTGATACGCGCACTGGAGCGTCAGAGTCTCAGCGACGTTTATGGGAATTCGCACATACCCATTTACTGTCTCAACGTTGCCTATCCCCTGGTACCAAAAGAGGTTCTACAATTTTGCCGCGACAAGGACCGCGTGCTTATACTGGAAGAAGGTCAGCCGGAGTACATCGAACAGGGAATGGCGACCATTTTACGACGTGCGGGTGTCAACACACCCTTGTTCGGTAAGTCGATCATGCCGGTCGCCGGTGAATATACAGGGCAGGTGATGCTGGAGGGCATTACGCGGTTCTTATCGGAGAGCCATGGGGTGCCACTGCGAATGACGCTTGAAGAGGTTAAAGCGCGCGAAACCCCGCTCAGTCAAGACGATATTTCCGATCTGATGGGGGTGGTGCCACCACGGCCGGCAGGTTTGTGCACAGGTTGCCCCGAGCGACCGATTTTCTCTGCGATTAAACAAATCCAGGAAAACCTCGGACCATTTCATATCTCGTCTGATATTGGTTGCCATTCGTTTGCGACGGCAGCACCGTTTAACCTCGGAAATACCATTATGGGCTACGGCCTGTCCCTGGCAAGCTCCTCAGCAATACGCCATGCCTTGCCGCACAAAGCCATCAGTATCATGGGGGATGGGGGGTTCTGGCATAACGGACTGACCAGTGGTGTCGCGAGTGCCGTCTTTAATGACCACGACGGACTCCTGATTATCATCGATAACGGCTATTCGGCGGCGACAGGGGGGCAGGATATTCCCTCACTTGTCGAACCCAATCTCATTGCATCCACTATGGATATCGATCAGCCAAAGCGTGAGCATTGGCAGACGATTGAAGAGGCCTGTGAGGGGGCTGGCGTTCGCTGGATAAGAACCGTGAGCAGTTACAACATAGCGGCCCTCAAGGCAACATTGACCGAGGCGCTCACGACAGGTGAGCCCGGCTTGAAAGTCGTGGTTGCCGAGGGAGAGTGCATGTTAAATCGGCAGCGTCGAGTGCGACCCATGATGCAACGTGCGATCAAGGACGGAAAGCGGACGGTCAAGGCTCGTTTTTACGTCGACCCTGAGACCTGCACCGGTGATCACGGTTGCATTCGTTTGTCGGGGTGTCCGTCGCTGACGATTAAAGAGAATCCAGATCCCCTTCGGGTCGATCCCGTGTCCTATGTTGACAACTCATGCGTCGGCTGTGGTGTCTGCGGAACGAATGCACATTCCGCTATTTTATGTCCCTCGTTTGCACGGGTCGACGTGATTCATAACGCGACGTGGTTCGACAGGCTGAAAGCCAGACTGAAACCCAAAGCGGCTCGACAAAAAATCGACGGCGCAACGAGTCGTGCGGAGTCAGTCTTGTGATAGCGGACGCTGACCCACAGTCGTCGACAGTCAACGTACTCATTGCCGCTTTGGGCGGTGAGGGTGGTGGTGTACTCACCCAGTGGCTGATTGATATTGCCGAGCGCGCCAATTGGCATTGTCAGAGCACCTCACTTGCGGGTGTTGCACAGCGCACCGGGGCGACTATTTACTACTTGGAGTTCATTGCGAAGTCGGATAAAGAGGGTAAGGCGCCTGTCATGTCTTTGTTTCCCTCGCAGGGGGATATAGATCTCGCCGTCACATCAGAGCTGGTTGAGGCGGGTCGAATGATGAGTCGTGGTTTTATTTCGCCCGATCGCACGACACTTGTTAGTTCCTCGCATCGGGTCTACGGCATCGATGAAAAAACGGCAGTGACTGACGGCACTGCGGATACGCGCTTGATAGAGTCGCTCGCTGAGTCCTATGCCAAACGCCTCGTTAAATTTGATATCGATGAGGTGGTTCGACGTCGCGGGACCGTTATTTCAGCCGGCTTGTTGGGAGCCATTGCAGGCTCAGGTGTCTTGCCCTTCGATATTGCAGTGTATCGTGACGTGATTGGCAAAGGTAAGAATGCCAGTGCAAATCTCGCGGCTTTCGAAGAGTGTCTAAACCGCGCTACCCGTCCTTTGGTCGAGCACTACGAACCCAGTGCACCGGCGGTATTTGCACTTCCGGAGGCAACGACCGAGACTGGGCGCGAGATCTTGCCGCGCATAGCGGCCCTTCCAACGGGGTTGCACGAGGTGGTCTACCTCGGCGTCCTCCGGCTCATGGATTACCTTGATGCTGACTACGCAAAGTCGTACTTAACTACCTTGGAGGCGCTTCGAGAAACCAAGGTCGATTGTGTTGACACTCTGAAATCAACAGCGCGGTGGCTTGCGCTATGGATGGCCTATGAGGATATTCCGCGCGTTGCGCAGCTTAAGCTTCGCCCGACGCGGTTTGATGCGATTCGTGAAGAGGTGAAGGCGGGTGATGATCAGCTGCTTCAGGTCACTGAATTCTTTCATCCGCGTATTGAGGAAATAGCTGCCTTGCTACCTGTCTCGGTCGGTCGATTTGTTCTGCGCTCGGGTTTTATAAAGAAGTTTATGTCGTTATTTCTTGGACCAAGACAACTACGTACTGATACGTGGCTGACGCGCTCGGTATTCCATATCCTCGCAAGATTACGCCGAGTCCGCAGGAGGACACTGGGTTACGAGCATGAGCACGCCATGATTGGTCGCTGGATTGACGCAATCGCAAATAACCCTTCGTCCACGGCCAAGGCTCTCGCTGATTGCGGTCGACTCGTGAAAGGCTATGGTGCAACGCGTCATCGCACGACGACGCAACTGATGATGATTGTCGATGTCAGTCATGAGGTTGCTGGATTAACGTCCGATAAGATCTACGGTCTGTTTGATGCAGCAGTGGATGTGGGTGATGAGCAGCGCTTCGAGCAGGAATTGGCCGCGGTTAGGGCTTCTGTTCAATAAGCTCGGGATTTCTCTCTGCGAGAATATCAATTTCAAAACTGAGTACTTTGCTGCCGTAATGATTAAACGCTTCGTTTCGACTGCGTATGATGCCCCACTTGCCTCGGATAACCCGCTCGGGTTTTTCAATGATCTCGTAGGTATACGTGATGGAGTGGCCTGGTCTGACCGGCTCGAACCACTTCAAATGACTGACTGCAACGCCCGCGCCGTTTCGCCGACCATCGTTTACGCCCTGTGCGTAGACCTCCATGTAGTCGACCATTTTTCGCATCCACGTAGTGACCACGTGCCAAGGCGCCGCAATCAAGCCGCGCTGATCCGTCTGTCTGGCAGCCTCAGGGTCGATGAAGGCAGGCCTAGGGGCGTAACGCGAAGAAAACGCTACTAGCTCTTGTTCGCTGAAGGTATGTGTCCCAAAAACATGGAACTCTCCCACGGGAATATCCTCAAACCACCGGTTTCTGAGAAAGAGCTCGCTCATGTTGACATACCCTCGGCACTACTCGTTTGGGTGTCAGTTGTTTGGGTGTCAGTTGTTTGGGTGTCAGCGTCTTTTTTGCCCCCGCGCACCAAGATTTTTGTCGCCATTTCAGCGACCGGCTCCTGGTTTTGGTTGATTACCTTTACATTGGCAGATTGGTGATAATGACCCGCGGGCGCAGAGGATGAATCGGATGCCCCCAAATCAATGATAAGCGCGAGATCATCACCAGCGAAGCTAGGTTTCTTCCATTTCAAGCTGCTTACTTCAGCGGTGTACAGTACATCGAGCCCCTCGCGACCTAAGGCATCTTCAAGTAATCGCGTGCTGATAGCGGCGACTTGCCAGCCGCTTGCACATAGGCCACCAAATATGGACTGCTCCGCCGCGTCAGAGTCGAGGTGGTAGGGCTGCGGGTCGAATTGCTGAGCGAATTCAATGATGTCGCTTTTCGATAGTGTTATCGAAGCACTAGTAACGGAAGCTGATTGTGAGGCGTGAGACATTTATTGGCTGCAACGGCGTAACGTAACCGCGATAGTAACGCTTATCTGGCACCCTACGCCAATTCGATGTTATTGGGACGCCTGCTTGTTGCGGCTACGACTCGCTATCGGGGACCAAACCGCACGCGTGACCTCATCTTCAGTGTTATCCAACCTCCCGGGTCCGGACACTGCTTGGTTGCGCGCGATCACTCGGTGTTGATAAGAGTGAGGTATCGCACCAGCCGTGGCTTGGTAAGTTCGGAGGGTGGGGAGTAGGCTATGCGTTGTGATTGATAAATGTTTGCCGCGCAATAATTGTTGTTTGCACCTCGCTAGCACCCTCGTAGATGCGTAATGCACGGACATCTCGGTACAATGACTCGACAACATAGCCCTTGGTGACACCTTTACCACCAAAAATCTGTACCGCTGAATCGACCACTTCCTGGGCAGCCTCGGTGGCGTGATACTTGGCCATCGCAGCTTCACGCGTAACTCGATCGGCAGCACAATCTTTGGTCCATGCGGCGCGATAAACAAGCAAAGCACTGCTGTCGACTTTCAGAGCCATTTCGCCGATCTTCGCTTGCACCAATTGTAAATCCGACAGTGTCCCACCAAAAATTTCGCGTTGCGCGGAGTAGTCGAGCGTCTCGTCGAGCGCCCGCCTAGCCATGCCGAGTGATGCTGCGGCGACAGTCGATCGGAAAACATCCAGGGTTGCCATGGCCATACCAAAACCACGACCCAGCTCACCCACCCGTTGGCTCTCGGGAATGATGCAATCGGTGAATGTCAGAGTTCCCAGAGGGTGCGGTGCAACCAAGTCGATGCGGTCAGTGACTTCGAATCCAGGCGTGTCCTTTTCAACAATGAAACAACTAATACCTTTTGCGCCGCCCTGATCATCTGTTCGGGCAAATACCGTGTAGAAGTCTGCGATACCTGCGTTTGAAATCCATGTTTTGGTGCCGCTGAGGGACCAGTTATCCCCTCGCTTTTCTGCCCGACAACTCATGGCAGCGACATCCGAGCCAGCATTCGGTTCTGACAGAGCAAAAGCACTGATCTTCTCGCCTTTAGAGACAGGCCTTAAGTAGCGCTCCTGTTGATCTACTGATCCAAACAAGGAAATTGGTCCGCTGCCGAGCCCCTGCATTGCGAACGCAAAGTCGGCAAGTGCGTTATGACGGGCCAGCGTTTCTCGGATAACGCAAAGACTTCGCACGTCGAGTTTTTCGGTATTACCGCCCGCGCTAGCGGGGACTGCATAGCCACCAAAACCCGATTCGCCCAATGCTCGCACCAGCTTGACACATGTGCCGTCGAGGTCGTGATGCTCGTCCGCCGTCAGCGTGGGCATGTTTGCTTCCGCCCAAGTATCTAACTCGCGTGCAAGTTGTCTGTGTGAGTTGTCAAAGAAAGGCCAGTTCAGAAAGCTGTGGTCACTCATGGTTTTTACCTTTTACCGTGTGGCTAGTCGCCAGCAAACTCGGGCTTGGTTTTATCTACGAAGGCGTTATAAGCACGATGGAAATCATGGGTTTGCATGCAAATTGCCTGCGCCTGTGCTTCCGCCTCGATGGCCTGATCAACTGAAAAATTCCATTGATGGTGAAGAGCGTTTTTGGTGATGCCATTGGCAAACGTCGGACCTGCAACAATGCGCTTCGCCATTGCATTTGCCGCGTCGCCCGTATTTTGCTCGATGCTATTGAAAAAGCCCCAGCGTTCCCCCTCCGCGGCGGACATAGAACGACCTAGATAGAGAAGTTCACTCGCCCTACCTTGACCAATGATGCGCGGCAAAATACTGCAGGCGCCCATATCGCAACCCGCCAGACCCACTCGATTGAAAAGAAAAGCCACTTTCGCGTCGTCATTAGCAATGCGGAGATCCGAAGCCATTGCAATAATTGCACCGGCCCCCGCACAAATACCCTCGACCGCACTAATGATGGGCTGAGGACAGGCCCGCATAGCCTTTACCAGATCACCCGTCATGCGAGTGAAGGCGAGTAGATGTTTCATATTCATTTTAGTCAGTGGCCCGATGATTTCGTGCACATCGCCCCCAGAGCAGAAGTTACCACCCGCGCCTCTGACGACAACAGCATGGATGTCTTGTGCGTAGGAAAGGCCTCGAAATAGATCGCGAAGCTCTGCGTAGGACTCAAAGGTGAGAGGATTTTTGCGCTCGGGGCGATTAAGCGTGATGGTGCCAACACCATCCTCTGCTTCCCATAAAAAATGTTCGGCTTCGTAATCCGAATATTGCATTGCATCCATTGTTATTCTCCTTAGATTTCCCCGCCACTGATGGAGATACTCTCGCCATTGATACCCTTTGCACCCTCGCTGCACAACCAAATCACGCTTGATGCGACCTCTGATGGGTCGATTAAGCGCTGCTGTGGGTTCGTGTCAGTGAAGTTACTCAGAGCTTTTGATTTGTCTTGGCCTGTCATGCTGACAATCGTATCCACTGCATTCCCGATAATGTCGGTATCGGTGTAGCCGGGGCAAATCGCGTTAACGGTAATACCGCTACTTGCAACCTCAAGAGCCAACGCCCTCGTTAAGCCTAATACCCCATGTTTTGCGGCTGTGTAGGCAGAGACATAGGCATAGCCTTTTAGCGAGGCGGTGCTGGCAATGTTGATGACTCTGCCGCTGCGTTGAGCTCGCATGTCATTTATCACCGCACGCGTGCACAAAAAGACCCCGTTCAAGTTAACGTCCAGTGCACCTTGCCAAGTCGGATAGTCGAGCTTGTGAAATGGCGCTGTGGGCGCCGCACCGGCTGAGTTCACCAAGACCGAAACGGGTCCAAATCGATCCCTCGCCAGAGAAAAGGCAGCGGAAACAGCGGATTCGTCCGTGACATCGCAGGAAATGGCAGCAGCATTCTCACCCAACTGTGTCCCAAGTTCGGTCAATGGGGCTTTGCGTCTACCCATTAACGTCACCGCATAGCCTTCCCGTGAGAGTGCCTCCGCGATCGATTTACCTATCCCCGATCCCGCACCGGTCACTACCGCATGCGCGATCATACTGCCGCCTCTCGATTACGCTGCGCATTGGTGTGTAGTTGCCTGTAGCCCAAGAAATACTGATGAGGTTCATCCACCCCCTGTCCTTGGAAGCCCATGTCTGCCGCTGCATGAAGCGTCCAATTAGGGTTGGCGAGATGCGGCCTCGCTAGGCACACAAGGTCGGCGCGACCGGCGGCAACAATGCTGTTCACGTGGTCAATTTCATAAATATTACCCACGGCAAGCGTGGGTAGCCCAGCCTCGTTTCTAATGACATCAGAGAGTGGTGTTTGGAACATACGCCCCGGTTGTGGCCTGGCATCATGACTCGTCTGACCGGTTGATACGTTAATGATGTCTGCCCCGGCGTCCTTGAACGCGCGCGCGATGTAGACGGCATCGCTCTCCGTAATGCCGTGCTCACCCATCCAATCATGTGCAGATATTCGCACTGACATCGGTTTTTCCGGTGGCCACGCAGCGCGCATTGCCCGACAGACCTCAAGCGGATAACGCATGCGATTCTCCAGCGTCCCGCCGTACTCGTCATCTCTTTTGTTCATTAGCGGCGTAATGAATGACGATAACAAGTAGCCGTGCGCTGCGTGCATCTCGATCATGTCAAAGCCTGCAGCTTCTGCGCGGCGCACAGCGGAGACATGTTGCTCTAGGACCTCGTCCATATCCTCTCGCGACATCGCCTTGGGCGTGGGGCTGTAACTATCAAAACCTATCGCGCTTGCGCTAAGCAGCGGCCACTGTTGCTCCTCAGGGAGCGGCTCATCTAGGATGTTGGCTTGCCATTTCCAAGGCTCAAGTGTCGCTCCCTTCGCGCCAGCGTGCCCAATCTGCATGGCAAACTTTGCCGAGCTGTGAGTATGGACAAAGTCGACGATCCGCTGCCACGCCAATGTATGTTGGTCGCTCCAAATGCCGGTGCAGCTTGGGGTTATACGGCCCTCGGGACTGACATTGGTCATCTCGGTGAAGATGAGCCCAGCGCCGCCCTTGGCAAGGCTGCCGTAGTGAACGAGATGCCAATCATCGGGAAGACCATTTGTCGCACTGTACATACACATTGGTGATACACAGACGCGATTTTTTATGGGCATATCGCCGAGTTGAAACGGCAGAAACATGGGAGGAACGGCAGTGTCCTCACTGGGGTTAACATATCTGTTTGTGAGGTGTTGCTCGAGTGTTTGTAGCCACTCGGCGTCGCGCAATCTGAGATTTTCATGGCTGACCCGCTGGGAACGCGTCAACATCGAATAATTGAACTGCTTCAGATCGAAAGCCTCGATGTATCGAGGCACGTTTTCGAACCAAATCATGGCATTTCGCGCACTGTTCTGCAGCCTCAGTACGTCTATCTTACGTTCTTCTTGATAGGCATGAAGTGCATCGGGAATAGAGCTGCCCTCGTCTAGGTGTTTTGCGAGCGATATTGCATCCTCCAAGCCCAATTTAGTGCCAGAGCCTATCGAAAAGTGTGCGGTATGAGCGGCGTCCCCAATCAGAACAACTCGGTCATCCTTGATCCAGTTATCGCAATAAACCGCGGGGAAGTTGATCCAGGCTGATCCGCGAATATGTGCCGAATTAGTGAGTAGTGCGTGTCCGTCGAGGTAATCCTCGAAAATTCTGCGACAAGTCTCGGCACTTTCCTCGTGGGACATGTTTTCAAAACCTAAGGCGTCGTAGACCTCGGGTGTTGTCTCCACAATAAAGGTTGAGGTGTCTTGATCGAATTGATAAGCGTGTGCCCAGATCCAGCCGTGCTCGGTTTTCTCAAAGATAAAGGTGAACGCGTCACTGAACGTTTGCTTGGTGCCCAGCCAAACGAATTTATTTTGGCGCATCTCTACGGAGCAACCAAAGGTCTCGTGATCAGAGTTGCGAATCTTGGAGTTCAGGCCATCGCTAGCCACAATGAGATCGGCATCTGAAAATTTGCCGTCGATGTCGTCTAATTGAAATTCGTGTTCGAAGTGTAGATTGACACCGAGTTCGAGGGCGCGCGCATGCAGAAGTTGGAGCATGCGTTTGCGGCCAAGACCAATAAAACCGTGTCCGCCTGACCGTTCAACCTCGCCATTAACGAAGCAGTCGATCAGATCCCAGTGGATAAATTCATTAACGATCGTCTCCGCGCTGACTGGGTCATTGGCCCGCAGGTTGTCGACGGTCTGGTCCGAAAAAACAACACCCCAGCCAAAGGTGTCATCGGGTCGGTTACGTTCGTAAACATCGATTTGATGATCAGGGTTTCGCAATTTAAGGCTGATGCCCAGATAAAGGCCTGCAGGGCCACCACCGATGCAGGCTATTTTTAGTCCCGATGTCTTTTCATTCACTTCTGTCATTTGACTTGCGCTCAATCGAACTTGTCATCGCAGTATAGAATAAACATTTTAGGTTTAAAGTGTTAATATCACGACGTGATTAGGGCACAAAGCCGACGGCGTGCTCATCGGCTCACGCCGGTTGGCAACGGGACTCGCCGCGAGGGGACTGAACGAGCGATAGCGTTGTGCGGGGTATCGCATCGTGGAATATCAAGTGGGATCTGAAGCTGGATAAGAGGTAGTTAAGGGCAAGTGGCAACACAGGGGTGATGAGATGACGGATTTAGATCAAGAATCGCGCTTAATCGATGACGACCACGCTACCACGCGACTTTGGTTGCGGATGCTCACGTGCTCTAATCTAATTGAATCGACCTTGCGTTCAAAAATGCGTGATGAATTTGCCATTACACTTCCTCGATTTGATTTTCTTGCTCAATTACAGCGCGCGCCTGATGGCCTCTCGATGGGGGAGATCTCGCAGCGAATGATGGTGTCTGGAGGCAATGTATCCGGCATTGCCACGCATCTCGAGGCGATGGGCTGGATACAGCGGACCGCAGAGCCAAATAATCGCCGCACCTTTATCGTTACGCTCACATCCCTTGGGGCTGACCGCTTTGAGGAAATGGCAGAGCGACACGCACAGTGGCTCAACGAATTATTAGGCGATCTGCCGTCGCAGGACCAAGCGGTACTCATGCGGACACTGGCGGTTGTGAAGCGAAGCGTATCTCGACAGGTTGAAAACAGCTGATGTGGAAACCCAGTGAGCGCATCAAATACGAAACGCGCTGTGATGATTGGCCTACCGCGATGCAGGCACAGCAAAGCAGGCTCTACTCGAGGCTCGAGTCCAACAGACTGACACTGCAATCGCGTTCTTGGGTTCCCGCAATGGTGCCTTGGCGCTCAAATGACGAGGGTGAGGTAACACCCGATGTGATCGATTGGTACCGTCGGTTTGCTCGTGGTAAGCCCGGCGCAATTGTGCTTGAGGCAACGGGTATTCGGGATATTCCCAGTGGTCCTTTACTTCGAATTTCACATGATCGCTACATTGAGGGTCTCAAAACTCTGGTTGATATTGTTAAGACCGAGAGTGAAGGGCAGACGCAAGTCTTCATTCAGTTGATTGATTTTTTACCCATCCGCCGCAGACCCGACGCGAAAAAGTACTTCGAGCGCTTTCTTCGTGTCACTGAAGCTCACAGGTCAGCACTGGGCATGGTAGATGCCAGCGATGATGCTGTTCGTAAGTGTCTCTCGGAGTTGACAGATCTCGAGCTGGAGAATGTGTTGACGGCACGTCAGCTAGAAGACCTCCGATATGGTTCACGTCAGCGAGTGACCGATATTGACGATCCCAGCGTTGCCGAACTTCCTGTGACCCTTCCGCCGCTCTTCGCACAGGCGGCGAAGCGTGCTGAACTTGCGGGCTTTGATGGCGTAGAACTTCATTACGCGCATGCGTACACAATGGCGTCATTTTTATCCGCTCTCAACACGCGGAGCGATGGCTACGGCGGAAAAAAAGAGAACAGAGTGCGATTGCCGCTCAGTGTATTTGAGGCGGTTCGGGCCGCCGTTGATGATGAGTTCCTCGTAGGCTGCCGTATGCTTAGCGATGAGATTATCGACGGCGGCAGCAAGGTGGAAGATGCGACGTTTTTCGCCACCGAGTTTGCCAGGGCCGGTATGGATTTCATCAGTCTGTCTCGTGGCGGCAAGTTTGATGATGCGAAACAGCCTAAGGTGGGTTGGGCGGCTTATCCCTACACCGGAAGGAGTGGTTACGAATGCATGCCTCAGTATCTATCTGATCAGCAGGGGCCTTATGAGCGCAATGTGGAACCCTCTGCACTCATTCGATCCAAGGTCCGTGATCAGGGCTTTGCGACACCGTTCATCACCGCAGGCGGCATTTACAGCTTTGAGCAAGCCGAGCGACTGCTGGCTGAGGACAAAACGGATATTGTTGCCTTCGCTCGGCAAGCGCTGGCCGACCCCGATTGGTTCGAAAAAGTTCGCCTGGGCTTTGGACGTCAGGTGATGCTCTGCCGTTACAGTAACTATTGCGAGGGGCTTGATCAGAAACACAAACAAGTTACCTGTGAACTATGGGATAGAGAGTCTTTGGATGACGACGATGCGGTTATTGCATCCGATGGTCGAAGGCGATTGACTGCCCCGCGATGGACGCCGCCCGGCTGAGTTGCCGCTGGCTGGGTTAGCACTGGCTGAGTTACCGCTGGCTGAGTTACCGCTGGCTCAGTTAAAAGATCCGCAAGGTAAGGCCTGGGGTATCTACACTGTGAATACACAACATGCCACGCCAGCGTTGATAGCGAACGACCGAGATTTAGGGGGGGGCTTATGTGCTACTTAAAATGGTTTTGGTTGATGATCTTCGGGTTGTTTAGTACGTCTGCTTTGGCAGATGACACGTCATCCGTTGATGCCATTGTCGATGCCTATTACGACGTCGTCTCTGGTCCTGTCGGCTTTGTTTACGATGCGGAGCGTGATGAGAACATCCATACCAGAGACGCGCTGATAACAAAGTTCTTCCTAGACGGAACCATACAACAACACGATTTTAAAACTGAGCAAGCTTCTATTATTAGTCCCTATGAGGCGCCATTTTTCGAGACCGAGATTGATCGCAAGGTCCATCTATTCGGAAATATCGCTCATGTGTGGAGTGAGTTTGAGATGAAGACCGAACCGCAAGGTGATGGCTACGGCAGTGGTTTCAACAGTATCTCCTTGCTCTTCATGGACGGTCGCTGGTGGATTTCATCATGGTCAACTCAGTACAAAGAGGTTGGAGTAGGTGCGCGTGAGCGCGCGCCTGACCAGTTGGTGGATCTAGATACAGAGGAATTTGCAGAGGTTGTGAAGTCGATTGTCCAAGACACCCTTCAAGCCTGCGAGGTTCAGGGGGGAATGGAGGGGCGCGCGAAAATGAATCTTGCTGTTGTGGGCGAGGTTAAGGCAAAGCTCGTCTGCGAATCCGACTGAAGATTTAGGCGCTATGTGCGGTTGTAGCAGATTGGGTTTCGTCCAGAATCACGATATTGTCAATCTATCGATCAACGTATAGACGTCCAAGCTGGCCCTCAATCCTTTGCGTAATGTATTTGTAAATCCCAATCGAGAGCAGAAGTTATGGCAGCCCCATTACCTAACCATCCAAATTTGCGTGGCAATTACGGCCCTATCAACTTTGAGGCGTCTTATAGCGATTTGGTGATTGAGGGAGCCGTGCCTCCCAACCTCAGCGGTTCGCTCTATCGAATTGGACCCAACCCAAAGTTCGTGGAAGGGACGTATCACTGGTTTTTCGGTGCAGGTATGGTGCACGCTTTTCACATAGAGAACGGTCGTGTGGACTACCTCAATCGTTGGATGCGCACGCCGAAGTTTGAAAAAGAGATCGAGTTGGGTCGTGGCCTCAACCTTGACATCAACATCAATCAAGAGACAGGGCAAATAGAAAGTAATCGCCGCAACGGTGTGGCGAATACGCATATCTTGGCGCATGGCGAACACTTGGTGGCGCTAGAGGAGGGTAGTCATCCCTTTAGTGTCGATCCCAAATCACTGTCCTCTGAGGGGTATGGGCTCTATGGTGACGGCATCAAAGGTGCGATGACGGCACATCCTAAGATCGATCCGTTCACGGGCGAACTGCACGGCTTTGGTTACATGACGGATCATTTCGGTAGCAATACCATGACTTACCACGTGATCGATAAGTCCGGGAAAACACTTCGGTCAGACGTCTTTGACGCGCCCTACGCGGGCATGGTTCATGACTTTGTGATCACGCGTGACTATGTGCTTTTCCCTATCTTCCCACTGACCTGCGATATGAGTCGCATTGCAAAGTTTGGTTTTCCGTTTGCCTTTGACAGCGCCGCGGGCGCTTTCATCGGTGTTCTCGAGCGGGGAGCGCCAGTTTCTGAAATTCGATGGTTAGAAGCACCCGTCTGTTATGTTTATCATTACTTGAACGCGTGGAATGACGGAAATCGCGTCACCTTTGATTCCATTGATTTTCCTATGGCACCCAATTTTCCGACGGTGGAGGGAAACCTCCCCGCGCACGCAGATGCTCAGGGCAAGCTCACCCGCTGGACTGTGGACGTGAATACGGGCGCGATCGATCGCGAGCAGACGCTGGATATCGCGTCTGAGTTTCCTAGAATCGACGATCGCTTTGCTGCTTCACGACATCGCCATGGATACATTGCGGCCGCTTCACAACGCACCAAGGGTGATGGTGGTCTGTTCCACGAGATAACCCACATCGACTACGACTCTGGCAGCATTAAAAGCTGGGATGCGGGCTTTGGTAACGCTGTGTCTGAACCTGTGTTCGTTGAGAAATCGGGAGATGCGAAAGAGGGTGAGGGTTGGTTACTTGCTACGTTGTTTGATAGCCAAACAACGACCTCGTCGCTGGTCATTCTGGATGCCCAAGCCGTGGAGGATGGTCCCGTTGCCAAAGCAAAACTCGACCACAGAATACCTTACGGATTTCACGGAAGCTGGCGTTCGGGGCGTTGATTAAATAACGCCTCATGGACTGATGAGTGCCGCTTTGTCCCTGCATCCGGCAGCCGATACAGAGCGTTGGTAAGCTTAATGCTGGTATAGAATCGGTTGCACTGCTCGCTTTTAGAAGCTTTCAGTGGACAAACCCTTGTGAGAAGACAAAATCGCGGATGCGGAGCTGCGAAGCGATCCGTAATAGTCCGCTTATAAAGTTGTTGTCGCCAGTAGACACCTAACAGGGCCTCAAGTGGTACTTGTTGCCGAATGGCTCGTGTTTGTTTGTGGGCCTAAAGACTTAGCCCGTATTATCGAGGGGCCACTGCTGATAAGGGCTTGGATGGATACTGTATTCGGGAGACCATCGTGGAACCAAAAAGCGCAAAAAGGATTGTCTTACCGGAGTTTGCAAAATCGCCTGAGCAGGCGGTAAACGAGCTTTTGGTGCTGGAGACCTGCGACTCTCCCATGCCCGAAAAGCTGAAGCCAACCGACGTTATCGTCGCGACGAAAAGTGCCGCCGTATCCTTCGTCGACTTCATCATGATGACAGGGCAATACCAACATATGGCATCGCCTCCCTATGTGCCCGGCCTCGAGTTTTCAGGTGATGTTATTTGGGTTGGAAGTAAGGTCGCCCACCTCTCTGTCGGTGACCGGGTCATGAGTGATTTTATGACGGTCGGTCCGCGCAGCAAAGGTGACTACCAGTCAAGTGGCGGCTGGGCGAGTCATGTTGTGGCGCCGCAGACCGGACTAAGGCGGTTGCCAGATTATTTGTCCTACGATCAGGGTGCTTCATTCCTTGCCAATTTCGAGACAGCCTACTTTGCTCTTGTGAAACGGGCCAATCTACAGGCAGGTGAGACTGTGCTTATCACGGGCGCGTCGGGCGCGTCAGGTATGGCTATGGTGCAAATCGCAAAATTATTGGGGACAAAGGTAATTGTCTCAGGGCGCAGCTCAGAGAAACTACAGGCGGCCATGACGCAAGGCGCAGACCTTATGATCGCGCAAGATCAATGCGCTGATGACATGGACCCGTTGAGCTTCATGCGCGAAACCACAAGGGCGGCAACCTCCGGCCGAGGTGTTGATGTCGTCATTGATACGGTTGGCGGTGAGACAGGTTACGCCGCGATGCGCAGTCTAAAATTTGAGGGACGCATGGTTATCGTCGGTTGGGCGAGTAATGTGTCAGCGGATGGTGGCCGAAAGACGTTCGAACCTGACCGCCTACCAACCAATATCATGCAGATGAAGTGC
>CBFIBL010000024.1:0-7578 GCA_965660865.1 Luminiphilus sp.
ATGCCCTTCAGTCGCAATTGGCTCGAAGGCGGCAACGACATGACGGTGGACGTCATGATGTTCATATCCAATGCGTTCTGGAACGGCTTCGCGAAATATCTAATCCAGGTGCTATTTCTCGTGTCGCTCGTGGAATTCCTTGAGCCCTACGGGCACTCGCTGTGGCCAGACGAGCTCCCGGGTGCCGTTCAAGTCATGCTGTTCATATTGATAAAGGACTTTTTCCGATACTGGTTGCACCGTGCCCTGCACGAGAACGCCTTTCTGTGGCGCTTTCATGCAACGCACCACTCGGTCAAACGTCTTTACTGGCTGAACGGGATTCGGAGTCATCCGGTAGAAGTCATCATTCAGGCTATTCTGTTCGCTGCACCTTTCGCGCTGCTTCAGCCGTCGGCTGAAATCGTCATGGTGGCCGTATTCATGCAATTGAGTATCGGCATTTTCCAGCACTCAAATATCGATCTAAAACTGGGTTTCTGGGAATACATCTTTTCCATCGGCGATAACCACCGATACCACCACTACCCCAACAAAGCCATTGGCGACTGTAATTACGGTGGTGAATTCATCGTGTGGGATATTGTGTTCGGCACGTTCCATAAGGTGAAAGGCGAGCGGCCAGACGATGATATTGGCATCGGTGGGTCGCCAGACTATCCCATGACAATGATGGGACAACTCATCGCGCCATTTCTCAGAGATCAGCGGTTTGACGCAAAAAAACGTTAGGCAGAGTAAGTAAAGCCACCTATTGTGATCTGGGACTCAAGTCTTCACATCCTTGGGACCCGCCTCAGGAATAGCGGGCTGATCGGCCCTCGCTTGCGAAGGCTATTAAGCCAAGCCCTGTTTGCTTCGCCATGTCGATCGCGGCCGATGTCGGCGCCGATACTGCCACTAAGACAGGCACACCGGCAGTGGCTGCCTTGCTTGCCATCTCAAAGCTGGCGCGGCTGCTAACAAGTACAAAGCCGTCGCTGGGATTCAACGCACGATAACCGAGAATCTTATCCAGCGCATTATGGCGCCCAACATCTTCTCTCAAAGCTAGAATATCCCCGTCGAGCGAGCACCAAGCTGCTGCATGTGCACCCCCTGTCTGCCGAGATATATCTTGCAAGGGGCGAAGTCCCGCAAGCGCCCGATTCAAGGCCGCCTCTGACGGTACCTGAAGGTTAGAGTCATGGGAGGACACAGGTTTGACGTCGCGGCTTAACTGTTCAATCGACTCGATACCACACAAACCACAACCACTGGGGCCTGCCATCGAGCGGCGCCGATCTTTCAACTTATAGGCCGTCTCGTTTGACACTGAGGCGTTCACATCGACCCCATTGGCCGCGTGAGTTATTTCAATGTCATAGATTGCAGAAGGCGCACTTACAATGCCCTCTCCGATGGCAAATCCTCTTATGAAATCCTCTAGATCGGAGGGTGTCGCCATCATTACCGCGTAGGAGATGCCGTTAAATGAGAGCGCCACCGGAACCTCACAGACGACAAGATCATCTGTCTCAAGCGACCCTGTATCGTTTGATAGGGTCCGAGTAACCGAGACAGCTGAATCCGAAAGGCCATGATCAGCCAACGACTGCTTCCTTCACAAATTGCTTTTGCTTGCGGTCGAAGGACTTCTGACGCTCTTGCCATTCTGATGGCTGGGATACGCGTGTCACTTGCACGGCAGTAACCTTGTATTCCGGACAATTTGTCGCCCAGTCAGAGTTGTCGGTGGTAATGACATTGGCACCTGAAACTGGGTGATGGAACGTCGTATAGACCACACCAGGGCGAACACGCTGAGACAATTTTGCACGCAGCACCGTATCGCCTATCCGACTCGATATACCTACCCAGTCCCCCTCGGAGATACCACGCTCTTGCGCATCCTCAGGATGGATCTCTAGAAGATCCTCGTCATGCCATGCAGAGTTTTCGGTGCGCCGAGTTTGTGCGCCGACGTTGTACTGACTCAAAATTCGACCGGTCGTCATAATGAGTGGGAATCGTCGCGTGCACCGCTCGTCCGTTGGTACATACTCAGTGACGATGAACTGACCAAGACCACGCGTAAACGTCTCCTCGTGCATGGTCGGTGTGCCTGCATGATCCGTATCAGTACACGGCCACTGAACACTGCCGAGCCGCTCGATTTTCTCGTAAGTCACACCGCTGAAGGTCGGCGTGAGTGCCGCGATTTCCTGCATGATTTGCTCTGGACTCTCGTAGTCCCATTCGCAGCCTAGCGCCTGGGCTAGACCGAGTGTCGCCTGCCAGTCCGCTTTACCACCAAGTGGCTCCATTGCCTTGCGAACACGGGAAATGCGTCGCTCGGCGTTGGTAAACGTGCCGTCTTTTTCAAGGAAAGACGATCCAGGCAAGAATACGTGAGCAAATTTTGCCGTCTCGTTTAAGAAAATATCCTGAACAATCAAACACTCCATCGAGGAGAGCGCGGCTTCCACGTGCTGTGTATTTGGGTCCGACTGCGCAATGTCCTCGCCCTGGCAATACAGTCCCTTAAAACCGCCCGATAACGCTTCCTCAAACATGTTAGGAATTCGGTGACCGGGCTCGGGATCGAGCTTAACACCCCAAGCGGATTCGAATGTACCGCGGACTTCATCATTACTGACAGGCCGATAGCCAGGTAGTTCATGTGGGAATGAACCCATGTCGCAAGAGCCCTGCACATTGTTTTGACCTCGTAGCGGGTTAACACCCACGCCACGTCGCCCAATGTTGCCCGTCAGCATAGCGAGATTCGCAATGGCCATTACTGTGGTCGAACCCTGACTATGCTCAGTGACACCCAAACCGTAGTAGATCGCCGAGTTACCGCCTGTGGCATAGAGTCTTGCGGCTGCTCGTACATAATCTGCGTGCACGCCCGTGTGTGCTTCCATCGCCTCAGGCGAGTTCTCTGGCTGCTGGATAAACGTCAACCAGTTGGTAAAGGCCACCTTTTCACAACGAGCATCAACAAACGCCTGATCGACCAAGCCCTCGTCGACAATGGTATGAGCAATCGCGTTCAACAGCGCTACATTGGCACCCGGTCTCACTGGCAGGTGAAAATCACTCTTAATATGCGGCGCGCCCACTAACTCGATACGACGAGGATCGATAACGATTAATCGTGCCCCCTCCCTCAAGCGTCGCTTCAAGCGAGACCCAAAAACAGGATGCGCTTCCGTGGGATTAGCCCCCATAACAACAATCACATCTGCGTCAGCGACCGATGCAAAATCCTGAGTTCCTGCAGACTCGCCAAGGGTTTGCTTCAAGCCATAACCGGTCGGAGAGTGACAGACACGTGCGCAGGTATCGACGTTGTTGTTACCGAAGCCAGTCCGAACCATCTTCTGGACAAGCCAGACCTCTTCGTTGGTGCAGCGTGAAGACGAGATCGCGCCGATGCTTTTCTGACCGTACTTTTCTTGAATTCCTCGAAGTCGCGAGGCAGCGAAAGACAAAGCCTCATCCCAGCTCACTTTCTTCCATGGCTCGTCGATAGAGTCTCGGATCATGGGCTCCGTCATGCGGTCTTTGTGCGTCGCATAACCAAAAGCAAAGCGACCTTTGACGCAGGCATGGCCCTCGTTTGCTTTACCGTCCTTCCATGGCGTCATCCGAATGACTTCTTGCCCTCGCATCTCTGCCTTGAACCCGCAGCCAACACCACAATAAGCACAAGTCGTAGTAACCGAATGCTCAGGAATACCACTCTCGATAATACTGTTCTCGGTTAGGGTCGCTGTTGGACAGGCTGCAACGCAGGCGCCACAGGACACACAATCTGATCCAAGGAAGTCTGTGTCGGCCCCCACACTCACACGTGAGTCAAAGCCGCGGCCTGAGATAGTGAGCGCAAATGTGCCCTGTTGCTCCTCGCAGGCACGCACACAGCGCGAGCAGACAATGCACTTCGATGAATCGAAAGTGAAATACGGACTACTCTCATCCTTTTCGAGCTGGGTGTGATTTTCACCAGCAAATCCATAGCGTACGTCGCGCAAGCCAACTTCACCTGCGGTTGATTGCAACTCACAATCGCCATTTGTTGGGCAGGTCAGACAATCGAGAGGGTGATCACTGATGTACAGCTCCATCACGCCACGACGGATATTTGCAAGCTGATCGCTTTGCGTTGTCACCGACATACCGGCTTCAACAGGCGTGGTACATGAAGAGGGGTAACCGCGTCGACCTTCTATCTCAACGAGACAAACTCGGCAGGACCCGAAAGACTCAAGGCTGTCGGTCGCGCACAGCTTTGGCACTTTGATGCCGGCCTCGAAGGCTGCCCGCATCACCGAGGTACCCTCCGCAACCGTGACGTCTCGTCCGTCAATCGTCAGGGTGACCATTGCATCAGATTTCGATGCGGGTGTCCCGAAATCCGCTTGGGGCTGATAAAACTCAACCATGCTATTCATACTGCCACCTCGTAGTGGTTATCCGTGACATTAAAATCTTCAGGAAACTGTTTCATCGCGCTTTTTACTGGCAGTGGCGTGAGTCCGCCCATTGCACAAAGCGATGCTTGCTCCATGGTCTCGCAGAGGTCGTGAAGCAAAATCAAATCGTCGCTCGTTGCAGTATCAGCACAAACACGATCGAGCACTTCACGACCACGAACGGCGCCAATCCGGCACGGCGTACACTTCCCGCAGGATTCTTTTGCACAAAAATCCATCGCAAAGTGCGCCTGTTTGGCCATATCGACCGTGTCATCAAAGACGACGATGCCACCGTGTCCCAGCATGCCCCCGATGGCCGAGAGTGCTTCGTAAGTGAGGGATACATCAAGTTGATCGGCTGAAAGGTAGGCACCCAGCGGTCCACCGACCTGAACGGCGCGTACCGGTCGCCCAGAGCGTGTTCCCTCTCCCCATTTCTCAATGATCTCGCGCAGAGAAACGCCAAAAGGCACCTCGATCAAGCCACCGCATTTCACGTTACCTGCCAACTGGATAGGTAAGGTTCCGGTAGAGCGATCGATGCCGTGACGCGCGTATTCCTCTCCACCATCGGCGAGAATCGCCGTGATTGAAGCAATTGTAAGAACATTATTAACAACCGTCGGCTGTCCAAACAGACCCTCGATAGCGGGTAACGGTGGTTTTGCCCGAACCACTCCGCGCTTGCCTTCGAGACTGTTAAGAAGTGCCGTCTCTTCACCACAAATGTAGGAACCTGCGCCCATGCGAACTTCAAGTCTAAAGGACACGTCAGTGCCGCAAATCGTATCCCCAAGAAAACCTGCCTGCATGGCAATATCAATTGCCTCTTCTAGTGCCTGCTGAGCTTTGGGGTACTCGGAGCGCAGATAGATAAATCCACGAGTCGCACCCACAGCGAGCCCCGCAATGGTCATACCCTCGATCAGCTGAAAAGGGTCGGCTTCCATCAGCAATCGATCGGCAAATGTGCCGGAATCACCCTCATCTGCGTTGCAGACAATGTATTTCTGCTCCGAATCTGTGTCGTGAACCGTCTGCCATTTGATACCCGTCGGAAAGGCAGCACCGCCCCGTCCGCGCAGCCCTGAGGTTTTAACCTCATCGACAATGGCCTGAGGAGACATCGTCAACGCACGCTCTAATCCCTCGTACCCCCCCAGCGAACGGTAATTTTCCAGATTGGTGGGAACCCCCAAGCCACAGCGCTTGAACGTGATCCGAGTTTGCTCTGCAAACCAGGGCACATTCTCCGAGGCTCCGAGACAAAGCTCATGATCATAAGAGCCGGTCACGAGGCACTTGAGTATGCTTGGGACATCTGAAACTTTGACTGCTTCGAACGCAATGCGCTGCGCACCGTTCTCCACTTCCACGAGAGGTTCAAGGCCAAACGCGCCGCGCGAGCCATTACGTGCAATTTGGAGATCGACACCCAAGTCCGCAGCCTGCTCTGCAAATACCGCGGCTACGCGATCCGCACCAACCGCAACGGCTGTCGTGTCGCAGGGAATGAAAAGCGAAATCGTCATGCTCCGGCCCCCTCTTTAATAAGGGCTGGCAATTCCGCCACGTCTACTCTCCCGTGAATAACATCACCGATGCGTACCGACGGACCGCATGCGCAGTTACCCAAACAATAAACGCGCTCTAGTCGATATGCGCCTGAGGAGTGAGTCTCGCCAAAGTCAACACCGAGAACTTGGGGCACTTGAGCTTCCAGCTCTCGCGATCCCACTGCCTGACAAGCCTCTGAACAGCAGACTTGCACAGCACAGCTGGGCGCTGGTTTATCTCTAAAGTCGTGATAGAAGCTGATAACCCCGTGAACTTCAGCTGCCGATAATGAAAAAACCTCGGCCAGCTGCCCGTGAGATTCGGACGGAATACATCCAAAACGCGCTTGTACCTCGTGTAAGCAAGGTAACAACCCCCCCGACTGCGTAGCGTGTTTTATCGCTATGTCTTGAACAAGATCTTTCATATATCTCCGATAAAGACACCGAGATTCGATGACCTTTACCCTCCCCTGCTGCTCGGCACGCTAAAAACGCCCGTTCGTTATCATTTATTGGCCGGATGGTAGCAACACCCAACCCCCAGTACTACAACGTTTTCGTGGTAGTTCTCCCTTTATTTTTGACTGCGTTTTTTACTGCATTGGTGAGACCCTTTGGACGCAGAAAACAGCAGCACAGAGCAGCACTAAAACAGCGAGCCTTGGAGGTCTGGTGAGCTGCGCTCTTCAATTGGAGATGGTAGGTCGGGTGAATCGATCCTCGCATTATTGACGCGGCTGGAGACCGGATGAAAAGCGACAGGATAATTCGTTACACAGTCCGATGCGGGTGCACTCGCTAACCACCCTGCGGCGGTTTGCGCTGTCAACAATACCGGTTGTCGATGATGAATGTGTTCAATCTCACGATGTGCTGCCATCGTCACGATCGCACAGCCACTCGAGGGCTGATAGACACCGGCGAAACGCATTAGCTCGCCCTCTCTGTGGTGATACCAGGGCTGCTTATTCGTTGAAGAACGCTGCCACTCGTACCAGCCATCTGCTACGAAGATACACCTCAGGCTCCCCTTAAAAGAAGGCTTCTCGTCAAGCGTTTCCAACCGTGCATTGAACAGATGCATGGGCGTTGCAGCCCACGGGGGCGAAAGTGACCATGGCATCATTCTGAAGCCATCCAGTCTTGTCTCTACCAACACATCGGACTGGGGCGCAATATTGTGCCTGTCGGACACCTTGAACTTGAGCGACGCTAAATCCGATTTGTTCGACGCAGTGAGTGTGTAACGCCCGCACATATCTCAGTTACCTGAATCAGGCCGCAACGCAATTCAAAACCGCGGTCACAAGGCTTCCTCAAACAATGCGAGCGTCTTCGTCCATGCGACTTCAGCCGGGGCCTCGTTATAAACCCGAGAATCCAGTACGCACCATCCGTGCAGCGCACCCTCGAACACCGTGACCTCGGCCGTGATATCCGCTCTGGCAAAAGTCTCTCGTAATACGGACTTATCATCAGGGTTGCGCTCGTCATCGTTCTCCGCAAGCGCAATCAGAAATTGACCATTCATCTTGGGAATTAAGAGGTGTGGG
>CBFIBL010000025.1:0-37629 GCA_965660865.1 Luminiphilus sp.
GGTAGCGTCATCTTCTTCGAACAGACCAAGGATATCGATGAAGTTAGACCCTGGGATCGGATCTCCACCAATACCAACACACGTTGACTGACCAAAGCCCGCGTCAGTCGTTTGCTTAACCGCCTCGTAAGTGAGCGTGCCCGAACGCGAGACAATGCCTACTTTACCGGGCAGGTGAATGTGCCCGGGCATGATACCAATCTTGCACTCTCCGGGCGTTATGACGCCGGGGCAGTTGGGGCCAATTAGGCGCACACCTAATTCATCACACCGCACTTTTGCGTCGAGCATATCCAAGGTGGGAATACCTTCGGTAATGCAAACTATTAGCTCTACTCCAGCATTTGCGGCCTCAAGAATGGAGTCCTTACAAAACGGTGCGGGGACATAAATGACTGATGCGTTTGCACCTGTTTGGGATACTGCATCGCCGACAGTATCGAAAACCGGTAATCCAAGATGCTCTTGACCACCCTTGCCCGGAGTCACACCGCCTACCATTTGTGTGCCATAGGCTATTGCCTGCTCTGAGTGAGAAGTACCTTGAGATCCAGTAAACCCCTGGCAAATCACGCGCGTGTTTTTGTCGATAAGAATACTCATGCTGCCCCCCCAGCCGCAGCGACGACTTGCTGAGCCGCATCGGTCAGGCTGGTTGCTGCGATAATATTTAGACCACTGTCCGCCAAGACCTGACGACCGATATCTGCGTTGTTGCCCTCAAGACGAACCACAACAGGAACTTCAACACCGACCTCGTTCACAGCGCCGATTACGCCTTCAGCAATAAGGTCGCATCGAACGATTCCACCGAAGATATTGATCAGAACGGCCTTAACGTTGTCGTCGCTCAAAATAATCTTAAACGCCTCAGTGACGCGTTCTTTCGTCGCACCTCCACCCACATCAAGGAAGTTAGCGGGCTCGCCGCCATGGAGTTTCACGATGTCCATCGTGCCCATAGCCAAGCCGGCACCGTTTACCATGCAGCCGATATTTCCGTCGAGAGCGACATAGTTGAGGTCCCAAGCAGCTGCAGCCGCCTCGCGTTCATCGTCTTGGGAGGGGTCATGCATAGCTTGTAGATCTTTGTGACGATACACAGCGTTGGAATCCACGCCAACCTTTGCGTCGAGGCAATGAAGGTTACCCTCGTCTGTAATCACGAGCGGATTGACTTCAATCAGCGCGAGGTCTTTGTCTTTAAAAAGATTCGCTAAGCCATTGAAAATGTCAACAAACTGCTTGATCTGTTGTCCCTGCAAGCCGAGCTTGAAGGCAAGCTCGCGCCCCTGATAGGGCTGTGGACCGGCGAGCGGATCGATGGTGGCCTTTAAGATCTTATCAGGTGTCTCTTCAGCCACCTTTTCAATTTCAACACCGCCCTCAGTCGAAGCCATAAAGACAATACGACGAGACGAACGGTCAACCACAGCGCCAAGATAGAGCTCGTCGGCAATATCAGTGCAGGTTTCTACCAAAATCTTGGATACTGGCTGTCCGTTAGCATCTGTTTGATAAGTCACTAGATTCTTGCCCAGCCACGTCTCAGCAAATGCTCGAGCCTCAGCAGGCGAGTCGACAAGCTTAACGCCCCCTGCCTTACCACGGCCTCCCGCATGGACTTGAGCTTTGACCACCCATTTCTCACCGCCAATTTCCTTGGCAGCCGCTTCGGCCGCCTCTGGCGTATCCACGGCTTGGCCAACAGATACGGGCAAACCGTACTCTGCGAACAATGCCTTGCCTTGATACTCGTGCAAGTTCATACATCCCCCTTTTTTGGTTTATACACACAACCCCTGCGCGTTGCGGCAACCTCAGCGTGACTGTGCTGAGGATTAAATCTGTTCTATCGTTTTTTTCGATTAGGCATGTGAATTGCCATACCATCTACGGCCAAAGCCGCCTCATGAACCGCCTCGGACATGGTTGGATGTCCGAATACCATGAGCTGTAAGTCCTCGGTACTGCCGCCAAACTCCATCGTGATGACCATCTGCTGAACTAAATCAGCGGCGGATGGCCCGATGGCATGTGCTCCCAAGACACGATCGGTATTTGCGTCAGACAAAATTTTCACAAAGCCATCGGTCTCGCCACTCGCGAGCGCGCGTCCTATCGCCGCGAACGGAAAGGAGCCAGCTTTATAGTCGATGCCCTCAGCTTTGAGTTCCTGTTCGGTTTTACCGACACCAGCGATTTCTGGGTGGGTATAGATAATCGACGGCACACACTCGTAATTGAGTTGCACGGGCTTACCGTGAATACGCTCGGCCACCATGACGCCCTCTTCCGAGCCTTTATGAGCCAGCATAGGGCCGCGGACAATATCGCCAATCGCCCAAACACCAGGAGCTTCGGTAGCGCAGTAATCATTCACGAAAACGAAACCGCGCTCGTCTGTGGTTACACCCGAGTCGCTCGCAAATAAGTCTTTCGTGCGAGGACGACGACCCACTGCAACGATTAATCGATCAAACTCTGCGGCCTTCGCCTCACCTTTTTCGGTATAACTAACGGTGACTTTTCCGCCTTTAATCTCAGTCCCCGTCACCAAAGCGTTGAGCCGAATATCTAATCCCTGCTTTTTGAAGACTTTTGCCGCTTCCTTACTGACTTGCGCATCCATCATGGGGAGAAAAGTATCGAGTGCCTCGAACAGTACGACGTCAGAGCCCAAACGCCCCCATACGCTACCGAGTTCCAATCCAATAACGCCAGCACCAATAACACCGAGACGTTCGGGTACTGCATCGAACGTCAGCGCACCCGTACTGTCGACAATAACCGTGTCGTCCGCTTGCGCTGGTGGGATGGTCACAGGTTCAGAGCCCGACGCCAGAACTACGTTCTCTCCCGCGAGCACCTGCTTACTGCCATCCTCGGCCGTTACCTCGACCTTTCGTCCTGCCAAGAGCTTGCCTGTTCCCTGAACCACGGTAACGCCATTGTGTTGCAACAAAGAAGAAACGCCACCAGTCAACTGCGTGACGATCCCGTTCTTTCGCTTCATCATGGCGGGAATATCGATTGATGTTTGGCCAACCCCAATACCGTGAGTAGCGAAATGCTCGCTCGCCTCTGCGAATTTGTGTGAGCTGTCAAGAAGCGCCTTAGAAGGGATGCACCCCACATTCAGGCAAGTGCCACCGAATACGGGCTTTCCCTTTGCATCACTCCAAGCCTCAACAACAGCGGTGTTCAACCCGAGCTGTGCGCACTTAATTGCACAGACATATCCAGCCGGACCTGAACCCACGACTACGACATCAAAAGAATTACTCATAAGCTCCACCTCAGCTATTAAAGTTGCAACAGGATGCGCGAGGGATCTTCTAGCAACTCCTTCACCGTCACCAAGAACTGAACAGCAGTCTTTCCGTCAATCAGCCGATGGTCATATGACAATGCTAGATACATCATGGGGCGAATAACCACCTGACCATCGACCGCTACTGGCCGCTCTTTGATCGAGTGCATCCCGAGAATACCGGTTTGAGGTGGGTTCAATATCGGTGTAGACAGGAGTGACCCAAAAACGCCGCCGTTAGAAACCGTAAACGTGCCGCCCGTCATCTCCTCGATAGTGAGCTTCTTATCACGCGCTTTGAGCCCAAAATCTCGGATCGCTGCCTCTACGTCTGCAATGCTCATAAAATCTGCATCGCGCAGCACCGGAACCACCAAACCATCGTCTGTCGACACAGCGACACCTATATCTTGGTATCCGTGGTAGACCACATCGCTACCGTCGATCGACGCATTGACCTCTGGATATCGTTTAAGCGCCTCACAACAAGCTCGCACAAAGAACCCCATAAAGCCAAGTCGAGTTCCGTTGTGCGTTTTTTCAAACTGATCTTTGTATTGTGACCGCAACGTCATAAGAGGCGACATGTCGACCTCGTTGAAGGTGGTCAACATAGCGGTCTGCTGTGTTGCAGACAACAGTCGCTCAGCAATTCGCGCCCGCATACGCGTCATAGGAACACGGCGCTCAATGCGTTCGCTTGTCGGTCCCTTAACCTCGGAAGAAACTACCGATTCGCTTGGTGTACTCGCGGTAGGAGTTGCGGCTACAGGTGCCGGAGCGGGCTCAGATGTTTTGGCCGCCAAGTGTTTAACAACATCTTCCTTATTGATGCGACCACCCTTTCCTGACCCAGTGATAGCACTAGGGTCCAGACCATGCTCTTCCACAAGCTGTCGAGCTGCAGGCCCCATTGCCACGTCCGCAGGCGCGCCTGCTTGTGAAGCATCCGCTTCAGCGCGGTTTGGTGCGGCTGCTTCGCCCTCGCCAGGGGTAATCTCAGCAAGCAGTGCTTCGCTCTCAATCGTCGTGCCCTCAGATGCGTGAACCCTATTGAGTCGGCCCGCCTCGGGAGCAACCACTTCCATCACAACCTTGTCGGTCTCAATCTCAACCAGCAGCTCATCGCGTTGAACGAAATCCCCCTCCTGCTTGTGCCACTGAGCGACCTCGCCATCTGCGACTGACTCTGGAAATGCCGGCGCCTTAATTTCTATTTTCATCTTAGTCGTCCGTTTTGCCGTTCGTTGATTAGCTCTTCACCCGAGAGCCGCTGAAATAAATGCATCTTGTTCTTTGACATGAAGCGCTGTGTATCCCGCCGACACCGATGCAGACGCGGGCCGCCCGATGTAGCGCAGCTCTGCGCCGAACATCGACAGAGACACTAACCGACGCAAAGAATCTTGAATGGAATACCAAGCGCCCTGATTCATGGGCTCTTCTTGGCACCAGACGACGTTAGCCTTACGAGGATACCCACTCAAGATATCCTTGAGCTGCGACTCTGGTAACGGGTAGAGCTGTTCGATACGAACAAGAGCGACGTGATCTGCTCCTCTCTCGTCACGCGCCGCATCAAGATCGTAAAAAACCTTGCCAGAGCACAGCACAACGCGTGTCACCGCAGACTTATCAGCAATGTGAGGGTCATCAATCACGGGCTCGAACCGCCCATTGGCAAGCTCATCCATGTTGGAAACGGCTGCCTTGTGACGCAGCAGACTCTTGGGCGACATAACAATTAAAGGTTTTCTCAGCGGTCTTATCGCCTGACGTCGCAGCATGTGGAATACCTGAGCGGGCGTAGACGGCACACAAACCTGAATATTCTCTTGTGCAGACAACTGAAGATAGCGCTCGAGGCGTGCAGAGGAGTGCTCCGGTCCCTGCCCCTCGTATCCGTGCGGTAAGAGCATAGTTAGACCACACAACCGCGCCCACTTGTATTCGCCGCTCGTGATGAACTGATCAATTACGACCTGCGCACCGTTGGCAAAATCGCCGAACTGCGCCTCCCAAATAACAAGGCCGGTCGGAGAGGTTGTGGCATACCCATACTCGAATGCCAATACGGCCTCCTCAGAGAGGAGTGAGTCGTAAATATTAAATTCAGCCTGTTCATCAGAGAGGTGCTGTAAAGGGATGTGCGCATGATGCTTATTTTGTGCATGTAATACGGCGTGACGGTGCGAGAATGTTCCTCGACCCACGTCCTGCCCTGTCATGCGAACGGGATAGCCCTCCGCGAGTAAGGACGCGTACGCCATATTCTCTGCGAAACCCCAATTCACCTCGAGAGCACCCGCTGCCATTTTACCGCGATCTTCGATGAGCTTTTTAACCTGTCGTTGGATGGCAAACCCTTCAGGTACTTGCCCCATCTGCTCTGCCAGACGCCGCAACTGTGGCAACGCCACCGAGGTATCGCACTTTACATCCCAGCTGTGACCAAGATAAGGCTTCCAGTCAACAAACAGGCTGGTATTGGGTTCCATAACAAGCTGAGCAACCATAGGCTCACCACGATCCAGCGATTCGCGGTATCGCTCCATCAGCGCATCATCTTCATCTTTTGTCAGAACATCCTCGGCAATGAGCCGCTGTGCGTAGAGATCACGAGTCGACGCATGCTTCTTGATCTTTGCGTACATCATCGGCTGCGTCACCGAGGGCTCGTCAGCCTCGTTATGGCCTCGACGTCGGTAACACACCAAGTCAATGACGACGTCCTTTTTGAACTGGTTGCGGAAGTCCACTGCAAGCTGTGTCGCGAAAACAACCGCCTCAGGGTCGTCACCGTTCACATGAAAAATAGGCGCTTGGACCATTTTTGCAATGTCAGTGCAATATTCTGTTGATCGAGCGTCCTCCTGACGGCTCGTCGTAAAGCCCACCTGATTATTTATAACGATATGTAGCGTTCCACCTGTCTTGTAACCGCGAGTCTGTGACATTTGGAACGTTTCCATGACAACACCCTGCCCAGCAAAGGCTGCGTCGCCGTGAATCACGATAGGTACAACGGCATCTCCCGTCGTGTCTTTTCTGCGATCCTGGCGTGCTCGGACTGAGCCCTCGACAACAGGAGACACAATTTCCAAGTGCGAGGGGTTAAACGCAAGCGCCAAGTGCACTTCTCCACCCGGGGTCATGATGTTTGACGAGAAACCTTGGTGGTATTTAACGTCACCCGACCCAAAGTAAGAGGCGCGGCCCTCGAACTCGTCGAAAAGTTCGCTGGGATTCTTACCAAGGATATTGATCAGCACGTTGAGCCGCCCACGGTGTGCCATGCCAATGCAGACCTCTTTGGCACCGTAACCGCCAATCCGCTGTATAGCCTCTGCCATCATGGGGATAAGACTTTCACCGCCCTCAAGACCAAAGCGTTTCGTGCCTGGATATTTAGAAGCTAACGACTTCTCCAGTCCTTCGGCTTTGATGAGACGGCGTAGTATTTGAATGCGACTTTCGCGATCGAGAGCCGGAGCACTGCGAACAGACTCCATCCGACTCATGATCCAATGACGCTCATCAGTGTTCACAATATGCATGAACTCTGCGCCAATGGTATTGCAATACGTTTTCTCTAACGCGGCGCGGATCTCAGCAAGTGTGGCATCGGCTTTACCAATATAGAGGCTGCCCACCTGAAATACGGTATCCAAATCTGCGTCCGAGAGCTCGTGGAACTGTAACTCGAGGTCGGGAACTGGCGCCCTTGGATGCAAGGCTAAAGGATCGAGCTGCGCTTTCTGGTGTCCTCTCTGACGGTACGCGGAAATCAGCTGTACAACACGAACCTGCTTTCGCTCGTACTCGGTTGCTTGGGAATCCTGACTGCGTGTTGCCTCCGTTCGCACCCGCATTTTGCTAATCCGAGCAAACTGGGCTCGCAATACTGAGTGAGGCAAATCACGCGCCAAGCGCGTATCGGTCTCGACTTTTGGCAAACGATCAAAGTACTCGCGCCATTGCTGTGGCACGTCGTTTGGATCTTTTAAGTACGCCTCGTACAAATCCTCGACGTAGGCCGCATTGCCGCCAGAGAGGTGAGACGTACTTCGCTGCTGCTCCATGCTGGGTAGGTCTATCGACTCATCCATGCATACTTCCCCCGAAGTCTCGCGCAGTGATGTTTTTGTTTGGTATGTATCACCGCTTTCGGAAGAATATCTTACGCGCTTACCAAGCGTTTTCCCATAAAAGCTTCGCCTCGAAAACGAAAAAACGCCGCGAAAGCGGCGTTAATTTTTCATAATATTCCTTTCAGGAATAGAATATATAACCAATAAATCACGCTGCACGATTCAAAAGCATTGTACGAATATGACCAATCGCTCGTGTGGGATTTAAGCCCTTGGGACACACGTTTACACAGTTTTGAATACCGTGGCATCGGAAAACACTAAAGGGGTCATCGAGTTTTGCGAGACGCTCTTCAGTGGCCTGATCACGACTATCAGCAAGAAAACGATACGCCTGCAACAAACCTGCTGGCCCCACGAATCGATCTGGATTCCACCAGAAAGAAGGACAGCTTGTGGAACAACACGCGCAAAGAATGCATTCATAAAGACCGTCTAATTTCGCACGGTCCTCTGGCGTTTGAAGGCGCTCTATTGCTGGTGCTGGCGTACTGTTCTGAAGGTAAGGTTCGATCTTCTCGTATTGAGCATAAAATAAGCTCATGTCGACAACTAGGTCGCGGACTACTGGTAAGCCAGGCAACGGGCGAATAACGAGCTTGTTCTTCTTAACTGCCTCAGACAACGGCGTGATGCACGCAAGACCGTTTTTACCGTTAATATTGAGGCCGTCTGAACCACAGACGCCCTCTCGACAACTTCTCCGGTAAGTAACACTCGCGTCGTGATCCGCTTTAATCATTTCTAGGACGTCGAGGACCATCAAGTCCTTACCGCCCGTATCGACATTGTAATCCTGCATTTGAGGTGCAGAATCGGTTTCAGGATTGAAGCGGTATACGCTGACCTGCAACATTACTTATCTCCCAGCAGATTAGTAGGTTCGAATTTTCGGTTGGAACGTTTCAACCGTCTTCGGTGTAAAGTTCACGGACCGTTTGCTCACAGCGCGACCCTCACGGTGATAGATTGAATGGCACAGCCACTCGTCATCATTTCGCTCCGTGAAGTCTTCCCGAGCGTGAGCACCGCGGCTCTCTTTTCTCGCTTCAGCAACGATAGCGGTCGCTTCAGCGGTTTCAAATAGATTTTGCAGCTCCAAGCACTCAATACGCGCCGTATTGAACGCATTGCTTTTGTCTTCAAGTTTCACATTGGCAATTCGTTCTTTGAGATCATCGAGTTTCTTGATGCCCTCTTGCATGAACTCGCCTTTTCGGAAGACCCCGAAGTAGTTTTGCATCACACCTTGAAGCTCCTTGCGCAGCGCTGATACGTTCTCACCGCCCTCGCGCTCGTTGAGCGCAACCAAACCCGCATTCGCGGCTTCAATGTCGGTGGTTGTGGCATCGCGCATTTCGATACCCTGGCGCAAGGCGTCCTCGATAAATAGGCCTGACGCCCGACCGAACACAACAAGATCGAGCAGTGAGTTACCACCGAGTCGGTTGGCGCCGTGCACTGATACACATGCGATCTCACCACAAGCATAGAGACCCGGAATCACCTGGTCGTTACCATCTGCGTCTACAGTGAGTGCCTGACCATGAATATTGGTTGGTATACCCCCCATCATGTAGTGACAGGTGGGTACTACGGGAATCGGCTCCTTAACCGGGTCGACGTGGGCAAATGTTCGAGACAATTCGCAAATACCCGGCAACCTTGACTCGAGGACCTCCTCACCGAGGTGGTCGAGCTTTAGCTTCACATGGTCACCGTTGGGACCACAGCCACGGCCTTCAAGAATCTCGAGGATCATGGATCGTGCAACAACGTCTCTACCCGCGAGGTCTTTTGCGTTGGGCGCATATCGCTCCATGAAGCGCTCACCATCGGCATTGATCAAATAACCGCCCTCGCCCCGACAGCCTTCGGTGACGAGTGTACCAGCACCATAGATACCCGTTGGGTGGAACTGCCACATTTCCATATCCTGAACTGGAACTCCAGCACGCAGCGCCATACCCACTCCATCGCCCGTGTTGATGTGTGCATTGGTCGTCGATGCGTAGATGCGGCCAGCACCGCCGGTGGCGAAGACAGTCGCTTTAGACTTCACATAAACCGTCTCTCCAGTCTCGATGCAAATAGCAATCACACCGACAATGGCGCCGTCCTGATTCTTCACCAACTCCGTGGCGAACCACTCATTAAAAAATACGGTCTCGTTCTTGACGTTGTTCTGGTACAGCGTGTGAAGAAGTGCATGACCTGTTCTGTCCGCTGCGGCGCACGTACGGGCCGCCTGACCGCCTTCACCATAATTCTTAGACTGACCGCCAAAGGGACGCTGATAGATACGCCCCTCCTCTGTCCGAGAAAACGGCAGGCCCATGTGCTCCAGCTCGAAGATTGCCTCGGGGCCCACCGAACACATGTACTCAATAGCGTCCTGGTCGCCGATGTAGTCACTGCCTTTTACAGTGTCGTACATGTGCCAGCGCCAATCGTCCTGGGGATCGGCACTGGCGATAGCGCAGGTGATACCACCCTGTGCACTGACTGTGTGCGATCGCGTTGGAAATACTTTTGAAATCACAGCTGTCTTGTAGCCAGACTGCGCTAATTGCAGTGCAGCACGCATCCCGGCGCCACCACCACCTACAATTACTCCATCGAACGAGATAGTTCGCATTTTATCGCTTCTCCCAAGCACGCCACGTTGTTGCGTGGCTTATCCCCAAATAACCTGAATCACCCAGATGGCATAAACCACCAAGGTCAATACCACTGCAATCTGCAGAACTGGCCTTACAACATTGCCCACCGAACCGAGCATGTACTCCGTGAGGTAGTCTGTGAATACCGTCCATAGACCAATCCACGCGTGAGACACGTAGGCCCCGATTGCTAGTAGCGTGAAAACCTTCATCGGCGTCGCGTTGTGTAGTTCTCGCCACGAAGTGTAGTCAATCCCACTAGCGATCTGGTAACCAATGAATAAAAAATATGCCAGCATGATCAACGAGCTCACTCGCTGGATAAGCCAGTCAGATAAACCGTTACGACTAAAACTGGTTACTTGCGTTACCACAGCACTATCCCCCATACCACGGCGGCAATTGCTGCCGCACCGAATAGAATACGGGCACCCAAAGCACCGCCCTTAAAGTCTTCACCAATGCCCATGTCCATGATCAAGTGACGTACACCAGCAAGTGCATGGTAGGAAAACACCACCAGAAAAGCCCAGAGGACTAACTTGGCCAATGAAGAACTGAGAATCGCAACCAACGCATCGAAGCTCTCTTGAGAGGCGAGACTCATGTCTAAGGCCCACACCATCAACAGGCTCGATACGAACAACAACACCCCGGTCACTCGGTGCGATATAGAAGCCCAAGCTGTTATCGGCAGCTTGATTGTGCTGATGTCTAAATTGACAGGACGGCTGTCCTTTCTTCCACGTGGTTTCACTTCATAGCCCCCAGAGCAGTCGAGTGGTCACAAATTGATGCGAGAGTATAGGTAGTCACCTGCCAACTGACAAATTCATATAACAAAAGACGATCATAAGCGCCCTCTTCGCGGCCAGATTGATGTAAAATTGACAGCATCGCAGCGCGCCGCTAGGTTGGCGCCATCAAAAAACAGCGAAGCCTGCTAGGCGCAACCAAAAATCAGTCGGGGGACTCTCAATGACAAGCAAGACGGCAAAACTCTCTATACCGCAGAGCGACAACACAGAGCTCGATATCAATTTGCCGGTCTATGAAGGCACCGAAGGTCCCGACGTCATAGATGTAGCCAAACTCACTTCACAGGGTCATTTCACGTTCGACCCTGGTTTTACCTCCACCGCCTCCTGCGAATCAAAAATCACCTACATTGATGGTGAAAAAGGTGTTCTTTTGCACCGAGGTTATCCAATCGAGCAATTGGCTGAAAAATCAGACTACCTAGAAACCTGTTACCTGCTATTGAATGGTGAACTACCCAATGCTGAGGAGAAGAAAGCATTTGTCGATATGGTCACGAACCACACAATGGTTCACGAGCAGATCAGAACCTTCTACAACGGATTCCGACGCGACGCCCATCCCATGGCCATTGTGTGCGGCGTTGTCGGCGCGTTGTCCGCGTTTTATCACGACTCCACCGACATCTCTGACCCCTATCACCGAGAGGTTGCTGCGTTTCGCCTGATTGCAAAAATGCCAACCATCGCAGCCATGAGCTACAAGTTCTCGATCGGTCAGCCCTTCATGTACCCGCGTAATGACCTAGATTACGCATCAAACTTTCTGCATATGATGTTTGGCAATCCCTGTGAAGAAACCGTGATTTCGCCGACGCTCGCGCGTGCAATGGATCGTATTTTCTTACTTCATGCGGACCACGAGCAAAATGCTTCCACATCGACGGTACGCTTAGCAGGCTCCTCTCAAGCCAACCCATTTGCTTGCATCGCGGCAGGCATTGCTGCGCTCTGGGGACCGTCGCACGGCGGCGCGAACGAAGCTGTCGTTAAAATGCTTGACGAGATAGGTGACGTATCCCGTATCGACGAATTCGTGGCAAAAGCCAAAGATAAAAATGATCCATTTCGTTTAATGGGCTTCGGGCATCGGGTCTACAAAAACTTCGACCCTCGGGCAAAAGTAATGAAGCAAGCGGCTGATGAAGTTCTCGCTGAGCTTGGCATTCAAGATGAGAACCTCGAAATTGCCAAACGACTCGAAGAAATCGCCCTAAACGACCCTTACTTCATTGAGAAGAAGCTGTACCCTAACGTTGATTTCTATTCTGGCATCATTTTGAAGGCGCTCGGGATCCCTACCTCGATGTTCACTGTGATCTTCGCCGTTGGCCGCACCGTTGGTTGGGTCGCGCACTGGAATGAGATGATTGGCGGAAGTTACCGTATCGGTCGTCCCCGCCAGCTCTACACCGGCTACAGCACACGCGATTTTATTCCGGTAGAGGATCGGTAACCATGCCGGGCCTGAACAAGCGCGTCGCGATCTCGGGCGCGGGGCTATTCACACCCGGCGAGTCGGTCAGCAATGGAGAGCTGGTTGACTCGTTTAACGCTTGGGTAGACCACTATAACGCGGAAAATGTCGAGGCCATAGAAGCGGGGGAATTGGAAGCGAAAGGCTATTCCAGCGTCGAATTTATCGAGAAAGCGTCGGGGATCAAGTCACGGTTTGTCATGAACAAATCAGGCATTCTCGACCCTGAGCGAATGGTTCCGCGGCTGAGGCCTCGCACGAACGATGAGCCCTCACTCATGTGCGAGATGGGTGTCATTGCGGCCAAGCAAGCCATGGAGCAAGCCGGCGTGACGGCAGATAACATCGATGCAGTACTAGTAGCAGCATCAAATATGGAACGGGCCTACCCGGCCATGGCAATCGAAGTTCAAGCAGAGCTTGGCATCAAAGGCTTTGCATTTGACATGAACGTCGCCTGCTCCTCGGCCACCTTTGGCATACAACAAGCCTGCGACATGGTCGTGTCAGGTAGTGCTAAGCGTGTGCTTATGGTGAACCCCGAAATTTGTACAGGCCACCTCAATTTCCGAGATCGTGACTCACATTTTATCTTTGGTGATGTTGCCACCGCAGTGGTGATTGAAGCGGTTGAGGGATGCAAATCAGCTCACGCCTTTGAGATCTTAGATACTAAACTCCAGACCATTTTCAGTAATAATATTCGCAACAATTTTGGCTTCCTCAATCGCGCTACAGAAGAAGGTATAGGTCAGATCGACAAGCTATTTGTTCAGGAGGGCCGCAAGGTTTTTCGGGAAGTTTGCCCCGCTGTTGCCGAGCAAATCACTAACCAGTTAGAAAAAATGTCGATTTCCCCAGACGCGCTCAAGCGAATTTGGCTTCATCAGGCCAATCGTAATATGAATGACCTAATTGCCAAGAAAGTGCTTGGACGTGTACCTAGCGATGAAGAGTCGCCGACCATTCTTGATGATTACGCAAACACCTCGTCGGCGGGTTCTGTTATTGCATTTAAAAAGCACAACGCAGACTTTAAACCCGGGGATCTAGGCGTACTCTCATCGTTCGGCGCCGGCTACAGCATCGGATCGATTGTTCTACAGCGAATCTAACGGCTGTAGCGCTAATTAAGTCTCGGCTAACGTCGACTTTAGTGCATCCAGCAGTATCTTCTGCTGGGTGCTCGTGCCTACGGTAATCCGAACCCAAGGTTTTAGGTCGTCACTAGACCAGCTACGAACCAAAATCCCTTTACCTCTCAGCTTATCAGTTAGCTCTACGCCCGTTCGCTTTGGGTGTTTTGCCAGTACAAAGTTGGCCTCTGACGGCAAGACGACAAACCCAAGCCCCTCAAGGCCCAACCTCAACTCACCACGGTTCTCAATAATCGTATTTGAGGCACATTGGAACCAGGCATCATCTGAGATCGCCGCAGCGGCGACCGCCTGCGCGTGAGCATCAACCGGATAGGAATTAAACGAGTCTTTCACTCGACGTAAACCTTCAATCAGTTGCACTGCACCCAGCGCATAACCAACTCTCAAGCCGGCCAAAGCATGGCTCTTTGAAAAGCTACGCGTGATCAATAAATTGTCAAAACGCGCAATTAGGGGGACCGCAGTGTCTGCACCAAAGCCATGATAAGCCTCATCAATGACAACCAAACGATTAGTATTAGAGCGGCACAAGGCCTCGATAGCAGTCAGCGAGATACCCATTGCGGTCGGTGCATTTGGATTCGGAAATACGATCGGCCCCGGCCACAAAGACATAGCCTCGAGGTCAATCGATAGATCTTGCTTCATAGGCACGCGATGCAGGCCATTACCGAGCATCTGAGCCCAAACCGGATAGAATGTATAAGTCATGGCAGGAATGGCCGGCTGCTGCTCCGCATCAGAGAGAAACGCCGTCCACGTAAACGCCAAGATCTCATCGGATCCATTTGCTACTAGGACATTTTTCTCCGAGAGGCCACAGAATTTAGCTATCGCTGTCGTGAGCGACCTCGAGTGCGGATCCGGATATTTGCGAAGACGCTCAGGGTCGATCGTCCGTCCGGCCTCTAATGCTGTCGCGGAGGGAGCCAGCGCGTGCTCATTTGTGTTGAGCTTAATTACGTCACTTTGTTGTGCCTGCTCGCCAGGCACATAGGGAGATAGTTGATTAAGCGTCGAAGACCAAAAACGATTCATAATAACCCCCGGAAAAAACCGGAGTGTATTGAGTTCGCGCGCGAATGTCAGCTTACTAGATCGCGAACCGCCAGCGTATCCATATGTCGAACATCAACACCACGAGTCAAAAAGATAACTTGCTCGGCAATATTCACCGCGTGGTCACCCACGCGCTCCAGACTCTTTAAAATCCCAAGGTAGGCTAGTGAGACCTCTACGGTCTCCGGCTGAGATCGTATTTCAGCCGTCAGCCAGACTTTTGCAGCGTTGTAAGCCTCATCAATGTCGTCGTCGCGCAAAATTATCGTCGCGGCATCGATCACCTGAAGCCTTGCAAAACTGTCGAGTGCATCCTTTAAGATTGCGTTAACCGAACCAGCGAGTTCTCTAACCTTCGCATTCGCTAGCTCTGAGGCACCACCCTCGGAAAGTTCAATTGCCTGACGGCCTATTTTGACGGCCTCATCACCAATTCGTTCGAGGTCATTTGTTACCTTGATGGTTGCCAATACTAGCCGAAGATCGCCCGCGGCTGGTTGTCTTAGAACGAGAATCCGGGTGCATTGCTCGCCAATTGAACGCTCGAGCTCATTTACCTCCGTGTCGAGCTCTATAGCTGCCTCGGCACGTGACGAGTCGCCATCTAACGCAGCTTCAATCGCGTGGTCAATCTGAGACTCAACAAGCCCCCCCATGGCCAGCAAATCATTTCTAACCCCCTCCAGCTCAGCATTGAACTGTGCCGATATATGGACTCGTGGCTCGTCTGCTTGATTCATGTCGCTTCCTTGACCGTCATCCATAACGCCCGGTTATGTAGTCCTCTGTTTCCCTACTAGCAGGAAATGTAAAAATATTTTCAGTGACACCGAACTCGATTAAGCGACCGCCGTTCATAAAGGCCGTGAAATCGGACACCCGTGCCGCCTGCTGCATGTTGTGCGTTACGATGATTATGGTGAACGAATGTTTCAGTTCGTAGATAAGCTCCTCAATTCGCAAGGTCGATATGGGATCCAGTGAGGAGGCAGGCTCATCGAGTAACAAAACTTTAGGCTCTAGCGCTATGGCTCTGGCAATCACCAATCGTTGCTGCTGCCCCTGCGATAATTTAAGAGCGGAGTCGTCAAGACGATCTTTCACCTCATCCCACAAGGCCGCAGATCGCAGTGCTTGCTCGACCAGCTCTTCCAAGATTCGGCGACTTTTAACACCACTCAGTTTCAGACCGTAGGCCACGTTGTCAAAAATTGATTTCGGAAATGGATTGGGTCGCTGAAAAACCATTCCAACCTGCCGCCTTAGCGCGGTAACGTTCGTTCGCGCATCGAGAATATCCTCGCCATCAAACAGGATCTGCCCCTGATATCTAACACCGTCGATGAGATCGTTCATCCGGTTTAAACACCGCAGCAACGTCGACTTACCACAGCCGCTCGCACCGATTACTGCAGTCACGGAACATTCGGGAATTTCAAGCGATATATCGATAAGTGCCTCGGGATTATCCCTGTATCCCAGCGACAAGTTGCGGATCTCGATCGCGGCTAGGTTCCCATCACCCGCACCGGCGGCGAGTACTTCCCCTTTGGTTAAAACGTGCTCATCCATACTTATTCACTCTAAAATGGGCTAGCCCACTCTTGTCTACCCAAAATGACCGCCCGAGAGGCGACCGCTATGAGATTCAAGCCGGATATCAAGAGCACCAAAACAAGCGCCACGCTGGCAACCCAGCCTAAATCGCCCGGGCCTATACGGTTAAACAAAGCAGCATCGAACAACTGAAAGCCCACATGCATAAACTTCTGCTCCAATTCAATGAACGGTAACCGGTCAGAGAAAGGAATTGATGGCGCAAACTTAACCGCGCCAACAAGGAGTAAGGGAGCCACCTCTCCCGCAGTTCTCGCCGTAGCGAGAATTAGTCCACTGAAAACACTCGGCATAGCGGCTGGAAGCACCGCCTTAAAAACGGTCTCACCATGCGTTGCCCCAAGCGCAATACTCGCCTCTCTCAAGTCACCGGGCAGCGTATCTAACCCCTCCGTGACAGCCACGATAACAACAGGCAAATTTAGCAATGCCATGGTCAGCGCAGCCCATAGCAGGCCCGGAGTACCAAAAGTTGGGTTAGGAAGGGTCTCCGCAAAGAAAAGCTGATCAACCTGCCCCCCCAGGCCGTAAACAAAAAAGCCTAGGCCGAAGACGCCGTAGATAATGGCAGGCACCCCAGCTAGGTTGGTCACACTGATCCGAATAAGCCTTGTATACCAAGTCGGACGTGCATATTCAGTCAGGTAAAGCGCTGTGGCCACGCCCAGCGGCGCAACGAAAAGGGTCATCATAATGACCAGTGCAAGCGTTCCTAACACAGCGGGATAAACAGCCGAGACGCCATAGCCTACATCTGCACCAGTCAACACCAGGCTGTAAAGTTTAGCACTCCAGCTCTCAGTCTCAGCGCCGGGGCTTCCTATGAACCAGCTCAGCGAATTAATAAGCAGTAATAGAAACAAACCACTCGCAATAAGAATAATCGTGGTTACCATCGATGCCGATAAACCAATCATGGCGAGCGAGCGCAGTCTTTCGCGCCGTGAGCCCGCGAGCTGACGCTGGGAGCCCGAGAGAACCCTTTTTTTCGACTCAGATCCCACGCGTTCTCGCCTTCACACTGTCTTTAATTAATTCGGCCAGAGTATTTACAACGAAGGTAATACCGAAGAGTAACAACCCCATGACAAAAAGCACGTAATAGTGGGACGACTCGCGCGGGGCCTCGGGCAACTCAAGTGCTAACGATGCACTGACTGAGCGCAGTCCTTCAAAGACGCTGAGATCGATAATACCCGTGTTGCCGGATAGCATTAACAGTATCATCGTCTCGCCCGCCGCCCGTCCAAAACCGATCATTACTGCTGCGATCATACCTGGTAATGCCAATGGCAAGACGATATCCCGATAGCTTTGCCAAGGCGTAGAACCGAGGGCTAATGCGCCAGAGGCAAGGTTTTTAGGAACAGAGTGAATGGCCTCCTCCGCCACAGAAAAAATAGTCGGAGTGATAGCGAGACCGAGCATGAGTCCGACCAGCAGAGAGTTAAAATACGCAAACGTAATACCCTGCGCCAACAGATAACCGCTCAAAGAACCACCGGGAAGCGCCGCGGCGCTCGAGAGACCTACCCATGCACTGACCAAAAAAGCTGCTAAAACCAGTGGTATCAATTTCAGAGGCCAGTCATCGAGCGCATCGAGTCTCACCAACCGTACGCCTACACTCTGCAATGCGAACACCCCAAAAATGATCATCAGGGGAAATATAATTACAACTCCCAGAAGAGCGGATGCCACCGCATCAAAGATGGGAGCTATCCAAAAAAGCCCTATGGCACCGAGCACAACAGTTGGAAAGGCCGTCAACATATCGATGACCGGACGAATTCGACCGCGTTGAGCTTCAGACATAAAAAAGCCAACGTAGATTGCCGCACCCAAGGCTAATGGCATGCCAATCAATAACGCTAATAACGCAGCTTTCAACGTACCAAACAAAAGTGGCGCTATTGAAAATTTGGGTTCGCTTTCCTCAGATGATGGCAGAGGTAGCCACAAAAAGCTGGGTTCGGTATACCCCTCATAATGAACCGGCTTGATCAGGCGACTCCATGCGCCGCCAATATCTGTGGTTGTGAATTCGAATAACTCGGTGTGTTTTCCCTGCAATACACGCAGGCGTTTGGATGACTCCCAAAATAGGTCAGTAGGGTCCTGAGATAAATTATGACTCAGTTGTATTTGGGGATTACGAAAGTCAACAATAGTAAGCGTGCGACCCTCGGATAACACCGCCACGACGCCTAGTCGAGGATGGCCTCGTAAGCTAAGGGCGCGTTCAGGTAAAGCTACCTGCTCCACCAAGGCACTCGATGGTGCGTCCCCCTCAAGGGTCGATGCTAGAAAGTGATGATGGCTGATGACGCCATCAGCAGTGGCTATGGCCACACCCCGATTAAGACCAACCGCCGATGCTGCGATCCACTCGGTAGTGAGTCCTCTGTTCTCAATGCGAAAGCCCGTGAGTGAGTTAACCCAAAACCAAGGCTTTCCCGCCCTACCTTCAAGAGACCAGTCGCCTACAACGGAAAAGGAAACCTTCACAGGCGGCCCAGGCAGTTCAGATGTTTCAACGCCTCGCGTTACATATGACCCTGGCACATTTTCATCTATCGCTACCAGTGTACTCGGTGCAAGAATCGGATATGCAACAGTGACCATTTGGGCGAACATACCTAGCATGGCGAAAATGACGGCAAATCCAGCTAGTCGCACGATAGTGCCCGCTAGAACAGACCGGATGGCCCGTCCACTAACGGCAAGCATTTGCAGCCCCGATCACTGTTAGAGAACCACCGTCCGCCGGAAAATCGAAACCCCTCTCCTGTAATATTTCAAGACCCTCATCGCTCGCAATGTATTCCAAAAAGGCGCACTCAGTTGTCCCCTTGATCGCCTCGAGGCTAGTTGCCAGATACATGTAAAGCTGTCGTTTAAATGGATAATGAGCAGTGCCGGGTGGAACCAATCCACCTCGAGAGTCCATGACACTGAGCACTTTGACATCTTCGCCAGCATGGGTCATCGCAGAGTAGGCAAGCGCCGATCGCGCTCGGGCCACGGTGTTGGTAACACCACCGCCACCTGGGATTTCATTGATAAAAACACCAGGATCTCCGCCGCACAGGGCTCGCTTACGAAAGTACTGATAGGTGCCGGAAGTGGCGGTTCTACCAATGACTTGGATCCGTTGATTACCTAAAGGATGATCGACTACTAAGTCCTGCCACGACATCATACGACCACTAGTACCGCAAGTTCCGGGCATTCCAAAAATTCGCGCAATTGCCGTTTCTGTCAAATATTCAATTGGGTTCAAAGGATGAGCAATGAACACCACTGCATCCTCCGCAAGAACAATTTCGGTCGGCTGTCGTCCAGTCTCGTCAATAAATGCGGTCAGTTCGTCGGCGTTCATTGGTCGACTCATCGTGCCAATGTTCGCTGTGCCCTGCTGCAATGCAGGCGGCGCAGCGGCAGATCCCACGGCTTGAATCTCAACGGATATCGCGGGGTTCTGTGCATAGAACCGTTGCGCCCAGGCCGTCATGAGACCAGACAACGTATCTGAACCCACTATGATCAACGTATCGTTAGAAACGCCCTCTGTGTCAGCGGATACTGCGTTCAACGAAAAACACGCTATGAGAGAAAGCAGACAATATTTAAGCGGATTCATTTGGCTCAAAAACCAGTGAAAATTTTGAGCCAACACCCACCTGACTCTCGATATTCAGTTCTGCGTTATGAGAGAGTGCCACGTGTTTCACGATCGCCAGCCCCAATCCAGTGCCACCCGTTTTCTGGCTCCTACTCTTATCAACACGATAAAACCGCTCGGTTAGTCTGGGGATATGTACCGGGTCAATGCCGTCGCCGTGATCAATGACATGCAGGGTCGGATGTCCCGCCTCACTGGTCCATTCAATTTCCACCGGCGAACCGCCGTCACTGTACTTTAATGCGTTGACAACCAGATTGCTGACAGCGCTGTGAAGTTCCATCGGATCGCCGAGAATCTTTGCGTTGTAGCCCTGTTCGAGGGAAATGACTCTGTCAGGCCAGGCCGTTCTCAAGTCGTCTACGAGCTCGCGAATCAGCTCCCCCATATCCACTAATGAACTCTTGTGCGAATGCGCGATGGACTCGATGCGCGACAACCAGAGTAAATCCTTGAGCAATACCTCCATTCTGACAACCTGCATATCCATCTGGGTCAAGGGTTGCTCAATTTTTGCAGCAATCGACTCATCCAAGGACTGTAAGTTCTCTACATATCCTTTCAGGACAGTGAGCGGTGTTCTTAACTCATGCGAAACATTCCCCACAAAGTCGCGGCGCATCATCTCGAGCTTGTATTGTTCAGTGATGTCTTTAACAAAAATCAATCTATCACCAGCGCCAAATGTCGATACCTCTGCTTGAAGACAACGGTCTTGCTCTGGCGTTGGCGGCAGACGGAGCGGCACCGCATGATCAGTAGCCGCCAAATAATCGAAGAATGCAGGGGATCGAATAAGATTAACAAGGGGCCGACCGGTGTCGTTATCAACGGTTATGCTCAGGAGGTGAGCTGCCGCGTCATTGGCCCAGACAATGTTACCGCGTGGATCGATAATGACTGCGGCATCGCGAAGGGATTTCAGGGAATCCTGTAGGTACTCCAGTGAGGACTCCAGTCGCCCCTGAACTTCCAAATTTCGCCGTTGTAGCCGATAAATGTGATCAAATAGCCGACCCCACACACCGCGAGCTTCTGGCGGAACGTCAGTGCTGTTTTCCAGCCAAAGCTCCACGCGATAGAGCTGAAAACCCCAGTATGCGAGAATGGAACCCAATCCCAGGCTCAAAATCGCATACGGATATCCCAACAAATTCCCGGCGACAATTGACGCAAAGAGTGTGAGTAGTGTGCGAACGGGTAAGCGCCGGAAAATGCCTCTAATACTCACCCAGTCAGGACGCCTTTGGTTGAAAACCGGTATCCTGTGCCTCGGACTGTTTGAATGAGATCGCTGTAGTCCTTTACTCCACCCTCGAGGGCTTTTCTGAGGCGGCGAATGTGCACATCGACTGTTCGCTCCTCAACATAGACGTTCGCACCCCAAACATGATCCAAGAGTTGATTACGAGTGTACGCCCGCTCCGGGTGAGACATGAAGAACTGGAGCAAGTTGAATTCAGTGGGGCCCATTTCGATGGGCTCATTCGCTACCGATATCCGCCGACTATCCATATCAAGCAACAGATCCTCAACTTCAAGACGATCGCGCTGCTCACCACCCGCGGCCCGTCTTAGCTGCGCCTTTATCCGAGCTATCAACTCGCGAGGCGCAAAGGGTTTGGTCACGTAATCGTCAGCGCCGACATCTAGGCCTTGAATCACATTATCCTCAGCCGCCTTCGCTGTCAGCATTATCACTGGGATCTCAGCAGTGGCGTCATTTCGCTTTAACCGCCTGAGTAGTTCCAGACCGCTACCACCAGGTAGCATCCAATCCAACAAAACAATATCCGGTCGCTCATCCACGATAAGGCGATGAGCATCCTGGATATTCTCCGACTCGATACACTCGAAATCCGCAATTTCCAGCGCCATCCGTAACATATCGCGGATCGAGAACTCATCGTCAACAATCAACACTTTCCTAGCTGTCATGCTTCTTGCCCTCTGAATACGCGTCTATTAAATGAAAAAAAAATGACAGAAAGGTTACGAGACTACCACCAATCGAACCAACCCCCATCTTTGAGCTCGTCTTGGCATGACGCCAGCTGGCGGTTGTAGCGATTTGCCCTCGCATCAACCTTTTTGGCGATTTCAACTAACCAGGGTTTAGATCGGTAAGTACCGCGTTTATAGCCACCGTGCCCCTCGTGGTAGGCGAGATACAATCTGAATGCATCGTCCTTAGCAATACCGTTAGTTTGATAAGTCGTATGGTTATACCATCCGACAAAGTCAATCGCGTCGTCAAAGTCATCGCGATCAGCACCGTGATTACCCGACTTAGTCTTGTACCATTCCCAGGTGCTGTTTTTGGCTTGCGAGTAGCCATAGGCATCGCTGGGCCGGGGGCCCGGAATAAAACCCCAGATCTGTTTCCTCGGTGGCTTCGCGCCGGCAACGAAACGCGATTCCTGGTGCATAAACGCCATCATGACTGATACGGGTACGCCCCACTTCTTACGTGATGCCACAGCATCGTCGTACCACCCATCTTTATCTCTAAATATATCGCAAACGTTATCCAGTTTTGCCGGTGGCTTGGTAGAGCAACCCATGATTGAAACAGCAACGAACAAACATGTAAACAGACGCCATTGCTTCATCCCGCTATTCCCTCACAAGAGCCAAGAAGGCTTCTTCGTCGATAGTCTTTATACCCAACGACTGGGCTTTACTTAACTTAGACCCAGCACCCGGACCGGCGAGTAATACATCGGTTTTCTTGCTCACCGATCCGGCCGTCTGTCCGCCGTGTCGACGGATAAGCGCTCCTGCTTCATCTCTCGACATAGACTCTAACTTTCCCGTCACGACCCATGTCTGTCCCGTGAGTTGGCCATCGTTAGAGGCCCCGGATTCGACAGACTTCCAACACACACCTGCATCTAAGAGCGCTCTAATCAACTGAACGTTCTGCTCTCTCGCAAAGAATCGATGGATATGTGTGGCTACAATGGGCCCCACGTCGTCCACTTCCTCCAATACCTCACGAGACGCCTGCATGAGTAGCTCTAGACTGCCAAAGTGTGTCGATAGATTACGCGCTGTTGCCTCACCCACCTCACGTATACCGAGCGCATAGATAAACCTTGCCAACTCAGTGTTTTTACTCGCCTCAATGGCTTCTAGGGCTTTTTGTGCCGACTTCGAACCCATGCGCTCAAGGTTTGCAAGCGTATCGTGATCCAGTGAATACAAGTCGGCGACGGTGCTCACTAAGCGCTCATCAAAGAGTTGATGAAGTAACTTTTCACCGACACCATCGATATCCATCGCTTTTCTAGAAACAAAGTGTTCGAGTGACGCCTTCTGTTGAGCGGGGCAGCCCGTTGCATTTTCGCATCTGATCGCCGCTTCTTCTAAATCGCGGGTAAGCGGATATTTACAGTCGGGACACCGAGTCGGGAAATCAATTTTTTGAAGTGTCTCCGATCGGCGATCAGCAAGCGCTCGAACGATCTGTGGAATAACGTCTCCAGCTCGGCGCACGATGACTTCGTCACCTACACGCACATCAAGCCGCGTAATTTCGTCGGCGTTGTGCAGTGTTGCATTGCTCACGGTAACGCCACCAACAAAAACAGGCTCAAGCCTAGCAACAGGTGTGACAGCCCCAGTGCGGCCCACCTGAAAATCAACACCAATCAGCCGTGTGACTTCCTCTTGCGCAGGAAACTTTCTGGCGATAGCCCAACGGGGGGCGCGCGCAACAAAACCGAGTGCCCGCTGCTGCTCGTAGTTGTCGACTTTAACCACAACGCCGTCAATATCGACGTCAATCTCATCACGCTGTTTAAGGATGCGTTCAACGTAGGCTTCTGCTTCGTTCCAGCCGTCGACAAGCTCAATCAGGTTGGACGTCTTAAACCCAAGCGCTGTCAAATAAGTGAGGGTCTCACGGTGAGATACTGGCAACTCGGCTTGCTCGGAGTAACCCACCGAGTAAGCCATAAAAACCAGTGGTCGTGTCGCGGTGATCCGTGGGTCAAGCTGCCGCAGGCTTCCGGCGGCAGCATTTCTGGGGTTCTGAAACACGGATTCCCCCCGAGCAATCAACCGTTCGTTCATCCGGGCAAAATCTGATCTAGGGATAACAACCTCACCCCGCACCTCGAGCACGGGCGGTGGGCGATCGAGAGGTAAACCCAAGGGGACCGTGGCTATCGTTCGTGCGTTATGAGTGATGTCCTCGCCGACAGTACCGTCGCCTCTGCTAGCAGCATATTTGAGCATGCCTTGTTCATAGACCAAGCTCAGTGCCACGCCATCGAGCTTGGGTTCACAGCAGAAACGCAACTGGGGAATGCCAAGTTTCCCTATATTACGCTCCTCAAAAGCTTGCAAATCTTCACCGCTGAAAGCGTTATCGAGACTTAACATGGGCACTTTGTGGGGAATACTTTGAAATTCGCTCAGCGGTTTATCACCAACACGCTGAGTCGGTGATGTCGGTAGTAGAAGATCTGGATTTTCCGTCTCTAGCTCACGTAACCGCCGAATTGCTCTATCGTACTCCGCATCGCTAGCTATCGGATTATCGTCCCGATGATAAGCAAGCGACCAAGCGTCAAGCTTAGTGACGAGCGCTTTTATCTCCTCAGCAGCACTCATTATCGAGGCTCTATTCTGGACTTAGCTTCAAATTCCCTTATGGATTGACGCGCCCGTTCAAGGTATTGCTTGGTGAGGACGCTCCGTGTCTCATCGAAAACGTCGCCACCTAAACTTTCGGCTATGGCTTGGGCCGTCTGGAGCATAAGATCAAACGCGCGCGTCATGTCCTGTGGTCCGGGTAGCGTGAGAAAAAACATTAAACCCTTGGTGGACAGCGCATCCATACCCTCGAGGTCAAACACACCCGGCTCCATCATATTGGCGACGCTGAATTGAATAGTAGGCGTCCCATCGACCGATTCGGTCAAATGAAAAAAGTCCATGTCACCAAAACGCAGACCGCAACCGAGTAGCGCTCTCAGGAGATCATCGCCCGAGAACCCTTCTTCAGCTCTGGCAACGACATTAAGTGAATACACATTGGCGTTTTCATGTCTGGGCAGACGAGCTGTCTGTCCAGCGACCGGTACCGCTTCAATTTCATCGAGCCAGTCAACCGTCCCTGGCTTCTCTTCTGGAGATTGGGAAACGGCCTTCTGTGGCTGTTCGTCCTGTCCGGAAAAAACCCGACTCGGGACAAACACAGAATCGTCATCAAACGTTAGATCAGGCCCGTCATCTGCGAGTTGATCAAGACTGCCAAAGGACGGTTCTTGTCTGCCAACAATTCGAGCTCCGCCATTTGGCAACTCTCTTGATGTGCGGTCATGTGATTCGGGTATTGGCGTGTCACCGCGTGCAACGCGGGCATTCATTTTGTAGCCCTGGCGACGTCGGCGGCGCGCGCTGACAATCAGTGCGACGCACAATCCAGCAACAAGAACGAGTGCCAATACCATTTCGGTCGTTAAGGTAGAAAGAAGCCCAGACATCGCTTACCCCCACTAACTTGCTGCCAATCGTGCAGCTTCCTCAATATCAACAGTTACCAGACGGGAGACGCCCGGCTCGTGCATTGTCACGCCCATCAACTGCTCAGCCGCCTCCATAGTGATTTTGTTGTGCGTAATGAATACGAATTGAACCTTTTTCGACATCTCAGACACCAAACGCGCATAGCGCCCCACATTCGCATCATCGAGCGGCGCATCAACCTCATCTAACATACAGAAAGGCGCTGGGTTCAACTGGAAGATCGAGAAGACCAAGGCAATCGCCGTCATCGCTTTTTCGCCACCGGACAACAGGTGAATGGTGCTGTTCTTTTTGCCGGGTGGCCGAGCCATGATCGCAACGCCGGTATCTAAGAGGTCATCCCCTGTCATTTCCAAGCACGCTGTTCCCCCCCCGAATACCTTTGGAAACAACTCGCTAAAACCCGCGTTAACCGTGTCGAAGGTGTCTTTGAAACGACTGCGTGTTTCCTTATCGATCTTTTTGATTGCATTTTGCAGCGTTTCCAGCGCGGTGCGTAAATCTTCATCCTGCGAATCAAGATATTGCTTGCGCTCTTCTGCTCTCTTGGTCTCATCAATTGCGGCCAAGTTAATCGGTCCTAACCGATGAATCTTCGCGCCAATGCGCTCAACACGAACCTGCCACTCGCTCTCTTGTGCGTCCTCAGGCATGGATTCAGTAACCTGCTCTACCGCTGCGTCAAGCTCCTTCAGTGCCGCGTCTATTTGCTCAATACGCACCGCAGTCTCAGCGAGCTTTAGACGGGCTCCTTCACTGCGAGTTTGAACACCCGCCACCGCCTGTTCCGCCTGCATTCGAGTCTGCTCTCGCTCTCGTAAAACACTTTCAAGTTCAGATAATCCTTGCCGCGCCTGCGTTAGCTGTGCCTCCACACCTAGGCGCTTTTCTAGCAGTTCACTCAATTCGTGCTGTGCTTCGCGATCAGGGTTCTCTTCGGTAGGCATCTCGCTCCGAATCGACGCTTCGCGCTTCTCGTAGCTTTCAAGCTGCTGGCGAGCACGCTCGATGGACTGCGCAAGCGCTTCGCGTTGAGTCAGCAACTCTCTGTGCCGAACCTCGCTGCGATTTAGTGCGACATCTGCTTGCTGTTTGGCCTGTCGACATTGGCGGACAGTGTCGCGCGCGGCTTGTCGTTGGTCTTCCAACGCCTCGCGCGATGTCTCGTCTGACGCCACTTGGGAACGAGCCCGTCCCAGCATTTGCGTCGCTTCCTCAATCACAGTCTGTTCCTCAGATACCCGCGCCTCGGCATCCGACAAATCCCGTTTTAACTGCGACTCACGTGTGAGTCGCTGCTCTTGCTCAGCAATGACTGCGCGTTTTTGCGATTCGAGTTCCACCACCTTTTGCTGCATTGCTTGCAGCACTTGCTGCTGACCATCGACGGCATGCTCGAGATCAGCCCGCTGCTGCCGCAGTGAATCCAACGCCTCATCGACCGCTACGAGTTTCTTCGACACTTCATCCAACGCTTCAGCGACCTCACTCAGCCGCCCCTGCCGCGCAATCATCCCCTGCTCTGCGTCAGCCTGCGTCTTGGATCGCATCCAGGATTTCCCCACCCATAAACCATCTTGAGACACCACAGACTGTCCGGCAGTAAGCTCCTTCCGTGCTGCCATCGCCTGCTGCCAGGACTGAACAACACGCACCCCTGAAAGCGCATCCGCGATACCCAAAGGTCCTTTAATATAATGGGCCAGCATCGTGTCATCGACACGCGACTCCGACACTGCAGCGTCTATTAGCGACAGGCCGGCCGGTGGTTGCACCAAGTCAGACTTGGGGTGCTGAGGAAGGTGCTGCAGATCGACCCCTATCGAAGACATCCAACTACCTAAGACGAGATCGGCTGCAGTTTCATAACCGGTCTCGACGGACACTAAATTGAGTAGCTCGCTGCCCTCGGACGATAGTGCGTCCTTCAGCCATTCGTTAACCTCGTCTAAGTCCTGATCTTTCTTCGCATCTTCTTGCAATGCCTCAAGCGACGCCTTTTGGCCCGCCAATACTTGGAACTGACGCCTCAGCTCATCCTGCTGTTCACGCCTGTGGCTGAGCTGCTCGCGAGAGTCTGACAATGCTTGCCGCGTTTTTTCCAGTTCGCTGCTCTTAAGGGCCACTGCAGCCTCTGCTTCGGTCAATGATTCAACAATAGCGTCAAGGGATACTGTCTCTTCATGGTCCTTTAGCGACTCAAATTCTTGCTTGATCCGAGCGATGCGCTGGCTCAAGGTGGCCAGATTGCGCTCAGCGTTGGCTTTGCGGCCCTGTTGAACTTCAACTTGCTGTTTCGGAAGAACCGCGTCCTGCGTGAATGTCTCCCAATCTGTATCTGCGGCTTGCGCCTTGCTCTCAGCCTCTGCAAGCGCGGCATCAACTCGGGCGACTTCTTCACGCTCACGGGTAAGCGTGGGTTCGATCGATGTCAATGCCTCGGTCAGCTCAGTTAATCGCTGACTGTCGGAGTCTACAAGCCCGAGCTCTCGCTGTTTTCCCTCCAGGGTTTGCTCTAAATCCCGAGTCAGCGAGTCACGCCGCTGCTTAGCAAACTTGATCGCCTGCTCGATACGGCTGACCTCGCTACCTAGGGCGTAGAAACTTCCTTGTAAATCGCTCGTCGATGCGTTGGCATCGGTAATTTGCTGGCGAAGTGATTCAATCTCGGAAATCGATGACGACACCTGCACTTGATAGCGCTCCCGCTCGGTGGCGAAATCATCAATCTCACGCTGAGCGCGCGTCGCGACGTTAGTTTGTTCCTGGCGCTGTAAAACCAAAAGCTGGGCTTTTAGCTCCCTCTCCTGCTCTTTGTATTCTCCGTATCGCTCGGCAGCTTGTGCCTGCCGTTTGAGGTGCGACAAATTACGCTCAAGCTCTTCACGTAAATCCGTTAGACGATCCAGATTATCGAGTGTTCGCTGCATACGGTTTTCAGTTTCACGCCGCCGCTCTTTATATTTCGATATTCCGGCAGCCTCTTCGATATAGACTCGCAAATCCTCGGGACGAGACTCAATCAAGCGAGAAATCATCCCCTGCTCAATGATCGCGTAACTGCGGGGACCTAACCCTGTCCCGAGGAAAAGATCGGTAATATCTCGGCGACGACATTTGTTACCGTTGAGAAAGTAATCAGAAGCACCCTCGCGACTGACAACTCTGCGGACTGAAATCTCATTATAAGCGGCGTATTCGCCTCCGACTTTGCCCGTCGAATTGTCGAAAAGAAGTTCAATTGACGCCTGAGCTACGGGTTGTCGATGCGTCGTGCCGTTGAAAATGACGTCTGTCATAGACTCGCCGCGCAATGTTTTGGCTGAGCTCTCTCCCATAACCCAACGTACAGCATCGATGATATTCGACTTACCGCATCCGTTGGGGCCCACGACCGCGCACATGTTACTGGGCAAGGTCACCCGAGTCGGATCGACGAATGATTTAAAGCCTGCAAGAGAAATCGACTTTAACCGCATTTGACCTAGTATCCCGGCGCACAGGAGCGCCACCGCTTTGTTATTAAAAACACTATATATAGTGTACCCACAAAGCGTGGCTAACACTATATGCAGAGCATATCTTATTTAGAGTTAGCACGAACTGACAACTCAGCCACGCTCTCGGCGCCCACTGAAACGTTACGAAGTTCGCCTACAAAACTCGCGTTACTCAGACCAGGCTGACCACTGGGAGAAATCTGCACCTCTAAATCAACAACGGGAAACGCTGAGAGCTTTTGTCCCGCCATGCTATTTTCGTCCGACAAGCGAACCAGCAAAGGCCACTGACCAACGGGAATACGTGTCACCGCTGTTGGCATACGAGTGGTACTGCCTGCGGGGCGCGCAATGACGAAGACCGTTTGCCCTGCGAGTGAACCCTCCTCGACATCGTCTGGTAGTAAGACTGAGACCTCGACACCCGCTGTAACCGCGGCAGGCGGCGTTGTCACAACCGAAGAAGCAGTATTGCCGGCCGATGCCAAACGCGATTCAGCCTCTGTAATGGCATTGATCATCAACTGATGTCCGTCTGAACCTGGTATTTCTAGGTCTCGAAGAACACGCATGTATCCGATAGCTTCTTGATAACGCTCTGCACCGAAGGAGCCCATTGCTAAGGTCGCTAACGCCGACTTTTGCCTCGGATCGCTGGCGAGGGCTTGCTCAGCACGTTTGCGAGCGCGCTCCGTCAAAACCTGTCCCTCGGCGACAAACTCAGCTTGCGCGGCGCGTCCCAGTGCATCCGGCGCGTTGGGCGCCTCACCCAAGATGACCTCAAACCGCTCAAGAGCACCCGCCGCATTTCCAGTTGCAATATAGTATTCACCGAGCAAAGACTGATAATCCAAATTTCCGGGCCTTGCAGCTGACCTTGCCTCGATTCGCGCGATAAGTGCAGTCACATCGCTGGGCGTCGCTTCATCGAGCGACGCAATGGCACGTGTGATTTGGACATCCTCGTATGCCCCAAGACGTTCGTAGATCACCATCGTCGCTAAAACGAGTATGCCGGCCAGCGCAATCTGATATCCAGGTCTTGCGGGAGTCGTTGTAACAACGTCGTCTCGTGCTTGGGCGTCCTGATCGAACTCTTTATCATCCCAGGCCCGCAGTTGCGCGTCTGACAGTAGGTCCTCATCGCTCGTCTCTGTGCGACGCACAACCAACCAATCCTCAACCGTCTCTCCCTCGAGCTTTCGGCGCCATATCATTGGCAATCCAACCACGAATAACGCGGCGAGCACACACAGCGTAGCTACGATGGGCCACAGCTCAGTCATTTTGATTCTTCACCGTATTTTTCGCGAAGTTGGCGGGCCCGGGCTTCATTGGATTCAACGGTGGTCTCCTTGCGGTCACCGCGAATCTGTAGCCACACCACGGTGAGCGCCATGCAGAACAAAATCAGCGGTGCAGACCAAAGCCAAAAGGTGTTGTTATCGACACCTGGCCGATAGCGAACGAACTCCCCGTAACGATCCACTAGATAGATGATGATTTCCTCATCGCTGGCACCAGCCTCGAGTTGCTCGTGTAAGATAGCTCTGAGATCCCGTGAAATCGGCGCATTAGAGTCGGCGATGTTCTGATTTTGGCATTTAGGGCATCGCAGCTCTTGGCTCAGCGCCTTGTATCGAACCTCTAGCTCTGGCGTGCTGAATTCGTAGGTTTCGATCACAGCATTGGCGTTAAGCGACGCCAGAGGAATCAATAGAATCGATAGAAACCAACGTGCCATCACTCTGCCTCAAAAAAAGGTTGAAGTTGTTCTAACCAAACCTGCTCATCGACAACACCGACGTGCCGGTGCCGAATAACGCCATCTGCATCGATAACATAAGTTTCAGGCGCGCCGTAGACCCCAAGATCTAGACCGAATTCACCGTTTTGATCAACCACAGTTTCCGAATAAGGGTTTCCCAAATCAACCAACCATTGAGACGCCTTAACGGGTTCGTCTTTGTAGTTGAGTCCGTAGATCGTGACACCTTGCTCTGCCAATTGGAGCAAATAAGGGTGCTCTACGCGGCAGGAAAAACACCATGTCGCCCAGACATTAATCAAGGCAGGCTTGCCCCGCCAGTCCTCATGGCTGCGCATCTCATCAGCATCAAGAACCGGCAAGTTAAACGGTGGAACGCTTTTGCCGAGACGCGCAGAAGGCAGCTCAGTCGGGTCGAGAGCAAGCCCTCGAACCAGTAGCAGCACCAGTATCAGGAAGCCACCCAAGGGGAGAAACCGTTTAAGTAGCAAGCGCCTCGTCTCCCCTCATAGCCCGCCTAGTCGACACTTTTCGGTATCTTCGGTCGAGCGCAGTGGTCAAACCACCTAAACCTATCATCAGGGCACCAAACCAAATCCATCGTATGAGAGGTTTGTGCTGAACCCGCACCGACCAAGCACCGTCACCAAGAGGCTCGCCGAGTGCGATGTAAAGATCTCGCATCATCCCAGCGTCTATAGCGGCCTCGGTCATAATTTGCCCGCTCGCAACATAACGGCGCTTCTCCGGCATGAGATCGGGTAATGAGTTACCGTTGTATGTGACGGCGAAGACACCCCGGTCGGCCGCATAGTTTGGCCCCTCAACAACGGTAAGCTCGGTGAGCTTGAAGGTGTAACCATTCAATTCAACAGCGTCCCCGGCTTCCATACGCAAGTCCCGCTCAGCGCTGAACTGAGTAACAAATACGGCACCCACAATGGTCAATGCAAATCCCGCGTGAGCCGCAAGCATTCCGAGATAAGAAGGTGTCAGCCTCGCCATCATGGCCGTCGCAGAGCGCACACCCCGCGTGCGCTGCTGGAGATCACGCGCAAGACCAATGACTAACCACCCGGCTAGCAACACAGCGAGCGACGCCCACACATTCACCTCACCAACCCCTACGTAGGGTGCGACGATAGCGACAGCGAGGCACACCGCGCCGGGCAGCAGTAATTCACTAAGCCAGCGCTTCGAGGAGTCAGACTTCCAACGCGATATGGGGCCTATGGCCATGAACGGCGCAAGCAAAGCCATTGCCGGCACAAACACGGCATTGAAATAAGGGGGACCCACGGAGTACTTGCCCTGTCCGAGCGCATCCATGAGCAGTGGGAACAATGTACCCAGCAAAACAACGATCGCAGAAACCGCAAAGATTAAATTATTCGCCAGCAGTAACGACTCACGAGACTCAAACTGGTAGTTGATGGGGCTGGCAACCGTTGGCGCGCGAAACGCGTAGAGTGTTAGCGAACCACCGACCACCAACACCAAAAAGATCAAGATAAACAAGCCACGTTCAGGGTCGGCTGCGAACGCGTGTACCGAAGTTAAGACGCCCGACCTCACTAAAAAAGTACCTAACAGTGAAAGTGAGAACGCCGAGATCGCAAGCAGCACGGTCCAAGACCTGAATAATCCTCGCTTTTCAGTCACAGCAAGACTGTGAATAAGGGCCGTCCCCACTAACCAAGGCATAAAAGAAGCGTTTTCTACGGGGTCCCAAAACCACCAACCGCCCCAACCTAGCTCGTAATAGGCCCACCAGCTGCCCAACATGATGCCCAGCGTCAAAAATGCCCAAGCAACGTTAGTCCAAGGTCGCGACCACTTCGCCCAGGCAGCATCGAGGCGCCCCCCCATGAGAGCAGCAACGGCAAAAGCGAAAGGCACTGCAAGCCCGACATAGCCCATATACAGCAGCGGCGGATGGATAATTAAGCCGGGATCCTGAAGCAAGGGATTTAGATCGTTGCCCTCTGCTGCGACACCGGGCAGTAACCGCTCGAACGGGTTTGACGTAAACAGCGAGAACGCAATAAAGCCGACAGCGATCAGGCCTAGCACGCTTAACACGCGCGCCAGAACGACCAATGGCAGCCCGCGACTAGCAATCGCGACGGCGAGTGCCCATGCGCCAAGTATCCATACCCAAAGCAATAACGAGCCTTCGTGATTGCCCCAGACAGCCGAAAATTTGTAAATCTGTGGCAGTAGCGAATTGGAATTGCCGGCTACGACCTTGACCGAAAAATCATCCTGCAAGAACACTACGGTTAAGCAGGCGAATGCTATGCTCAGAAAAACAAAGAGCCCGGCGGCCAGGCTTGGCGCCAAATTCATCGCCCATCGCTGACCGCGCCAGGCCCCCGCCATTGGCACCACCCCCAGTAGGGTCGCAAGGCATAAGGCGATGATGAGGGCGATTTGCCCTGCCTCTGGTATCACTCAGACGCCCCCCCGGCATTTGCCTTTTCTAAGGCCTCTGCGACCTCTGGCGGCATATAGTTCTCGTCGTGTTTGGCGAGAACCTCACTGGCAGTAACCACACCGTCGGCACCCAGAATACCTGTTGCAACGACGCCCTCTCCCTCTGCGAACAGGTCGGGCAGGATTCCATCGTACGTTACAGTGACCGATTGAACGAAGTCGGTGACCTCAAAACGGGTTTCCAGTCTGTCAGATGCGCGCTCGACGCTCCCCTCTACAACCATGCCACCCACACGAAGTTTTCGATCGACAGGCGCCTCACCCGCAACAACCTCGGAGGGCGAGTAAAACAGGTTGATGTTGCCACTGAGCGCGTAGGCAATGAGTCCGATAGTGGCACTGGATAGCACTACGACAGCGAGCGCAACGACCAACCGCTGCTTACGTTTAGGGTGCATCGCCCACCTCGGGGCCCTTATGGCCATTTGCTGAATCTTTCGACTGCGCGGAATGCCGAGAGGACGCTCGTCTAATCTCGCTCTGCAAGTGCCTCGTCGCCAACATAGGCTTGAGAAGGATAACCATCACGACAAATAGCGTGATCGCGTAGGCACCCCAAACATAGGGACCGTGCCCCCCCATAGCCATCGCGTCAGAAAATGAGTCAAATTGCATTTAGTGCGCCAGCCTCTTTACCAACCAAGATGATCTCGCGTGCTCTTCCGTCAGTATCTGCCGCAAATTTAGCATCATCAGTAGCGCGAATAGCGCATAAAACGTCACGATCATCCCGAGTAGAGGATAGAGCATTGACGCATCGATGGCCGACTCGCCTGTAAATTTGATCGACGCTGGTTGGTGTAGCGAGTACCACCAGTCGACTGACTTATAAATAATCGGGATATTAACTGTCCCCACGAGGCTCAAAATTGCGCAGGCCCGAGCGGCAATAGCCTTGTTTTCATACGCCTGAAAAAGAGCGATCACACCGACGTAAAGAAAGAAAAGAATCAACATAGAAGTCACGCGCGCATCCCAAACCCACCAGGCACCCCACGTGGGCTTACCCCAAATGGCACCTGTTACGAGGGCGACGGCCGTGAATGCTGCACCAATTGGCGCAGCTGCCCGCATCGCCGTATCCGCCAACTTAATTCGCCAGACGAGACTGACTAAGCCCGCGAGTGCCATCACGTAATAGCCAGCGAGTGAGACAACCGCCGTCGGTACATGGATGTAGATAATTCTGTAGGAATCGCCCTGCTTGTAGTCCGTGGGCGCGTATAACAGGCCCCAGATGCTACCCACTATTAGGGCAAGCATAGTAAGTGGGAGCAGCCAGGGGATAACGCGATCACAAAATCGGTATACCCAGGGCGGAGAGCCAAATTGATGAATAATACGCCACATAGTCGAAGTATATAGGGTTAATCCAGTAAAAGGAGCGTCAGAGTTCCAAAGACACTCTCAGTCCCGCCGCGATCGCCATAGGGGCTAACACGAGACCGCCGGTGACACCTGCGCCCAACAGCGCGAGCGCCACCATGGGATCGCCCTGGCTAGTTGCCTCCTCCAACGCACGCGTACCTGCAATCAAAATGGGGACATATAAGGGCAGAATCAAGAGCGCGAGCAGAATACCTCCTCGCTGAACACCGACAGTCAGCGCAGCACCAACACTGCCTAGCAGCAACATGATAAGCGTGCCCATTAGTAAGCTCGCGATAAGCGTAGGTGCTGCCTCCAATGGAAAACCGAGCATCAGGCCGAATAACGGCGAAACAAGGCTCAAGATGACGCCACTTGCCAGCCACGACGCCAGGAGTTGCGGCACGACGGCAACCGCCAGCGGTAGAGGCGCCATCGCAAGCTGCTCCAAACTGCCATCTTCGAAATCATCAACAAAGAGGCGCATGCAAATCATTAAATTTGCGAGCAATGCGACAACCCAAAGGATGCCGGGCGCCAAGACCGTCAGCTGTTCTGGATCGGGGCCCAATCCTAGAGGGAAGAGAATAACGACGAGTAAGAAAAACAAGAGCGGGTTCACAATCTCTCCAGGGGAAGCGATGAGTAAACCGAGATGTCTGCGAGTCTGAACCCAAAGGAACTTGGTGACGTCGAGCTCTTCAGAGTGACTCGGCACCTTACTCGCCTTGTTGCTCGCCTCACTCACCACTGAATTGCTCCACGTCGATGACGTTCAACTTGTCACCTAAATTTGCTGGCTGGTGACTAGTGAATACCACGGCGCCACCGGCTTGAGCATGTTCGATGAAGCGCTCCTCCAAAACCTTGATGCCGTGAGTATCTAGGGCTGTAAATGGCTCATCGAGCAGCCAGAGTCGTCCGCTAGGCAGAAATAAGCGTGCCAGCGCCACCCGCCGCTTCTGACCCGCCGACAGCCTGCCCGCTTTGGCCTCCTCGTAGCCCTGCAATTGCACTCGAGCTAGAGCCTCATCCACCTCAGCGCGGGTCGGCATCCCCACACCCGAAGGATGGGATAACAGGTTATCTCGTGCAGACAAGGCAGACTTCAATGCTGTTGCGTGACCTGAATAAAGGGCGTCGTCGCAACGATCAATAGCCCCGAAGACTTCAACGCGCGCCAGGCCCGCCATCGCCCTCAGCAATGATGTCTTTCCCACACCGTTGCCACCTCGCAGCTGCCAGATTTCACCTGACTTTACGGCGAAATCCACGCCCTTCAACAACTGGCGCAAACCTCTATCAATGCTGACATCACTGACTGACAGTAATGTCTCGCTCACAGCGACACCGTTTTTATGAGGGGTAGAGAGACGTCATCCTCACTATCGCGTTGCAAAGCGAGCGTCTCAAAATCGAAAAGGTCTCTATCAGCTAACTGTGAGGGCGACACGTTGTTGAGTGATTTAAAAATGGTCTCGGTCCGACCCGGATACTGTCTTTCCCAGTCACTCAGCATCTTTTTGATTTCCGCTCGCTGTAGATTTTCCTGAGAACCGCAGAGATTGCAGGGGATGATGGGGAATTGTTGTTGAGCGGCATAACGTTCTATGTCGCTTTCCTTGCAGTAGGCAAGCGGTCGAATAACGATGTTTTGCTTGTCGTCACTGAGCAGTTTGGGCGGCATGGCTTTTAATTTTCCACCAAAGAACATGTTGAGAAATAGCGTCTCGACGATGTCGTCGCGGTGATGACCCAGCGCTATTTTGTGCGCGCCGATCTGCTCGGCAAAGCCGTAGAGTGTGCCGCGACGCAACCGGCTGCAGAGTCCGCAGGTGGTTTTACCTTCGGGAATAACTGAGCGCACCACACTGTAGGTATCACGCTCCAAAATATAGTACGGCACACCCATTGCCTCGAGATACTCGGGCAGAATGTGCTCGGGGAAACCGGGCTGCTTCTGATCGAGATTGACGGCAATAATTTCAAAATCGATAGGTGCGCTGCGCTGCAGGTGGAGCAAAATATCCAGCATGGTGTAGGAGTCTTTACCCCCGGACAGACACACCATCACACGGTCGCCCGCCTCGATCATGTTGAAGTCGGCAATAGCCTGCCCCGTAAGCCGCCGAAGCCGTTTTCGAAGTTTATTCTGGTTATAAGAGGCCTTTCGCTGATCGCCAATTGGCAAGTCATCTGACAGGGCCTCACTCCCATTGGGTAAGTGCTCTTGAACCGGATTGATAGGCTGAGACATGCGGAAATCGTCGCGTCAAAACGTGGATAATAATTGTCCCGGTCGCACATCGCAAAATTAGCGAACTGAATACAGGCAATTGGACGTTAAAACGCACTTGCAGTTTGTCGCCCAGACCACGAGAATTCGCGTCGCAACTTTGTCCATATCCGTATTTTTGACAAACAGCGGTCTGGGGCCGTCTATCCAAGGAGATCTACATGAAGACACCTGTAACAGTTACTGTAACCGGCGCGGCCGGACAAATTGGTTATGCACTGCTTTTCCGCATTGCATCAGGTGCCATGTTAGGAAACGACCAACCTGTAAAGCTCAACCTGCTCGATATCACGCCCGCACTTGATGCGCTCGGAGGCGTAAAAATGGAGCTGGACGACTGCGCGTTTCCACTGCTTGCAGGTATCACGTGCAGCGATGACCCGAATGTCGCCTTCGCCGATGCTGATTACGCCCTGCTTGTTGGTGCTCGGCCACGTGGACCGGGTATGGAGCGTAAGGACCTGCTTGAAGCGAACGCAGCCATTTTCTCTGCTCAGGGCAAAGCAATGAACGCCGTTGCTAGCAGAGGCATCAAGGTGCTTGTTGTGGGGAACCCGGCAAATACAAATGCCTTGATTACCATGCACAACGCACCGGATATTTCCGGCAGCCAGTTCACAGCAATGACCCGTCTGGACCATAACCGCGCAATCACACAAATCGCGCAGAAGACAGGTGTCGTGAATACAGACGTCACCAATATGACAATCTGGGGTAATC
>CBFIBL010000026.1:0-22593 GCA_965660865.1 Luminiphilus sp.
AACCTCATCGAGTTCCTCTACAAACACCGCACCGCGATTACGCAAATCGTCCACGACTGTTTTGTTGTGCACCACTTCGTGACGAACGTATATGGGCTGTCCGAAGACCTCAAGCGCGCGATTAACGATGTCGATAGCACGGTCGACACCAGCACAAAATCCGCGCGGGTTGGCAAGCATCACTGTCATCAGTGCAACTCCGCTGGTTCCACGCGGTCGATTTTCACCTCAAACCTGAGGGTGCGTCCCGCGAGTGGGTGGTTGAAGTTAACACGGACGGTGTCCTCATCAAAAGAGTCAACCACGCCCGGTAGCTCTCCGCCCGCAGCATCTGCAAAGGAAAACACCATGCCGACCTCGAGTTCAGAGTCATTGCTAAAGGTGTGACGCGGCATGTCCTGAAAGTTTGCTTCCTGAGGTTCACCAAAACCCTGCTCGGGTAGAATGGTGAAAACCGCCTCCTCGCCGCCTTTCATCCCGAGCAAGCAAGCTTCGAAGCCGGGAAGTAGCGAGCCGTCCCCCATAACAAAGCTGGCAGGTTCGTGATCAAAATTGCTGTCGACCACTTCCCCACTGTCTAGCGTAATGGAGAAATTTAAAGATACTCTCGTGTTCTCCGTAATCTGAAGATCGCTCTCAACACTCATTGACTTGCCTGCTTTCGCGTCTGTCCAAAAAAACTGTCCCATACCAGCAATACCGCACCTAAACATATTGCCGAGTCAGCAAGGTTAAAGGCGGGCCAATACCAATCATCATAGTGCCAAGAGATGAAGTCCACTACGTAGCCAAAACTCACCCGATCAATGAGGTTTCCGACCCCACCGCCCAATACCAATCCAAGGGCAATACCGAGCAATGTCTCAGAAGGCTGTAGTCGTGTCAGCCAGACACTGACGACTGCGCTAACCAATAGTGCTACGAAGGCTAAGAACCATCGCTGCCAACCGCCTGCACTGGCTAAAAAGCTAAACGCAGCACCGGTGTTGTGCGCCAGCATAAGATCAAACCATCCGGTGATTTCAACGGGCACGCGATACTGAAGTTCGGCGCTTGCCCACGCTTTGGTGTATTGATCCAAGCCAATAACGATCACGGCCAAGACAAAGCCCAACCAGGGATTCGAGAACAGCCTAGCCCAGACACCTCGGGATTCGCTGGCCAACGCCGGGTTAGGCATAGTGACGTGTCTCACCGACACCCGCGACATTTGTCACGCAACGCCCGCAAAGCGTCGCGTGCTCGGCGTGCGTGCCCACATCATCGCGTCGATGCCAACAACGCTCACATTTTTCGGCAGTGCTGGGACTGACAACGACCTTTAAACCCTCTATGTCGCCCGCCATGGCCTCGGCAGGTGCGTCATCCATGCGTGCAAGTTCGGCGCCAGAGGTAATCAGCACAAAGCGGAGCTCGTCACCCAGTGTTGCTAAAGTCGTACTCAGTTCATCGGATGCGTAAAGCACAACGCTTGCATCGAGAGATCCGCGAATATTACCGGCAGCGCGCTCGGCCTCCATGGCCTTGTTAACGTCTTGCCGGACCGCTAAGCAGGTGCCCCAGAAAACATCACCCATCGCATCGCCAGCGTCTATGGCCGGTAAGTCGTACCACTCTGACAAAAATACGGACTCGGCTCGGTGACCGGGCAAATTCTCCCAGATCTCCTCTGCGGTAAAGCTGAGAACAGGCGCAATCCATCGGCTGATCGCTTCTGCCATGTGATAAAGCGCAGTCTGACATGAACGTCGCGCGAGTGAATTGGTCTGCGTGGTGTACTGACGATCCTTGATCACATCGAGGTAAAAACCGCCCAATTCGCCACTGCAGAAATTATGTACCTTGTGATACACGTGGTGGAACTGATACGTATCGTACGCCTCGAGAAGTTCTGCCTGCAGATCCGCCGTTTTAGACACAATCCAGCGGTCTAGCGGCAGTAATTCGGCGCTCGTCAATAAATCTGTCTCAGGCTCAAACCCGGCTAAATTAGCTAACAGGAACCGCGCCGTATTCCGGATTCGTCGGTAGGTGTCCGAGGTGCGCTTGAAGATCTCGTCACTGGCAGCGATCTCATTGCGATAATCTGCCGATGAGACCCATAAACGGAGAATATCCGCACCCATATCGTTCATCGCCTTTTTGGCGGGAATAATGTTGCCGATAGACTTCGACATCTTACGACCTTCACCATCGACGGTGAACCCGTGAGTCAAAACCTGACGATACGGCGACTCATTAAAGGCACCGATACCGGTCAATAACGACGACTGGAACCAACCGCGATGCTGATCCGAACCCTCCAGGTATAAATCCGCCGGCGCGCTCAGCCCTGCTCGATCGCGCAGTACACAGGCGTGTGTCACACCGGAATCGAACCAGACGTCTAGTGTATCGGTCACCTTTTCGTAGTCGTCAGCCTCAGCACCCAACAACTCGCTCGGCTCGAGCTCGAACCACGCATCCACCCCATGTGCCTCAATGCGCGTCGCCACGTCCTCGATCAACGCCACACTATTGGGGTGCAGCGACCCATCTACCTTATTGACAAACAACGGGATAGGAGCGCCCCAAGTTCGCTGCCGCGAAACACACCAATCAGGTCGATTCTCCAGCATCGCATCAATGCGTGCGCGTCCCCAATCGGGCACCCAGGTAACCACATCAACCGCTTTTTTAGCCTCCTCGAGCAAGCCCTGCCGCTCCATAGCAATAAACCACTGAGAGGTGGCACGGAAAATAATCGGTGTCTTATGGCGCCAGCAATGTGGGTAAGAGTGATTAAAGGGCTTGTGACACAGAAGAATGCCACGCGCTTCCAGCTCAGCCACAATCTCATCGTTGGCCTTGAAAATATGCTTGCCTTCAAAGACAGGTGTACCGGGCAAATAAACACCATTACCTCCGACCGGATTATAGACCTCGAGCCCATAGGTTTTTCCGATCTGGAAATCCTCAAGACCGTGTGCGGGCGCTGTATGAACGCAACCGGTACCGGCATCTGTCGTTACGTGATCTCCCAGCATGAGGGGCACTGGATCGTCCGCAAACGGCGGTATAACCATCACGCGATCGAGCGCCTCTCCTTTAACCGTGGCTCGGACATCGACTTCAGCGACACCAAAGCGCACCGCACAGACCTCTGCAAGCGCCTCGGCAACCAACACACCTCGCCCATTTACATTGAGTAGAACGTAGTCGAGATCGGCGGCGATACTGACACCACGGTTTGCGGCGAGCGTCCAGGGCGTCGTGGTCCAAATGGCAACCGACAGATCTTCGAGCCCGGTATCACCGAGAATAGCCTGAGCTCGATCGGGGTCCGCGAAGGGAAACGCCACATCGACAGCGGACGATATCTTGTCCTGATACTCCACCTCGGCTTCGGCCAGGGCTGATCCACAATCGAGACACCAGTGCACGGGCTTCGCACCCTGCTGAAGGTGTCCGTTGTCGATGATTTTCCCGAGCGTTCGGACAATATTTGCCTCGAACTTAAAATTCATCGTCAGGTAGGGGTCATCCCAATCCCCAACAACACCCATGCGCTTAAAGTCTTCTCGCTGATTGTCGACTTGCTTCGCCGCGTATTCACGACACTTTTGACGGAACACTGCCGCAGTCACCTTGTGGCCCGGCTTACCCACCTTTTTCTCGACGTTGAGCTCAATGGGCAATCCGTGGCAGTCCCAACCTGGAATATAGGGCGCATCAAAACCTGACAGCGTTTTAGACTTGGTAATGATGTCCTTAAGAATCTTATTAACAGCGTGACCGACGTGCAGCTCGCCATTCGCATAGGGAGGACCGTCGTGAAGAATAAACGTTGGCTTACCTGAACCTGCCGCCCGCATTTTTTGGTAAAGGCCCATCTCCTCCCATTGCTTGAGTCGCTGAGGCTCGCGTTGCGTTAAGTTCGCCTTCATGGGAAATGCCGTCTGCGGCAGGTTTAACGTTGTTTTGTAGTCAGTCATGTTTGACCTGTTTTCGATTCCTATTTTGCTGCATGCGATTCATGCCACGCCCTTGCCGCCTGTTGATCGACGGCGATCGCTGTTTTTAGGGCATCCAGTGACTCAAATTTCTTTTCATCTCGGAGTTTTGTCATGAACTCGACGTTCAGACGCTGACCGTAGAGATCGCCCTCAAAATCAAATAGATGCACTTCGAGATTGGCGAGCGTGCCGTCGTTAACCGTGGGCCTGACGCCCACATTGGCAACACCCGGGGCATCAACCAGTCCACCACCGGACACTCTCACCGCGAACACACCATGAAGCGGCGACTTTACACGCTTGAGCGCAATATTGGCGGTTGGAGAGCCGATTGTTCGTCCTAACTGCTTGCCTTTGAGTACTTTTCCCGAAAGTTTGAAGGATTTTCCCAGTAACGCAGCGGCCTCGGTGAAATCGGCATTGGCCAAGGCGCTTCGAATACGTGTACTGCTCACCCGCGTACCCGACATGTCAAAGGTCGACGTGGGAACGACTTCATAGCCAAATTCCACTGCGAGCGATTCAGTAAACGCCAGGTCACCCTCACGATCTTTACCAAATCGGAAGTCATCACCAAAAGCGATATAACGTGCCTGGAGGCCATGCACGAAGATATCCTCGACGAAAGCTCGCGGACTCATGGTCCTCAGGCGGTTGTCAAAACGCAGGCACAGTAGATTATCAATCCCCAGGGCGCTGAGTGCTAAAAACTTTTCACGAAACGTCATCAGGCGTGGCGGCGCGCGATCCGGAAACAGAAACTCGCCAGGCAGCGGCTCAAAGGTAATCACCGTGGTAGCAAGCGATCGCGCCTGAGCCTGATGCTTCAAATGTTGTAGCACCTCTTGATGACCGCGGTGTACACCATCGAAAGCACCAATGGTCACTGCGCTCTCTGAGAGCCTCGACTTCGAGAGCTTGTGCAATCCGCGTATGAGTTTCATGGTGCTAAAACGATCCAAAACTGAATCCCAAGTATACAGAAGCAAGGGCTGACAATCTCAGGCTCACAAGGGCTTCGGACCCTTAATATCCCGGAGCCTCAAGCCGAACAACCAAAGCAAGCTCACGAAGGTAGCAAGCCCCAACGCCACCAGTCCCGCGACGCGCGATACACGCCAGCTCAGATCCGCTGTCAGCCACTGCTCAGCTGCAGGGGTTGTTGACGCGAGTGCGATTGCCATCACAGCAACAGCCGCGAACAACTGCCAAGCATATCTGCCAGCAAAGACACCCGAGAGTGGGATGCCACCGCGACGCAATCCGACAAACAATAGACCTGCGTTAATCCATGCAGAGGCACTGGTTGCCAGAGCAAGGCCAACATGCCCCATCTCGTGATACCACATGAGCGGAAACACAAAAATCACATTGAGCGCCATATTGCTGACCATGGCGATGATGCCGATTTTTACCGGCGTCTTCATATCCTGACGCGCGTAATAGCCGGGCGCGAGCACTTTAATGAGCATGAAAGCCCCCAAACCCAGTGCATAAGCCCGCAAGCTGGCTGCCGACATAGTCACATCATTTGCAGAGAAGGCGCCATACTGAAAGAGCGTCGCTAAAATGGGTTCGGCAAGAAGCCACAGCGCAACCGTGGCGGGCACTGCGATTAACAGTACGTTACGAATCGCCCAACGAAGCGTGTGTGTAAATGCATCGGTATCGGCGTTCGTATTAAGTGCAGAGAGTGCCGGCAATATGACGGTTGCGATGGCAATGGCAAACACACCGAGGGGCAGTTCGGTTAGTCGATCGGAGTAGTACAGCCATGCGACGCTACCATCGGGCAGTAGGCTCGCGAGTACAGTATCGAACAATAAATTGATCTGGCTCACCGATACGCCGAACAAGGCAGGCACCATCAACGCCAAAATCTTACGAACCCCATCATCGCGTGTATCCCATACGGGGCTTGGCGTGAGTTTGAGCGCATGCAACGAGGGTAGCTGGAAGAGCAATTGAACAACCCCTGCTACGGCAACGCCAATTGCAAGGCCTAGTGCAGGCTCAGGCATCGTTGGCGCCCAAATAAGGGCCGCGGTAATCAACGACAGATTCAGTAGGACCGGTGTATAGGCGGGTACCGCAAACCGACCATAAGTATTGAGGATGGCGCCACAGAAACCCGTCAGGCTGATCAGCATAAGATATGGAAAGGTCCAGATAATCAGATCTGCTGTTAGCGCAAGCTTCGCGGCATCGCGACTAAAACCCGGTGCAAATATCAGTGCGACCCATGGCGCCATGAGCATCGCAAGCGCAGTCAGCACAAACAGTGAACCTCCCAAGACACCGGCAACACGATTGACCAGCGCTTTGACCTGAGCATGGCTGCCCTGCTCCTTCACCTCAGCGAGCACCGGAACAAAGGCCTGCGAAAACGCACCCTCTGCGAAGAGACGTCTCAGAAAATTGGGAATTTTGAAGGCCACAAAAAACGCGTCAGCGTTCGGTGCCGCACCGAGCAAGTTCGCAAAGACAACATCGCGCACAAGCCCCAGTACCCGCGACAGCAGCGTCCCAAGGCTAACGATCAGACTCGAACCGAGCAAACCCCGCTTTCCGGGTGGCGCTGTTTCCCCAGTCTCAGTCATGACCGAGCCATTGTGAGCGCAACTGATCACCATGCCGTGCAAGCCAGTGCAGAGCGATAATCGTGAGCCCGTTATTGATCTGTCCCGCATCGAGCATAGCGATAGCATCCGCGCGAGCAATGGAGTGTACCAAGATATCTTCATTTTCGGTCTCAACCCCGCGCACCTCGCCAATCGCGGCGGAGGTCAAGCGACCGAGGAACAATCGAATTTGCTCCGAGCAGGCGCCGGGGCTTGGGTAGTAGGCCGTTATAGGTAGAAGCTTATCCATCACACATCCAGCCTCTTCCGCAGCCTCTCTATGAGCAACAGCCTCGTCAGCTTCGCCGTCCTCAACAACGCCTGCAATCGCCTCAAGCATCCACGGAGAGTTGTCCTCGCGCATGGCACCCGGTCGGAACTGCTCGATTAAAATGACATGGTCTGTCTGCACATCCCAAGGCAGTACCGCCACAGCGTCACCGCGTTGAAAAAGCTCTCGACGAATGGTCTTTGTCCAGGACCCATCGAAACGTTTGTGACGCAAGCTGAGTGCGTCCATACGAAAATGCCCTTGAAACACCGTGTCCTGGGCAATTACCTCGACATCGTCCGCACCATAGGCGAGGTGTTTCTTCAAAATCGGTCTCTCAAAATCGGCGCTCCGTGCTCCAAGTGACGGGCTGTGAGTAGTCGTCTACCTGATCGGCCACGCCGAGAATCAGGGAAAATAACGCCATTCTGACGAGCACACCGTTATCAGATTGCCTAAAAATCGCGAGGTTTGGATCGTCATTAAGATCTTCATCCAGCTCCTGAGCACCCTCGCGAGAATCGCGCGGCAGTGGGTGCATGATGACCGTATTGGGCTCACACAAGGCGGTGTAAATGCTCTGGTTCAGTCGAAACCGGCCCCGGTACAAATCAGCGTCTGCCTGCGATTCAAAGCGCTCTTCCTGAATGCGCGTCGAATAAACAATGTCGACATTGACGATACCTGTCTCCAATTGATCGGTCTCGACAACCTCCAGGCCACTCTCGCGCATCTCCGCAACCAGTGCTTCAGGCATTCGCAACTCAGCGGGGGAGACGAGGCTGACCTGTACCTTATTGAATCGAGTGAGCAGACGCGACAATGAGTGAACCGTCCTCCCAAACCGAAGGTCACCCACCATTGCAATTCGCAACCCATCAATCTGGCGACCGCGACCCGCGAGTTCGCTTCTAATCGTGTATAGATCGAGTAACGCCTGACTTGGATGCTCATTAGCGCCGTCTCCACCGTTGATGACCGGTACGCGGCTGGCGGTCGCAAACTCGCTGACGGACCCCGCTGTCGGGTGTCGCATAACAATGGCATCGGAATAGCCACTGAGCACACGGGCCGTATCGTAGAGGGACTCGCCTTTGGCAATAGCCGTACTCTCAAACCCAGTGGTCTCACGGACATGACCACCGAGGAGATTGAAGGCACTGCCAAAACTGATTCGCGTGCGGGTCGATGGCTCAAAAAACATAGAACCGAGGATCGCACCCTCGAGCACTGCCGTTTTGCGCTCGCGCCGCGCATAGGGCCGCATGCGATCCGCGACATCAAAGATACGATCGACATCACCGCGGTCGAATTGATTGATCCCCAAAATGTGGTGGCCAGCAAAATTCAAAGCGATCTCTCCGTTCTTTTGGCGCGCTTAAAGTATTAACGTAACGCTTTTTGCCCTTTTCTGGGTCGGTGTCATAACGCCCTCTGGGTTGCCGCGCAAGCGAAGCGCCCACATGCTGTCGCAAGCTTAGTTTAAACCGATGCTAGGCTAACACCCAAAACTTTGGCATTCTCAGACACCCAACGCCGCAGATCTGCAAGTGCCATTGTTTGCTTCTCGCTCAATTCGGCAGTTTGACATTCCTTAGCGAGCGCCGCCTCAAAGGCTGCTATATTGAAATGATCGCTTGTTTCCCAATTTGCCTTACAGTGCTCGAGCCACTGCGTGCGCTCCTCATCAGTCAAAACCTCCGGCCAATTTCGCGCACGATATCGGAATAAAAGTTCGGGTAAGCGTGGGTCTGAGAAAGCAAACTGGTGGTCGCGAAGTTCCGCAGGGGAGGCGTCGCGGACCGCTTGAATTAGGTGTTTGTCTGCGTTGGGAATAAAGCTCCCATAGAGCGCAGTATCCGGATTGGCATCTGCTAGCTTAGTCGTCGAGCGATACACATCCTGGCAAAATGAGACAAATTCGCTCCCGCGAGTCTCTCTCGCTGCCCTCAAGGCGCCCAAGTTCGCACGCAACAGGTCACCGTTAAGGCCAAGTCGACTAGCCGCTTCAGCGCTTATCTCTGACATGGGTAGCAGGACCGGCGCTCTGTTGACCTTGATGGTCATCAGGCTGGGGCGATCCTCAGACGATTCGAGGTCTTCTTTTTTTGCAAACAGGCGCTGTTTTATCTCGTCAACAGACATCTCGAGAAATAAAGGCTCGCGGGTAATGTCGGCACAGATGACGTCGGATTTAAATTGCGGATGAATGGCCAACGGGACGATGACGCCGAGACAGTGTCGGTCCGTGCCAAACAGACCCGATACGTGCACCAACGGCGTCATGCGTTGAGTATCCACCTTGTCTTCAACACGTGATTTGAAACGGTGACTCAACAGTTGATCAAAAAATATCTGATCTGCTTCTCGAAGCACGCGCGCCAATGCGAGTGTTGCAGTCACGTCGGACATGGCATCGTGAGCCGCGCCGTGCTCAAGTCCATTGATCGCTGTCAGGTCCTCAAGTTTGAAGCTGGGGGATCCGTCTTCATGCTTCGGCCACACGAGGCTGTCGGGTCGCAACGCGTAGAAAGCGCGAACGACGTCGATCAGATCCCAGCGACTGTTGCCATGACTGTATTCACGGGCATAGGGGTCATAAAAATTACGCCAGAGACCGTAACGCGTGACCTCGTCATCGAACCTGAGCGAGTTATAGCCAACACCACAGGTACCCGGCTGCGATAATTCATCATGGATCCGGGCCATGAACCCCTGCTCAGTCAGCCCTTTGGCCTCACATTCGTAGGGTGACATCCCAGTCACGCGGATAGCCGTTGGATGAGGGACAACGTCGAGCGAGGGTTTGGCATAAACCGTTAGCGGCTCGCCGATAATTTCAAGGTCGAGGGTTGTTCTGACGCCGGCAAACTGCCATGGACGGTCGTTCGCCGGCGAGGCGCCCGAGGTCTCGTAATCGTGCCAGTAGAGCGTCTCAACTGGCACGATAAAGCCTCACTGACAGGCTCGTTAATGACATCTTAGAACAGTTCAATCGCCTGCTCTTCGATTGTGGCTTGCCAGACTTTGGGGCCGGTAATGTGCACGGATGTTCCCTCGGCATCGACCGCAACGCTCACTGGCATGTCTTTTACGGTAAAGGCGTAGATGGCTTCCATTCCCAGCTCCTCGAAGGCCACAACCTCAGCATGGGTAATGGCTTTGGAGACCAGGTATGCAGCGCCACCAACAGCCATTAGATAAACCGCTTTATGCTTTCGAATCGCTTCGATGGCAACAGGCCCACGCTCAGCCTTGCCGATCATGCCTAACAGGCCCGTATTCTCCAGGATGTTATCGGTAAATTTATCCATCCTCGTTGATGTCGTGGGACCTGCAGGCCCCACCACTTCATCGCGAACGGGATCCACCGGACCCACGTAGTAAATAAACTTGCCCTGCAGGTTCACCGGTAGTTCTTCGCCATCAGCAATCATTTTGGTCATGCGCTTATGAGCGGCATCCCGACCGGTATACATCGTCCCCGAGAGCAGTAAGGTGTCGCCGGGCTGCCAGGTCAGTGCCTCCTCGCGCGTGACTGTATTGAGGTTAACGCGGCGGACAGACTCGTCGGGCTCCCATGTTACCTCGGGCCATGCGTCAAGACTCGGCGCCTGTTGATAGACAGGGCCCTCTCCCTTCAGCTCAAAGTGAGCGTGACGCGTGGCGGCACAGTTTGGGATCATCGCGACGGGCAGTGACGCTGCGTGCGTCGGGTAATCCATGATTTTCACATCGAGTACTGTGGTAAGCCCGCCCAAACCTTGCGCACCAATCCCAAGCTTATTAACGGCATCCATGATCTCGATCCGCAGTTCTTCGGCCTTACTGGAAGGCCCCCTCTCTCGAAGCTCGTGAATATCAATGGGATCCATGAGCGACTCTTTCGCCATCATCATGGCTTTTTCCGCCGTACCGCCGATACCGATTCCCAACATCCCGGGCGGACACCAGCCTGAGCCCATCGTCGGTACTGTCTTGACAACCCAATCAACGATACTATCCGAGGGGTTTAGCATGGCCAGCTTGGACTTATTTTCCGAACCACCACCCTTTGCCGCCACACGAAAATCGACGGTGTCTCCTGCCACCATTCGCGTGTGAATGACTGCCGGCGTGTTGTCCTTGGTGTTTTTTCGAGCCCCCGCCGGATCATCCAAAATGGAAGCGCGGAGCTTGTTATCGGGGTGCAAGTAGGCACGCCGAACGCCCTCGTTGATAAGGTCTTCAAGGGGTTGAGAGGTCTCCCAGCGCACCGCCATGCCAATATCGACAAATATTGTGACGATTCCTGTGTCCTGACAAATGGGTCGCTTACCCATGGCACACATACGGCTATTGATCAGAATCTGCGCGAGCGCATCTTTCGCTGCCTGACTCTGCTCCATCTCATAAGCTCGGTGAACCGCCTGTACGAAATCCTGAGGGTGATAGTAGGAAATAAACTGCAGCGCGTCGGCCACGCTTTCAATGACGTCACGGTCTTGGATTACCGTCATGGGTTACCTCTTAAAAACTCAAATTATTGAACGGTGGGCTGCGCAGGCGCCGGCGCAGCGGTTGCATTCATGGACTCGACCTGTCCGGACAACGATCGAATATCGGCTCGAAGCTGATTCACGTTGGTGTTGACCTGCTTACGGAAATTATTGATGGACGCTACCCACTCCTCGTTAGCACCGACGCGCTTGCCAAGCGCCGCGCGCTCTAAATTAGCGCGATTAACATTGTCTGCTAAGCGCTCTACATCGCTCTGGATCTGGCGCGCGGAGCCCGCAAGTCGCTCAATATCAGCGGAGAGAGTCTGCAATGCTCTGAGGTCGGCCGTCAGCGCATCGAGGGTCTTCTTTTGTCTAAACCCATTATCCTGAAGCGTCTGGACTGTACTGGCTGTTGATGTATCCGCCTTCGCCAAATCGGAGAGTTTTTTGTTTGATATTTTCCGAGCATCCCACAACTTGCGCACCTCGCTATCGAGAAGGTTTAACTGGGCTCCCATGGCTGCTGCGGATTTGGTTACCGTCTCATCGGTATCGGTCAGAAGATTCTCAAGACTCTGCACTTGCTTGCCTGTACGCGATTGATCGGACGTTAATTCGCCAATGAGCTGATAACTGTAAATGGCATACCCAGACAGCACACAAACCGCGATAAACGAAAAGGCTAGTGCGAATTTACTCACCCCAGACATGCCCGCCGCTTCTCGGCTGCGACTGGGTATGGCGTTGCGCGGTGCGCTATCGACTGCCTCATCTCGGCGAGCCGCAAATGATGGAATCTCGGTTAGCTCATCTTGAGACATGTCACTCCCCTCCTTGATGACGCCAGTATACCGCGACCAGCGAATCTTCGTGACGATTTACAGACACAAAAAAGGCGGCCAAAGCCGCCTTTTTTATGATCTAAGCTTCCATGGAAATTACACGAAGTTCAGAAGTGCCCATGTAACGATAGTGAGCAGCAGTGACATGTGGATAACGCCCTTCACGGTTGTCATCGGACCTTGCTTACCCATGATCGCGTTGATTTCTAGCAATACAATGAGACCCATTGCAATGTAGAGACCCGTTGTGGAACCCGCCAGGGGTAAGTGCTTTGACGCCAACATACCCAACAGCATAGGACCTGAGAACAAAGTATTAGTCCGGCTCGCCAAGCCCGCTTTCGCCGCGTTGGATGGCCCATCACCCTCTTTCATGCCGAGCACAACTTGCTGTGCAGGCCAGATGATCAACCAAACGTTCAGGAACATAAATGTACCTGCCAATGCACCCACCCAGATGGCTGGCATCGTTGCACCCAACGCACCTACTTTGTGGAGGAGGTATGCGCCAGAGATGAACGTAACCATTGCGCCCCAGCGGAACCACCAAAGCGCACGCGGTGCCAACTTGGCCATCGCGTCTTTCTTGGCGTCCGCCTCAGCCTCTTTAAAGTACTCTGTTTGCACAAAGTTGAAGTAGTACAGCATGCCGATCCAAGTGATGCCGGCGATGACGTGGATGTAACGGAAGATGAACTCGACTAAGTATTCCATTTATTGTTTCCTCTTATGTAAAACAGCGTCTTAGACGCCTTACCCGTAGGCAAGTATATCGAGACCGCATAAAAAAAGAACCCAAGAAATATACTCCATCTATCAGATGAGCCGTTTAAAAAGTCGACAAGTCTGCACCGGCGTTATTCAACGATGAGTAGCGCAGATTTCGTGATAGCGTAGCTTGCGCAAAAAACAACAAGAACGGAAAGGAAGCAGCGTCATGGATCAAGCTAATGGTATCGATCAGGCACGCTTTGAGCGCGAGAGTAACGAGGGCATCCGCCAATGGATAAGCGAGAACTTAAAAGGTGAAGTCACTGAGATCACGCGCCTAGAGCGATGGCGACCTCAGTGGCGGGTCGACTTCAAAACTGCCGAAGGCCCCGCAACGGTCCTCTTTCGTGGCAATAGGCCCAACGCGAGTGAGCGCAATCTCCGCTTTGAAATGGAGGTGATGCAAGTTCTCGAGAAAAATGGCATTAACGTTCCACGCATTTATGGCTGGGTAGAGACACCCAAAGCTTTTGTGATGGCTTGGATAGAAACCGAGGACCGCGAGCCCGGCATGATTCATACAGCGATTGAGAAACCTGCGGTGCTAACAGACCACCGTTGGCAGGCCTTGCTCAACTACATGACCGATCTTGCCGCAATGCACGCAATCCCGCTCAGCGAGTTCGCGCATATCGAAGAACTTAACAACCCACCAAGCTCTGCCAGTCAACTTGCGCTCGCGGCCGCCGAGCGCATGTATCAGGCCGGGCGCTACACCAATAATCTTGATACCACCTTTGAATTTCTGCAATCCTGGCTTCGGCGTAACGTGCCCGCGCATCGCACAAAGGCCTCGTTCATCGCGGGTGATGCAGGACAGTTCATGTCAGCTGGCAGTGAGGTTCTGGCGCTTGTCGATTTTGAAATAGCCGACCTAGGAGATATCCATTGGGACCTAGCCTGTTTTCGTGGGCGACATCCGCTTGAGCACATGGGCGATATTCCCGCGCTTTACCGCCGTTATGAGGAGGTCAGCGGCACCGCTGTGGACCTGCACGTCGTGGGCTATCACACCGTTGCGTTCCTGCAATTTGCCGGTATTGCCACGAAGTTTTTTGGCGACCCAAAAGCGATTGGTGGAAACTGGATTGAGGGCTTACTTGAGTACGCCAGTATCACGCGCCGGGCGTGTGAGGCGATTGCTGAACTCGAAGATATCGCCCTCGACCACGAAATGAAGCTACCTGAGGCGGACAAGACACCACTAGAGGAGTCAGCACTCGAGAAGCTCATAGTGGATATTCAACGCCTACCGACCTCAAAAACTTTTGAGGTGTGGGAGCGAGATTTACTGAAGGCAATACCGGCGTTCCTGTTAAATTATTCGCGATATCGAAACTGGTATGAAGACGTCACAAGAGCGGACATTGAAGCGCTGGTCGGCAGAGAATTTGAAACACTTAAACAAGCGGAAATCGCCCTGGGTGCCGTTATCGCTGAGAATGACCCAACACTCGATGCGGGACTTGTACAAGTGACGCACCGTCGCTCACTGCGGTTAAGTATGATCATCTCTGGAACCGACCCAGATCCTAACAACCCGCTTTTTCATATTCTCGAGCCAATTCTCAACACTGAGAACCACGAGAAATAGGAATTCAGGCATAAAAAACCCGGCACAGGGCCGGGTTTCTAAGTCGCAATGGACGTGTCTTACATCATGCCGCCCATGCCGCCCATGCCACCCATGTCAGGCATTGCAGGGGCTGCACCTTCTTCCTTTGGCGCTTCAGCAATCATAACTTCAGTCGTGATCATGAGACCCGCAACAGAGCCTGCCGCCTGAAGTGCTGTACGCGTGACCTTAGCTGGGTCAAGAATACCCATACCGATCATATCGCCGTACTCACCGCTTGCTGCGTTGTAGCCGAAGTTACCCTCGCCCTGACGCACCTTATCGAGAACAACTGACGCCTCGTCACCTGCGTTGGTCACGATCTGACGAAGAGGACCTTCCATGGCACGCAATGCAGCCGCGATACCTGTGTTTTGGTCTTCGTTGTCGCCAGTGAGGCCCTCGACGGACCCGATAGCGCGAACGAGTGCAACACCACCACCGGCAACCACACCTTCCTCAACCGCTGCACGAGTTGCGTGCAGTGCGTCTTCGACGCGCGCTTTCTTCTCTTTCATTTCGATTTCTGTCGCTGCGCCCACTTTGATCACGGCAACACCACCCGCCAACTTCGCAACACGCTCCTGGAGCTTCTCGCGGTCGTAGTCAGATGAAGTGTTTTCGATCTGTACACGGATTTCGCTCACGCGACCCTGAATAGCCTCTGCATCGCCTGAACCATCGACAATCGTAGTGTTGTCCTTGTCCATTGTGATGCGCTTGGCGTTACCAAGGTGCTCAAGGCTTGTGCTCTCAAGGTCGAGACCCACTTCCTCAGAGATAACCGTACCACCTGTCAGGATCGCAATATCCTGGAGCATGGCTTTACGTCGATCACCAAAGCCGGGTGCCTTACATGCAGCCACCTTAACAATGCCGCGCATATTGTTCACAACCAGTGTGGCCAGCGCTTCACCTTCAACATCTTCTGCGATGATCACAAGCGGACGCGATGCTTTCGCTACTTGCTCAAGTACAGGAAGCAACTCGCGGATGTTCGAGATCTTCTTATCAACCAGAAGTACGAAGGGCTCTTCAACTTCAGCAGACATGTTGTCTTGATTGTTAATGAAGTAAGGCGAAAGGTAGCCGCGATCGAACTGCATGCCCTCTACTACGTCGAGTTCGTTCTCAAGACCTGAGCCTTCCTCAACAGTGATGACACCTTCTTTACCCACCTTCTCCATCGCTTCAGCAATGATCTCGCCAACAGACGCATCGCTGTTCGCAGAGATGGTGCCGACCTGAGCAATCGCAGTGTTGTCCTCGCAGGCTGTCGCCATACCAGACACCGCATCAACAGCTGCAGCAACTGCTTTATCGATGCCACGCTTGAGATCCATCGGGTTCATACCCGCAGCGACGGCCTTGAGGCCTTCGTTTACGATTGATTGTGCAAGAACGGTAGCGGTTGTCGTTCCGTCACCAGCGACATCAGATGCCTGCGAAGCAACTTCCTTCACCATCTGTGCGCCCATATTCTCAAAGCGATCTGCCAATTCGATTTCCTTTGCCACTGAAACACCATCTTTGGTGACAGTCGGCGCACCGAATGACTTCTCGAGGATTACGTTGCGGCCCTTGGGACCCAGTGTTGCTTTTACGGCGTCTGCCAGAGTGTTCACACCTACCAGCATTCGCTGACGAGCAGAATCACCAAAAAATACGTCTTTAGCTGCCATGTCTAAATTCCTTAACTTAACGTTGGACTGGGGTAATTAGTCGATAACGGCGTAGATTTCGCCTTCGCTCATGAGGATCAGTTCTTCACCATCAACTTCGATAGTGTTGCTGCCTGCGTATTGACCGAACACGATCTGGTCGCCAACTTGAACGGTCAGGGGGCGCTGCTCGCCGTTGTCCAGAACCTTGCCGGCACCAACTGCAACAATCTCACCCTGATTAGGCTTCTCTTTTGCAGAGCCAGGCAAGACGATACCGCCAGCCGAAGTCTGCTCTTCTTCCTTACGACGAACGACAACTCGGTCGTACAGTGGACGAATATTCATGGGTTTCAATCTCCAAAATGACGATTACTTTATTACCCCCCAGAGAGGGCTGGGGGAATAATGGGGACTCAATAAACAATTTCAAGCTTTTTTTAGCACTCAAAGCTTGAGAGTGCTAAAAAGCGTGAAAAAAATGACAAATGGTGGGGTTTTAGTCGTCGTCGACTCGATGGAAATCGCCGTCGAGGGTAATAGGGCCATCATCCGTCGAGCGACTCGCTGTGCGATCAGGGATGTCTCGTTCGGGCTCAGCAGTGCGACGTCTTTTGCCTCCCAACACCGCTTTCACAGCCGCCCGCAAAAAAACGTAGAGGGCGAGGAAGTCAGAGACTAATCCCGGAATCATCAACAGCACCGCTCCGAAAGCTAAACTGATCTCACCCGCAAACAACTGACCGCGTATGGCGGAGGCCGATGGGAAGCGACCCGCTGTTAATAAAGCAGAGCGCCCCGCCAGTTGAAGTAACCAGTAACCCAGTACCATCATAACGACGATGTATCCAATGGTCGGGAGCGCACCTACATCGGCACTGAGCTCAAGCAGTGACCAAAATTCTAGGAACGGATAAGCGAGAAGCAAAAATGGCATTTGGCTTTTCCCTGTCGACGTTGGCAGTCAAAGTCTATTGAAACACTGTTTCCGCGGTAAGAGGTATTAGTGCGGGTCTTCAGCGGATAATGCAAGAGGTGCTATCTCATGGATACCGTGGACACTGCCATCGGGGCTCAATGATACCACTTTGCCATCGTCGCCTTGAAACACGGCAGCACACTGCCACGGGTCCTGAGGCGCATGATCAAAGACAACACATCGCTGGTTGTTTTTGGCTGTCCATCGACCTGTGACGAGATTGACTTTTTCAGACCTATTATCGAGATCGCCCGCACGCCACCAGCGTGTTTCGAAGTGTCCACTGGCATACCAACGAGTCTCAGCTGAAATATTGCTTCCACTTTGGACTGCACCCCGATCGAGCGTATTCGAGAAGGTTTCTAAAATCTGATCGGTGGTTAGCAACGAACCGGCCGGGGAGCCGGTGGTTGAGTCGGTCTTATTATTTACAGAGCGAGCCAGTTCTTCAGACGCAAACGCCAGAGAACTGATCACAAGGGAACCTATAGCCAGAGAACCTTTAGCAAGAGAACCTACCGCAAGAGAACCTATAAATCGCATTGCCAGGATAAATAAGGCGCGAACATAGAGACCGTGTCTAGAATAGCGAGCTACTTCAGAGCCAGCTTTAGTGTCATCTGACCGCCAAGATCGTATGAATTCGTGCTTCATGCAGCTCGCCGATTCAGAAAGGCGCTAAACGTAAGGGATATGTCAGTCATGCGTAGCGGCGGCCTTGTGATCCGCTACTGACTCATCAGTACCCGTTTCTTCAGCACCCGTTTCTTTGTCACCCTTTTCTTCACCACTTGCATCGGCACCCCATGGCGCGACCCACAAAAGCAGTAGCATCCCAGGAACGGCTGCGATCATGCAGATCAGGAAGAACTCAACCCAACCAACGCTCTCAACGAGAAAACCTGTGGCGGCGTTGGCCATCGACCGCGGAAACGCTGCCAAGGCCGTGAATAGAGCGAACTGCGTTGCGGCAAAAGTGCGGCTCGACTCCCGCGCCATGTAAGCGACAAAGGCGGCGGTACCCAATCCAACACCCAGATATTCAAAGCTGATGACTGCAGCCAATAGCCAGACAACCGGTCCACTGAGCGCCAGAATCGCAAAGCCACCAATACTGAGTAATTGAACAAAGCCAAACAACCAAAGCGCCTTATTTATGCTCACTCGAAGCATAATCGCACCGCCCAACATGGCCCCAGCAATGCTGCTCCAGAGGCCAGCGTTCTTCGCCCAGATACCGATCTGAGTCTTGGTAAAGCCCAAGTCCAGATAAAACGGCGTCGACAACGCCGTCGCCATGTTGTCCCCGAGCTTGTAAAGCACCATAAACGCCATCGCTAGCAGCACACCTTGCACACCTCGACGATCGATATAATCGGAGAAGGGTTTTACGACCGTGGCGTAGATATCTCGGCGCAAAAGCTCGGGCCGCTCTGGCTCGCTGATAAAGAGACTCAGTCCCACACCCACGCTCATGAAAGCGGCCGTTATCCAGAACACCCATCCCCAGGGCAGTTGGTCCGCAAGAATTAATGCCAGTGAGCCCGGTATTAAACTCGAAATACGATAGGCCTGAACGTGAACCGAATTACCAAAACCGAGCTCTTCATCGGACAGTAATTCACGTCTGTAAGCATCTATTGCAACGTCCTGTGACGCACTAAATACGGCGATAACCGTGGCCATCACAGCTACCAGACTTAGGTTTGAGGTAGGATCAATCGACCCCATAAATCCGATCGATAAAATGAGGCCCACCTGCGTCAGTAGCATCCAACCTCGACGCAGACCCAGTGGCAATCTGAAACGATCCATCAGCGGCGCCCACATCACCTTCCAGGTATAGGGCAATCCAACAAGTGCAAACAGTCCGATGTCCGCAAGGGATACGCCACTGTCGCGCAACCAAGCTGGGACAAGCTGTAACAGCAAGTACAGCGGCATGCCTGATGCGAACCCCGTGAAAACGCAGATAATCATGCGTCGACCAAGAAGCTGTTTCCAGAAAGACGGGACTGACTCAGTCATTCGGCTCAGAACTCTCTACTCTTGTCTATTTTGATGATCTTGTACGACGATCTCGCGCCCGAACACCGTTTTGGATCCCCAGCGCTCCAAGCGATGCAAATGATCCCATAAAACACCCGCAATCGGGACAATAGTTAGCAGTGCTAGTTAACAGTGCTTCCATCAGGACATCGACCTGGGCATCGACTTGGGCATCGACTTGGGCATCGACTTGGGCATCGATGAGGAAACCGGTGTGATTCAGCTGAGCGGAAATTCCCGGTGACGCTTGATAAGCGGGCCAAAAAAAAGCCCCGCATTGGCGAGGCTTTTTAGCATTAGGCTGGGAACTCGTAATCTTCGAATATTTCTCGCAGTTTCATTTTCTGAATTTTGCCCGTCGCCGTGTGTGGCATTTCATCGATGTACTGCACATCATCTGGAATCCACCACTTGGCGATCTTGCCATTCAAGAAGTCTTTGAGTTCGTCGGGCGTCACATCACCCTCCCCATTTTTAACCACGATCAAAAGCGGACGCTCGCCCCACTTTGGATGAATGCGACCGATAACAGCGGCTTCAGCCACCATTGGATGACCTGTCGCGCAGTTCTCGACCTCGATCGATGAAATCCACTCACCGCCAGACTTAATCACATCCTTAGTTCGATCGGTAATCGCCACATTGCCGCGCGCATCAATGCTGGCAACATCACCCGTCTCGAACCATCCATCCTCCTCGTGCGCAGAGCTGCCGTCGAGTTTGAAGTAACTCGAGCAAATCCATGGGCCGCGCACTTTCAGCGCGCCAAAGGCAACGCCGTCCCAGGGTAGTTCATTGTTATCGTCGTCAGTAATCTTCACCTCGACACCGAAGATAGGCTGACCCACATTGGTACGCATGCTGGCAAAGGTCTCAGCATCGAACTGATTCCGTCGCGCGCCTGATGAGTTCGAGGTGCCCAGTGGACTCATTTCTGTCATGCCCCAGGCGTGGCGCGTATCAACGCCGTAAGTGTCGAACTCTTCCATAACCGACAGCGGGCAGGCTGAACCGCCAACCACAACGCGCTGCAAGGTATCGACACGCTCTCCGCTAGATCGCAAGTGAGCAAGCAGATTCAACCAAACGGTCGGCACACCCGCCGACATGGTGACACCCTCCTCATTGATTAGCGCGGCCAGTGTTGGGCCGTCGCCCATCTTATTGCCCGGCATGACCATTTTTGCACCCGCCACGGGACAGGCATACGGGTTGCCCCAGGCGTTTACATGAAACATCGGAACAATAGGCAGAACAACGTCCGCAGACGAGATGTTCATTGAGTCGGGCATCATGGTCGCATAGGTGTGCAGAACGGTAGAACGGTGGCTGTAGAGAACGCCTTTTGGATTCCCTGTGGTACCCGATGTGTAGCAAAGCGCACAGGCCTCATTTTCATCGATCGCTGGCCACTCGTAACTATCGGGCTGACCAGTCATGAGGTCTTCGTAGCAAAGGGCGTTGGCGACAGATGTCTCAGGCATGTGCTCGGGGGTTGTCATAACAACCCAGCCCTTGACATCGGGGCACTGTGGGGCCACCTGCTCGATCAGCGACCAAAAGTCAGGGTCTAAGAACACGTACTGATCTTCAGCGTGATTGATGATGTAAACAATTTGCTCGGGGAAAAGCCGCGGGTTAATCGTATGGCAGACATAGCCCGAGCACGCCGATGCGTAGTAAGTCTCAAAGTGGCGATAGTCGTTCCACGCAAGCGTTGCGACGCGATCGCTAGGCGACATGCCCCATGCGCTCATCGCGTTAGCGAGTTGACGCACTCGTGCGAATGCGTCTGCGTAGGTGTACCGATGTCTCGGGTTGTCTCGCGTTACGGATACAATCTCCTGTGCTCCGTGGACACGCTCTGCGTGCTCCATGATTGACGTGATCGTCAGTGGAAAATCCATCATCAAGCCCTGCATGATTTACCTCTCTGTATAGCTGTTGTGTTGGGTTGTTATCGTTAGTGTGTTTCGGTGATCGCTTCCTCAATATATTAGGTGAGCGACCACACGCCGGCGTCTTGTTGAGCCCGGCCTTCAATTTCAAGTTTGAGCAAGTGGGCAAGTAGCGATAGCTGAGCCCAACGGTGCATCGTGTCAGGCACGTCATCGTATACGGATACGACGAGTGTTTCGATATTTACAGGGCCTCCTCGCTCAAGATTGGCAACGACTTTTGCCTCGCGCATCAGTCGGTGCCTGACGAGCTTCTCGACCTCGTCGCGACAGCCTTGAATCACCTCACCGTGCCCGGGAGCAATGGCCTTCACTTCATAGTCTAGAAGCCGCTTAAGGGACTCTATGTAGTCCTTCATGTTGCCGCCGGGTGGCACAATCACGACAGTTGATCCATTCATGATGTGATCGCCCGCAAAGACCATCCCCTCTTCCTCGAGCAGGAAGCAGTAGTGATTATCGACGTGGCCCGGGGTGTGAATCGCCCGGATTGACCAATCCTGCCCCGAGAAAACAGCGTCTTGCTGCAAGTGAACGTCGGGCTGAAATGTTAGGTCTTGATGTTGATCGTCAGCCGTCACAGCGCCAATCATGGGCACGCCCAGCTCACGAGCGAGATGAGCAGCGGCTGGCGAGTGATCGGGGTGAGTATGTGTACACAAAATGTGACTGATACGGCCATCGCCCACTTTCAAGATGTTCTCAATGTGCTCGTCGATTGCGGGACCGGGATCAATCACCGCCAAGTCTTCAGTGCCGATAACGTACGTATTGGTTCCCGGCCCTGTCATAACGCTGGGGTTGGGTGCAACTAATCGCCTAATCCTCGGCGATACCTGTACGGCTTCGTCGTATGCCTGCATATCAGCTCACCATTTGCTCGATCGTGACTGCCGGATCGACATCGGCGTCGTAATCAACACCCGGAACTTCAAAGCCGAATAGCTGCAAAAACTCCTCGCGGTAGCCCGCAAAGTCTGACAGCTGTTCGAGATTTTCAGTGCCGATTTGCGCCCATAATTCCGCAACCTCAGCTTGCACCTCGGGTAATAGTTCAAGGTCATCAACTCGCTGTCGACCTTCCTCGTCAAGGGCTTTTTCGCCATACATGGCCTCGCGGAACAGGCGATCGATCTGCTCGATACATCCCTCATGTGTGCCGCGGGCTTTCATGACCTTGAATAAGATGGCCAGGTAGATAGGCATTGCAGGGATCGCAGCCGATGCTTGCGTCACGACCGCCTTTAGAACCGATACGCGCGCGTCACCTCCTCGTGCAACAAGACGATCGCGGATACCAACAACGCGCTTATCGAGGTCTTTTTTCGCCGCACCGATGGTGCCGTGCCA
>CBFIBL010000027.1:0-235277 GCA_965660865.1 Luminiphilus sp.
CGAACTTTGCGAAGCGCTGCAACTTCATCCTCAACGACAAAGTCTGTGACACCCGTCTGGCTATGAACTCCGGGCCCCCCTAGTTCATCGGGCGTAATATCCTCACCCAAAACAGATTTCACGACACCCGGCCCCGTTAAACCAAAAAACGTATCTTTGGGTTGAATCAAGAAACTGCCCTGGCGAGGTAAGTAACTGCCACCGCCGGCATTAAAACCGAACATACACATGATGCTGGGGACAACGCCTGAGATTTTGCGAAGCCCTGTAAACGCTTCTGCATAGCCGTCTAGGCCACCGACGCCCGCAGGGATGTAAGCGCCCGCAGAGTCATTGAGACCCACCAGCGGAATACCGCGCTCGCCCGCGAGTTCAAAAAGCCGCGCGAGCTTTTCGCCGTTGGTGGCATCCATCGAGCCTGCGCGCACAGTGAAGTCATGGCCGTAAATGGCAACATCGCGGCCATCGATGCGACCACCGGCGGTCACGAGTGATGCGCCATCAAGGTTGGGACCCCAGTTTTGATACAAAATTGTGGGTTCCTCATCCACCAAAAACTCGATGCGTTCCCAGACAGTCATCCGGTTTTTGCTGTGCTGTCGCTGGATGTTTCTGCCAGTGGCCGCAGCTTGCGGTAGTGCCTGCAATTCGGCACCTCGCGCTATCGCAGCTTGGTAATCCGTCGAAGACGACTGTGCTGTAGCTTGGGTATCAAAAGGATTCGTGAGCGTAGGCGTCACGTCGTTTGTGTGAGTAGTGTCCATTCTTATCCTTGAATGTTAGAAACCGCGCAGGGGCGTGGTCGGTCGCTTTAAATGAGCGGCTACGTTTCATACGCACGCCAGCGATATCCGATCTGTCAATCATCGCACAAAGCTACGGGAAAAAACCCCTTCAAATGGACCTATTTTTATGCCGTACATCGTCTAAATGCGTGGAACTTCGAGCCTTGAACAAAACTCATTTCGTTCCTCTGGGTCCGCAATAGACATAGCGTGTTTGACAATATCTTGCGTGAGATGTGGCGCGAGTTGTTCGATAAAGGCATACATAAAACCTCTTAGGAAAGTCCCGCGTCTAAACGCGATGCATGAAAGTAGTGAAGCGAAGTAATTGGGCGAGCCAATCTTGATTAAATCAGCGTCACCTTGCGCTTCGTAAGCCATTGTAGAGATGATGCCAACACCCAAACCCTTACGGACATAGGTCTTGATAACGTCAGCATCCGCAGCGGTCACAACATAATTGGGAGTGAGTCCGCGCGCTTCAAAACCTTCATCAATGCGAAAGCGCCCTGTGAAGCCCTCGGTGTAGGTGATAATTGGATGATGCGCTATTTGCTCTAACGTTGGTGAATCTATCTCCGCCAGGGGGTGCCCGCTCGGAACCACCACGCAGTGTGACCAGCGAAAAAACGGCAAGGTCACCAATGATGCGTATTGTTGCAGTGCCTCCGTCGCAATGGCGAAGTCCACGCTCCCTTTGGCTGCCATCTCTGCTATCTGCTGAGGACTGCCTTGCCGCATCTCAAGCGACACATCAGGGTGCTCGACAGAAAATCGAGATATCGAGTCCGGCAAAACATACCTAGCCTGTCCATGCGTGGTTGCGAGCGACATACTTCCGCACACATTGTCCGAGTGATCTTGCGCAATACGTTTAATGGATTCCGTTTGCCGAAGGATCTCACCCGCCATTTCAATAATCGCTTCGCCAGCGGGCGTAATGTGCGTAAGGTGCTTGCCACTTCGAGAGAATATCTCTACGCCCAGCTCGCCCTCTAATAGTCGGATTTGTTTACTAATTCCCGGCTGCGACGTAAACAGGCTCTGTGCGGTAGCAGACACATTGAGGTCATGATGCGCGACCTCCCAGATATATTTGAGCTGTTGCAACTTCATAATAATCACAAGGCATTAAAATGAGCTCTGAAAGATACTTTGGTTCTTATAGGACTGTACAGAGCAGATTAGGATTCGTTTGCAACACCATGCGGTACATGCCCCGTGGCAACGTGATCAGCGGCTAGGTTACAGTGTGTCTCTTGATCATCGAAGAAAACATCCGCGTCGTAGGCCTTAAGAAACTCAACTTTCGGTAAGCCACCTAAGAAAATTGATTCGTCCAACCGTACATCCCATGCGCGCAAAGTGCGGATAACACGTTCATGCGCAGGGGCGGAACGGGCGGTTACCAGCGCCGTGCGAATCAATGGTGACTCGTCGGGTAGTGACTGCTGAAGCACGTGCAGAGCGCTTAAAAAGCTTTTAAACGGACCGCCGGTAAGCGGCTGATTACGCTGTGCAACTTCACTCTCGGTAAACGCCTCCAGTCCTTTGGCTTTATAGACCTTCTCCGCTTCATCTGAGAACAGAACAGCGTCACCATCGAAAGCAAATCTGATGACTGTGTCATCAGATCCGGTAACCGGTTTTGATACCAATGTCGCGGCTGCTACATTGTTCTCCAACGCCTTACGGACATCTCCAGGTTCTGATGAAAGAAATAAATGGCAGCCAAAGGCTTGTATGTATCGCCACGGTGACTCCCCTCCGCAGAATGCCGCGCGGGTAATCGGCAGACTGTAATGCTCAATAGAATTGAAGATTCTCAAGCCTGTATCAGCAGAGTTTCGGGATAGGAGAACAATCTCCACGCCCAAGGGGTCCTCAAGCGTCTCATTCAACCTCAGCAGTTTTTTAGCCAGCGTAAACGCTTGACCACGCTCCAACGGCGTGTCTTCGTGCTCGATTTGATATGCAGAGTAGGCTTCAAGCCCCTCCTCTTCGAAGACCAAATGCTCCGCATCAAGATTGAACAGTGCTCTCGAGGAGATGGCGATGACAAGTTTTTCCGGTGCAAGCGTTGGCATTGACTTAGTCTAACCGTGTCTTTCCAGCCTGTAAGCCTCTCAGTTGGTCACCTCTTTGCCGGTTGGCTTTCGCCCGAAGTACTCTCGCGTTAATGCAAAGACGACAGGAGACAAGAGCAAGAGCCCAACGAGGTTCGGTATGGCCATAAACGCGTTTAGCGTATCAGCCACCAACCAGATTAATCCGAGATCGGCGCCAGCTCCGACCGGTATTGCTAAGACCCAGAGCACCCTGAAAGGCATGATGCCTTTCGTGCCAAAAAGATACACAACGCAGCGTTCACCATAGAAGGCCCAGCCCATCATCGTTGTGGTTGCAAAGACAATGACGCCTATGGTGACAACCCATTCTCCTCCCGGAAGTGCCGCACCAAATGCCATCGACGTCAAGCTGGCGCCTGACACGCCTGAATCCAACACGCCCGTCAGCACAATCACTAATCCCGTCATTGTGCAGACAATTAAGGTATCAATCAGTGTGCCCAACATCGCAATCAGACCCTGCTCTACAGGTTCATTTGTTTTCGCCGCAGCATGCGCAATGGGTGCGCTACCCAGACCCGCCTCATTAGAAAAGATGCCTCTTGCAACGCCAAATCGAATGGCGGCCCAAACAGTCGCTCCTGCAAAGCCACCTGCCGCGGAAGCACCGTTGAAGGCACTGTCGATGATCACAGCGAATGCGGCGGGAACCTCGGAAAGGTGCATCAAGATAACAATCAAACTCATGACAATGTATGAAATTGCCATGACGGGTACGATCGCCCCTGCCGTATCTGCGATTCGCTTGATGCCACCTAGGATAACGGCTCCGACCAGAACCATGAGCACACCGCCAGTTGCCCACCAGGGAATGAACATGTAATCAGTGAGTACTTGCGAAACCGAGTTGGACTGGACCGTGTTTGCCAATCCAAAGCCAGCTGTGGCACCAAACAATGCAAACGCGAAGGCCAAGCCTTTGGCGAACCCTCCGTAGCGATCCCCGAGGCCGTTACGGATGTAGTACATGGGTCCGCCTGAGTAGCCGCCTTGATCGTCCTGCTCCCGGTAGCGAACCGCGAGCACGCCCTCCGCGTATTTGGTCGCCATACCAAACAGCGCAGTGATCCACATCCAGAACAAGGCACCCGGCCCCCCGAGTGTTATCGCCGTAGCAACCCCGGCGATATTACCCGTCCCGATAGTGGCTGAAAGGGACGTCATCAGTGCTTTGAAAGGAACAATGTCACCCTCACCACGACCGGACACACCGGAAAACAGAAGCGAAACCGCACGAGGCACCTTTCGAAGCGTCATAAAGCCAAGGCCCAGCGTCAAATAAATTCCTGTGCCGAGCAGAAGAATGAGCATGGGAAGTCCCCAAGCCACAGCGTTCACTTCACGGATAATAGTCTCAAGCATCGCACTGCCTCTTCGTTATTGTCGTGTATTCAGCAGTTCAGGCGCGCCTCAGCGCCGCCTCAACTGCGGATGCATGGGGGAAGATACCGAAAACCCCACCTGTATGCATAAAAATGATATCCGATGCGCTTGAGGCAAATGCGCCACTCGCCAGATCGGTGATCAAGCCGTAAAACGCCTTTCCAGTGTAAACCGGATCAAGCGTAATACCCTCAAGCCGGGCTAGCTCGGCAAGCGTGTCAAATATCTCCTCGCCGGCTTTTCCATAACCGGGACCAATGTATTTGTCGTTTGTTATCGTCTTGATGGGCACCGAGGGGAGCTCTGGTTGAGCTACACACAGATTAGACCAGTCTTCCTGCGCCTTTGTGTTGAAGTAAGCCTTGTCATCACACACAGCGTAGCTAACAACATCGGCATCCACCCCGTGAAGTAGCACGCCTGCATTTAATCCCGCTTGTGTGCCACCCGAGCCCGTAGCGTGAACGATTGCGGCCGAGGATAAGCTATTTCGGCTCATATCCTCAGTGAGCTCCTCCACGGCAGCAATGTAACCCCAGATACCCATGGCATCGCTGCCACCAATCGGGATGGTGAGTGCCTTCTCACCGCGTGCCGCCCAGCGCTTTTGGGCATCAGCCAGGTGGACAGTCATCTCATCACCCGATGTGCTCTTAGACACATAGGTTATCTCAGCGTTAAGCATACGACTCAGCAGATAATTACCACAAAGCTCCTGCTCATGGCCGCGCAGGATCAGCTCGCATTTGAATCCGAGTTGCGCAGCAACCGCTGCAGTGGCGCGGCAATGATTACTCTGCAAGGCACCAGCGGTCACCAATACCGTGCAACCGCGTTGACGTGCCTCAGCCGCCAAAAACTCAAGCTTTCTGACTTTATTGCCGGTAAGCAGTGAGCCGGTTAGATCGTCTCGTTTGCACCAGATACGACGCCCTTGCCCCCAGCGCTCCGAGGCTCGGGCGAGCAGTTGAAACGGCGACGGGAGAACCGCGAGCGGCTCTCTCGGAGGGTACTGGATGTGGGGCTTGTTCTGATTGATGCTCTTAAGCCCCAAGATTCTTGATCGTTCCTTTCGGCAGCGTGGCCGTTACATGCGTACGCTGAAATTTGAGGTCCACTTTGTCAGAAACGTTAACGACCACGTAGAGGTCTGTGAGATCAACGATCTTACCCATCAGACCGGAGCTCATTAGGACCTCGTCGCCTTTGCCCAGCGAGTTCACGAGCTCCGCGTGCTCCTTTTGGCGCTTACGCTGCGGCCTGATGGTCGTGAAATACATAAAGATCAGCAAGCCGATCATCATGATCGGAAGGAACCATTCGCCTCCCGCAGGTGGTGGTGTTCCAGCTTGTGCGTATGCCTGACTAATAAACATGGTTAAACCTCATTTAAATCAATATTTTAGGAGATAAATCTATAAAAATTAGATGTTGAAATCGATGGTAACGGGCGCGTGGTCAGAAAATCGCTCATCGCGATAAATCGCAAAACGCTCACCTTTGCCCGATAAACCGGGTGTCACAAGCATGTAATCGAGTCGCCAACCGGTATTGTTTGCCCACGCCTGCCCGCGGTTGGACCACCAGGTGTAGAGGTCTGGTTCCGTTGTCATCTGCCTGAACACATCCACCCACCCCTGCTCCTCATAGAGGTGCGTAAGCCACTCCCGCTCGTGCGGCATAAACCCCGAGTTTTTCTGGTTACTGCGCCAGTTTTTGATATCAATATTTTGGTGGCACGTATTCCAATCCGCGCAAATGATGAACTCCCGATCTTCCGCAAGAAGCGCCTTCATGTGTGGCGTGAACTTCTCCATAAACACGTCTTTACGCGCTTGCGCCGCATCATTGCTCGACCCCGACGGAACGTAGAGTGAAATGACACTAAGACCTTCAAAATCAGCCCTCAAGTACCGACCTTCGGAGTCGACCGGCTCCCAGCCAACTTTGGTCTGGATTTCAGAAGGTTCCTGCCTCGCATACAGCGCGGTACCGCTGTACCCCTTCTTTTCCGCGTCGTTGTAATAGCAGTAGAAGCCCGCGGGTCGGAACGCATCGTCAACGAGCTGATGCTCTTGCGCCTTGGTCTCCTGAATACACACGACGTCAGCCTCTTGCTTTGCAAGCCATTCAAAGAACCCTTTTCGCTGCGCGGCTCTTATTCCATTGGTGTTACAAGTGATTACTCTAAACACGGCATCAGTCCTTCTTAATTCCCTGAACCATCGTTTGCGCGCCTTTGATGAAGTCTTGAGTCTCTTTCGAGTCCTCTTTGCCATCTCGCAGCAAACGCATATCGACTGGAACCGTGATGCCTTTCTCAGCCGCTGGACGCACCTTGATAGCGTTATGCCAACGCTGTAGGTGGTCTAGCCCATCGATCTCTATACCGCTCCAGCGGTACGATCGAACCCAAGCCCAGTTCGCCATATCGGCGATGCTGTAATCACCAGCCAAATACTCTGTCCTAGCCAACTGCGTGTTTAACACTTCGAATAAGCGCCGACCTTCACTCTGGTAGCGATCGATCGCTGGCTGGATTTTCTCGGGAAAGTAGCGAAAAAATACGTTCGCCTGCCCCATCATCGGCCCAATACCACCCATCTGGAACATGAGCCATTGGATAACACGCGATCGACCTACCACATCGCTCGGTAGGAACTTGCCGGTTTTCTCTGCAAGATGGATCATGATCGCACCCGATTCGAAGATAGATAGGTCGTATTCTCGATCATAAATCGCCGGAATCCTTCCATTCGGCGAGTGCGTTAAGAAAGGTTCCTGCTTTTGCTCGCCTGACCTCAGGTCGATGGTATGAACCTCGTAATCGAGCCCCATCTCCTCCAAAGCTATCGATACTTTGTGCCCATTGGGCGTAGGCGATGTGAATAGATCGATCATAGTCCCAGTTCTTGAAGCATGTTCAATACAACTTCGTGGTGATCTTTCGTTTTAAATTTATTGATGATCTGGCAAAGATTGCCGTCTTTATCGACGAGATAGCTGGTGCGCAAAATGCCGTCAAACTCTTTGCCCATGAACTTTTTGGGTCCCCATGCACCATAGGCATCAGCCACTGAGTGATCCTCATCACTCAAAAGCTGGAAATTAAGCGCATCGCGCTCGACAAACTTAGCCAAGCGTTTTATGGGATCGGGGCTGATACCGAAAACAACAGTGTCGTGGGCAGCCAGTTGTTCCGCAATGTCGCGCAGGCCCTGCGCTTGCACAGTGCACCCCGGGGTCATCGCTTTGGGATAAAAATACACAAGCACATTCTTTTTACCCTGATAATCACTGAGCGAAACCTCAGCACCCGTGTGATCTTGAAGTGAGAATGCAGGTGCTGGTGCACCGGTAGTTGGTAAACCCATTTATAAACCCTCGTGTAACTGAATTTTTAGAAGCGCCGTGACAGGAAGGTCTTAGCCTGTACGACGGTGTTGATATCTGATTGTACTGTTGCGGATGGGCCATTCTTGCGTCTTCCGATCCTCGAAGAACTCTCGAAGTATCTCAATCACGACTGGGAAGGCGAGCTCGTCCCAAGGAATTTCATCCTCCGAGTAAAGCTGACTCTCAAGGCTCTCAGAGCCAGCTCCAAACTTTCCGTCCAATACTTCACAGCGATAGAACACGTAAACCTGGCTGATATGAGGCACATCAAAAATACGATATAGCCGCATACCAACAGCCCTCGCCTCCGCCTCTTCCCACATTTCTCTCGCTGCGCCTTCTTCAGTCGTTTCGCGATTTTCCATAAAGCCCGCGGGCAACGTCCACTTACCATATCGAGGTTCGATAGCACGCCTGCACAATAAAATCTTGTCGCCGATGGTCGGAATGCAGCCACAAATTATCTTTGGGTTGACATAAAAGATCTCGTGGCAGGCCGGACAAACATCGCGCTCGCGGTCCTCCCCCTCTGGGATTTTCCGCTCGACCTCGGTGGCGCACTTGGAACAATACTTCATGAAACCGGATCCTTTGTATCCCATCGCTGTCTGCGGTCAACATCTCGTGTCGCCACTGTAACCCATTGCCCCTCACCCCCGAAATCTTCGCGCTTCCAAAAAGGTGCGTCTGTTTTGAGTGTGTCCATGACAAACTCACAGGCACTGAACGCCTCAGCGCGGTGATCGGCACTCGTCGCAACAAAAACGATGGGCGTCTCGCTCGAGAGGCTGCCGAAACGATGTACGATCTGCCACGCTTTAAGACCGAAGCGCTGTCTTGCTTCGGCGCCAAGGTCATTCAGCACCCGCTCAGCCATTTCCACGTAGCACTCTAGGTGTAATGTCTCCACGCCGCCCTGCGCGTTGAAGTCACGAACAAATCCGGTAAAGGTTGTCACGGCGCCGTGCGGATTGTCCGCGTAGAAAACCGTCGCGAGATCTCCAGGAGAGATATCTTTGTCCGTGACGGTAACCGACACCTCAGCCCCCTGTCATGGGAGGGAAAAAGGCGACCTCATCGCCGTCGTTGATGGGCTCCTCCTGGAATACGACGCGTTGATTAACGGCTTGAATGAGGTTCGGGTGAGACAAGGCCTCCACCCAAGCCTCGCCCCGCTCTCCGAGTAGCGACTTGAGCCCTTCAACTGTCGACATTTCCTCGGCGAAATCGAGTGTCAGCTCCTCGGTTTCTACAGCCTCTCGGACGAGGGAAAAAAACTTCACTTTAACCGTCATGCCGCCACTCGCCTGATTTACCGCCGGATTTTTCTAGCAAAGTCACATCCTCTATCACCATGCCGCGATCAAGTCCCTTCGCCATATCGTAAATGGTCAGCGCCGCGACAGAGGCCGCTGTTAACGCTTCCATTTCTACACCCGTCTGGCCTCGCACTTGACACGTTACCTGAGCGACGATGCCCGGCAAATCGTGATCTATCTGCAGATCGACCGAAACTTTGGTGATGGGCAGAGGATGGCATAGCGGAATGAGATCACTTGTTTTCTTCGCTGCCTGAATCGCTGCAATCCGCGCCGTGGCCAGGGCATCCCCTTTTTTTAATTCACTCGATTCAATCGCCGAAAGTGTCGACGACGCCATCCGGATTCTAGATCGAGCAACCGCTACTCGTTGAGTAGTCGCCTTGTCCCCCACATCCACCATGTGGGCTTCCCCTCGTGTATCTAGGTGCGTCAACGATCGCTCTGTGTTCATGACCTTCGCTACCACTAAACGTGAAGAGGCAAGCTTAACCTAAGTGTGCCACGCTGTGACATCTAGGCGTTTCGATAAAGCTAAAGATAAGGAGCCGCAGAGGTATTGCGTTTCCGCTACGTAAAATTCGGTTGTCATGCCTTCGACCATCCAGGCCCGCAATTTGCCCGTTCAACCGAGGTTGTCAATCAATGCGGTTAAAAATCTCGAAACAGGCCAGTGAACAGAGTTTTACCGGCAGGATTTACCTTTCTCATCCCTACTTCAAAGCGTAGTCTGCGCGCTCTCCCATTCCGTATAACGTTTATGTCCGATAACAATACCTCTCCCCTGCTTTTTAAGAGCCTTGGTCTGCCACATTTTTTACTAAACTCGCTCATGGACTTGGGCTACGAATCAGCTACGCCCATTCAAGCAGAAACGATTCCGGCTATGCTCAGCGGACGAGATGTGGTTGGCATCGCCCAGACAGGTACTGGCAAGACGGCGGCGTTCGCTCTTCCCTCGCTAGCGAGTCTGGATTTTAACTCGGTTGTGCCGCAGATCCTTGTGCTTTGTCCGACGCGAGAGCTCTCGATGCAGGTTGCAGATGCTTTCCGAAGCTATGCAAAGCGATCCAAGGGGTGCAAGGTCGTCGCGCTTTGTGGCGGGAATGATATGCGTCAACAGTTAAAACAACTCAGGGAGGGAGTTCATGTCATCGTTGCAACCCCGGGTCGCCTCCTAGATCACCTTAATCGTAAATCAGCTGACTTTAGCCAGATAAAGACCGTTGTGCTCGATGAGGCCGATGAAATGCTTCGCATGGGCTTCATCGATGATGTCGACGAGATCCTCTCAAAGACACCCGATGGTCGACGCGTAGCCCTCTTCTCAGCAACAATGCCTCCGCGAATCCGAGAAATAGCGAGTGTGCACCTCAAGGATCCCGTAGAGGTCTCAATCGCCTCTCAGGCGACGACAAACACCAATATTGAGCAATGTTATTGGCTAGTTAAAGGCACGAGCAAACTTGACGCCCTTACCCGCTTCATAGCGGTAGAGGATACTCAGGGCGTTATTATTTTTGTAAGAACCCGTGAATCGACCTCGGCCATTGCAGACCAACTGCGTCAGCGGGGTATTAATGCCTCCCCTCTCAATGGCGACATCGACCAAAAAACGCGCATCAAGACTGTTGAGCAGTTGAAAGATGGGCGTCTCGACGTGATTGTGGCCACCGATGTTGCTGCACGAGGTTTAGACGTTGAGCGGATAACCCATGTCATTAACTACGACATTCCGTTTGATCGAGAGTCATACGTCCATCGTATTGGGCGCACAGGTCGCGCCGGTCGCGCCGGCAAAGCAATCTTGTTTGTGGCACCGCGTGAGCGTCGCATGCTCCACAATATCGAAAAGGTCACCAAGCATAAGATTCAGCCTATCGACTTGCCGACGCTCGCCGACATCGATGCAAAGGCCAGGGAGCGCCTCGTTGATACGCTTCGTAACGCTATGGACGCACCGGTGCACTCGAAAGCCGCCGATGCAATCGAACAGCTCGTATACGATGGACATAATTACAAAGATATCGCCCTTGGCTTAGCAGGTATGGTGCTGAACGGTGTCGACTCACCTGTTGAATCCTTTGACACTAACAAGCGAGGTGCTAGCGCGGATCAAAAGCCTTCACGCGAACTGAAGAATGAGCCGCGTCCTATTAAAGATAAGCATGGTAAAGAGCGACAAGTGCCACTTACCTATACGGTCAAAGAGCTCGGTCGCGCTCGCCCCCTCGAAGAGCATCCTGAGGTCATTATGGAGCGCTTTTGGCTAAGCGTCGGAAAGAAACAAGGCGTGAAGCCGAGTGAGATCATGGGCGCTGTAGCCCATGAGGCCGGAATAGAAGGTCAATTCATTGGAAAGATCAATATCTTTGAGCACTATGCCACGATCGATTTACCCGAGGGAATGCCCAAGCCCATCCTTAAACATCTGAAGAAAACACGGGTGAAAGGATCGAATTTGGGTATCGTCCGAGTGATGGATTCGCAGTCCGCTTAAGTCGATGAAGTAAGGTCCGTCCAAAACATCGAGTCTGAAGAACTTCAAGCCCATGACTGGACTAGAAATCTCTGCCGGCTCATGAGAGCCTCACACCCATGGATCGGCGTTTGATTCATCATCTGCGCCGCGCTGTTAACAAAAATAAAGTCGGCGGAGCATGCGATGGAATTTCATTTCAATAACGTTTGGACAACCCTCTCAAAGGAGTTTCCAGATCGTCCTGCACTCATCTGTGAAGGCAAGACTGTCACGTGGTCACAATTCAACGACAGGGCCGCGCGACTTGCGGCTTTACTTGCAGCAAATGGCGTTACCAATGGCGCCTCAGTGGGCATGTATATGCTCAACTGCAACGAATACACTGAGGCGCACTTTGGCTGTTTCAAGCAATCAGTTTGTCCCGTTAATGTAAATTACCGCTACCGCGCCGAAGAACTGATTTACCTTCTGGATAACAGTGATTCAGAAGTGGTGATCTACCATGCGAGCTATTCAACCAGAATCCGAGAAATTCGCGACTCACTGCCAAAAATCAAACTGTACATCCAAGTTGCCGATGGATCTGAAGAACCGCTGTTAGATGGGGCTCTGGACTACGAAGAAGCGCTGACAGGGTCTGACCCTTTGCCTTTCACACCAAGCGCCTACGAAGACCGTTACATGCTCTACACGGGTGGAACCACAGGCATGCCAAAGGGTGTGATGTATGACAACGGTGCTCTCGCTCAATGGCTGTGTATCGGCGGTTTTGGCACTCGAGGCATTGCACCGCCCAGCTCTATTGATGAAGTTCTCGCAGGTGCGCGAGCGATTACCGAAATGGACGCCGTCCATCGCAGCCTACCCGCCTGTCCCCAGATGCACGGAACGGGAATGTGGATTGGTACCATGGTTGCACTCAACTGTGGCGGTACGGTCGTCACTCAGCGAACGCAACACCTCGATGCAGAAGCGCTTCTACAGTGCGTCGTCAAGAACAATGTCACTGACTTGACGATTGTGGGCGACGCATTTGCACGACCAATTTTGGCAGCGCTCGATGCGGCAAAAGCCGCAGGGAACCCGTACGACCTATCGCATGTAGTTCAGATGGCCTCCTCAGGAGTTATGTGGTCCGAAGAAATCAAGGAAGGTCTTCTTAAACATCAGAATATGGTGCTCAACGACATTATGGGCTCAACCGAGGGATCAATGGGTGCCTCAATCAGTACTCGCGAGGGTGCAGCCAAAACTGCCAAGTTTATGATCGCCGACTATGTCAAAGTCTTTAACGAGGACGACCAGCCCGTAAAACCCGGCTCGGGTGAAATGGGCATGGTAGCGACAGCCGGTATCGTTCCGCGTGGTTACTACAAAGACGAAGAGAAATCTGCGAAGACCTTTCGTGTTGTGGACGGCGTGCGTTACTCATTCCCCGGAGACTTCGCCACGGTCGAGGCCGACGGCACCATCACATTACTGGGCCGTGGCTCACAGTGCATTAATACAGGTGGTGAGAAGGTCTTCACCGAGGAAGTTGAGGAGTCAATTAAGCGCCACTGCGACGTTGAGGACTGCTTGGTGGTAGGCCTCCCAGATGAGCGCCTCGGTAATCGAGTGATCGCCGTTTACTCTCAGAAATCAGGAACAGCCCCCATCGGCGAGGATGGACTGCGAGAGCATGTGAAAACGCAGCTGGCTGGCTACAAAGCGCCGAAGCAGTGTATTTTGGTCGATGTGGTGCAACGCGCGCCGAATGGTAAAGCTGATTACAAATGGGCTAAGGCGACAGCAGAAGCGCATACCTGAATTTTGCACAGTCCCAGTGGCACCGTCAGGGCCTCTGGTGGATCACTGATTTCTGATTCATATCATTGAGAACGCTAGCCACGCCGCGACGCCTCCGAGAAACATTCCAAAAACGAGATTTAGGTATCCGGAAAACTTCGCGCCCGCGGAAGTCATACCGGGAACACTCATTAACATCGCAACAAGGGCATACCAAAGCCCATCGATTCCAGCTGCCAAACCTGCCGCAGCCAGTTGTGTGCTTATTGTTTGGGCAGACTCCAAAAACTGGCTGAAGATAGCCAGAAAAAAAATCAGCACCTTAGGGTTTAAGAAGACAATCAAAAAACCGTCTCGGAGATACGACCATTGACTCGATAACTGCGCTGAGGGATGGGGAGAAAACGCGCCTATTTTATCGTTGCCTTTGCCTAACTCTGTGAATCCACCCCGAATCATCAGAAAACTGAGATAGATTAGGAAGATTACGCCGCCGAATTGCAGCATACCCATGACCCATGACGTTCGACTAAGGACCTCCCCTAAACCCAGTACGATTAGCAACGCGTAGAGGCCCACGCCAACCCCATGCGCGAGGGCAATATTCAGGCCTGCTAATCGGCCGTGACTCAAAGTGGTGTGGACAACAAGTGCTAGCGATGGTCCGGGTGATGCTGCACCAGCCAATAAGGTTAGAGAAAGCAGCAACCATGCTTCGGTGGTCATTATGCGAGCCTGTCAACACAGTATTCAGGGCGCAAATGGCGAGTTAACCGAGGCAAATCGCGTGATCAGCCACCCAAAAAAATTTGGAGCGGGAAACGAGGTTCGAACTCGCGACCTCACCCTTGGCACGGTTGCGCTCTACCAGCTGAGCTATTCCCGCAGACATTTGAGTGTATTCACTGTGTCCAAGCGGTCAAGCAGTTTCGTCGATCACCGGCGAGCCCAGCATGACTTTGAGGTAGTTCCACATTGACCAAAGCGTCAATACAACCGCAATAGCCAACGCAGAAAAGCCCATTAATAACCACATATCGCTGAGACTCTCATCTGAACGCCAGAGTAAGATCGTGATGGCTGTCATCTGCAACGTCGTTTTAAATTTTGCAACGATGGTAACCGCGACAGACTCGCTTCGGCCGCTCCGAGCCATCCACTCGCGTAAGGCACTAATTAATATTTCCCGCCCGATAATGACCATTGCCGCGAGCGTGATCCAAATATTGTCATAATGCGCCACTAGGATTACGAGGGCTGTAGCCACAATCAATTTATCAGCCACAGGGTCCATGAATGCGCCAAACTCGCTCTCTTGGTTAAGTGCCCTCGCGAGCCATCCATCGAACCAGTCGGTAACCGCTGCCAACAAAAAAATGAGAGCCGATAGGAATCCTGCGTATGGACCAGCAAGGTAGAACGCTGCAACCAACAGCGGTATGCAACCGACGCGCAACAAGGTGAGGATGTTAGGAAGCGTCCAACGCACGTTAGCTCCAAACTTAATATTCAACGGTGTGTAGGTGATCGTAAATACTCTGGGCCAGAGTAGCACTTATCCCATCAACTTTACGTATTTCATCAGCAGAAGCATTCTCGACACCCCGAATGCTGCCAAAATGTCTCAGTAAATCACGGCGACGTTTTGAACCAACACCGGCAATACCCTCAAGCGTCGATTGCTTTCTCGCCTTGGATCGGCGACCTCGGTGCCCACTAATTGCAAAACGATGAGCTTCGTCGCGAATCTGCTGAATCAAGTGCAGCGCGGGATTATCCCCCCTTAACTGCGTCTCGCCCCCCGTATCACCGTCGATCAACGTCTCAAAGCCCGCTTTCCGGGTTGTGCCTTTTGCGACACCTACAACTTTAATCGTGCTGAGTTCAAAATGCTCAAGAACCTGTTTTGCTTGTGAAACCTGACCTTTTCCACCATCGATAAATAGGATGTCAGGCAATATTCCCTCGCCCTTCGATAACCTGCGATATCGCCGCTCCAGTGCCTGTTGCATCGCCGCGTAGTCATCACCACCTGTAATGCCATCAATATTGAATTTTCGGTAGTCGGCTTTACGTGCACCGTTACCGTCAAAAACAACGCAGGACGCCACAGTTGCCTCACCTGAGCTGTGACTGATGTCAAAACACTCCATACGCGTTGGAGACATCTCTAAATCCAACTCTCTGCGGAGCGCTTCTAAACGCCCCGCCATGGTCTGCTTCCCACTCAAAAAAGATTCAAGATTGCTCTCGGCGGTCTGCTTCGCCAGTTGCAGCCAGCGCGCGCGGGCATCACGTACTGATGTCTTAATGATGACTTTACGCTTACTCTGCTCCATCAGAGTGTCGGCCAATAAATCCGCGAATTTGGGTTTATGACTAACAACAATCTCTTGAGGGACAGTTTGGCGTCCGGATAAATAGAATTGCGGAATAAACGCATCGAGAACCGAGGTTTCATCCTCCTCAAGCTGCGTGGCTGGATAGTAGGTCCTCGAGCCCAAAACACGCCCCTCTCGTACAAACAGGACTTGGACACAGGCCTGACCGTGAGCTTGCTTCACAGCAAGCAAGTCGAGCTCGCCGCGGGAGCCCTCAATCCCTTGACTAGCTTGTACATCCTGGAGCCGCTGTAGTTGATCTCGGTACTCCGCGGCCTTTTCGAATTCGAGCTTTTCTGCCGCTCGCTCCATGTCATCCGCCAGCCGCTTCATTACTTTTTGCGACTTGCCGCTCAAAAAGAGTGCGGAGTTCTCTACTTGTTTCTGATAATCCTCCTCGCTAACAAGGCCAACGCAAGGGCCAGAGCACCTGCCAATTTGATACTGCAAACAAGGACGCGATCGATTGCGAAAGTACGACTCCTCACATTGACGCACCTTAAATACCTTCTGCATTAGATGGAGTGTAGAGCGAACAGCGCCCGCACTTGGATACGGACCAAAGTACTCCCCCTTGCGACGTTTAGTACCCCGGTGAAAGCCCAGTTTTGGCCATTTATCCTCTGACGAAAGATAAATATAAGGATAGGACTTATCGTCTTTTAGAAGGATGTTGTATGGCGGGTGGTACTCCTTAATCAAGTTATGCTCAAGCAGCAAAGCATCTCGCTCTGTTGTGGTAACGGTCACCTGAATATCGCGAATGCGCGCGACCAGAGCCATTGTCTTGGCTGAGAGTCCACTCGCTCGGAAATAACTGGTGACACGGTTCTTTAGATTTTTCGCCTTGCCTACGTAAAGAAGCCCACCCGCACTGTCGTACATCTGATAGACGCCAGGTCGTGTGGTCAACTGCTTCAGAAACGCCTCTGCGTCAAATTCAACCTGTGCCATCTTCAGCAATCCACGGCGATCAGTTGAGGTTCAATTTCTAGGTCAACATCAAATCTAGTTCTCACAGAATCACGAATTTTATTAGCTAAAACAATGATTTCCGACGCAAAAGATGCAGATTGATTTATTAAAACGAGCGCGTGTTGATTTGAGACAGCCACACCAGCCGTTGCTGATCCGCGCCAGCCCAGCTGCTCGATCATCCAGGCAGCAGATAACTTAATCCGATCATCCTGCATCGAAAAATAAGGCATCTCACGATAAGCATCTTGCAAGCTCTCAGCCTGCGCTCGACTGACAATTGGGTTTTTAAAGAAACTACCAACATTCGGTTCAGTGGCAAGGTCCGGGAGCTTTTTGGAGCGTATAGCTACCACCTCTTCAAGGATACGTGCTGGGGTAACAGGCTCATCAGCAATCAGCCTCCTCAAGTCAGGGTACTCGAGGCAGCAGACAGGTGTCTTTGAAAGACGAAAATCGACGGACGTTATTAACCAATGCTTGCCCCTCTCACGCTTGAATATACTGTCACGGTAGCCAAAGCCACAGTCTTCGCTGCGCAGTGTTTCACATTCCCCCGATACGCCATTGACGACATTAACCTGAACGATGAAGTTCTCGACCTCTACCCCGTAGGCACCAATATTTTGCACAGGTGCCGCACCAACGCTGCCGGGTATCAGCGCTAGATTTTCAAGCCCGTAGTACCCTTTTTCGTGAGCCCACAGCACTGTCTTGTGCCAGTTCTCTCCAGCCCCTATGCGGATAACAGCATGATCAGAAGACTCCGCCAACAGCTCTTTGCCTAGAATTTTCATATGAACAACAAGACCGCCAATTTCAGGTCCCAGGATGACGTTGCTGCCGCCACCCAGTGCAATCAGAGGTACCTGCCGCTCTTGCGACGTCTGCACGCTCGTCTGAACAGCGTGTACTGAGGTAGCTGAGACGAACCATCTGGCATTGGACTCGAGTCTCAATGTATTAAGGTCACGCAATGAAACGTTGGCGAACACGGTACTCATTGATTTGCCATCATTAATCTGACGGCCTCTAGGTCAGCCTCTGTATCAACACCTGCAGGGACACTTTCTTGAGCGTCAGCAATTCGTATCTCATGCCCATGGTGAAGCGCTCGGAGTTGCTCAAGTGACTCAAGTCGCTCGTACGGAGCGACTGCGCCTGAAGTAAATTCTCTTAAAAACCCAACTCGGTAGGCATACAAGCCAACATGTCTTCGAGCCGCTTCGGGCACATTCGCGTTGTCACTGTCTCTTTCGAAGGGAATGGGCGAGCGAGAAAAATATTGGGCTCTACCCGTGCCATCGGACACCACTTTTACAACCGAAGGATCGATAAACGAAGCATGCGAATTAATAGGCTCGCAAAGCGTTGAAATCGAAGCCTGCGGATGCGTGAGGAGTAGGTCAGCAACTTGCTCAAGATTAGACACCGGCATCAATGGCTCGTCACCCTGCAAGTTCACCACGACATGGTTTGCGCCCCAACCCTTTTGCTCCGCTACCTCGGCTAACCGGTCTGTACCTGACGGGTGGCTGGAATCCGTCATCGCAACCGCTATACCGTGCGGTGTTAGCGCAGAACGAATACGATCATCGTCCGTCGCAACCGTAACGCTTAGCGCCTTGCTCTGCATTGCCTGACGCCAAACCCAATAAACCATGGGCTTACCATTTATGTCGGCGAGGGCCTTTGCGGGTAATCGGGTCGAGCCGTATCGTGCTGGGATCACTATGTGATACATAAAAAACCTCTAGATAGCGTCTCGCTCTAAGCATCGCTCTATCGCTAAATACAAGGAATCGGGCAACGCGGCTTCGATCTCCAGTGTCCAAACATTATCGCATTCCTCAACGTCGAGTTTTACCGCGTCTTTAGCTGTAACGACGATAACATCAGGATTAAATTCCTTTTTAATGGCCGCGATATTCAGCTGGGCGTGGTCGGCGACAGTGACGTTTTCAAATTTCAAACCAAGATGATTGAGTAATTTAAAAAACTGGCTGGGCTGGCCAAGCCCTGTGGCTGCAACAATGGCCTTGCCTCTCCATTGATACGATGCTTCGGATGCAGGAACCGCTCCGCTACCATCAAGCCTGTAGAATCTCTCTGGACGGTAGATAAGGGCGGAGTCCGTGTCAGGTCCATTGCGCTTTAGAACAAAATCGACCGATTGTAGTCGTGCGATTGGTTCTCGCAGTGGTCCCGCGGGGATGAGGCATCCGTTACCCGATCGTCGCTCTGAATCCACGACAGCAATCTCGAAATCTCTCGGTAACGCATAGTGTTGCAAGCCATCATCAGACAAAACAATCTCCACGCCATGTTCTCTGCACAAACTACGTGCCGCCTCGACTCGTGATATCGCTACAACCACTGCCGCGGATGGAACTGACTGTTTGATTAATAATGGCTCGTCACCCACCTCGTCAGGATGATGTTCAGCTTCGACAAAAATCGTGCTTTGGGTCGTTTTACGGCCGTAACCGCGGCTAATAATACCCACCCTGAAACTGCGCCCGGCAAAGTATCTCGCCAAGGCTATGAGTGTTGGTGTTTTACCTGTGCCGCCCGCCGTGAGACCTCCGACAACAATCACTGGCGCCCCGAGTTCGGCAAACCGTGCGCGAGGACGAAATCGGCGTCGCCACCAGACCACAAAGGCTACAAGCGGCACGACAGGCAGAAAAACATAAGTCCACCGCGAGCCTCCGTACCAGGATCGATTGACCAAATCTTCGAGCCGATCCCTGCCGATTGTCATGCGTCAGCAAATCCCTGCTGATGGAGCGAGCGATATAATGATTCGTTCTCAAGCAACTGCTGATGACTACCTTGTGCAATCACTTTACCCTCATCCATCAATAGCACCGAGTCCGCTGACTCTATCGTCGACAATCGATGCGCCACCACAAATGTCGTTCTCCCCTCGCGGCTCGCATCAAGCGCGGATTGGATAAGCGCCTCAGACTCCGTATCCAGTGCGGAGGTGGCCTCGTCCAATATTAATACGGGCGCCCGCTTCAACAAGGCCCGCGCAATCGCAATTCGCTGCTGTTGACCACCCGACAGCCCTAGCCCCTGATCGCCGATGACGGTTTCGTATTCGTGTTCCAGTTCCTGAATAAACTTGTCAGCTTGCGCCTTTTTTGCCGCACTCCTGATGTCTTCCAAATCGCGCTCAATTGCTCCACCTAAGGCGATATTTCCTTTGACTGAATCGCTGAATATCGTGATGTTTTGCGGAACAAAAGCGAGTTGCTTGCGGTAGTGCGCAAGATCGATTTCTTGGACATCGGTCCCGTCAAGAAGAATGACACCGGATGTTGGCGAGTAGAAACGCGCCAGCAATTTAACAAGTGTCGTTTTACCACTACCAGATCTGCCCACTACGGCGACAGTCTCTCCCGGTTCGATCGAGAAACTAACCTCCGAAATCGCATTCGTTTGGGTATTCGGATATTTGAATTCAATATCGCGAAATTCAATCTTACCCTTCACCACGCTTGGCTTTGCCTCGCCCAAATCAACCTCGGGCGAGGTATCCAGCTGAGCGAAAATATCTTCTGCCGCGGCAAGTCCCTTCTGGATGATACTTTGAATACTACTCAAGGTTCTTATTGGTTTACCTAATTGGGCAGCCGCTGTAATGAAGGCAACTAATGAGCCTGCACTGAACTCGGCGAGAACTTGAGGATCGAGTGCAAACCAAAACAACGCACCTAACGCGAGAGCCAGCAAAGTCTGCATGATCGGCGTCGAGGCGGCCTGTACAAAAGCAAGCTTCAGGCTTTGCTGTTTATTAAATTGACTGGCTGATTCAAATCTGGAGCTCACCTGCTCGGTGGCGCCGTACACCCGGACATCATCAAGGCCAGCAAGACTCTCCGAGGTCACCTCGGTAACTGAGCCCATCGAATCCTGAATGCGCCTGCTATATCGTCTGAAGTGCTTGCCGACAATATGTACGACGAGACCTATTGCAGGAGCGACAATAAAAAATACTGCCGTTAATTCCCAGTTCAGATAAAGCATATAAGAGACAAGGGCTATGATAGTCAGGCCCTCCCTCAGTAACGTCTTGAGCGCATCGGAGGCGGCGCCACTCACCTGCTCAACGTTGAAAGTAACCTTTGACAACAGCTCACCTGTCGAATACTGGTCTAGATGAACCTTCGGCGCGCGTACAAGTGCGTTGAATAAGTCTGTCCTAACGGTATGAACCACAGATCGCGCAACTTTATTCATGAAATAGCTGCCGGCAAAAAAACCAAGAGCTCGGCCAAGTGACAATGCAACTGCCGCCACTGGGACTGCAATGCGGGCATAGTCTGTTGCTGACTTATCGTCGGGCGGCCACACCCACTGAGCAGCCTGTGCAACAAACCCGAGACTCATCATTTGCTGACCACCCAGCGAGTCGAGCAAAAACTGGGTCAAGTCTGCAAGCAAAACATTGCCCAAAGAATAGATCACGAAGCCAGAAAAACTGAAGGCCAGAGACCATTTGTACTTAAATGCGTAAGACAGAAGCCTCGCGTAAAGCTGAGCGTCATTGGTCTTGTTATGCGTTTTTCGTGGCACGTTTAGTCACTCGCTAGCGGTTTTTGCGTACTGATGGACAATTGCCTAAAGCCCAGTTGGCTTGCAACGTCCATTGCCAAAACAACCATTGCATGCCGCGTATCGGCATCCGCGATGATCGAAATAGGAATATCACGACGTGACCCCGCCTTTTCAACGAGAATTAATCGTAAATTTTTATCGTCGGCGGGGAACGGCGTCCCATTTAAGAACATGTCTTCACTCGCGGTGATGACAAGCTCGAGACCCTTCGTTTCGGATTTGGCCTGATCACCCGCCGCCTCAGGTAAATTCACGACAAGCTCACTTAAGTCAGTAAAGCTGGTGGAGACCATAAAAAAGATCAGAAGTAAAAAAACGACATCGATGAGAGGCGTCAAATTTACCGCCAAGGGGTCTTTTCTCTGGCGTCTAAATTTCATGGTTAATCAGCCTGATGCACCCCATTATGTAATGCGTCCACCAATTTAATTGCCTCTCGTTCTAGGCTTACCACATGTGAATCTACCAGCCCCGTGAAATATCGGTGCATCACCAATGCTGGGATGGCCACGATGAGTCCGGCTGCAGTGGTCAGCAGTGCTTCAGAAATGCCGCCAGCCAGTGCATTTGCGTTTCCTGTCCCAACGGTCGTTATTTGAGTAAACACATCGATCATCCCAACGACAGTGCCAAGCAGTCCTAAAAGCGGCGCGATAGCAGCCACTGTCCCAAGCGAGTTCAAATATTTCTCAAGGTCGTGCACGACATGACTTGCAGCCTCTGAGATGCTTTCTTTCATGACATCTCGTCCCTGCCCGCGGTTTGCTAAACCCGCGGCCAATACAGCACCCAGAGGTGACCCTACTCTCAGCTCAGTCAGCTTTTTTTGATTAAAGTCACCCTGCTTGAGGTCGCGCCAAACGCTAGCCAGAAGGTGCGGCGGTGCTATGGCATTACGATTCAATGCTATATATCGTTCGACACAGATACTCAGCGCCACGATTGAACAGAAAATAAGGAGTGGCATCACCCACCCACCGGCGATAAGCAGATCTAACATCAACAATTCCCCTGCACTGACCTGCGAGTATACCCTGCTCGCGCATCGAACCAAGCGATGTCTGGTCTATCTGAATTGTGTCCAATACGGTGAATGGACTGTGCGCATCACCTGAAGCGATAGATCCTCGCCCGAAGCCAGCTTGAAAGTAAGCGCTCCGTGCATCGCGGTATCCCAAATCGTTGAGTCTGTGGTCTTGAATCGCGTCAACACTGATATATGCGGATGATTAAAACGATTCGCACGCTTCGTGGTGAAGACCGTATGACGGGGATTCACCCTATCGACAAAAGTTTGGGTACTCGATGTGGCTGAACCGTGATGGGCTGCGATCAAAATATCAATGTCGCGTGGTAATGACCCACTAACTATTAGTTCAAGTTCAGCCGCAGCAGTCATATCGCCGGTTAAAAGCACCCGCTTACCATGAGCCTCAGCGAGCAGGACACAGGAATCGGCGTTCGTATTGCTAAGCTTTTGTCCAGTACCCATCATCACGGATACAGACAAGGACCCGGGAAGCCGTAATTTGCGTCCACTGACGCATGGAACCCCGCCAAAGCCCCAATGCCGTCTGATGTCGAAGTGCTCATAAACAGCGTCAAGCCCTCCTGAATGATCGAGGTCACCGTGACTTACCACCAATAAGTCGATGGTATTAATACCCCGGGACTTAAGCCACGGAATAACTTCTCTTTCGGCTATCGCCTCACCGCCCCCCCCTACGCCTCCGGTATCGTAGAGCATCGTATATGCACCGTTATTGATAATAACCATGGTTCCTTGGCCCACGTCGGCCACCAACATCTCGGTAACGCCATTCAATCGACTGGAACTGCTGAGCAACGCTACGAAAATTAGACTGGTGGGTAACGCTATTCTCGCTCGTAACTGACACGCGAGTAGCGTTGCGCCGACGACTAAAAATATTCCCTTGTGAATAAACACAAAGTTCAGAAGAGTGAATCCGCTTGCCGAGATCGCAGCGTTCATAATGTGCATCAACTCACTCACGATCGCACCTAGCCTACTCAATATCCAGCCGCCCACATCGCCACTCACCTCTGTCATCAGCAAACCAAACAGACCAGCGGGTAGCACGACACCCGTAAATAAGGGCGCAACCAATAAATTGGTTAGAAAGGCAGCAATAGAGAACTGGTGAAAGAAGAATATGGTAAGTACGGATGACGCGATATTAAGAACGAAGTTCAGACGCAACCATCCAGTCCATCGACTTCGCGAGGGTCTCTCCGACATGCCAATAATGACGCCTGTCAGCAGAACACTGAGCCAAAATCCACTTGTGAGGGCAGACCAAGGATTAAGTGAGATCAATATAGCAGCGGAAAAAACGACCGAGGACAATGCGCTTACGCGCCAAAAAAAGGCGCGCATAGTCAGTGCCAGAGCCGTCATCAGTAGCGCGCGCAGCGACGGTAGCGACGCGCCCGTCAATAACACATAGCCACCGCTTACTATGGCCAACGCCATGAGGCTTTTACAGCCTGAACCGGCGTCGTTTGAAACGATAAATAACCGCCGAGGTAGCGCCAAAAGCCACTGAGCCCATAGGACAACCAACGACACATGGACGCCGCTAACAACCAGTACATGAACGATGCCGAGCTCGCGTAAAAACGACCAATCATCCGTCGTGAGCGCATCTTGTCGCCCGAGGAGTAAACCTTGTAACAGACGTTCTGCTTCGACTCCGTCGACGTTTGCTTTAATGGCGTCACTCAAGCGAAGTCGCAACGAAGCCAGAATATTCGATCCCGAATCCGTTGATTGAATATCGGTCAGACTGGCATTTGCAGCAGTTCCGCGGGCGAGAGCAATAGTATTTGTGGGTATCCCTCCGCGATTCCATAACGATCCGATAGGCCGAAGACGGGTGTTTGCTGTGACCCGGTCACCGACACTTAGAGCTGGATTGTCATAATCAACAGAAGCGAAAGCACGAACTTTTCTAGCAGGGACACACTCAGGTAACGATGAAAGTAAGATCGTAAAGTCAAAGCTCAGGTAAGGAGTGTCACCCAATCCCCGACGCGTTTCGACAAACGAGTCGACATTACCAACAACGACCATTGGCGTATCAAAGCATCTACCGGGAATCTGAGTTTGTTGATAAGTAAGAAAGTGTATGAAACTCACCAGAGACCCAAGGCTTAGTGCCACAACTATCCGAGGTGTGCGTCGGACTGCTAGGCTCGCCAATACAAGAACCACAAAAAATTCGGTGGCGGCCCAGTGTGGAGTGAGCAATCCCGCGATGCAGATAACGGCGTATGTAAGCAGAGCATCGTTATCGCGAAAAAATGTTCGTGATTTTTGGTATCTGGCAACTAGCAGATTCGCCCTTGCCCCATCATAATTAGCGCGTTACGGCTCAGTGTCGAGGTTGCACGGCGTTCCGCGCACAACATTGAAAAGCTGGGAAGGTTATCGCTCTGAATAGCTCTGTGTCACTGAACGATTAAGAGAGGGTCATGCCAAAACGCTCGTTGCGGAAGTTCTTACCAAGTCCATCGCGTTTAATGCGCGTCAATGGGCTTAAACGCTTTGGTAATTTGCTAGAGCGTCGTGAACTGTGGCACATCAGTCGAACATCTATCGCTAAAGCAACCGCCATCGGACTATTTTGTTCGATGATTCCCCTGCCGGGGCAAATGTTCGTTGCGGTCTTTCTTGCTATCAGGCTGAACGCTAACGTGCCTCTAGCGTTCATGCTGATTTTTATCACCAATCCAATCACCATACCGGTTATCTATCTGGCTGCTTACGTATTGGGAAGCGCTCTGCTCGGCACCCCCCTACTGGATGTGACAGCGGTGGATTGGCTAAACCCATTGAGCGCGGAATTTTTGGGTATTTTCCCTGCATTCATCCTAGGATGTGTCGTGATCGGTTTGGCCGGAGCCTTCTTTGGATACTTCATTGCCGATGGCCTCTGGCGAATGCGGATAAGTCAGCGCATCGCAGAGCGAGCACGTAAGCGCCTAGCACATCGACGCAAACTTCGGTCTTAGCGATATTCGCGAAGCGACTGGGTAATAGAAGCTTTTGACGCCCCAATGGCTGGTAATGTGCAGGCGAAAAACGAGAGAAGGAATGCGCCCAATGCGACATTCGTGAAATCTGACCAACGCAAATCTACGGGAACGTAAGCCAAGGGATAGACGCTAGTATCGAGTAGAGGCTGACCGCTGGCGGCCTCGACGATGGATACGAGTGCAGGAACTAAAAGCGCTAATCCTGCACCTAATATCGCCCCCAATAGCGCGCCGCCCGCGCCAATAATGGTTCCCTGCAGCGTAAATATAGTCAGCACATCCGAGGGTGATGCGCCCATAGCGCGCAGCATCGCTAAACTCGGACGGCGGTCAGAAGACACAAGTACTAGTGACGTGACGATATTAAACACAGCAACCAGCAGGAGTGCGAACAACATTAACCCCACGATTTGCCGAGATAGTTGAATGGCTTGATACAAGTTACCCAAAGATCGAGTCCAATCCGAAATCCAATACTCGGGCCCCAAGCGTTTGCGCAACGACTGAGCTAACTGTGGAGCGTCAAGTGGGTCCACCAATGTAATAGCCCAAGAAGCGGCGTCTGCCCTACTCAATTTTGAGCGAGAATTAATGCCGGAAAGCGCGAAAACGCTGTCTATTTCAGTACCCGAATCGAGTACTGCCGCTAACGTCATTGTCTCAGCAACAAAAGTCCGATCGCCACTTTCCTCACTGATAAGCACACCCAACGACTGTCCCACGTTTAAATCGAGCGCCTCAACAATTTCGCGTCCCAGCACAATCTCACCTTGGCCCAACTTGGTGAGACGCGGCTCAATATGCGGTTGCAAAGGATTAAGGACTCTCGATTCAGCGTAAATCAAGCGACCGACTTGTGACCCGGTATTGGTGTAAAGCAAAGCATTTGCCTCACTAAAGCGATGACTCCGGGTAACTTCCGATAACGCAGCCAGGTCGATAGGAAGCTCCTGATTGACCACATCGGCCAAATAACTACGAACCGTAACGTGTGGCACTAAATCAAGGATTCGGAGTCTCATCTCCCTCTCGAATCCGTTCATTACTGACAGCGAAGCGAGCAAAAATGCAACAGCTATCACCATTCCAGCCATGGATAACCTAGATAAAAATGCCGACAGGCCGGGCCCATCACCCAGTGATTGCCGAAACGCCATCTCAAAGTGAAGCGAGCGTGGTCGCCACATACCCATCACTCCAGATACAGCTTTCCAGCTTCAAGCCGATATTGTTTGTCCATTTGTGCCGAAATCTTTGGATCGTGTGTCACAACAACAAATGCGGTGTTATCAAACTTCAGGTCATGCATTAGGTTGAGGACCTGCTCAGCCGTTGTCGGATCTAGGTTACCTGTTGGTTCGTCCATCAAAACACAGGCCGGCGCATTAATCAGCGCACGGGCTATCGCCACTCTTTGACGCTCACCGCCGGAAAGCTCTCCAGGGCGATGATTCACACGATCAGCAAGGCCCAAATCTGCAAGTAGCGACATCGCACCGTCAAGCGCCTCGAGCTTTGTGACACCGCCTATCCTCGCGGGCATGGCAACGGCCTCAAGCGCGGTGAACTCGGGCATTAGATGATGAAACTGAAAAACAAAACCGAGATGCCGATTACGCCACTGACTACGCTCGACCTCTGTGAGCGTGAATAAATCAGTGTCACCCAGAAAGACACCACCCTCTGTAGGTTTATCGAGCCCACCCAAAATGTTTAGAAGTGTTGATTTACCGGCGCCTGACCCTCCGACCACGGCCACCTTCTCGCCCGAAACAAGATCAATCGACAGCTTGTTTAAAACATTCACAGCTCTCTCGCCCGTTCCGTAGACCTTACTTATATCCCTCGCGCTTAAGCGAACCGTCATAGTCTTAACCCCTCCAAAGCCTCAACGGGTGATATACGACTCGCGCTGACAGCCGGATAGGTGGCTGCGATAAGACTGAGAAATATGGCCCCTACAATAACGCCAAGGACATCTGAAGCCAGTATTTTTGTGGGCAATCCCCCAATGTAATAGACCTCGGGATCAAACAATGCCCAACCAAAAATCGTCTCGATGCTGCGCATCGCCTCCTCAAGATTGACCGTTATAAAAAGACCCAAACCGGTGCCAACTAAAACACCCAAAATGGCGAGCAGCAAGCCGTGAAGCAAAAAGCAGACTAATACACGTCGCGGGGTTAAACCCAATACGCGCAGCGCGGCTATATCGGAACGCTTTTCAGAAACAGACATGCTCAAGGATGACACCACACTGAACGCGGCGACCCCTATCAATGCTGAAAGCAGAAGACTTACCAGCATTTTTTCCATTCGAATAGCTGAGAATAACGATTGATTGGTATCAGCCCATGTCGTGATTTTGGAGGGTCCGATGACCTCCCCACGCAGTCGCTTTGCGGCGACGCCCGAGAAGTCGGGGTCGGAAAAACGCACCTCGAGACCATCGGGCTGTCTTGCTCGAGCGAGCTTCTGAAGCGTTTCATAAGAGGTTAATGCCAGCGAGCCATCAGGTGACGCGCCGACTGAAAAAATCGCCGTCACAGTAAGACGTCGGTAGCGAGGCATTAGTCCTAAGGGTGTTACAGACAAATGCGGGAGTACGACATCGACTCGATCGCCAACACCAACCCCAACCTGCTGTGCAAGCGACTGGCCCAGCGCAACGCCGTATCTCATGGATGACAGCGAATCTAAATCTCCGTCAACGACTGCAAGATTAAGATTATGAGATGGGTCAGCGACGTAACCAACAAGCTCAGCACCGGTTGAATAAAAGCTGGACTTCAGCATCACTTGCCGCTTGAGGAAAGGTGATGCCACTGCCCCCGACCACGTATCCGCAATCTTTTCCGAGAGCGAATTGCTGTCAGCGAGCGATCCAGTAGCAGTGATAGTGACATGTGGTACTGCGTTGAGCAGTCGTCCAGTCAATTCCCCAGCGAGCCCATTCATGACGGACAACACCACGATGAGGCTAGCGACACCGACCGCCATGCCGGCTGCGGATAAGATGGCCACCCAACGAGTAAAAGATCTCTGCTCTTTGCTGAAGCTAAGCCTTCGGGCAATGTCTAATTCGATTGGCAAGCCTTATTTCTCAGCAGGATCAAAAACCACCGCACCCGATTCAGTGTTCTCGTCGTCAAGTTTGGTCGCTTGCACTATCGCACGAGTCTCGGTCTCACAGCGTTGAGGGTCACCACCGCAGATTTCACAAGATTGATCGATACCCAAAGCGCCAATGCCACCGCAAGAACCTTTGATCGGCTCTCTGCCCGCCATAACGCCCACGGCCATCCCCGCAAGTATCAGAGCAAACACAACGAAACTAATCAGAAAAATCATCGGGCACTCCCCTCTCCTGCAGTTACCATTAACCATTGCGACATCAGAGCATTGTTCGAGCTTACCAGCTGCTCCCCATCTCGCGAAATTAACAGAACCCCCAAGTCATGGGTATCCGCTAATTTCAGCGCCTCGTCCGTCCCTACAATCATGAGCGCAGTCGCCCATGCATCAGCAATCATCGTCGAGGGGTGCACCACAGTGACAGAGACAAGTTCGTGCTTTATCGGCAAAGACGTCCGAGGATCGATAAGATGGGAATATCGAATACCGTCCGCTTCGAAGAAATTACGGTAATCGCCCGAGGTTGCGACACCGACATCAGTCACGGAAATCGCTGTGTAAACACCACCTGATATACCCGGCGCAGGGTTTTCAATAGCTAACCGCCAACGATCACCTCGAGGGCTCAAGCCTCGCGCCTGCACCTCTCCTCCAACTTCAAGCATGAAGTTTTTTAGCCCAAGGTCAAGTAAGGCATCAGTGGCAATGTCTACTGCATAACCTTTAGCAATTGAAGAAAAATCTAGTTCCGATTCATCGTGTTTCTTGACGAAGGTGCGCGTTGTCAAATCCCAAGCGAACTCTTCTAGACCAATAATGGGCTGCAGGGCTTCTATAGCCGCAATCGAGGGCCTATCAGTAAGCCGCCCATTCGGTCCAAACCCCCAAGCATCAACCAGCGGCGATACAGACGGGTCATAGGCGCCATCGGTTGCAATATGGACATCAAGCGCTGTGTTAAAGACCAGTGCGAAGTCCCAATCCACCTCGAGCACCTGCATAGCATCACTCGCGTTCAGACGACTGATCGTTGAGTCGCTACGATAGTTGTTCATGCTGTCGTCTACGACCGAAAACGCCTCGAGCACGGTAGTTTGGACTGCCTCGCGTGTCACACCTTCGGGCGCATCAACGTAGGTCAGGTTCCAAGTAGTACCGAATATACCACCTGACAACCGGTCACTTTCCGCTTGATCACTACAACCGACCGCAAAAAGCAAAAAGGCCAGCGCGACGGCTGGCCTTCCGAGTAATGCCGATGCGCTATTAGCCACCGAAATCATCCAAGAAAATATTTTCGCGCTCTACTCCAAGGTCTAACAGCATATCGATGCAGGCCTTATTCATCATAGGCGGTCCACACATGTAGTACTCGCAGTCCTCAGGCGCGGGGTGATCTTTTAGATACTGCTCGTAAAGCACATTGTGAATAAAACCTGTTAGGCCATCCCAATTATCTTCAGGCTGCGGGTCTGACAGCGCCACGTGCCAATCGAAGTTGTCATTCTCTGCCGCTAAGGTGTCGTAATCCTCAACGTAGAACATTTCTCGAAGTGAGCGCGCTCCGTACCAAAAGCTGATCTTACGATCGGTCTTGATTCGGCGAAGCTGATCAAAAAGATGCGAGCGCATTGGCGCCATACCGGCACCACCACCGATGAAGACCATCTCCGCATCCGTCTCTTTGGCGAAGAACTCACCGAACGGACCATACACATTCACCTTATCTCCGGGTCTCAGATTGAAGACCCAGCTCGACATGATGCCTGGAGGAAGACCCTCAGTACGCGGTGGCGGCGTGGCGACTCGGATGTTGAACTTAACTACGCCCTTTTCTTCTGGATAGTTAGCCATCGAATACGCGCGAATCGTTGTGTCTGGAGAAGATGACTCAAGCTTGAAGAAGCCAAAGTGCTCCCAGTCTCCGCGGTACTCTTCACCGATGTCGAAATCAGAAAACTTCACCGCGTGCGGTGGACACTCGAGCTGCACGTATCCGCCCGCCCGGAAGTCAACGCTCTCGCCTTCGGGTAGCTTGAGTACGAGTTCTTTGATGAAAGTTGCGACGTTGTCGTTTGATTCGACGGTGCACTCCCACTGCTTAACACCAAAGACCTCTTCGGGTATTTCGATCTTCATGTCCTGCTTAACTGGGGTCTGACACGACAAGCGCCAGCCCTCGTTGGCTTCTCGGCGTGTGAAGTGGGTCGCTTCAGTCGGCAGCAATGAACCACCACCTTCCGCTACAACGCACTTACATTGAGCGCAGGTGCCGCCTCCACCGCAAGCACTAGCAAGAAACAGGTCAGCGTCAGCAAGCGTTTGCAGAAGCTTACCGCCTGCAGGGACTTGTATTGTCTTTTCGCCATTAATTTCGATATTAATATTGCCGCTCGCAACAAGCTTGCTGCGTGCTGCAAGAATGACCATTACCAAGGCGACAACAACGGCAGTAAACATGCCAACGCCAAAGAAAATAGTTGTAAACACTTATCTCTCCTAACGCTACTTACAGCGAATTAGATATCGATGCCACCAAACGACATAAAGCCCAAAGACATCAGTCCCACAGTGATAAAGGTTATACCTAGCCCCTGCAACCCATCGGGAACATCGCTGTATTTTAGCTTCTCGCGAATGCCAGCGAGGGCGACGATCGCAAGTGCCCAACCAACACCGGATCCAAACCCAAAGACAACGCTCTCACCAAAGTTATAACTGCGTTCGACCATAAAGAGCGAGGCCCCTAGAATCGCGCAGTTCACGGTAATAAGCGGCAGAAACACTCCCAACGCGGCATAGAGGGCAGGCACGTATTTATCTAAGAACATCTCTAGGATTTGTACCAGCGCTGCAATGACACCAATATAGGACAAGAGGCCAAGGAAACTTAAATCAAGATCGGGATACCCCGCCCACGCTAACGCACCATCTGCAAGTAGGTTCTGATAAATAAGATTATTAACAGGTACCGTAATCGTTAGCACCACCACAACGGCAACGCCGAGACCGAAAGCGGCAGAAATTTTCTTCGACACCGCAAGGAAGGTGCACATGCCCAAGAAAAAGGCGAGCGCCATATTCTCAATGAACACCGCCCGCACAAAGAGGCTTAAATAATGTTCCATTACGCTGCCTCCTCTGCCGCCGTGTGTTTGGCAATCTTGAACTCTGGCTCCTCGATCTGATCAGTCTGCACGGCACGAATCGCCCAGATGAGAAAGCCGATCAGGAAAAAAGCACTCGGTGGCAACAACAGCAGGCCATTGGGGTTGTACCAACCTCCCTCAGTCACTAGCGGCAGGATCTCAACGCCAAGCAGCTTGCCCGCACCAAACAGTTCACGCACAAAGCCAACAACAAGTAGTACAAATGAATACCCCAGTCCATTACCAAGGCCGTCTAAAAAGCTTGGGAATGGTGGATTCTTCATGGCAAACGCCTCGGCGCGCCCCATGACGATGCAGTTCGTGATGATCAGACCGACGAAAACAGAGAGCTGCTTGGAGATATCGTAAGCCACAGCCTTCAAAATTTGATCTACGACGATGACGAGTGACGCAATAATCGTCATTTGTACGATGATCCGAATACTCGACGGTATAAAATTACGAATCATCGAAATGAAAAATGATGAGCACGCAGTCACAGCGGTTAAGGCAATCGACATAACCAAACTCACCTCGAGCGACGACGTAACCGCCAAGGCTGAACAGATACCGAGGATCTGAAGAGCAATCGGGTTGTTTTGGATAATCGGGGAGAACAGTGTCTCTCTGACATTCATTACGCGTTTCCTCCACGAATATTACCAAGCAATGGCGCAAAACCATCATCACCAAGCCAGTACTGCACGAGGTTGTGTACGCCCTTTGTTGTCAACGTGGCACCAGAGAGTCCATCAACCTGCCACTGCGCATCGGGCGATGATCCATTCACTGGTCCTTTGAGAACACTAATGGCAACTTCTCCTTCCTTATACGCCAACTTTCCGGGCCACTTTGCTTTCCAGCTGGGGTTATCGACCTCTCCGCCTAGCCCAGGTGTCTCGCCGTGCTCGTAGAAGCCAAGCCCCACGATCGTATTGGCATCAGATTCGAGAGCGACAAAGCCATAGAGCGTCGACCACAAGCCATAACCGTGGATCGGGAGGATGATACGGTCCAGTGAGCCTGAGTCGTCGTTGACAAGGTACACCGTTGCGCGATTCTCTCTGCGCAGGATCTTGGCTGGGTCCTCATCAGCCAACAGCGCTTTAGAACTCGCGGGATCCTTCGCGGCTTTTCGCTGATCGAAAGTTGACGGGTCTACATCATCCACAAACATTCCCGTATCGAGATCGACGACACGCGTTTGAATGCTTGCAAACTGCTCCTCAACACTGAGTTCGGGATTGTAGAGACCGCCGGCCATAAGGATATTGCGCTTTAAATCACGGGCTTTATTTGCCGCTTGCTGGGGTTTTAGGGCAACTGCTGCCGTGGATACAACCACAGAGCAGACAATACACAGCCCAAGCGCTACCGTGAGCACGCGAGAAAGCGTTTCGTTCTTAGCTGACACGAGCAAGTCTCCTCTTGATGTTGGCCTGGACCACGAAGTTGTCAAATAAGGGAGCAAACAGATTTGCAAACAAAATGGCGAGCATCATGCCCTCCGGGAACGCGGGGTTAACGACTCGGATCAGTACGCACATGACGCCGATCAGCGCCCCGTAGGCCCAACGACCACCGTTGGTCATAGCGGCGGAAACAGGATCCGTCGCCATAAAGAAAGCGCCAAATGCGAAACTGCCAATCACCATATGCCAGTACCATGGCATCGCAAACATGGGGTTAGTGTCTGATCCGATCGCATTGAGTAGCAGTGAGAAACCGATCATGCCTGCAAAACAGCCGGCCACGACACGCCATGAGGCGATACCCATCACTAGCAGAACACCACCACCGATCATGATCGCAAGCGTTGAGGTCTCTCCAATCGACCCGGGCATTGCCCCTAGGAAGGCTTGAGACCAAGTATAGGCTGAAGTGAGGCCCGCCATACCGTCATTAGCAACAACGCTGAGCGCTGTCGCGCCCGAGTAGCCGTCTACGGCAGTCCACACGGTGTCACCAGAGAGTTGTGCTGGATAAGCAAAGTACAGAAAAGCACGGCCGGTGAGCGCCGGATTTAGAAAGTTTTTCCCCGTGCCACCAAAAACTTCCTTGGCAACCACAATACCGAAGGTAATGCCCATTGCGGCCTGCCAGAGAGGAAGATCAGGCGGCAGCGTGAGCGTGAACAGGATCGAAGTGACGAAAAAGCCTTCGTTAATCTCATGGCCTCGCCTCATGGCAAACAGCACTTCCCAGAACCCACCGACCGCGAAAGTAATGGCGTAAAGCGGAAGGAAATGGACCGCACCGTATAGAAAATTATCCCAGAGACTGTTGGGATCGAAACCGCCTAAGCCAGCGACAACAGCACCCCGCCATCCGTCGAGCGCGTAACCGCCAGCAGCGATAACTTCGTTTGCGTGGTAACCAATGTTGTACATCCCGTAAAACATTGCCGGAAAAGTACAGAACCACACAGTGATCATAATGCGCTTGAGATCAATGCCGTCACGAACGTGCGCTGACTCTTTAGTAACGCTAGAGGGGCTGTAAAAAATAGTATCGACCGCCTCATAAAGCGCATACCAGGACTCGTATTTACCCCCTGGTTTAAAATGAGGCTCAAGATTGTCAAAAGTACTGCGTAATCCCACGACTTATCCCTCTTTCTCAATTCGCGCCAGGTTGTCTCGCAAAACTGGACCGTATTCATACTTTCCTGGGCACACGTAGGTACACAGGGCTAAATCTTCCTCATCAAGCTCCAAACAGCCTAGGGCTTGCGCGGTCTCGGTATCTCCAACTAATAGCGCACGAAGTAGCTGCGTGGGCAACACATCTAGCGGCATGACGCGCTCGTAAGCACCCACGGGCACCATTGCGCGTTCAGACCCATTTGTCGTTGTTGTCATGGCCAGCGGTTTTTTGCCAAACAAGCTCGATAAATAAATTCCCATCGCCGAGTGCTTTTTGGTGCCCGGCGCGAGCCAGCCCATGAAGACCCGATCTCTTCCCTCTGAAAGGATAGAAATTTGGTTATGGAAGCGCCCCAAATAAGCCGAGTGCGCTTGAACGCCTCGACCGCCCAAGACTGAACCGCTGATAAGTCGATTCTCGCCGGCAGCTTGATTCCCAGCCGTGATGGCCTCCATGTCAGCACCGCGCGCAGTGCGAATAATCTCGGGGTTGGATGCCGCCGGTCCAGAGACGGATACCACACGCGCAGTGTCTACTTCTCCTTTTAGGAATAGGTTACCAATGGCAATAACGTCCTGATAATCGATAGTCCAAGCAAGTTGTGTTAACGAGACGCCCTGAAGGAAATGGACATGGGTACCGGCAAGGCCTGCGGGGTGGGGGCCAAAAAATTCAGTCGCCTGAACTTGGTTGCTCGTTGCACTCGCTGCAATAGGCGCTTGGCTGCCTGCGGCGATGCAAACGTGGACAGGACAGTCAACCAAAGCCGCCAGCACTTCCTGACCTACTACAAAAGACTCCGCTTGCTCTGCTATAACCCACTCTGGATTGACTGCATGAGGGCGAGTGTCCATGGCGTTCACGAAGACGCCCGCCGGTGCGGTTGCAGGATCCGCCACCTTATTGAATGGACGCACGCGCATCGCTGTCCACTCGCCTGACTCGAGCAAACGAGCCTTGACAACGTCTGATGTGAGTGACGCTATGTCCTCTCGAGCGATCGGTTCCCACCGTACTGCATCAACAGATTCATCGACTTCGATGACGATGGACTGAAAAACGCGACGCGCACCTCGGTTAATCGCAGAAACGCGCCCCGACGCCGGTGCTGTGTAGACAACACCCTCGCATTTTTTATCCGTAAAAAGCGCTTGCCCTTTGGCGACGGTGTCGCCCTCAGCAACAGCCATTGTTGGCTTCATACCAATGTAGTCAGCTCCCACAAGCGCTACATTACGCGGCGAAAACTCACGAGCAATCCTCTGCTCTGGAGCTCCTGCCAATGGGATATCGAGTCCCCGGCGAATTTTTATCATGCCTTTCCCTATCATCGTTCGCAAAACGCGTGCACGCCCCTACGCTAGCTGTCGTGTAGTCAGCTTGCACCGAAGCAAATCAGACACTGCCTGATGTGAGCGTGGCCACTCCCCCCAGTGAAGTGAACTACAGGTTCGCCGGCGGCTATTATCAGCTCAGTTTTGTCTTAATCCAGCGCCGAGAATTCTAACCAAGCTGGCGCCGAGTTACCACAACTCTGTGCAATTCACATGGCGGTAAAAATCGCAATTAGAACATCGTGTGTTTGGACGGTTAGAGCCCGCCCGTGTCGGTAGGTGGGTAGGTGAGGTATTTGATACCCGCCATTTTCTCCAATACACGATAAACCTGGCAACTGTACCCGTACTCGTTGTCATACCAGAGATACAATACCGCATGGCGCCCATTAACGATGGTGGCTTGTGCATCAAAAACACATGCAGCACGCGAACCCACGAAGTCAGTCGACACCACCTCTGAGGAGTTAGAAAAATCGATCTGCTTTCGGAAGGCAGAGTGCAAGGCGGTTTGGCGCATAAACTCATTGAGCGCTTCTTTTGTCGTTGCCTTGGACAAGGTCACGTTCAAAATCGCCATAGAGACATTCGGTGTCGGCACACGAATTGCGTTACCCGTCAACTTACCTGTGAGCTCTGGCAGTACTTTTGCCACCGCTTTCGCAGCGCCGGTTTCAGTAAGAACAAGATTCAGAGGTGCGCTTCGCCCTCTTCGATCTGCCTTGTGGTAGTTGTCGATTAGATTTTGATCGTTAGTGAACGCGTGCACGGTCTCGACGTGCCCTGATTCGATGACATATTCATCGTGTATGGCCTTCAAAGGGGGAACGATTGCGTTGGTAGTGCAAGATGCCGCCGAGAGCACGGTGTCACTCGCCTCGATCTCCCCGTGATTGATGCCCGCAACAATGTTTTTGATATCGCCTTTGCCCGGTGCAGTCAGGATCACCTTACTAGCACCCTCGGCACTTAAGTGACGGGACAGTCCATCTCGATCTCGCCAGACGCCTGTATTGTCGACAACGAGACAGTTGTTAATGCCATGCGCCTTGTAGTCAACCTCCTCGGGGGCATTTGCGTAAATCACTTTGATCTCATTGCCATTGGCAACAAAACTCTGTCGCTCCTCGTCGACTCTGATGGTGCCTTGAAACACGCCGTGCACCGAATCACGGCGTAACAGGCTCGCCCGCTTAAGCAAATCGTCCGGAGCACTGCCTTTACGAACCACAATGGCGCGTAATCGCAGGTTGTCACCTCCGTCAGTTTTCGCAACGAGAATACGCGCCATGAGGCGACCGATGCGGCCAAAGCCAAACAGTACGACATCTACCGGGCCTTCCGGACGCTCTGTCGAGTCAACAAGATGCGACAGTCGATCGCCGACAAAATCATCGAGCGAAGCCTCTTCCCCCTGGTCCTTGTCGAAGTACTCTACCGACAAGCGGCCGATGTCGATGTGTGAGGCGCCGATATTAAGCTTAGCCATCGCATTTAAAACTCGAATAGTCTCGAATTCTGATAGCTCATTGTCTTCCACCTGCCTCACCCAGCGGTGGGTTTTCATGATGTCAAGAACGCTGAGGTTTACGAGAGACTTACCGTAGATGTAACACTTTACGTTCTTTTCACGTGCCAGAGCACCGACGATCGGAATCATGGATTCGGCCAGAGCTTCTCGCTCCTTCCAATCTACGAAATAGTCGTCAGGACGCTGGCGCTTTCTTTGGGGCGCCATGCTTTTTCCTTTTATCCAATGGCCTCTTATCGGGCCGGAGTGTGAGTGTTGAATGATTATCGCTCCGAGACCACCCGAACAGCAACCGTTCAGGCCTAGCAAGCGACTAACGTGACACGTAAAATCGCGCTCCCCACTAGGAGTAGCCATGACCTCGTTTTTCGACATCCAATCCACCCTCCCCTGGCCAAACGCAACAGGCAAGCGGACCGCCATTGGGCCAGTTTGTGGCGCGGCACAGTCTCACTTTGTTGCTGAGCTCGCAAAAACGACACCGTTAATACTCGTTATCACGGAAAATACGGCCTCAGCGCACACACTCGCCGCTGAACTACCCTTTTTCCTGGAGACAGGGCGAGAAATTATTTTGCTACAAGACTGGGAAACCCTTCCCTACGATAATTTTTCTCCGCATGAGGATATTATTTCAGACCGACTAAAGACCTTCTCGCGCCTACCGTCGCTAACCGAAGGTATCGTCATTGTCTCGATAACTACCCTGATGCACCGTGTTCCACCCCGACACTTCGTAGAGACTGGGGTATTGAGCTTGGCGCTTGGCGAAACCCTTGATATTCAAGAATTCACTCGCAACCTGATCAAGAACGGTTATCGCAGTGTTGACACGGTTTACGAGCATGGGGAATTTGCTACTCGGGGCTCGCTTTTGGACGTCTTTCCGATGGGAAGTGACACGCCGCTGCGGATTGATCTTTTCGATGGAGAGATAGAGACGCTCCGAAGTTTCGACCCCGACTCGCAACGCACAAACGAGCGACTTGACCGCATTGATCTGCTGCCAGCGCGGGAGTATCCACTGCATACAGATGCTATCGAGCGATTCAAGATTGACTGGTATCGCAGTTTTGATGGTGACCCCGAAAAATGCAGCGTTTATCTAGAGGTTAGCCAGGGTCGCGCTCCGCAGGGCGCCGAATATTACATGCCACTCTTTTTCGACGAGTGTGAATCACTGTTTGATTACCTACCGAGCGACATCCCTCTGATCATGGTTGGAAATAACTTTGACTCGGCCAAGCGGTTTTGGAGAGAGGTTAATAATCGATATGAGGAGTACGGCGTCGATCCTCGCAGACCGCTTGTACCGCCGTCGAGAGGTTTTATTGCGCCCGAGGAGTTATATGCTGATTTCGGTGAGCGCTGTGCAGTTGAGTTCCGTGACAACACGACTGCCTCGCTTCACTACGAGCTTAACGCCTATCGACCCGAGCCATTTGCTGCTTCTGAGGATTATCGCAACGTCTCGGGTGTCGGAAAATTATCGGTACTCCTGAAATCCCATGATTCGCCAGTGCTGCTCAGTGTGGAGAGTGCAGGTCGACGAGAAATCATCATGGAATCCCTCAGCAGCCAAGGGCTGCGCCCCACCCCTGTCGAGAGCTGGGATGAATTTAATAAGAGTGGCAGCGATTTCGGTATTACTGTCACCGAGATTTCACGCGAGCTTTTTATTTCACCCAATGCACCAGCGCTTATTTCAGAGGACCAACTTTTTGGGCAACGGGTCGCACAAAAGCGACGCAGAAAAAGTGAAGAAGAGACCGACACACAAGCTATTGTTCGCGATCTTACTGAGCTCCGTCCTGGACTTCCCGTGGTTCACCTTGAGCATGGTGTCGGACGATATATGGGTCTGGAAATACTGACGATCGATGGTCATGACGCAGAGTTTTTGCTGCTTGAATATGCCAACAAGGACAAGCTGTACGTACCGGTTGGTTCTCTCCATCTCATCAGTCGATACTCTGGCGGCGATGAGGATACGGCGCCACTCCACCGATTGGGGACTGAACAGTGGAGTAAAGCGCGCAAAAAAGCATCCGAGCGGGCATCAGATGTTGCCGCGCAATTATTAGAGGTCTACGCAAAGCGGGAGGCTCGCGTTGGCCACGCACACAAACTCGACGAAAAGGCTTGGACCGAGTTTTGCGAGAGCTTCAGCTTTGAGGAAACACCAGACCAGGCTGCAGCGATTGAAGCCGTCCGGACGGATATGTGCGCCGAAAAAGTTATGGACCGACTTGTATGTGGCGATGTTGGCTTTGGAAAGACCGAAGTTGCGATGCGTGCAGCCTTTATCGCTGCGCACAATCAAAAGCAGGTGGCTGTACTCGTACCGACAACACTTCTGGCACAGCAGCACTTCAATAACTTCAACGACAGGTTTGCCGACTGGCCGATCACCGTAGAAGTGGTCTCGCGGTTCAAGAGTGCAAAGGATATTACTGGCGTTAGCCAACGTTTGAAGTCGGGCGACATCGATATCTTGGTCGGTACACATAAGCTACTTCAGACCGACTTCGGCTTCTCCGATCTTGGCTTGCTCATCATCGATGAAGAACACCGCTTCGGGGTGAAGCAAAAAGAGGCTATTAAGGCCTTGCGAGCTGAGGTAGACATTCTGACGATGACAGCAACGCCCATTCCTAGAACGCTCAATATGGCGCTTGGTGGGCTGCGAGATTTATCGGTGATCGCAACACCGCCTGCTAAACGCCTATCAATAAAAACGTTCATCCGGGAACACAATATTGGGCTCGTTAAGGAGGCTATTCTTCGAGAGACGCTCCGGGGTGGTCAGGTCTACTACCTGCACAACGAGGTCAAAACGATCGAGGAGACGGCGCGCAAGTTGAATGAACTGGTACCGGACGTATCATTTGGTGTCGCACATGGGCAAATGCGTGAACAAGAGTTAGAGAAAGTCATGTCCGATTTCTACCACCAACGCCACGGTGTACTGGTTTGCTCAACTATTATCGAAACAGGCATCGATGTTCCCAATGCTAATACCATCATCATTGAAAGGGCAGACAAATTTGGCCTTGCGCAACTCCACCAACTGAGAGGCCGTGTTGGCCGCTCACATCATCAGGCTTATGCCTACCTCTTAACACCGCCAAGAACACTCCTTACCAGCGATGCCGAGAAACGGCTTGATGCGATCGAGTCAGCAGGAGCTCTCGGCGCAGGCTTTCTGCTCGCATCCCACGACCTCGAAATTCGTGGCGCTGGCGAACTACTCGGCGATGAGCAGTCGGGGCAGATTCATCAGGTGGGCTTTTCTATGTACCTCGAGATGCTTAACCGTGCAGTTGAGTTATTGCGCAAAGGAGAAATTCCCGATATCGACGCGCCCTTGGAGACCGGAACCGAGGTGTCAATGCACGTGCCTGCACTCATTCCAGACGACTATCTTCCCAATATTTCAACCCGATTGATACTCTACAAGCGGGTTGCCCAGGCAAAAAGTAAAGAACAACTCAATGAAGTACAGGTCGAGATGATCGATAGATTTGGACTGTTACCCGAGGCAACAAAGCAGTTATTTACGCAAGCTGAGATCAGACTCCGAGCCGAGCGACTGGGTATCTCGAACATTGACGTTAGCGCGCGAGGTGGTAGCGTGACGTTTACAGAGTCTACGCCTGTGCCAGTCAACGCACTGATAAAACTCTTACAGAGCAATCCTAAAGAGTTCAAAATGGCGGGCTCTAATGGGCTGCGCTTTCTCACAGAGTTAGAAAGTGCTGCCGAGAGAAAAGCGTACATAGAGCAACTTCTGCAGCAATGGGAAACAGCATGCTTCGATTCTCAGTAGGCGAATCACTGATCACTCTGGCGCTACTCTTCGCGGCATTAACGGCACACAGTCAGAGCACAGATAAGGCGCTCTCCGCTGTTGATGAGAGTGATGAGCGTAATGCCGAACCGTCTGGCTGGATGCGTGTAGAGGTAGCCGTATTTGTTGACGCGACCGAGAGCACGCTCTCATCAGAACTTTGGGATATCAACCCAACGCTGTCCTACCCCAGTAAAAAAAGATGGCTGACAGATTATGAGGAGCTCAAAACTCTTTTCGATCAGTTCGGCGAGAAAGCGGTGTCTGTCCATACCGACGGATCGATAACCATAGTGCCAGAACCTGCTCCCCAACCATACCAAGAGCCACGCTCCATGAATCGGGAGGTGACCTCGAGTACGGACGAGATCAATCTGTCAGATACGGCAATCATTGAGGAAGCCGCACGGGGTGATTCGGGTAAATGGGCTCAGGCAGAGTTACAACGTGACAATGTGAGCGCAACGCTCGAAGCGGGCGGGAGATCAGAGGCGATATCAACGCGAACACTGGACATACTGTCCGATCTATCTAAGGTCGAAACTCCCCCCACAGACGAAACTGTTCTCGGCGACTCATATGCAATATTAACCGATCCCGAATCTGCAAAATCGGACCCTCAAACGCTTAACGCTGCGACAGACGTCTCCAATTTGCGGTCGCAACCCGCACCCACATCGCCTGTGATTCTTGAAGTGCAAGCCGGCGCCACGCCACCGGAGGAGACACCGCAAGAGGGGGCCGAGACCCAGAGTTCTTTCGATACGTTTAATGCTCTGGGTATCAAGAACGACTCAGTGATCGATGCTGTAACCGATGCTGAGCCAGCAGAGGCTGCCGCCATCACCGGTGAGGCAGATGAGACTGAATTTCCCGCCACAACGATGGAGCAACCCCTGGTCGACACTGTAACGCTGGAAACGGATGAATATTTTTCGATACAAGGATTGGGTGGTGATTTCGATGGACTTGTTCTGGGTGGCGCCCTGCAGCCCATCGATCTAGAAGCCGAGGCGCATAACGGCGAACTAGTTTGGCCGGATGGAGAGCCAAACGGAAAGCCAGCAGAAAATGGAGAACTCATTAGCGAAGCTGAATCGCGCGCGCTACCCACCGCCTATCAGCGCATACCCGTGGAGATCCTCGATCAAGGACTGCGCAGCTTGGAGAGTGCAACGGGGCGAAAGCCGATCACCGTAGCCACATGGCTACAACCGATCGACGATGAGAGCACCCCGCTCGTTATCGGCGCATGGGACACGATTAAAGCACAGGCGAGCTTGCAAGGTACCGTTGAGGTAACAGCCCCCTCTGGAATGGATGGAGAGATTCGGCTATCCACCAACCTGTGGGTAAATACGATGTCAAACAACCTTCCAAACAATCTTCCAAACAACCTTCCAAGCAATCTCCCCGCTGTATCCACTCCCGCGCCCCCTGTTCGCGTCTTGAAGATCGAGCCCAATGACGAGGGGAGTCAGTTAGAGGCTGGACTAGGTTATGAAGCTTCAGGCTTAGACCAGAATATAGATCTGCCGACTTCACCACTCAATTCCTCAGGTTCAAATGACACCAAAGCGATTGATAGCGAGTCGAGGTCATCAAATGCACCAAAGCACGCGATCAGCCTGAGGGAAACGAGAAGTCTGCGACCAGGGTATGTCAGGTATATTGACCACCCTGTTATTCAGGTGGTGGCCGCCGTGCGTGAACTCTCGAATGCCGAGTTGTACGAGCTAGGTGAGGCAGAGCGCGTTCGCCGCGACATTGACCAACTCACGCGTTCCCTCGTCGCTAAAGGCACACGGCTATCATCGCCACCCCCGAACCAGATTAGTTCTGAACCTATGGAATAGGTTCCAAAGGCGAGTGATGGATCGTCTGGGTAGGGAAGGCAACTTCTGCTCCATGCGCGGCGACAATGTCTAGCACCTTCAATAGCACGTCCTCTTTAATCGCGTGATACTCAACCCAATCCGTTGTTTTGGTGAAGGTATAGAGAAAGAAGTCGAGCGAGGATGGCCCCATATGATTAAAATTGACGATCAGTGTCCTGTTTTGCGCAATATCCGGGTGCTCGAGCAGCATCCCATGAACGGATTCCACGATACCCGCCACCTTAGAGGCATCTTCGTAGCGCACACCTACGGTTTCAAAAATACGCCTATTCGTCATGCGCGAGGGGTTTTCAAGCGACACACTCGAAAACGTCGCATTTGGCACGTATAGCGGTCGCTGATCAAATGTGCGTATGCGGGTCATTCGCAATCCGATGTCTTCGACCGTTCCCTCGATATCGCGATCTGGCGATCGAATCCAGTCACCGACCGCAAAAGGTCTGTCTAAATAAATACTCACGCCTCCCAAGAAGTTAGCCAAAAGATCCTTCGCCGCGAAACCAACAGCGATGCCGCCTATCCCACCAAAAGCGAGTAAACCGGACACCGAAACTCCGAGCGACTGCATCACCATCAGAGACACCAATATCCAAACTGTAATTCTTGCAAGGCGGGCCACAGCGTTGATAGAAGCGCGGTCGTCTGACCCTTTGGGGCCTCGGTGCTCCGCTAGAAGCTCCGCCTCGATCCCGGAGGATACGCGATGCAATAGCCAGCCTATGAGCATGATTGCGCCGGTATCGGCGAGGTGGAGCAATGTCATGCGAAACCCTGTTGCCTGTTCGAACAGTCCGAGGGAGATATACACAACACAGATCCACATTGCCCATTCAGCGGGAGGGGATACCGCGTAGTAAACAACGTCGTCCCAACGTGCCGAGGTCGTATCGGCAAAAGAGCCTAAACGATGCACCAAAGTTCGGATAATTAGGTGCGATGCGAGGCCAATCAAAAATAGTGACGCGAGTGCAGTAGGAACCGCGGGGGTCCCTAAGTAATCACTCAAAGGCATTACGAATGAGAGAATAGCTTCCATGATGATTTCCCAATTGAGTGACACATAAACTACGCATAGCAGACTGCTGGGCCAATACTGTACATTCATACATACTGAGGTTATGATCAGGCCAGTAAGGAGTATAGCCATGACTAAATTAACCGCCAGACAGCAGCAGGTAATGGATGTTATTAAGGGTAGTATCGACGCCACCGGAATGCCGCCAACCCGCGCTGATATTGCGAGAACTTTAGGGTTCAAATCCGCGAATGCTGCCGAAGAGCACCTCAAAGCACTGGCTAAGAAAGGAGTCATCGAATTGGTTGCAGGCACGTCGCGGGGCATACGCCTGACGCAACAGAGCGGTATTCCTATCGTAGGCCGAGTGGCCGCCGGTGCCCCACTTCTGGCACAGGAACACGTTGAAGATTACTGTGACCTCAGCCCCAACTTTTTCTCACCACCTGCACATTATTTTCTGCAGGTGTGTGGCGATAGCATGATAAACGCGGGAATATTTGACGGTGATCTCTTGGCGGTGCACCGCACACTAGAAGTTCAACAAGGACAAATTGCCGTGGTGCGAATTGAGGACGAGGTAACGGTCAAACGATGGAATCGTCTCACTAATACTCGCGTGGACTTGGTGGCAGAAAACGACGCTTACGCGCCTATCGAACTCGATTTGAGCCAAGACTCAGTATCGGTAGAAGGTATCAGCGTCGGGGTAGTTCGCCGATAAGCGTCTTTTACTCAGTGAAGCGTCCTTGACTCCGAGGTGTCCGAAGAGTCAGTGGTCTCCACATCTATTCCCGTCATTTCAGCGATTTTAGCGGCGGCTTGAATGCCAGCCTGAATCATGACCTTAGCGACTTCAAGGTTATTTTCCATGAGGTAAGCACTCGCCTCTTCCGAAAATTGAATGCTCACTAACGGCTCCGAGTCATCATCTGCACGCTGCAGTACAACTTCGCCATCACCCAAATCAACAATTTCTAAAAGCGACGTAGACATCTTACAACCTCACAATATGTCGTGTTGTTTTACCGACAGTAACACTATAGATCGGGTATTGCCACACACAGGCACTAGTTTCACGACTCATCAATCGCATCCGCAACCCGATCAATGAGTGCTTCAAGATTTCTGTAGATATCAGCCGCTTTTAGCGAGTCAAAATGGCCGCTGCTCACAGCCAGGAGATTTTGCGGACCACCGGCTCTCAATCCCGGTCTGATGGGCAACATGAGCTCAGCAAGCCAACCGCTTTCCTCCATCGATGACATTTCACGCACCTCTGGTGACAGTGCAATGCCAGACGCCACTTCAGGCAAAAGCTTCGCAGAGCGCGGCGGAGAATCGGGTATCTGTGTAACGCGCTGACACGCCAGCAGCTGCCAGCCATATGCATCTAGAAGATGCAGTCGCGCGGCGGGACCGTATGCGGCATCGATGGCCGGCATCGAATGAACTTTGGCCGCCAGGGCTGTGCGCCACGCTTCTATCATAATAGACGCCATGTACAGCGAGTGATTTGCAAAAGATTGGGCTTGGCTCAACCTAGACTCTCGTTGCTACTTCTTTGCTTTCGACGATGCGCGCGATTTAGCTTTCGCTTTGGCTTTTGCCTTCTTCTTCGGAGTGGGTTTGCCAGTGCCTTCAGCTAACCACCTACCCGCATTGAAAAACGCTTTCCAGCCCGTGGCCTTGCCATCCACTTCGGTCATCACATACTGCTCTTTTGTCTTTCGACTAAAGCGAATTTGCGCCCTATTAGCCACATCATCTGTCGTTGGTGCGTCTAGCAAGAAATGGTATTTCGGGTCCAATTCAGCTTGATGAGGCAACAACTCATCAACGAATGGAGCCCGTGTTTCACGATGTTTTGGGAACTGACTTGCGGCAAGGAATAACCCCGCGGCACCGTCACGCAAAATATAGTGATCCTCCACTTTTGCACACCTTAGTTCTGGCATGGGAACAGGATCCATCTTTGGCGGTGCCGCCTCGCCGTTGCGCAATAATTTCCGCGTGTTTGAACACTCAGAGTTGGTACAGCCGAAGTATTTACCAAAACGTCCCGTCTTTAACTGCATCTCCGCAGTGCATTTGTCGCATTCGAGTGTTGGCCCGTCATACCCCTTTATTTTAAAGCTTCCCCGCTCTACTAAATATCCGTCGCAATCTGGGTTGTTGCCACATACGTGTAGTTTCTGTGTTTCATCGATCAGATAGCTATCCATGGCCGTGTTGCACTTCGGGCATCGTTCTTTCGTCAACAACAGGCGGGATTCCGCTTCATCATCAGCATCAGCAGAGACGACTTCATCACCGGAAATCAAATTAATCGTGCTTTTACATCGCTCCTTCGGTGGCAAGTTGTACCCGGAACATCCGAGAAACACGCCAGTACTCGCAGTTCTCACCTGCATAGGTCGATCACACTGGGCGCAAGCAATACCCGTCGCCGTTGGTTCATTAGCCTGCATACCACCCTCACCCGGGCTTTCAGCAAGTTCAAGTTTGGCACGGAAATCATCATAGAAGGTGTCCAGAACATCTCGCCAGTCCTTTCTTCCCTCCGCCACTGCATCAAGATTTTCCTCCATCGAGGCAGTGAATCCATAATCAAGCAGATCCTCGAAGCTCTCTTGGAGGCGCTGGGTGACAATATCGCCCATCTTCTCAGCGTAGAATCGTCGGTTTTCCAGCTTGACATACCCGCGATCTTGAATCGTAGAGATAATCGCTGCGTAAGTTGACGGTCGGCCTATACCTCGCTTTTCCAGCTCTCTCACCAGACTAGCTTCCCCGTATCGTGCGGGGGGCTTAGTAAAGTGCTGAGTAGGCAATAACTCGCTGAGTGACAAAGCATCACCTATTTTGTAATCGGGTAAGATCGCGTCGTCCCCTTTGCGTGCCATAGGACTTTGAACGCGCGTATAGCCGTCGAACTCCACGACTCGGCCTTTGGCTGTCATGTCATAGCCTTCGGCACTGACAGTCACCGTCGTACTCAGATAACGCGCAGGGGTCATCTGGCATGCAACGAATTGCCGCCAAATTAGCTCGTAGAGGCGCTGTGCGTCTCTCTCAGCGTCTTTAAGCGCTTCCGCACGCAACATGACATTAGACGGTCGGATAGCCTCGTGCGCCTCTTGTGCGCCTTCCCGCGCACCGTATCGATTGGGTGACTCGGGTAAATAAGCATCCGAAAAATGCTCACTGATATAGTCACGACAGGCCGCAACAGATTCGCCACTCAAATTGGTGGAGTCGGTGCGCATGTAAGTAATGTGACCCGCTTCATAGAGACGCTGTGCAAGCGTCATCGTCTTTTTCACACTAAAACCAAGCCTTGTGCTCGCAGCCTGTTGCAGTGTGGACGTGATAAATGGCGCTGGTGGCCGCGAACTTGTCTTTCGCGCTTCCAAGTCAGACACCGAGAACGTTGCACCTGTAAGCGCCGACACCGCTGCCGTCGCGTCAGTCTCCGATTTTGGCTCAAATGTCTTACCAAGGTGCTTCACGACCTCAAAACGAACCAGCGCCTCGTTGCCTCGCTGTAGGTCTGCATGCAGTTGCCAATACTCTTCAGGGATGAACGCGCGAATCTCACGCTCGCGCTCGACGATAAGCCGCACCGCAACCGACTGCACGCGGCCTGCAGACAGACCGCGTGCAATTTTCGCCCATAACAAAGGCGAAACCTCAAACCCAACTACCCTGTCTAGGAAGCGCCGAGCCTGTTGCGCATGTACCCGATTCGTATCGAGGTGCGTGGGCTTCGCAAACGATTCTTGAATCGCTCGTTTTGTAATTTCGTTAAATACGACGCGTTGATATCGCGAGTCATCACCGCCGATTATTTCCTTGAGATGCCACGCTATAGCCTCCCCTTCTCTATCCAAGTCGGTTGCGAGGTAGATCGCGTCTGCAGACTTCGCTAGCTTCTTGAGTTCATCGACGACTTTTTCTTTACCCGGCAACACTTCATAGCGAGCGGTCCAACCATTTTTTGGATCAACCCCCATCCTTCTAACGAGCTGCTCACGCTTTTTCTTCGCCTGGTACCGCGCCTTCTCGTCTGGCGCCATCTTGCGAGTAATAGCCGCTTGCGCTGCGCGCTCTTTTGGATCTGATGCCGGCGAACTTCCGGCCGTTGGTAAATCGCGGACGTGACCGACGCTCGATTTCACAATGAAATCCGAGCCCAGATATTTATTGATCGTCTTCGCTTTTGCAGGCGACTCTACAATGACGAGTGATTTACCCATGAACTGACAACTATTCCGGTAATGGCCAACGATGGCTGAATAAGGGTGCTGCCGCTGGAGTTTACGGGAAACCGATAGGCGGAGGTCAAGCACTTAATAAGAAAATACTATTTGGAAAGCTATTCAAAAGCATGGACACCGATGAGACTATCGAGACCTTCAATAATTTGCTCCACAGCTTCGATGCCCCCGCTCTCGTCCCAGAAAATCGATACGTAATCAAGTCCTAGCTCAGCAATCCACGCCCCCTGAGGCAGTGGAGATATGCTTGAGGAAAGCGCCACCTCGGAGGTTACGCTGACCCAATTCCCCATGGATTTGACCGCCAGCAAAGGAGTTTCAAAACGTGTATCTCGCTGCGCCCGACGGCGTCTGTAGGCAACAAGAGTGAGATCGGATGGCATCTTAAATCGTGCGGGAATCTCGGGGGTCAACCCTAGCTTGACGGAAATGCCCCTATCCATCGCATACGCCCTAATCTTTGCTTCATAACGCTGGGCTTCGGTCGGGAGCGCTGACAGCAGTGGCGCCATCGCCACTGCGATGATTAACAAAATCCAAAGTGCCGACACATCCCCCCCCTCTCTTGCAAGTAATCTTGGCAGTGAACCCGCGATATTTTTCCGGGTTACAACACTGCAGTTCCCGAGATTTACAACCGCTAGCGAAAGGCATCTAGTCTGTCGCCGCCGCAGAACCAAATCACTAGTGGAACACAAGGTCTAGCGTTATTCTGCTGTAACGAATTAACTCCGCGAGTCTCTATTATGGCGTATAAACGACTACTTGTTGCCATCGACCTTGGTACTGCATCAGATGAAATTGCGACCAAAGCCACAACCATGGCTCGTAATCAGCAAGCGGAAATTCATATCTTACACATCATGGAGCCACTGTCGCTTACTTACGGCGCCGATCTTCACCTCGACACCTCAGAACTTCAGGAGGAAATTAATGAACAAGCGAGCACCCACCTTAAGCGACTTGCCACTCACTTAAATATACCGGATCAGCACTGTCATCTGCGAAGCGGACGTCCGGAGCATGAAATTCCAGCAATCGCTAAACAAATTAGCGCCGACCTTATAGTGCTTGGTAGTCACGGAAGGTGGGGGCTGGAACTCTTGCTAGGAACAACAACAGACAGTGTGCTGGGATCTGCAAATTGTGATGTTTTAGCGGTGAGAGTTGATCGCGAAAAGTGACGCTAGGCAGAAAAGCGCTCCACGTCGAGTGCGTCGAATGGCCACCCCAGCTCTGCGTTATCCGTTCGCAGCAGCACAGGTATTCGGACACCATAGTTTCTAATTAGCTCGACATCGCTGCTAATATCGACCGCGGTAAAGGGCTTGCCGAGATAATCGAGTATCTCCTCGGCTTGCTCGCATAGGTGGCAGCCAGGACTCGTATACAGTGTAAGACTCATAGAGACATTTATTTCCTTTTTACTGAAATCTCATTACGCTTCTTTAGCAAACCGAGGCGCGCATGGATTTATCGAAAACGCTAACCATATACGGCAGAAAACCTGTTCTCGAAGCGCTAAACGACCTAGATTTAACGCCCCAACGGCTGCACTTGGCAAATAGTAACAAGCCGGGCGCTATTGTACGGCAGATCGAAACCGCCGCCAAAAAGCGAAATATTGCTATCGGATACCACGACAGACTAGCGCTCTCTCGCATCTCTAAGAACGGTAAGCAGGATCAAGGAGTAGCGCTCGACCTTCTCTGCCCTAATTACCGCTCGCTGGACGAGTTACTCTTCAGCCGCGCTCAAAACCCGGACATGCGTTTCAGAGGATTGCTACTCGACGGCATCACCAATCCACAAAACGTTGGCATGATTATTCGCTCTGGATGCGCCGCTGGTATAGACGCGATCTTTTACCCTAAAAAATCCGTAGCAACGTTAGGCCCACTCGTAATAAAGGCTTCTGTGGGAACAGCCTTTAGGGCCCCCATCGTGTTTTGCGACGACGCCCTCAAGTGCGTTAAGACGCTGCAGGCTGCAGATATTGAAATTGCTGTTATGGATAGCCACGCCGAGCAATCACTCTTTGATGAGCAGAACCGGGCCAATACCGTATTTGTGTTGGGTGGTGAAACAGACGGCGCGTCCGACACAATTAAAAACGCAGCGAACCTGTCGCTGCGCATTCCCATGGAAAACGGGGTGGAATCGCTAAATGTCGCCGTAACAGCGGCGCTAATCAGCTTTTTAGGCTAATCGCACCGCCATTAAGTTATTACTAATCGCCAGCTGCCGCCAGATCAGGTGCTTCGGCGTGGCCGTTCTCAACCGCAAGCCATGCTTGGCGAAGCACATAGGTTCTTATGGCTTCAATTTCCTCATCGCTGAGACGATCACCAAAGGCAACCATTCCACTGTCGGTCAGGGCACCGTCCCTAACGATAGCCTGCCAAGACTGCTCGGTTGCGGCCATCGCTGACCAACGAAGATCGGGAAGCACGCCAGAACTTATTGCGTATGCGCCATGGCAGAACATACAGTTCTCAGCGAAACGCTGCATACCAAGTTGCCACGTACCCGCATCACCCGCAAGTTCAGCCTTGGGTGTTTCCACCACATTATATTCGAGCGGATTGGGCATCGTAGCCGAACCACCCAACTTGAAAGTAAGCACCCGCCCAGGCTCCGCTGAAACGGGCTTCTCGAGTGCGACCCCGTATGTAAGGTTTGAAGTACTACCCCACCCGGATAGAACCGACACATACTGCTCGCCATCGATCTCGTATGTCATGGGTGCGGCAGAAGCATCCCCCGACAGCTTACTAGACCAAACTCGGTTACCGTTTGTCGCATCGTAAGCTACGAACTCACCGGCCTTATTGCCTTGGAAGACAAGTCCGCCATCGGTGCTCAGAGTTCCACCATTAAACGCCTGCGGGAAAGGTACCATCCAAGCCGGCTCTGCCTTAATTGGATCCCACGCAACAAGCGTACCGCCATCTAGAGTTTTGGTGAAATCAATCGTGCCCTTTGGAAACTCAAAAGCCCAACCAGCCGCATAATCGTAGCCGATGTTCCAAATGCTCTTGGCGTTTTGTGCTTTCTCATCCATGGAATAAACCATGGGCAGGGCCACATTGGTTGGTATGTAAACAAGGCCCGTATCTGGATTAAACGACATCGGGTGCCAATTGTGTGCGCCCGTCGGTCCGGGGTAAACGATGTAGTTATCCAGATCGATCGCTTCTTGCAAGATCACAGGTCTACCGTTTTCATCTATCTCGCCTGTTGTCCACGTTTGCTCGGCGAAGGGTGTGGCTGATAAAAGCTCGCCGTCAGCCGCATCTAATACGTAGAAAAAACCATTCTTAGGCGCTTGCATAACAACGCGGCGCATAGCGCCATCAACACCCATGGGGAGCTCAGCAAGGATCATTTGCTGTGTTGCGGTGAAGTCCCACTGATCACGCGGGGTTGTCTGGTAGTGCCAGCGATAAGCGCCAGTATCGGCATCAACCGCAAGAATCGATGATAGAAACAGGTTGTCGAAGTCACCGCTGAAATCGCCCTCAGGGTCACGAACCGATGCGTTCCAAGGTGAGCCGTTACCAACGCCGATGAGCACTTGATCGTTCACGGTATCATAGACTATTGAGTCCCAAACCGTGCCACCGCCACCGTCAGTAGTCCAGGCACCTGTATCACCCCAACTGTCGTTAGCGAGTTCTGCAAAAATGGCATCCGATGCTGCGCCGTCAGGCTCTTTATTGGGGTTCGGTACTGTGTAAAAACGCCATTCTTCCTCTCCCGTCTCGACGTTGTAGGCCGTAACGTAACCTCGCACACCGAGTTCAGCGCCCGAGTTGCCAATGATTACCTTGTCCTTAAAGACTCTTGGCGCACCAGTAATGGTGTAAGGCTTTGATTGATCAACGGTAACGTTGCTCCAAAGCACCTCCCCTGTCGCCGCATCCAAGGCCTCTAAACGACCGTCGAAGACACCCACAAAGACCTTGCCGTTGTGTACCGCAACACCTCGGTTAACCACGTCACAGCATCCCTTAACAGCGTCTTTACCCGACACCTCAGGGTCGTAGGTCCAAAGCTCCTCACCGGTTTTTGCGTCAATCGCATAGACCACTGACCAAGAACCTGAGACATACATCACACCATCAACCACGATCGGGGTCGCTTCCGCGCCACGTGGCTTGTCCATAGTGTATGTCCAGCTGAGGCCTAGGTCCTGAATCGTGTCGCCGTTGACCGATGCGAGCGATGAATGCCGCGTTTCGTCGTAAGAACCACCGTAAGTCAGCCACATCTCGGGCTCTTCTTCAGCATTCATGATGCGCTGGGTATCCACCGCGGCAAGCGTTGCGGCATCAGGCGCCGTTTGGACCGCAGCATCGCTGGAAACATCAGAGCCGCCACAAGCTCCCAGTCCCATCGTCACCATAAAGCTGAATAAAACTTTGCTTTTCAACATTCAAAGACCCTCAGAGCGTTTTTGTTATGTTAGGAGTCTAGCCAATGTCGTGAAGATGTGGAACCTTGTTTACTTCGCGAGAAAGCCCATTGCATCCTCTAAACCGCCTAGGGTTAAGGGATACATTTTTTGCTCCATCAACTGGTTAGTAATGGAGATTGACTGGGTGTACTGCCACTCGTCCTCAGGCACGGGATTTAACCACACACACTTTTCATACGTAGAGCGCAAACGCTCTAACCAGATGGCACCAGGCTCCTCGTTCCAGTGCTCCACGCTGCCGCCGGGCTGAACAATTTCGTAGGGCGACATCGACGCATCACCTACGATCACCACCTTGTAGTCGTGACCGAATTTATGCATGACGTCATGCAGTGCGGTTCGCTGGTTATGGCGCCGAATATTGTTTTCCCAAACATTGTCATAAAGGAAGTTGTGGAAGTAAAAATGCTTGAGGTGCTTGAACTCACTCCGTGCGGCCGAGAATAGTTCCTCACAAACCTTAACGTGGGGATCCATCGAACCGCCGACATCGAGAAACAACAGGACCTTAACCGCGTTGTGACGCTCTGGCACCATTTTGATGTCTAAAAGGCCAGCGTTTCGAGCTGTTGAACTAATGGTATCGTCAAGATCTAACTCGTCCGCCGATCCCGTACGCGCAAACTTCCGCAATCGGCGCAACGCGACCTTAATGTTTCGTGTTCCAATCTCAACGCTATCGTCGAGATTTTTGAAGTCGCGTCGATCCCAAACCTTAACAGCTTTTTTGTTCTTGCCCTGACCACCGACCCGAATGCCTTCAGGATGGAAGCCATCATTTCCAAAGGGCGAGGTACCGCCGGTGCCAACCCATTTATTGCCACCTTCGTGACGCTTCTCCTGCTCCTCGAGACGCTTTTTGAACTCGTCGATCAGCTTCTCAAGCCCCCCAAGCGACTCGATTTTTGCTTTATCCTCTTCTGATAGCTGCTTCACAAACTCAGATCGCAACCAATCGTCAGGAATCAGGGCCTCGATGACGTCGTCGACCCCCTCTAAATCACGGAAATGAAGCCCGAAGGCGCGGTCGAATCGATCGTAATACTTTTCGTCTTTCACCATGACCGCGCGGGAAAGATTGTAAAAGTCATCGATGCTGCCAAATACCAACTGCTTATTCATTGCAGCCAACAAGTCCAAAAGCTCTCTCGGTGTAACCGGTACACCGCCGTCTTTTAGCGCCTGAAAGAAGTTGACGAGCATCGCTTACCCCTTACTGATTGCTCTCACGACGATGCATGAATGCCAATCGCTCGAGCAACTGCACGTCTTGCTCGTTTTTTACCAAGGCGCCATAAAGCGGAGGTATCGCTTTTGATTGATCGCGATTTTTGAGGACTTCGTCAGGAATATCATCCGCCATGAGAAGCTTCAACCAATCGATCAGTTCAGACGTCGATGGCTTCTTCTTGAGTCCGGGGATTGCACGAAGCTCGAAAAAGACCTCCAGGGCCTCTTGCACGAGATCCTGCTTGATACTCGGATAATGCACATCGATGATCTGCCGCATTGTGTCGCGGTCGGGGAAGTTGATGAAATGAAAGAAGCATCGGCGTAAAAATGCGTCGGGAAGCTCTTTTTCGTTATTCGAAGTGATTATGATGATCGGACGGTGCTTCGCTTTTACCGTTTCACCAGTCTCGTACACGAAGAACTCCATTTTATCGAGTTCAACCAATAGGTCATTGGGGAATTCGATGTCCGCCTTATCGACCTCGTCGATGAGAAGAACAACTTGCTCGTCGGCATCGAATGCTTCCCACAGTTTTCCCCGCTTGATGTAGTTTGCAATGTCATGGACGCCATCACCGCCCAGCTGTGAATCACGTAGTCGAGACACTGCGTCGTACTCGTACAAACCCTGCTGTGCCTTGGTGGTGGATTTGATGTGCCACTGGATCAGCTTCATGCCCAGCCCCGACGCTACCTCCTCTGCCAGCATAGTCTTGCCTGTGCCCGGCTCACCTTTAATAAGTAGCGGTCTTTGCAAGGCAACAGCGGCGTCGACCGCCATGCGGAGGTCATCGGTTGCTACGTAATTTTCGGTTCCGGTAAATTTCATGCTACAGCTCCCTACAGTCGAGACGTGAGACTAACGGATGATGTTGTGGTTTTCGAGATCTTTTACCCAACACGAGTTGGTTTGAGATCAGTGCTCTTCGGGACGAGACGTAGACAAACGGGCCCAAATAAGCCCCCCCACCAGACCCAAGACTGCGCCGAGTGCGAGCATCAGAAGCGCAGGCGTGGCTGTTTTCAGTCCACCTGCGAACAGCAGGTTAAATATTGCGGTAATAAATGCTGGCGCAAGCGTGCTTGCCTCGCTAGACGCGAAGCTCGGAACAACAAGTAGCCCCGTTATAAGCCCAGTGAGTGCGAAGCCTAAACGTTTTGGTAATCTCGGAAATAGGAGCCGTTTGATAAGCCAGGATCCAATCATAGCTGCCACAACGTAAATCACCAGAGCGAGAAAATAACTAGTCGATGTCATCATGATTGTTGAAACTCCGCGGGTGGCATTTGAAGGTAGTAGCCGACCTCTGCGATCGACGCCAGCACCTCAGCACCTGAACATCTCGCTAACTGGCGCTCTGCGGTCAAATCGATTTCCAGTACATCGCGCAACTCGCCGAGCAATGTCAGTAACGCTTCGGGAAGGTCATTCGTGTTCTTATCTGCTGCCACATATAAATACGTGTCTGCTTTTCGATTGCCCGCAAGTACCTTTATTTCCATACCACTATCCTACTTGTTTTGCTGGTCTTCAGCTGAAATGCTTTGTAACTCGACGAAAATAGAGCCCAAGACTGAGTGCTCGAGCTACAACAAAAACCACCATAGCCCACCAGAGCCCCTCCAAACCGAGCATTTGACCGAGACTCCATACCGCCATTAGAAAAACGACGACCGACAGTATAGAGGCATCCCGCATCTCCCTCGTTCGCGACGTGCCAATAAAAACTCCATCAAGCTGAAAGGCCGCAAAAGATGCGAGAACATAGACAGCACAGACGGGCAAAAGCGCCTTTGCGAGAGTCACAACGCCCGATAAGTCCGTCAGCAATTCAATCAGGGCCCCACCGCTAACAACCACAAGCAGAGCGAGTATTGCGGCTGTCAGACCCGCAAGTACCGAGGTTTTGTAAAGGGCCACATCAAACGATTGCCTGTCTCGCGCCCCATAACTCTGCCCGGTCTCAGCTTCGGCAACATAAGCGAAACCATCCAGAAAAAAAGCAGTGAAAGCCATAATCTGGAGCACAATATGAGAAGCCGCGAGAGCCACCACCCCGTATTTGGCAGCCTCGTTGGTAAAATAGGCGAAGGCAAATACGAGCAGTAAGGTGCGAATCATAATGTCGATATTTGCACTGATGAGAGTCCACATTTGAGACATCTCACGAATCCGGTGCCAGGGCCAAAACTCACTGCGCACTCTCTCCAAATCGCCAATACTCGAGAGATGAGCGTGCAACCGGTAGAAACCGAGAACACAGGTACTCAACTCTGCAATGACTGTTCCAATGGCAATACCTTGGGCGCCCAATCCCAAGAGACCGGCAGCGATAACATCAAGAACCATATTTGTACCGTTCAGGAAAAGCTGCAGTTTCAAAAGCTCGCGAGATTCGCCCAGACCGATCCACACCCCCATGATGACGAAGATGAAAAGTGTTGCAGGGGCTCCCCAAATCCGCGTGAAAAAATAGGTTGAAGCGGCCGATTCGACTGCTTCCTCACCTGACAAGAGAGAGAAGCTAACCGCACCAATTGGCAATTGGAGGACTAGAAGCGCTGATCCAATGGCAAGTGCTATGACCCCAGTGCGACCTAGGATGGCTCGGACCTCTTCCTGATCATCTGCACCCACCGCTTGAGCAACAAAACCGGTTGTGCCCATGCGAAGAAAGCCGAAACTCCAATACACGAAGGAAAAAATTAATGCTCCCAATGCGATGGCACCCAAGTCGATAACTGAACCCGTATTACCGATAACGGCGGTATCCACAACTCCCAATAAAGGGACTGATGCGTTAGCGACGATGAAGGGCCAAGCCATAGCCATTAGCTGCGGGTAGCTCTTACTCCTCGCCTCGTCACAGTTTGCTGGAAAAGTCACAATCGAGGGTTACGTGCAGGCGCTAGTTAACGTCGGCAAAGCGCTGTTCGCGTGAGCTTAGCAACTCACTAACGACAATACTTAATCGCCACCCAGACAGTTCGGCGGGCAGTGGAGTCTGCTTTTTTGCCGACTGGATAATGGCTTCCAGATCTCGCGAGGACAGCAGGATTTGTGGTGCGAGGTTAAGATCTCCAGCAATTTCGTCCACACGCTTCGTCATATCTTCGAGCCATTCGCGCTCAACACCGCGCACCGGTGGTGCCCAGATGACATTGCTGACTTCAGAACCGCTTGCCTCAGCGATAACCTCAATCAACCGCTGACCGCGCTTACGGATAATTGACTCGTGAAAACCATCGATATTTTTCAGCTGTGAAATATGATCTGGTGCACGCTTCGCCATGGAAACCATAATCTTATCGGGTAGGATCCAGCTCCTGGGTCGATCTAAACGCCGCGACTCACCCTCCCGCCAAATGATAAGTGCCGCAAGTATTGCCTGCTCCCGCGTCCCCAACTTCCAGGCGGACTTAAATTTACTTGCAACGCCTTTACCACCCGGCTTTTGATGGGCCGTATCCTCATACACCCACGACAACCTGCCAACGTCCTCGGCTTCTGAGTGGAGTTGCTGACCAATAGTGCGCAGGTGTGTTACGTCGAGTGCCGCATACTCAAGCTGGTTTGTCGTAAGGGGACGTTTGAGCCAATCCGACGTGGTCTCATCTTTGGATATTTCGATACCGGTAAACTCCGCCACCATAGCTCGATACCCAATACCGAAACCATAGCCCAAAAGTGCCATTGCCCGCTGGGTATCAAAGATCGGATTGGGCAGCACGCCAAGCCAGTGATCAAACACCTCCAAATCCTCACTAGGACTGTGTAGTAGCTTTACTGTGCGTTCATCCAGAAGCAGATCCCGCAATGAAGAAAAGTTATTAACCCTAGTAGGATCAATAAGATAGGCGTCACTTCTCCAGCAAATTTGCACGAGCGCCACTTGAGGGTAAAAGGTATCTCTGCGCCTAAATTCAGTATCGACTGCAACAAAATGCTCACCCTCGTGCGCGGCCAAGACGTCATCGAGTCGATCCTCGGAAGTGATTAATTCAAAACTCATTCTGTACTGACTACCTTTCTACCGCCGAGGGCATGCGCAAGTGTTGTGGTGTCGATGTATTCGAGCTCACCGCCCAAAGGTACACCGTGAGCGATCCTACTCACGACAATGTCGTTTCGACTGGCCATATCGGCAATGAAATAACCTGTTGCCTCCCCCTCGACCGTAGGGTTCGTGGCCAAAATAACTTCACTGATAGGCTCCTCTGCGAGGAGGCCTTCTAGTTTATCCAACCCCAAATCACGCGGACCAATACCGTCAAGCGGAGACAAATGCCCCATTAGCACGAAGTAAAGTCCGCGATAACTCCCAGTTTGCTCAATCGCAAGGACATCTGCAGGCGTCTCGACTACGCATAGCAGGGAATCGTCTCGCTTCGGGTCACCACACACCTCACAAATATTGAGCTCTGTAAAATTTCGACACCGCTGGCACTGCTCAACTCGTGAAAGCGCGGTCAACAGCGCCTGACCTAGAGACTGAGCAGCCTCACGGTCCCGCTCAAGAAGGTGAAGCGTCATGCGCTGAGCCGATTTCGGGCCTACACCCGGCAGATGCCTCAAAGCCTCGATCAATTCTTGAATCGCCGGACTCATCTTCATGTCACTATCTCTCCTCGCCTCCTCTGCTCACCTCATAGGTCCGTGAGGGGCGGTTTTACGGTATTCGGTATCACAGTAGCTTCAAAATCGGTAAGGAGAGCGGTGAGTCGGTCATCACTGTCCAGCGCTGCTTTCGCAGCCTCCAAGCGCTGTTGCTCAAGAATCTCGCGGTGACGTGCAGGAGTATTGTCGCTTGTGGGATGAATCGACACCTGCACTTCTATCGTGTCCTCCAACAGAGTCTCGATAGCGTTAGCCAAGCCCCGCTTATGACGCTCGTTATACAAAGTTGCATTTTCTGGCGCGACACCGAAACACAGTGTGCGATCAAACGTGTGTACCAGCTCAAAATGTGATGCAACGGTGTGAATTACGCCTTTTAACTCAAGTCCGCTAAAAAATTCGGGCCAAGATCCCGGCGTCGGGAGATCCTCGTCCGGCACATTGGCACCTTCAGACACGCTGTAGGGCTCCCGCTGGATCTTACCGGCATCCGATAGCGGCGGAGAAGCCTTATTCGCCGCCTCAGTCTCAGCTCCGTGGGCCACAGGATCACCACGATCGCGATTGCCGTCTATCTCGGTGCTCATTGATTCGATACCAGCTTCATCGCAAGGTAAAGCAACAGAGGCTGAGGTTACTTCTTCCGATAATCGATCGTGGCTACCCGCTAACTCTGCCGACTCCGCCGCACTATTGGGTACGGTCGAATCGATAGGTTCAGCCTCTTCATCGTCGCAGTCACTGTTTTCAAGGGCGTTCTGACGCGAAGCTATCATCGAAGTTGATGGCGTCGTGGTTGCCACCGGCATCACCGGTGGCTCAGACTTTTTTGCGGGAGGCACCTCGAGGGATTCAGCGTTAACATCTGAGATAACCACGGCGGGTCGAAACGCGATCATTCGCAAGACCGCCATATCGAGACCACTTCGTGGATCAGATGCGAGCACAAGATCCCGCTTACTCGCGACAGCCATTTGCCACAGCACGTGCACGTCATCAGTGGTGAACGTTTTTGCCAAGTTTAATAAGCGCGAAAACTCCGGGGATGATTCGTCGAGACTTTCAGGAATCGCCTGTTCGACGGCTATCTGATGAAGGACTGAACCTAGTTCATCCAACGTAGCTGCGTAATCTGGGGAGTGCATCGCAATCTCGTCGACAACCGACAGCGCTCGTTGTGCATCGTTGGCTACGATGGCAGTCAGCAAATCCAATACCCTCCCGCGTGAGACCGTACCCAGCATGGCACGAACTTCCTCGGCCGTAAGCTTGCCGGATCCGTGAGCAATCGCCTGATCTGTCAGTGACAGGGCATCGCGCATCGACCCCTCTGCGCCACGCGCCAGAAGCGCCAATGATTCATCGTCAAAGCTAATCGCCTCCTCACTCAAAACGTGCGATAGGTGCGTAATGATCTGACCAGGCACCATGTTCTTGAGGTTAAATTGCAGGCAACGTGATAACACTGTAGCCGGCAGCTTCTGCGGATCCGTCGTCGCGAGCAAAAACTTGACGTGAGATGGTGGTTCCTCGAGCGTTTTGAGTAGCGCATTGAAACTATGGTTAGACAGCATATGCACTTCGTCGATCAGATAGATCTTAAAGCGCGAGCGCGTCGGTGCGTATTGTACGTTGTCGAGTAGCTCACGCGTATCCTCGACCTTGGTACGGGAGGCTGCGTCAACCTCGAGAACATCGACGCTCCTGCCCTCAGCGATCTCCAAGCAGCTCGCGCAGGTGCCGCAGGGGTTGGCGGTGACGCCAGTCTCGCAGTTGAGACTTTTCGCAATAAGTCGGGCCACGGTTGTCTTCCCAACGCCACGCGTTCCAGTAAACAAATAGGCGTGGTGTAGGCGCTCTGACTCGAGGGCTGCTGTTATGGCTTTAACAGCATGCTCTTGTCCAACCATTTGTGAAAAGCTGGACGGTCGCCACTTACGTGCAAGAACCTGATAACTCATAGTGTGCCCGACGGTTATTTGGAGGTGACTCGAACAGCCGCACCTCGGCACCCGAGTTGATAACTACCGTTGCTCCCTTCCGGGCCTGGCGGGGTTCGCTATCTATCGCTGCGAGGGGACCGATCGAGCCACCATAACGCCTGCTTATCAGCAAGGCCGAGAAGTGTCTCGAAAACGTCTCATCTAAGCAAGTGAATCAAGCAGAAATAACCTGGCGGTTCGATTTGGGCAAAAGCGCGACCAACTGGCAGACTTATGTTAACGCTGATAACATTAATGTTAATTTTCTTAACATGCGCACTAACAACGCTATGACATCAAGATTCTTTTTCACAACTTTATTCAGTGCAGTTGCCGCTGCCGGCATCGTCATCTTCGGGTCAAACGCCATAGAAGCGAACGTTGCGCCAACGATCTCAGCCGAGACAACGCCGTTGCCAGTGACCATTGAGCGATATGAGCTTGAAGAAACTTATACCGCATCCACACGCTTTTTAGGTGTCGTAACAGCTGAATCAGACAGCAATATAGGCTTTGAGGTTGCAGGCATACTCTCTTCCCTCGACGCCACAGAAGGCGATTTTGTCTCAACTGGACAATTACTCGGGCAATTAGATACGCAACAACAAAACGCCGCTCTGGCCCTCGCCAAAGCGCAGGAAAAAGAGGTCAAAGCCCAACTCGAATCAGCGCAACTCAATTTAGGGCGCGTACAGTCACTACTCTCGCAATCACTTGTTTCCCAACGTGAGGCAGACGAGGCACGCCTTGCTGTCGAGGCGGCACAGGCCCGTTTAGAGACAGCGCAGGCCAGCGTTCGTAACGCGGAAATTGTTATTGAGAAAAGCCAGTTACGCGCCCCTTTTGATGCAGTGATATCCAGCGTGATCACAGAACCCGGGAGCATTGTAGGTCCCAATACGCCTATCCTCAGGCTAGTATCGGTGGGCGAGCGCCAGGCGCACGTCGGCATTTCACCGAAATTTGCAAACATCGTCCAAGTGGGTGAGGACTACAGGCTTTTTGCAGACGACAAGCCGATACCGGCCCGGCTCAGAAGTGTCGGTGCGGACGTGAATCCACAGACCCTCACTGTGCTCGCAGTTCTGACAATACCGAATGAGCAGAGCCTACGTGTTGGTCAGACGGTTGCATTAAAGCTTGAGGAGCCTGTAAAGGCGGCCGGTGGATGGCTTCCACTTACGGCATTGCTCGAAGGCGACAAAGGTCTATGGACGGTACTTGTTACCAAGGACGATGGGGATGGGACACTGATCACCGCTCGAGAGAGCGTAGAGGTTGTGTACAGTGAGGCAGATCGAGTTTACGTCAAGGGAACCCTGCTCCCGGGCAGTAACGTGGTCTCATCTGGCATGCAGCGGCTAAGCCCCGGTTCACCTGTTGAGATTGTTCCGACCATTCGTGTCGTGAATTGAGATTGCCATATGATTGCTAAAAGCCTCTTCGAAAACGGGCGTTATTTAGCGCTTCTTGTCATTTCGATCGTTGTTGTGGGCGTAACATCGTATAACAGTTTAGGCAGACAAGAAGATCCGTCGATCACCCCTTTCGTCGCCTCACTACAAACGTTTTATCCAGGCGCTAGCCCAGCGCGAGTCGAGAGCCTCGTTACAAAACCATTAGAGGACGCGCTACGGGAGCATCCGGATGTCAAAGAGCTTGACGCGAGTTCCACTAGCGGTGTTTCTACTATTGTCATTGAGGCCGACTATTATTTGTCGCGCGCAGATATCAAACGCGTTTGGTCAGAGCTCAGAGGCAAGGTTGATCGTGTGGCTGCTGATTTACCCGAGGGTGCGTCCAAACCCGTCTTTGATGACGATTTATTCACCACCTTTGTAAAGATCATCGCTATTAGCGCCAATGAGGGTGTCGATATTTCGCCAACGCTTCTGCGGCGCGAGGCTTTGCGTTTTGCAGACGCCGCACGGCAGGTTCCGCAAACCCGTCGAGTAAAGCATTACGGACTGCCGGACGAGGAGATCAATGTTGACATCGATGGTGTCGCCCTCAGCACGCTGGGGCTATCGATTGACGACGTCGCAAGAACCCTCTCCCTAGCCGACCCAAGAGCACCTGCGGGGAAACTCAGCGCGCCGGACAACGCCCTCAACATCGAGGTCTCTGGTGACTTCGATAGCGTTCAGGCTGTGCGAGAGACCTTCATTAAGTCCGATGGCGACAGTCTGACAGGCCTTCGTATAAGCGACATAGCCACCGTAACGAAATCAGAATCTAATCCCCCAACACGACTCGCCCTATCCAACGGGCGTCGTTCAGTCTTCCTAGCCGTTGAGATGAAAGAAGGCTATCAGGTTGATAAATACAGTGAGGCATTCGATGAGTTCATAGACAACTATCGAGCCAATGCGGCCGAAGGGCTTTCCATTGAGACCACATACGATCAGAGCCTCTACACTGAAGCCCGGCTCGCCGGTGTCGCACAAAACATTATTGCGGGTATCGTTATCGTCGTGGCAGTTCTTTTTGTCACGCTTGGATGGCGGGCTGCCGTTATTGTTGCGCTCAGCCTGCCCCTCTGTACGCTGCTCTCGATGGTCTTGCTGAATTACCTCGACGTACCGATACACCAGTTATCAATGACCGGTCTTGTCGTTGCGCTAGGTCTGCTAGTCGACGGATCGATTGTCGTAACTGATGAAATTCGCAAATACTTACTCGACGGCGATACGGCGCTTGAGGCACTTCAGAAAGCGGTCACGCGCATGACGGTACCGCTCATTAGCGCTACGGCTACAACCGTTCTCGCCTTTACACCGATGGCTATCCTACAGGGCCCCTCAGGGGACTTTCTGGGCAGTTTGGCGACCTGCGTCATCGTCATGCTGACAATGAGTTTCTTACTCGCGCTCACCGTGACCCCGGCCCTGGGTGGGCGACTACTACCCGGTGCCATTAGCGAGAAGCCTACCTGGTGGCGCTCAGGCATTGTGCTACCAAAGGCGCGTTCCGCATTTGCCTACTCGATCGACTGGTCGTTGAGATACCCACTCGCCTCAGTCTTACTCGCTACTGCTATTCCCGCCCTGGGGTTTGCAAGCGTCTCCACACTGACAGCGCAATTCTTTCCCGGCACGGACCGAGATCAGCTATATCTGCGCGTCGAGATGCCACAGAGCGTGGGTATAGAGTCCACACTCGAGTTAGTTCGTAAGCTGGATGAGGATCTCAGGGCAGAGCCACTCATTAGACGAGTCGATTGGTCCGTGGGAGAGAGCCCCCCTGCTTTTTATTACAACCTGCGCTCGAATAAGCGAAATGCTCCAGGCTGGGCAGAGGGAATGGTGCTCACGCGCGACGAGAACAAAACTAATGCGCTGATTCGGCGTTTGCAAACAAATTTTGATCGTAAGTACCCTCAGGCACAGATTCTTGTGCTGGGCATCGATCAAGGTCCCCCAGTCGATGCCCCCTTGGAAGTTGTACTGTATGGACCCAACACGCATACCCTCAGGGTGTTGGGAGAGCAGTTCAGGCAACGACTTCAGGAACTCCCGGATATTACGCATACAAAGCTCTCAATTAGCCCCGCGGCGCCCAAGGTAGAGTTTGAGTTCAACGACGAAAAACTCCGCAGGCTTGGCTTAGAAAAGTCCCAAATCGCCACTTTAGTAAATGGCTATTTGCGGGGACGCTTCGGAGGTGCTGTTATCGAAGATACCGAGCAGCTTCGAGTCCGCGCGAAACTCGAGCGTGAGGCTTGGCAGAACAGTGACAGCTTACTAAGCCTTCAGATTCCACTGCCGGGGCAACCAGGAAATCCACGATTTGTACCCTTGGCTGCAATTGGCGACCTCAAAATCGTACCCGACGATGCACCCATTGGTCGGCGAGACGGTGAGCGAATCAACCAAGTTCAAGCTTTCTTAACGCGTGGCGTGCTCCCTGAAGAGGCACTCAAATTATTGGACCAATCGCTGAAGGAAAACCCTATTCCCCTTCCAGACGGATATCGATACAGCTTTGGTGGTGACAGTGGCGAACGATCGGAAGTTGTTGATAATTTAATGGGACCAGTGGGCTTAGTGATGTCTCTGCTACTCGCCACCATCATGCTGACGTTCAACTCCTGGAGACTGACGGGTCTTGCCTTTGCGGTTGTGGTCTGTGCTTTTGGACTCAGCTTCTTAGCGCTTGCGCTATTTCGCTATCCGCTGGGCATTATGGCGCTGGTGGGTGTTGTGGGTTCGATTGGCGTGGCGATCAATGCATGCATCATCATTTTGACATCTTTCCAGCAATCACCGGCGGCCTGTAATGGTGATCGCGAGGCAATGCGCGACGAGGTGCTCGACGCAAGTCGGCACATTATCTCTACGACGCTTACGACCTTTGGTGGGTTCCTACCTTTGATTCTCGAGGGCAGTCAGTTTTGGCCGCCCTTTGCAATGGCCATTGCCGGCGGCGTTTTATTATCGACCATCATCTCTTTCTACTTGGTACCTCCGGCCTACGTTCTTTTAGGTTCCCCGCGTGATAACCGTATCGAGCGAGCGCAACTTCAGATTGCAAAAGGAGCCTTCACGTGAATCAGTCAGTTGCGCCCTATCACCATGGTGACCTCCGCAATTGTGCCATCGTAGCGATGGCAGAACTCATAGAGAGTACGGGAAGCTATGACATTACGATTGCACAAGTTGCAAAACGTGTGGGGGTAAGCGCGCCCGCGCTCTATCGCCACTTCGCAGATAAAGAAGCACTCCTCACTGCGGTTCGTGAACTCGCGCACCTTGGTATCATGGATTACATAAATCGCGCGCAGGCCGATGTTGAGCCAGGGACGCTGATGCACCTCGATGCGCTAGGCTCAGCTTATCTTCGCTTTGCAGCGGATAAAAAAGCCTTCTTCGGGTTGATGTGGGAAGACCACGGAGACGCCGGAAGCCTCCGAGCTGAGGCGCGCGCCAAGCGGACAGGCTTTCAGGTTCTACATGAGGCCATCGAGCTTTACCTGCGGCGTCACCAACCGGGCGCCGTGCTGGATTCTCTGCAAACCGCCACGCTCATGTGGTCAACAGCGCACGGGATTGCAACGCTGCAACATAATCATATGCTCGACACCTTCGACGAGGCGGCGGATGCAGACGCACTCTTGCGCACCGCTACACGAGCAATACTTCATTCAACTGATGAGAGCTAAGCAATTTCTGACTTATGAACAACTAGACTCTAACGCAAAGGTTTAATACGGTAAGGCAGGCCAGACCAACACCCAAATGTGTAAATGAGTACGTGAGTTAGAAGTGAGTTTCACCCATGATCGACGTAACCACCCCGCTTTGGTTCATTGCCTGCATGATTGGTTTGTGGCTCGGCTTTCGTTTGAGTCACTCGATGCACGAGGGCGCCGCGGACTCGCGCGCACCGAGTGTGGCACGTCTGTTAGTGACCCTCTACTGCCTCGCCATCATAGCGATTCTGATTGAGATCGCCCTTTCAAGTGATCTTTCGACTGTTTTGTCAGCCAGTATTCTGGTCATAGCCATGGTGACGACCGTTATGCAACTCCTCCAAATATGGACTGAGAAGCCAAGCCCCGGAAAAGACTGCCAAGGTCGCGATATCGTAGAATAATCTCTTTAACTTGTGCGATACTCGCGCCGTCCGCGCCCATAGCACAACCGGATAGTGCAGCCGCCTTCTAAGCGGCAGGTTCCAGGTTCGAGTCCTGGTGGGCGCGCCAATCCTCCCTTGTGTTTCTGACTGTCTATCAAGCTATCAGGCCCTCGTATATCTGAAGCCTCAATCTGCGATAGGTGTTGTTGATCCGTAAAACCCATCTCGACAAGCCAAACTTTTGACGTCGACTGCTTTAAGCGGTATTTTTGCCGCGTTGATTGAGACCTGATCGATCATCCGAGTCATCAAAAAAATCAAGATCGGCTTTTCTTTGAGGGGGAAGTAATGAAGAACCTACTAATCACAGGCTTAAGCGCGCTATCTGTTGTAGCGAGTACGGCGTCGGCAGCCTTACCCGAGACAGTTCAAGGGGTAGCCTCTGCAGGACTCATCCAAATTGCGACGACGGGAAACCCAGAGGGGCTCAACGCAGAGCTGGGTGGAAATGTTACTGAATCGTCAGTTATTGCGGAGACCGTCGGTCAAGCAACACTAAATGGCTTACTTAATGTTGCTGATAGCGAGCACCTTGCGCCCATGGCGCTCGTGGTCGATGGAACCATTTATGCGATGGTTGCGCCAACCATAACGAAAGATAACTTTATCCTCGTTACTGATGATGGCGTGACGCGCCGTATGGACGTCGGTAACTCTGAAGGAACAAATGAGCCTTTTATTGTTGCAGAGGTTGACCCTAACGCCTTACCCACCATCGTGACAGGCACGGCGTCCGCAGGACTCATTCAGATCGCCACCACCGGTAATCCGGAGGGCTTACACGCAGAACTGGGCGGTGACATTGTTGAGTCCGCGGTTGTGGCAGAGACAGCGGGTCAAGAATCGCTAGACGCTATCCTTATGGTCGATATGGATGAGCATCTCGCGCCTATGGCCCTGGTCGCGCCATCCGGTGAGATCTACGCCATGGTCGCCCCAACAATTACCAAGGACAACTTTGTCCTGGTCACTCGAGGGGGTGAAGTTATCCGAATGGACGTGGGGGCCACTGAGGGCACTAATCAGCCATTCCAAGTCACCGAAGTTGTCTCAGACGGGGGCACACCCTGGTATGTCGAGTTCTGGTATTGGCTGACGGGTGCATAAACGCCAATAGCTAACCGAAAATAAAGCGCTGCCCGGCTGGTCGGCGCTTTTTTTTGTCCTGCTATTTCCCATGGAGACCATGATGAATAAAACGATAAACGTACTCATCCCGACCTTTTTATTGGCTGCTTGCACAACCACCACAGTTCAGTCGGAGAGCACACAATTCAAACCCATCGAGATCGACTTTGATGTCGTATGGGATAAGGATGTTCACCCTTTCACTGGCGCAACTGCGATCGATATCGATGGCGATGAGCGCGATGAAGTATTTATCGGTGGTGGACTAAATCAAGCGGATCGACTCTACAGCTGGCAGGATGGCGCGCTCAAGAATATCGAGCCCGGGACCGGACTGTCGTCGATGGACGCTACTCATGGCGCGATGTCGCTTGATGTCGATAGCGATGATGATGTCGATCTCGTTTTAGCGCGAGCAGGTGGTGTTTATCTGTACTTAAATAATGGCAAAGGTGTGTTTACGGAGCGACTCATAGACGTACCGGCACAACCTGCGGAGTCCGAGCCATTTCAGGTGGCAGTAACTGACTATGATCGTGACGGCGATGTTGATCTTTACATCAGTTATTTCGTCGCTTTCCCTTTCTTCATGAGTGCAACTTTCAATGATCCGATCCACTCAAAAAAGAATATTTTGCTGCGAAACGACGGTGATCTTCAGTTTACCGATGTCACAGCGGAAGCGGGTGTCGCTGGGCATGCAAACACCTTTGGTGCGATTTTAGTCGATCTCAACGGTGACTTTTACGACGACCTGGTGGTCGCACAAAACACCTGGGAGGTCGAGATCTTCGAGAATATGAAAGATGGGACCTTTGAACCTCGACCAACGGACACTGGGTACGGTTTTTGGATGGGTGTTGGCGCAGGTGATATCGACAACGACGGTGACCAGGATCTGTTTTTTCCTAACGTAGGTAATTCAATCCCTGCAGCGCTTACCATGGGTGATATCTTCCCAGACCAGCGGCACTCGCACGACTGGTCATTGCTGAGGAACGATGGCAACTTTAAGTTCACCGAAATGGTTTCGGACTGGAAAATCGACAAGGAAGGCTTTGCTTGGGGCGGCGTCTTTGAAGACGTTAATCTCGACGGGAAACTGGATTTATTCGTCGCTCAAAACTACGTGAAATGGCCCATTCATCGCCTATTCAAACTAGAGGGTCGCGCCTACCTTCAGGATACCGACGAGTCCGGAGCGCCCTACTTCCGCAACGCCCCGGAGTTGGGCCTAAAAAACAAACGCTACGGCCAGTCTTCATTATTTGTCGATTTAGACGGTGATTATCGTCTCGACTACTTTTGGATCAATATGAACGATGAGCAGGCCGCCTTCCGTAATACGAGTGAGGATAACTTCGTATCGTTCAGACTCCCCGATGACATTGCCCACCTTGGCACGCAAATCTATGTGGTCACTGATAACGGTAAGAGCTACACGCGGCAATTCATAGCGGGCGAGGGCTATCTCACCGATCAATCGAGTGATCTTGTGTTTGGATTAAATGGCGCTGACGTTGTTGAGAAAGCAGTGGTAACGTGGCCTGATGGCTCAACCCTTGAGATACCCAATCCTGCTATTAATACTCGTCACTCGGTGAGTCGGTAATTGTCGCGGATTGAAAAATAAAGGCGCCCTCTCGGGCGCCAATTATTGTCGGCAACGCAGCATTACTACTCCTGACTCGCCGCTAACGCTTGTGCAACGTCAGCAATAATGTCATCGATGTGCTCGATACCAATAGACAGGCGAACCATGTCATGACTCACGCCCGCCTTGGCAAGCTCTACATCAGATAACTGTCGGTGCGTTGTACTCGCTGGATGGCAAGCGAGCGACTTCGCATCTCCGATGTTGACCAAGCGCAATACCATTTGGAGCGCGTCAATGAACTTCGCACCGGCATCAGCGCCACCTTTTATTCCGAAACTCAAAATACCTGAAGCTCTACCACCACAGATTCTCTGACAGCGTTCGTATTCTGCACTGCCCTCAAGTCCCGCGTAGTTCACCCAGTCCACAGCCTCGTGCGACGACAGGTAAGTTGCAACCGCAGTCGCATTGTCGCAATGACGTTCCATGCGTAACGCCAATGTTTCCAGCCCTTGCATGATTTGAAATGCACTCTGCGGAGCCAGCGCAGCACCTGTGTTTCTCAGTGGCACAACGCGACAACGCCCAATATAGGCGGCTTCTCCCAGAGCTTCGGTATAAACCACCCCGTGATAGCTCGGATCGGGCTGATTCATAATGGCGAAACGCTCGGGATCCGCTGTCCAATCGAATTTGCCAGAGTCAACGATAACGCCACCAATCGTCGTGCCATGTCCACCCACGTATTTTGTCAGTGAGTGAATCGCGATATCCGCACCGTGATCGAAAACCTTGCATATGAGTGGCGTTGCTACGGTGTTATCCACGATCAGCGGTACCCCATGTTTGTGCGCAATCTCAGCCCACTTCTGGATATCGACCACATTACCTTTTGGATTACCGATGGACTCGCAAAAAACTGCTTTGGTGGTGCTATCGAAAAGATGCTCCGCGTTTTCGATATCGTCCGCATCGACCATGCGAACCTCTATGCCCTGACGTGGGAAGCTGTGCGCAAAGAGATTATACGTTCCGCCGTACAATTGGCTGATCGATACGATGTTGTCGCCTACACCGGCGATGGCCTCTATCGCGTAGCGAATTGCCGCCATACCAGAGGCAACCGTCAGTGCGCCAATTCCCCCCTCGAGCGCCGTCATACGGGCTTCCAGGACAGCATTTGTGGGATTCATTATTCTTGAATAAATGTTCCCAGGAACGGCGAGGTTGAATAAATCAGCGCCGTGCTGCGTGTCGTTAAATGTATATGAAGTTGTTTGGTAGATGGGTGTTGTCGCTGCATTAGTCGCAGGATCGCCCTCATACCCCTCGTGAAGCGCAATCGTCTCAGGTTTCATAGGTTTGTTACCGCGGTGTGATAAATTCGTAATTATACTGGCTATCGCAACGGGCGAAAAATAACGAAATGCTATTTACTTAAACCCGTTGAGCGACGGCTAGTACAGGTGTCCTCATCGATCAGCTCTCTCTATCGATGAGCTTTGACTAAAGAACGCGTAAAACCACAAAACGACACTCCGAACCCTCCGAATGGATATACGGCTCAGTTCGGATCTCCTCGATTTGAACCAGACTCATGGTGTGAAGGCCTATAAGTAAGTCAAGGAAGTCAGTTGCATTCCAATAGTCATCCCGCACCGTAAACACAACAATTCCACTCGAGCGGGTAAGCCTAATCAGTTCACGAATCGCCTCCGGCACAACATGAGTAGACGTAAACGTGCCAATACAAGTGACCGCATCGTAGGAATCCGACTCTATAGGCACAGACTTGTTGAGGTCTATTTTCGCGAGCGACTGATAAACCCCCTTCTCTCGCGCTTTGTCCAACATGCCTTGTGAATAATCAATACCGGAAAGCTGGCTAACTCCCGCTTCAGCTAAAACTTCACCCACCAGACCGGTACCACAGCCGGCGTCTAACACGTTTGAATTTTTGATATCGGCATATCGTTGTAGGATTGTCACTGCCATCTGCGGGCTCGTGTAACCCCACTCATCGAGTAATTCGTGCTCATAGCGATCGGACCAATCGTCATACACCTGCATCAGTGCATCGGTTGAGGTCGCGTTTAAGATTTTTACGTGTACATCAACTTGCTCGCCCATGGCCGCAGCTCTCCTTTGTTATTTTTATTGCACAGCTTCTGCCATAGGTGATGCCTAAAACGCAGCTATTGCGGCTATCACTGTAGTGCCAACCTCAGGATTATTGAAGCACTTCACTTACGGAAATCCAGAGCGCTACAAATCCGCTCATGAGCATCACCAAAACAAACGCCCGTTCAGTCCCGTTTTTAAACATAGCGTTCTCCGTAGTCCCCAAAGTCTCCACTCATCGGTTCGCTATGAGTCACTTTCGTATTCACGAGCGATAGAGCAGAATGGCGGAATAAACGCATAAAAACAAACGCATAACAACGAACGCATAACAACAAACGCATAACAACAAACGCATCTAGGAAAGTAGCGATGAACGAGATGGTATTAGCAACACTTACCGGTGTGGCTGTGGGTGTGCTGTTTTCAATTTTAAAGCTACCTCTACCCGCGCCGCCGGCCCTTGCTGGGGTTCTTGGCATTGTCGGTATATACCTTGGCCACCTACTCGTTGGTTTTTTTAGGTAGTGACCACGATTCAGTTAAACCGCAATCAGTTAGAGTAAACTTAGACGGGTAAGTGCGAAGCTGTAGTCATTAGGCTAGGCTAGTTGCGCGAAAGCCGTTGATATCAACTTGTTGAAAAAGAGAAAGCTGGAAACACCGCATGAATCAGCCACAAAACCCTGAACACTACCCTTCTATTAGTGACGATATCCTCGTAGACAGCGGTGCAGTGGATCCTATCTATCCGGAAATTTATCAGCGATTGAAGGGCTTTGATTTGGGCTCTACCAATTCATGGACCCGCGGCCAGCCTTTTGACTACTACAAACGCATGCGTGAAGAGTCTCCTGTCATGTGGACACGCGGCCGTAAGCCAACCTCAGGGTTTTGGTCGGTATCGCGCTATGACGACGTTAAGCACGTTGAGCTAAACCCCGATATCTTTTCCTCGCAGCGCGGCAGTATGCACATGGCTGTGCTACCACCGAGCGGTAAAGCGGATCGTTTGATGTATGCCGCTCATAACTCGCTGATCAACTTAGACTCCGACGTTCACCGCGATCTTCGTGTCCAGCAATCCGAGTTTTTCTTCCCCAAATACGTTGAAACGTTGAAAGAGCGGGTAGGCGCAAAAATCGATGACCTATTGGATAATCTTGAGCAGCAAGGTCCTGAGGTTGATTTTGCAAAGCTCTTCTCGACCGAGCTGCCCATGTTCACACTCTGCGAAATGCTCGGTGTTGATGAGGAAGATCGACCCAACATCATTAAGTGGATGCATTACCTCGAGCTTGCGCCGCAGTTTTTAACGCATCCTTTCCGGATGTTCATGGCAGAGCCGATGTTCCTATTCCGGTTCAACCAGATGCTGGAAGATATGTTCAACTACGGTGAGCGTGTCATGGCGGACCGCATAAAGAATCCGCGTCAAGACTTACTAACCATCATCGCCAATGCGACACTCGATAACAAACCGCTGTCACAAAACTACCTCGATGGCTCGTGGCTGCTCATTATTTTTGCAGGCAATGACACGACCCGAAACTCACTGTCAGGGACCATCCGCCTGCTCACGGAGTTTCAAGATCAGCGACAAATGGTGATTGACGATAAATCACTCATCGAGCGGATGTCGCATGAAGCGCTTCGGATGACCTCCCCCGTCATGCATATGCGCCGGACAGCAACACAAGACACTGAGATTGCGGGGCAGAAGATTGCCGAGGATGAAAAGGTAATCATGTGGTACGGCGCTGCAAATCGAGATCCTGCGGTTTTCCCTAACCCCGACGTCTTCGACATGACACGTGATAACGTTGAGAAGCACGTGGCGTTTGGACACGGCGTACATCGCTGCCTTGGCAATCGTATTGCCCAAATGCAACTTAATATGGCCTACGAGCGGATATTAGATCGCTTCCCGAATATTTACTGGACCGGTAAGCAGAAGATCGAGCCGATCATCCTCGTTCACGCCATTTCGAGCCTGAAGGTCAATCTCTACGGCAAAGGCGCAAAACGCCCAGTAAAGGTGGCTGTCAGTCGATAACCGTCCGATGTATGAAACAGCGCCGCCTCGACTCGCCATTTGAAGGCGCAACCAGAACGCTAACAAGAAAATGGGGTGGCTGATGGGTCTCGAACCCACTACCTCCGGAGCCACAATCCGGTGCTCTACCTGGTGAGCTACAGCCACCACTGAATGGGCGGTTACCCAAGGCTTCGACCGTGGCAATGTGGCCGAAAAAAGTGGTCGGGGAGGAGGGATTCGAACCCCCGACATCCTGCTCCCAAAGCAGGCGCGCTACCAGACTGCGCTACACCCCGAAAAACGGGAGGTGATCAACACCTCGCGGGCGGCGAGTCTACAAGGTTTCGAGCCATCGGGTCAATTGCAGAAATCGACTTTCGCTGACATTTGAATTCTGGAAGAATTGCGCCATACAACTTGGGGGAATTTTTATGCCAGCCACGCTTCTGGACGGAAAACATGTAGCGCAACTAACTGAGGCCAACCTCACAGAACGTGTTTCGGCACTCAAGGCAAAAACGGGCAATCGAACACCCGTTCTCGCGACCATTTTGGTTGGCGACGATCCAGCATCAGCCACCTACGTCAAAATGAAAGCCAATGCGTGCAAACGTATTGGTATGGAATCGCTCGCCATTGAGCTCCCCGCCTCCACCAAGACAAACGATTTGCTGTGCGAGATTGAACAACTCAACGCTAATCCTGACGTGCATGGCATCCTGTTACAGCACCCTGTTCCCTCTCACATCGACGAACGGGCAGCCTTTGACATGATCGCGCTAGAAAAAGATGTCGATGGTGTCACTTGTGTAGGGTTTGGCCGTATGAGCATGGGTGAGCCAGCTTACGGCTGTGCCACCCCTCAGGGCATTATGCGATTGCTTGCCCACTATGAAATTGAGCTGTCGGGAAAACACGCTGTTGTCGTTGGGCGCAGTCCCATCTTAGGGAAGCCCATGGCAATGATGATGCTCCAAGCCAATGCGACAGTGACTATCTGTCATTCACGGACACAAGACCTCGAGTCTCATATTCGACAAGCTGATGTCATAGTCGGTGCTGTTGGCCGTCCCGAATTCATCCGTGCCGATTGGATAAAAGACAGCGCTGTTGTTGTCGATGCGGGCTACCACCCCGGCGGTGTTGGCGATATAGAACTAGGGCCTCTCGTTGACCGCGCGTCAGCCTACACGCCCGTCCCTGGCGGCGTGGGTCCAATGACGATCAATACACTCATCATGCAAACCGTTGAGTCCGGAGAGAAGGCGTTGGGCTGAACCGATCGAACTTGATGATTCAGCTTCGTAGTCGCTTTGTCGCCTGATATTGAATTCAAGGTCGTTAGCGCAAACGGCCTTAATCATCGCTTGGCCATTCAGGGTGATGGGCCACTGGTCCTCCTCTGTCACGGCTGGCCAGAAAGCTGGTACAGCTGGCGCCACCAGATCCCCGCAATAGCTGAGGCCGGCTACATGGCGGTCGCTTATGATGTGCGTGGTTACGGGGAGTCGGATAAGCCACACCCCGTTGAGGCATATACGCTCAGAGAGCTCGCAGCTGATGTGGTTGGCATTGCGGATGCCTTGGGTCATGACAAGTTCATCACGATTGGGCATGACTGGGGTGGTCCCATCGCACTAACCACCGCCCTGCTCTATCCAGAGCGAGTGTGTGCGACAGGATCCCTGTCGGTTCCGCACTTACCGCGTCCCCCGCTTCCGACCCTCGATCTCTGGCGTGAAATTTACAAGGATCAATTCTTTTACCAGCTCTACTTCCTCAACGAGGGCGTTGCTGAGGAGGAGTTCGAGGCCGATCTGGCAAGATCCCTGTTTCTTGTTTACACCGCAATCGATGCTCGTGGAATGCGGTGTCAAATCCAAAGCGAGCAAGGTGGCTTTACTGGAGCCAAGCCCGCTGATGCCAAGCTACTCGATGGCATGACGCTTTTTGATACCTTCCCCGAGTGGTTTACCCCATCAGATCTCGATTACCTCGTAAGTCAGTTCGAACTGAGCGGTAAGAGAGGGCCGTACAATCGATACCGCGCTCAAAATATAGATTGGTATGAACTAGCCCACTTGGACGGCGCTAAAATCCAACAGCCAGCGTTCTTCATTACGGGAGAGTTTGATCCTGTTAGTAAGTTTGTTCCGCTCAGCATTCCATACCTCGAGCATGTGCAAAAAAACTACGAAAACTTATTGATCAGTCGAGAGCTACGCGACGTAGGCCACTGGACCGCCGAAGAGGCACCCCAAGAAGTCAACGAGACTATCATCGCGTTCCTAGAGAACGTGCGCGCTGGCTAGGAGACGGTGGACCGCCCCTTAAGCGCGACGCCATGTCGCACCAGACGCGCTATCCTCAATAATGATGCCTGCGGCTTTAAGCTCGTCTCTGATTGCGTCCGCTCGTGCAAAATTACGATTTGACTTGGCCTCCGCACGCTCGACCAATAGCTGGTCGATGGCGCCAGACGTTAGTCCACCCTCCTCGTCTTTCGCTAGCCATGCTTCGGGCGACTCGCTCAAAATCCCTAATACAGCGCCACCTGCAATCAGAGCCGCTTTTGCCGCAGGTTTCTCCGACTCACTGGCTTTATTGAGCGCTTTTGCTAGCTGATGCAGCTCGGCAATGGCAGCGGGCGTATTCAAATCATCGAGGAGCGCCGTGAAGACCGGTGAGTCTGTGCTTGAAGGCTCCGCAGAAGCCACATCTCCCGCGTTACGCAAGGCGAGATAAAAACTGTCGAGTGTCGATTGCGCGCTGTCCAGCAGCTCACGAGAGAAATTCAGTGGTGATCGGTAATGCGCCGACAACAATGCAAATCGCAGTGTCTCCCCAGGATATTGTTCAAGCAGCTCGCGAACGGTCTTCACGTTACCCAGCGACTTGGACATCTTTTCGCCGTCCATGTCGACATAGGCGTTATGCATCCATGTGCCTACGAAGCCTCCCCCGTAACCGCAACAGCTTTGGGCGCGCTCGTTTTCATGATGAGGGAAAATGAGATCTCGACCACCACCATGAATATCGATGTTATCCCCGAGGTGTTGGTGAATCATTGCGGAGCACTCTATGTGCCAACCGGGACGCCCGCGTCCGTAATCACTGTCCCAGCCTGGCTCATCATCACTCGAGGGCTTCCACAGAACAAAGTCGCCGGGGTGGCGCTTGTAAGACGCCACTTCGACCCGAGCACCCGCCAACATATCATCGAGCTGCCGACCACTCAGGAGGCCGTAGTCGTCCATTGACGTCACATCAAAGAGTACGTGCCCGTCAGACTCGTAAGCATGCCCCTTTTCAATTAAGCGACTAGCGAGATCTAGCATTGCATCTACGTGCTTTGTCGCCTGCGGCTCAGTAGAAGGCGGTAAATTATTGAGCGCAGCCATATCCATTCGGAATTTCTCGGTGAACTCCTGCGTTAACACCGTAATATCGATATTGCGCTCTCTCGCAGCGACAATGATTTTATCGTCGATGTCTGTGATATTCCGCGCATAAGTTACTTTGGGATACAGCGCTTGGAGGACCCGGTATAGGGTATCGAATACCACTACTGGGCGGGCATTACCTATGTGCACTAGGTTATAAACCGTCGGCCCACAGACATACATTTTGATGTGCTCGGGATCTACCGGTTTGAAAACGCTCTTTTGACTCCCCGCGCTGTTGGTAAGCCGTAACTCAGTCATTACCCACCCACGTATCGCGCAAGCCAATCACTTTGTTAAAAACGGGTCGTTTTTGAGAGTGATCGTAGCGGTCGGCAACGAAATAGCCCTCGCGTTCGAACTGGATTCTGGTTTCCACAGCCACTGCTTGAAGTGACTGTTCAACAATGGCCTCGGTAACCACCAACGAACTTGGATTGATCACTTCATGCATATTGTCGACGTTCGATGGATCCTCCACATTAAACAGGCGATCGTAGCTACGTATCTCGGCAGTACAGCCCGTCTCGGCATCGACCCAATGAATGACTCCCTTCGCTTTTACACCATCGTCAGGGTCTTCTCCGAGGGTCTGCGGCACTATTGCGGCATAAACCTTCGTAACCTCGCCCTCTGCATCAACATCGCAACGCTCGGCCTCAATCACATAGCCCCCACGCAAGCGAGCCCGCTTACCCAACACTAGCCGTTTAAACTTCTTATTCGCCTCTTGCCTAAAATCCGCCCGATCGATCCAAAGATTGCGACTCATCGAAACTTCACGCTTGCCCTGACTCTCATCCGCGGGATGATTCGCCACCATCAAGGTCACTGATTCCGGGAGGTTTGTGATCTCAAGTGCAAGCGGGTTCAGAACGGCCATTGCTCTGGGCGCATTCACGTTTAAATCGTTACGCACTGCACTCTCGAGCATCGCGATATCGACCACCCCGTCTGAGCGAGACGTACCTACCTCCTCGCAGAAATGGCGCAATGCGGTTGGTGTATAGCCACGCCGACGCATTCCAGCGATTGTTGGCATACGGGGATCATCCCATCCGCTTACCGCGCCTGAATCAACTAGTAGCTTGAGCTTTCGTTTACTTGTGACTGTATAGTTCACATTCAACCGTGCAAATTCATATTGTCGCGGTCGCGACGGGACCGGCAAGTTATCGATAAACCAGTCGTACAGCGGTTTATGGTCCTCAAACTCGAGCGTGCAAATAGAATGTGACACCCCCTCGATCGCATCCTCTTGCCCATGAGCAAAATCGTAAGTTGGATAAATCACCCAGTCATCAGCAGTCTGATGATGAGAAACACGCCGGATTCGATATAACGTTGGATCACGAAGATTGATATTGGGCGATGCCATGTCAATTTTGGCGCGGAGCACTCGAGACCCATCATCAAATTCTCCCGCTTTCATCGCCGTGAACAGCGTCCGATTTTCGCTCACTGAACGATCCCTGTAAGGACTATTTTTTCCAGGTTGCGTCAGAGATCCCCGATATTCCCGAGCCTCCTCTGCGCTCAGATCGCAAACGTATGCCTTACCCTCATCGATAAGATGAAGCGCCCACTCGTAGAATTGCTGGAAGTAGCTTGAGGCGTAGCGGACCTTGCCAGCCCACTGGTAACCCAGCCACTGAACATCGGCTTGAATAGCGTCAATGAACACTTGGCTCTCTTTTTCCGGATTCGTGTCATCAAAGCGAAGGTTGCAGACACCCCCAAATTGCTCGGCAAGCCCAAAATTAACCGTGATCGACTTCGCGTGGCCTATATGTAAAAACCCATTTGGCTCAGGCGGGAACCTCGTGACCACGCGTTCGACGACACCGCCGTCCAGGTCTTTTTGGATTTGTGTCCTGAGGAAATTGCTTCGAGGTTCTGTATCCATGGGCCGCCCTTGCTGTGAGGGCGCGAGTTTAGCAAGGGATTGTTTACAAGTCAGTTTCGTGCAACATCCACAAGCTGGTAGTAATTTACTCGAATGCCAAACGTGCTATCTGTATGATATGCGCTTTCCCAATACACGGCGGTATTTTACATGGCGATGACACGCGTACTCATGAAAACAATTCTTGGCGACATGACGCTAGAACTCGATGGCAATAAAGCTCCTGCGACAGTTGCGAACTTTGTTGCCTATGCAGAATCGGGTCATTATGACGGAACGATTTTTCATCGTGTCATCAATAACTTCATGGTGCAAGGTGGTGGTTTTGACGGCGATATGCGTCAGAAGCCGACGAGTGACCCGATCACTAATGAGGCGAATAATGGCCTTAAAAATGATCGAGGCACCATAGCGATGGCTCGCACCATGGATCCACATTCAGCAACAGCGCAATTCTTTATCAACGTCTCAGACAACGACTTCCTCAACTTTACCGGGGAAAATATGCAGGGTTGGGGCTACGCAGTGTTCGGTCGAGTTGTCGACGGTGAAGATGTTCTCGATAAAATTCGAGTCGTCCCCACCGGAAGCGTAGCAGGCCATCAAGATGTTCCTAAAGATCCCATCCTGATCGAGTCAATCACTGTACTCGCTGACTAGAGATGACATCCTCCCTGTTCATCAGTGATCTCCATCTTAGTGAGACGACACCGAAAATTGAGCAGGGTCTCTATGAATTTCTCGAGCAAAAAGGCGATGTCGATCGACTTTTTCTATTGGGGGACATATTTGAGGCTTGGGTCGGTGATGACGATGACAGCGCGTTAGCCCACCGGTTCGCAGCCTCAATGAAAAGGCTTGCAGACCGAGGTACCGCGATTCATTTCATCCGGGGTAACCGCGACTTTCTCGTAGGGGAAGCCTATCTCAATCAGTTTGGCGCAGCATTGCTCGGCGATACTGTCGCCATTGAGGTGGCCGGCGAGTCCGCTCTCCTTATGCACGGAGATCTTCTCTGTACAGACGATGTCGACTACATGGCTTTTCGCTCACTTGCCCACAACGCCGATTGGCAAGCGGAAATGCTGGCCAAGCCGTTGGCAGAACGCCGAGAATTAGCGAAGCAATTACGCGCGATGAGTAAAGAAGCCGCAAGTAATAAAGCCGAAGACATTATGGACGTCAATCAGGATGCGGTGACACAAGCGGTTAACGAGCACCACGTAGCGCGTATCATTCACGGCCACACTCACCGTCCCCGTAGGCACACTTTGGCAAATGCCGAGCGCATTGTCCTTGGCGATTGGAACAGCACGGGGTGGTATTTGCTGGAGCACGATGAAAAACTCGAACTCGTGGAGTTCAAATTGTAGTGCTCACCTGCGGCACCTACAGCTCAGCTATAGTCCAGGCATCGCGCTCTTCACAAGACATGACGTCATAGCATTGCAGTACATCTTCCTTTAACCCCCTAGCAAAACGCCGCTTATGTTGGCGCTACGCTCTCTCTTGTCATTGAGGCACGCCGCTGTGGAACCGTATTTCCGTATCCGGACTCTCTATCAAATCTCGCTCAATACTGCTAAATACGACCAACCTCTCTGACACCACTTCGGGGTTTTCGAGCGTTTTCGCCAACGTGATGTAATCCATAAAATGACGAGACTCGCTCTTCAAAAGCGAGACGTAAAACTCGCCTAACTCGGCATCAACGTGTGGCGCCAGCGCCGCAAAGCGCTCGCATGAACGCGCCTCGATGAGCGCTCCCACAATAAGCGTATCTACAAGCTTACATGGGTCTTTCTTGCGCACCTTCTCTCTGAGGCCCTGGGCATAACGAGAAGCCGTTACTGACTCATAAGCAACACCCCTACGAGTCATTAATTTGAGCACCTGCTCAAAGTGACGGAGCTCTTCGCGGGCAAGTCGCGACATTTTGTTAAGCAGTGCAGTGTTGCCGGTGTAACGATGCATCAGACTCATCGCGGTTGCCGCGGCCTTCTTCTCACAATTTGCATGATCGATCATTAATAGCGGCAGAGACTCCATGGCAGCCGTCAACCAAGACTCTGGCGTCCGACAAGGGAGAAAGTCATAGACGGGTGTTAAATCAACAGCAGCGGGCATCTTGTGTAGGCATCTTTGGCGAGTATCTATGGTGAGTATTTTTGAGAGTCAGCTCATTCAAACAGGTCGGGTGTGGCGAGATATCGGTCGTAGTGTGCTGTTGAGAGAATCCAGAAGTCTTCGTCAATCTTATCTCTTAATTCCACTAACGTCAGATCCCTCCAGTCGGTATGAATGCGAAATCCATATTTACTTGGATCCTTAATTTGGCTGGCACCCGCCTTCAGCAACTGAAATAACCAGCAATACTCATCATGTTCATCGTTGTATCGCACCAACTGGGTATCTAGCTGCCATTTAAGTAAGTTGTGATCCGTAACCGTACACTTGTGTGCGCAGGCCTGAGAGAGGAAACCCGATAAACGCTTATCAACAAATCGCTTCTCGTCCTGCGTGTAACCATTCCAGTGAATAACTTCATGGCTAAAACGTTTGCAACCTCGGCAGACGCTGTCTCCGATACCCGTCGAACAAACACCTATGCAGGGGGTTTTTATCGGCTTGAGTTGAATAGTTTGTGAGCGACCGTATGACATAGCGCGAAAGTCTAGGATAAACACAGTGTGAATGCACAGAATTGATCGAATCACTGTCGACACAACTGGTCACAAGCTATAATCCGTCTGAACAATATCAAGGCGCCCCACTCTGCGAGCGCTGGAATAAATCTGGGGAAGAGGACTCATCTGTGCTTGAAGCTTATCGCGAACACGTAGCCGAACGGGCTGCTATAAACATCCCACCGAAACCACTGTCACCACAGCAGGTGGCAGACCTTGTAGAGCTATTGAAGGCACCGCCAACTGGTGAGGAATCGTACCTGCTTGAGCTTATCTCAAACCGCGTCCCGCCCGGCGTTGACGAGGCCGCTTACGTTAAGGCTGCGTTCTTGTCGGATGTGGCTCTTGGCAATATCACATGCCCCCTCATAGACAAAACCGCTGCAGTTGATCTTCTAGGTGATATGCATGGCGGCTATAACATCGAAACGCTTGTAAAATTATTGAGCGATGATGAGCTAGGTGAGCAAGCAGCTGCCGAACTCAAGCACACACTCCTAATGTTTGACGCTTTCTATGACGTTGCAGCGCTGGCGAAAGAAGGCAATGCAAACGCGCAATCGGTCATGCAATCGTGGGCTGACGCAGAATGGTTTACAAAGCGTGATGAAGTTCCAGAGTCTCTTAAGATGGTGGTGTTTAAAGTCACCGGAGAGACCAATACTGACGACCTATCTCCCGCTCCCGATGCTTGGTCGCGCCCTGATATCCCTCTGCATGCGCGCGCCATGTACAAGATGACTCGCGATGGGCTTGAGCCAGAAGAACACGGAGCGGTAGGCCCAATGGCGCAAATTGAAGCCGTAAAAGCCACTGGATTGCCCGTTGCCTTTGTTGGTGATGTTGTCGGGACAGGCTCTTCACGTAAGTCAGCGGCAAACAGCGTGCTGTGGTATTTCGGTCAACCCGTCAAAGGTGTACCGAATAAGCAAATGGGCGGTGTCTGCATCGGCGGCAAAATTGCACCTATCTTCTACAACACAATGGAAGATGCCGGTGCGCTCGTTTTTGAAGCGCCCGTCGAAAAAATGGGTATGGGTGACATCATCGACATCCGAGTCTACGACGGCCGGGTGCTCAACGAAGCTGGCGACGTTATCTCAGAGTTCGAGATTCGTTCTGATGTCCTGCTCGATGAGGTCCGAGCGGGGGGCCGTATCAATCTGATTATCGGACGCGGCTTGACCGCGAAGGCACGCGAAGCCCTTGGCTTAGACGAGAGCACCCTATTCCGTAAGCCAGACATGCCGGAGGCAACTAATACGGGCTTTACGCTTGCACAGAAGATGGTGGGGCGTGCCTGTGGTGTCGAGGGTGTTCGTCCCGGCACTTACTGCGAGCCCAAGATGACAACCGTAGGATCACAAGATACTACCGGGCCAATGACCCGTGATGAGCTGCAGGACTTGGCCTGTCTTGGCTTCTCTGCTGATCTCACAATGCAATCATTTTGCCATACCGCAGCGTACCCAAAGCCGGTAGACATCGACACTCAGCACTCACTTCCTGACTTCATCCGCAATCGTGGCGGTGTGTCCTTACGACCCGGCGATGGCATCATTCACAGCTGGCTGAACCGCATGCTATTACCCGACACTGTGGGCACTGGCGGTGATTCCCACACCCGATTCCCTCTGGGTATTTCATTCCCAGCAGGTTCGGGACTCGTAGCCTTTGCCGCTGCGACCGGCGTCATGCCGCTCGATATGCCAGAATCAGTATTGGTTCGCTTCAAGGGTGAGATGCAGCCTGGTATCACCCTTCGCGATCTTGTTCACGCCATACCCTACTACGCGATTCAAGAAGGCCTGCTGACAGTAGAAAAGAAAGGCAAGAAGAACATCTTCTCGGGGCGAATCCTTGAAATTGAAGGACTTGAAGACCTCACAGTTGAGCAAGCTTTCGAACTCTCAGACGCCTCTGCGGAGCGCTCTGCTGCAGGATGTACCATTAAATTGTCAGAGGACACCATCGGCAGTTACCTCAAGTCTAACGTCGTGCTGCTGCGCTCAATGATTGCGGAAGGCTACGGTGATCCCCGAACCTTAGAGCGCCGCGTCCGAAACATGGAGAAGTGGCTAGAGAACCCTGAGCTTTTAGAGGCGGACAAAGACGCTGAGTACGCGGCCGTTATAGAAATAGATCTTACGCAGGTCACGGAACCCGTCGTTTGTGCACCAAATGATCCAGACGATGCTCGTCTTCTTAGCCAAGTTGCAGGCGATGCAGTTAACGAAGTATTCATCGGCAGCTGCATGACAAACATTGGTCATTTCCGTGCAACCGGTAAGTTGTTAGACCAGCACACTGGTGGGGTTGCTGCACGCATGTGGATCTGCCCACCAACGCGAATGGATGAATATCAGCTGATGGAAGAAGGTTACTATGCGATCTTCGGCCGGGCCGGAGCGCGCACTGAGATGCCAGGCTGCTCGCTGTGTATGGGAAACCAAGCACGAGTCGCCCCTAAATCTACCGTTTTATCAACATCAACCCGAAACTTCCCCAATCGACTGGGAGAAGGCGCGAACGTCTATCTCACCTCGGCGGAACTTGCGGCAGTGGGTGCCATCCTTGGCCGGCTGCCAACACCTGAAGAATATATGGCCTATGCGGATGACTTGAATTCTATGTCCGCTGAGATCTATCGCTACATGAATTTCAACGAGATCCAGAGTTTCCAAGCCTTAGCTGAAGACGGTCAGAAAATTGCGGCAACGCTGATCGAGGAGGTAGCGTAGCGTAGCGTCAGTGATAGATCGGGACACAATAAAAAGCCCCATGCGGGGCTTTTTTTATATCAGCAGTCTATGTTTTACGATCGCATCACCTACTCGATTTTAATAGCGGTCCGGGGCTTGGGATCGTTGATCATCCATAGTTTTATAACGCGGCAAACCCGCGTTCGCAGTCTTTGATGATGTCAGTAATGTCTTCAAGGCCAACTGCAATACGTATCAGAGATTCCGTGATGCCAGAGTCGCGTTTTTGCTCATCAGATAAGCGACCGTGGGTCGTCGAGGCCGGATGACAAATCGTTGTTTTCACATCGCCTAAATTTGCCGTCAGAGACATTAGACGCGTCTTGTTTATAAATGACCACGCCTCCGCTCGACCACCGGAAACTTCGAAAGATAAAACCCCGCCAAACGCTGATTGCTGCATCTTCGCCAACTCGTAATCGGGGTGCGTTTCAAGTCCGCAGTAATTCACCTTTGACACTTTCGGCTGAGACACAAGCCAATTTGCTAACGTCATCGCACGCGCGCTATGAGCATCCATCCGCAGCTGCAAGGTCTCGAGTCCTTTACTGAACACCCACGCATTAAAGGGGCTCATGGAGGGTCCACAGACGCGAACCAAAGCTCGAATTTCTGACATGAGCTCGGATTTACCCACCAAAGCACCACCGAGCACCCTACCTTGCCCATCTAAATATTTTGTCGCTGAATGCATGACTACATCAGCGCCCAACTCGAGCGGCTTTTGAAGGGCGGGTGTACAAAAACAGTTGTCGACGGCCAATAACGCACCGGCGCTATGTGCAATACTGGCAATAGCTGGGATATTGCCCACTTCGCATATTGGATTAGACGGTGTCTCACAGAAAAACAGCTTGGTGTTGGGTGTTACAGCGGAGCGCCACTCACCAAGATCTCGGAGTGGGACAAAGGAAACGCCGATACCCAGCTTTGTTAGCAAGTTATTAAATAAACTGACCGTGCTACCAAATACATTTCTAGAGCAGATCACGTGGTCACCTGTCTGCAGCACACTGAGACAAAGGGTCAAAATGGCGCTCATCCCGGAACTCGTGGCGACGCAATCTTCGCCCCCTTCCAGTGCTGCTAGGCGTTTCTCAAATACTGATACCGTCGGATTTGAAAATCTCGAGTACGTGTTGCCATCTCGGTCACCAGAAAATGTAGCCGCCGCCTGCTCTGCCGATTCAAAGACGAAACTCGAGGTTGCATAGATTGGATCGGAATGTTCCTGCTCCAATCCCGTGGTGATTCCTTCTCGGATAGCGAGGGTTTCGAATTCGGCCACAGATAAGGGTGAGTCAGGCAATGCATTAACTCCGATTGTGAAGGCCCACTAGGGCGCCATCGGCTCGGTCAACCGAGTCATCAGACCTCGCATCGCTGAGACCTATTAGGTACGCATCATCGATGACACCCGTTTGGTATTGACCATCAAACACCGATAATTCGAAACCATCAACAAGGGAGTTTCCCTCTCTTGAGCATTCGATTAAATCATCTATATCCTGATAAATAAGCCAATCAGCGCCAATATGCTCGCTTATCTCATCAATTGTTTTCTCATGAGCCACCAACTCAGAAGCCGAAGGCATATCGATGCCATAGACATTGGGATACCGGACAGGGGGTGCTGCTGATGCAAAGTAAACCTGCTTAGCACCGGAATCGCGCGCCATCTGGATAATCTGTTGGCAGGTTGTGCCACGAACAATCGAGTCGTCAACCAGCAGGACAGTTTTACCCTCAAACTCAAGCGGTACTGGATTCAGTTTTTGACGTACAGACTTTTTGCGCTGAGTTTGCCCAGGCATGATAAAGGTTCGCCCAATGTAGCGATTCTTCATAAAACCCTCGCGAAACTTAACACCTAGCTCACTTGCGAGTGCCTGCCCGGCAACACGACTCGTATCAGGAATGGGGATAACAACATCAATGTCGTGATTTGGTCGCTCCCGCATAATCTTGCTCGCCAAGCGCTCACCCTGACGCATACGAGTTTTGTAGACAGAAATACCGTCCATCAGCGAATCGGGGCGCGCAAAGTAGACGTGCTCAAAGATACAGGGCCTAAGCTTTGGATTAGCGGCACACTGCTTACGTGTAAGCTGGCCAGATGCATCGATAAACAGGGCTTCCCCCGGGTCAACATCGCCAACCATTCGGTACCCCAGTACATCGAGCGCAACGCTCTCGGAAGCCACCATGTAGCTTTTACGCTCCCCTTTTGCTTTGACGCCTACGACCAGAGGTCGGATGCCATTGGGATCGCGAAACGCCACCAGACCGACATTTGCAATCATTGCAATGGCCGCATAGCCGCCCTCGCACCGCCTATGAAGTGCCGAGATAGCTTTGAAGACATCATCGGCCTCAGGATTTAACTTCCCTTGTCGCTGGAGCTCGTGGGCGAAAACGTTTAGTAAGACCTCCGAATCGCTATCTGTATTTAAATGACGTAAATCCGTCTGATAAAGCTCGTCTGACAAGGCTGCTGAATTCGTCAAATTCCCATTGTGTGCTAGGGCAATTCCATAGGGCGAGTTAACATAAAATGGCTGCGCCAGTGCAGAGCCGGAACTGCCCTGGGTGGGATAGCGTGTATGCCCTAACCCAAAGTTACCGGCCAACTGCTGCATATGCGACGCCTGAAATACGTCGCGCACCAAGCCCTCTCCTTTTCGCTGCAGGAACTGCCCACGATGACAAGTCATGATGCCCGCCGCATCCTGGCCTCGATGCTGCAGCATCGTCAATGCATCATAAATATCAGCTGCAACGCTCTCGTCCGATGAAATTCCGACAACACCACACATGTACGTTGCTCCTAAAGCATGCCGCTTTGATCAATTGCGTCGTCAACTAAATCCGACACATCGTTATTCAATACATCATCAATGTTATCAGCCAACCAATCAGCGACCACATCAAGATTGTTACTCAATTCAGACTCATCTAAAAATGTTGCCTCCGACTGAGGGATTAAGGCTTTGCATATCAATGTGAGTGCAGCCGCAATAACGACACCTCGGGCCGCACCAAACCCCCCACCCAACAGACGATTGCCAAAATTTAGACCTGACTGACTGAATACGTTTGATAAAAAGCGGCCCACGCCAGAGACAAAAAACAGAACAGCAATAAAAACGGTGCTCCATGCGACGATATACCGAATCGAACGGTCGTCAATAAGGTCGTTTAGGGAAACCGACACATCCAGCGCAAAAATATTTGCGAGCACAAAGGCCCCTATCCACCCGAGAAAAGAGGTCACTTCCTTAGCAAAACCGCGCGTCAGACCATACAACGTCGACGTCGTTACTATCAGTACAACCACCCAATCGAAAGCGTTAAACCCGGATACTAAATCTGTCAACGCGCTCTCCACTTCCGCTCAAACCTCGAATTTCACGATTCGCGACTCGACACCAAAATAAGCATCAATATCAGCTTGTATCTCAAGCAGCCGTTGCCGCTGAATGTTGGGACCTATCCGCACTCTGAACAACTTCCTCCCGTCTATTATGACTGGCGCGACGTAGGCTTTGTATCCCTTTTCACGAAGTAGCATCGCGGTATCATCGGCGCGGGATATCTCACTGAAGGTCGCTACCTGAAGCTCCCAACTTAGTGGGAGTCCCTGAGCATCGAACTCCGCCCTTTGGCGCGCAGACATTTGATTCGACGGTTCTGTATCTGCCGCAACGAGTTGACCCCGGGGCTTTGCGACATCCACATCACCTAGCTTATCAGCCGACTCAACTTCAGGAAGCGTGGGTAATCGCGATCTATCAACTCGCTCTAAAACAGGTTCTGTGCTTTTCTGCACAGTTACAGACGGCCGATCTGGCATTTCAATGACGGGCAACATCAGATCATCCTCGGGCTCAGCCGTCCCAAACACGATTGGCCAAAATATAATGGCAAGCGCTCCGAGCACGAGAAAGCCAACAAACCGTTGTTTAATCACTCAACTCACCTATTTCAAGAGCCTGAGATGTTTGCAATGATCGGAGCCCCTCGGCAACAGTAAAAAATGAGCCGAATATGATGATTCGGCCCTTGCCCCGAAGACGCCCTAAAGCCATTTGGAGCGCCTCCTCGAAATCTTGAAACATTGCGCTGTTGCCGCCCAAGTGCTCTGCGAGTTTCTCCGCTTTTTCACCCCGTTCACCACCAATTCCTCGGGGTAGACACCAAAAATCAATATCGGATTCAAGGGCAGCAATCATATCACGTGAATTTTTATCCGACATGACCGCAAAGACCGCAATCGTCTCATTCACAGGTGGTAGCTCGGCAATAAAACGGTGGAGTTCGACAGCGGCATCCACGTTATGCGCTACGTCTAATACAGCACTCACATCACCGATGCGCATATGCTCGCGTCTGCCCCGAAGTTGTAATGCTTGAGTGGCTTTTGAAAATCCGCTTTCATCTACACGAATGCCCGCCTGCAGCAAAGCCGCCACCGCTGCGGCAGCATTTAGCGATATGATCTCGGAGGGTAGCTGCCAAGGTATCGGATTGGCCCTATCAACCCAAAATTTCGCCTCGGTAAATTCATAATCCACCCCGGATTGAAGAGGCTCGGCGCCGATTTTCTGTATCGCCGCCCTCACTGCGCGAGGCGCATTCTTATCTGCAATAACGCAGGGCCTTCCCGCTCTTGCAATACCGCATTTTTCAACTGCGATCGTGTCCAGATCTGGCCCTAGCCACTCCTGATGATCTAACCCGATAGCAGTAATTACCGAGATATCGGCATCGATAATATTAACGGCGTCAAGTCGCCCGCCCAGTCCAACTTCAAGCAGCTGGTGGGACACATTGAGTTCCCGAAAGACCCACAATGCAGCCAGTGTCCCAAATTCAAAATACGTGAGCGTAACGTCGCCACGGACTGCCTCTATCGCCTCAAACGCATCAATAATTGTATCGTCGTCGATACTTTTGCCGTTAACACGGATGCGTTCGTTATATCGGATGAGATGTGGGGAAGTAAATGCACCACAGGAAATACCCTGCTCACACAGCAGAGCTTCCATGACGGCAACCGTACTGCCCTTGCCATTGGTCCCTGCCACAGTGATCGTAATGCTATTGGGCGCTAGTAGGTCGAGACATCGCGCTACCTCTGCGCAGCGGGCAAGGCCCAAATCTATGGCTGACGGATGAAGACCCTCGAGATCAGAAAGCCAGGCATCCAGTGATTTCCGCACCACCTTAATGCCGCTGACGGCTTAGGAAGCCAACTGTTTGTTGGTGAACTTGGATAATACACGCGCCAGCGTATCTCTCATCTCAGCGCGGGGAATAATCATATCAATGGCGCCATGCTCAAGGAGAAATTCGCTTCGCTGAAAACCCCGTGGCAATTTCTGACGAATAGTCTGCTCAATAATGTTGGGGCCGGCGAAACCTGCACGAGCATCTGGCTCCGCCACGTTGATATCGCCCAATAAGGCGAGGGAGGCGGATACACCACCGTATATGGGGTCGGTCATGACTGACACGTAGGGAACGCCTTCAGCCTTCAAGCGCTCAATCACTGCAGACGTCTTCGCCATTTGCATGAGTGAAATAAGTGCCTCCTGCATCCGAGCACCACCGGACGCGGCGAAGCACACCAGTGGTATACCGTTCTCTAATGCTACACCTGCGGCACGCGTGAATTTCTCACCCACCGCATAACCCATTGAGCCACCGTGAAAATTAAATTCAAAGGCAACTGCGACAACGTCAAGGCCATGTAAGGTTCCTCGATAGGCAATGATCGCATCTTTCTCACCCGTGCTTTTTTGAGCGCTCGAGAGTCTGTCTTTATAGCGTTTTTTGTCCTTGAACTTTAATCGATCAATGGTTTCGAGCTCGGGAAAAAGCTCGTTTCGGCCTGACTCGTCGAGGAACAAGTCTAAGCGACGCCTAGCGCTGATTCGCATGTGGTGATCACACTTAGGACACACCTCTGCGTTGCGCTCAAGGTCTGGTCGATACAACACCGAATCACACTTAACGCATTTACGCCACAATCCCTCTGGCACATTTGCGCGACGCTCTGCATCAGTCTTCCTGACCCCGGAAGGAATAATCTTATCGATCCAACTCATTTTGACCCCCTGCTCGTCGCTTCAAGCAGTATACGTTGTTGACTGTTTTATTTGGAAGTTGCCAAATTTACGCCGGCCCTTATGGTTGAGATCAATGAATTCGCCGTATCAAGTGCTGTCGCAGTGTCACCATTGGACGCGTAATCAGCAGCGACACGGTCTACAAGCGCACTGCCGACGACCACAGCATCTGCACAGCCTGCAACGATTTTTGCTGTTTCTGCATCTTTGATGCCGAAACCAACAGCCACAGGTAGGTCTGTGTGGTTACGAATGAGCGATAAGTGCGCCTCGACCGCAGCGGTGTCGAGATGCCCTGCCCCAGTAACGCCCTTCAGCGCCACATAGTAAATAAATCCACTTGCCTGCTCAGTGATGGTCACAACCCGCTCATCGCTCGTCGTGGGAGAGATCAAAAAGATATTATCGAGCTCGCGGCGCTGAAGCTCGACATTCATCGCTGAAACCTCCTCCGGTGGCAGATCGACAGTGATTAACCCGTCGATTCCCGCGTCAGCACAGGCATCAGCGACATAAGAGTAGCCTTGACGCTCCAGCGGATTGGCATACCCCATGAGTACAAGTGGCGTTGTGGTATTGGAGCGCCTGAACTCCTCTACGAGTGCAAGGGTGGACTTTAGACTTGTGCCCCCCTCAAGCGCACGTTCATGCCCCTTTTGTATTGTGGGTCCTTCCGACATCGGATCGGAGAAAGGTACCCCCACCTCGATAATATCTGCACCCGCATCCACCAGCGAGTGCATCAAAGGAACGGTCAAGTCCTCATTGGGATCACCTGCCACTAAATAAGGGATCACCGCACGACGTCCTTCGCTTTTCAACTGCTCGAAGAGCGGACCTAACCGAGACATTAATTTGCTCCCAATTCAATACCGTCGATTTCTGCGACCGTCAGAATATCTTTATCACCACGACCCGAAAGATTGACGATGATGTGCTGCTCCGGAGTCATCGTTGCTGCCAGCTTCTCTGCATACGCGAGTGCGTGTGCGGTCTCTAAAGCAGGCATGATTCCTTCAACGCGCGTGACTCTGTGAAACGCCGCAAGCGCCTCTGTATCCGTCGCATCGACATAGTTAACTCGGCCAATGTCTTTTAACCAAGCATGCTCTGGCCCCACACCAGGGTAATCAAGGCCCGCGGAGACGGAGTGGGTGTGCATAATTTGGCCGTTATCGTCCTGCATGAGATAAGTGCGATTGCCGTGTAAAACGCCCGGTATGCCTGCGCTTAATGGAGCCGCATGTTCACCCGTACTGACCCCTTTACCGCCGGCCTCAACGCCATACATAGCCACATCGTGGTCAGAGAGGAAGGGATGGAATAAACCAATTGCGTTTGAACCACCCCCGACACAGGCTACGAGTGCATCAGGCAGTTTGCCTGTCATAGCCAGAGACTGAGCTCGCGCCTCGCGGCCGATAACACTTTGGAAGTCACGGACCAGCATGGGATACGGGTGGGGCCCCGCCACCGTGCCGATGATGTAGAAAGTATCGTCAACGTTGGTTACCCAATCGCGTAGGGCTTCGTTCATGGCATCTTTAAGAGTCTTTGACCCCGACGTAACAGGCACCACTGTGGCGCCAAGCAATTTCATGCGATACACATTCAGCGCCTGCCGACGGACATCTTCCTCGCCCATAAAGACGTGACACTCCAAGCCCAATCGCGCAGCAACCGTGGCACTTGCCACACCGTGTTGTCCCGCACCGGTTTCCGCAATGACACGCTTCTTGCCCATGTGCTTCGCTAACAGGGCCTGCCCAATTGTATTGTTCACCTTGTGGGCACCGGTGTGATTCAGGTCTTCACGCTTAAGATAAATGCGCCCACCCCCAATCATGTCCGACCACCTAGCCGCCTCGTACAGCGGTGAGGGTCTGCCGACGTAATGCGCTAAATCAGAGTCAAACTCACGTAAGAAGCTGGGATCGTCTTTTAACGAAACATACAGTGCTTCAAGTTCGGCGAGTGCTGACATCAACGTTTCAGCAACGAACTTGCCGCCGTACACACCAAAACGTCCGTGCTCGTCAGGAACCTGAGCGTATAGGTCAGGGTTAATATCTATGGTCATTCGCTTGCTGCCTCTAAGGTTCGTTTCGCGGCCGTAATAAATCGGTCAAGTTTGTCGTGATCTTTAACGCCGGGTTCCAGTTCCACCCCGCTGCTAACATCTACCGCGTCCGGTGCGGCTATTCTAATGGCTTCTGACACATTTTCCGCGTCTAACCCACCCGCTAATACACGATGTCCAATATTTTTTTCAGGCATGAGCCTCCAATCGAAGGACTTTCCCGTTCCACCGTGCTGTCCCGGAACTTGCGTGTCAAACAAATAACCGCGTGCCGAGGTGTGTGCCGCCACCACCAACGCCATCTCGGAAGCGTCTGAAACCGGCACACTCTTCACGTAAGGTCTATCAAACCCAACACAAAACATCGGTGACTCGCTCCCATGAAATTGCAACTGCGACAACGGACAACAGCGCAGGACCTCAGTGATCTGCGATTCATTCGCATCGACGAATAAGCCGACTACCGAGGTATAAGGCGGCACACTATCAATGATCTTTGCCGCTGCTCGGGGTTCTATGAAGCGTTTGCTACCCGCGTAGAAAATGAGACCTATCGCATCCGCACCACAATCCGTAGCAACGACAGCATCCTCAACGTTCGTGATTCCACAAATCTTAACTTGCACGCTTGTCGCCCCTTGTAAAGCCGGCGAGTGTATCAAAGAGTGAGCGACATGAGGGCGGGCGCGTTCTCTGGTACCGGAACCCCAAATGCCTCAGGGTAATTCACGCCCGTTAGATACAGACCACTACCCGGTGCCGTATCGCCTGCCCTCGTGCGATCACCCTCCCTAAAAATCGAGGAAAACCAAGCACGATCGCGCAACCCTGCGCCTACCAGCAAGAGGCTTCCAACAATATTCCGAACCATGTGATGCAAGAAAGCATTTGCCTCCAAGTCGATCCACACAAAATCGTTGTTCCGCTGAACAGACAGCGACATCATATTCCGCCATGGGGTAGACGACTGGCAGCTGGCAGCTCGAAACGCGCTGAAATCATTTTCACCTATAAGCGTTTGAGCAACTTCGTGCATCAACATAGCGTCTAGAGGCCGTTTATAGTGTGTAACGAGTCCGCTTAACTGCGCGGGTCTGGTCACCGTGTTGCAAATGATATAGCGATAGCGTCGCGAAAGCGCACTAAAACGAGCATGAAAATCTGGCGTAACGGCCCCAGCCCAATGAACAGAAATGGCCGTCGGTGTCTCCCTATTGGTGCCTAACACCCATGTTTTCAGACTTCGTCCCACAGGATCATCAAAATGTACTATCTGTCCCGAGGCGTGCACACCGGCATCTGTCCTTCCCGCACACGAAGTCTTAACGGGAGTATTAGCAATCTTAGAGAGCGCCGCCTCAAGCGACTCCTGAATTGTCGGGACATCCAGCTTGGTCTGCGCCTGCCAACCGTTGAATGCGCCGCCATGGTATTCAACACGCAAAGCAATACGGGTACCCGATTCAAGGGGCTCCTCAGAAAACCACATAACCGTTACTCGATCGATTTAAGCAGCTGCCTCGCAATCTCGGCTTGATCTGCATCTCCCGACGAAATCGCCGTCTCAAGGAGTTCTTTGGCCCCCGCTTTGTCGCCCATGTCGAGATACGCACGAGCGAGATCCAATGCCGTTGCGGAGGAATCTTCGTCGGACTCAGAATCAGACGCTGACATCTCTGATACGCTGTCATCCATCACGGGATTGGCCGCCTCCTGAAACTCAAGATCCAAGGAAATGTCGATTTCATTAGGCTCAACCGATAGTGAAAGTTCGTCCGTCACTGCCTCGTCGGCTACTGCCTCGCCCGCTACTGCCTCGCCCGCTACTGCCTCGCCCGCTACTGAAAGTGACTGGAAGGAGGAATCAACCTCAATGGAGTTGGACACCTCAGCAAGGCAACTTTCGGCACGAGACAATGCTTCACGATCGCCCGTTCGCTCTAGCGCGGGCAGCAAACCTTGCGCCTCAGCGATACGATCCAGACTCACATAAATCTCTACCATTTTAAGCAGGACTGTCGGGTTAGAGGGATCAACAGCAGATGCGGCTTCTAGGGTGTTAAGAGCGCTCTCATGCCTACCGAAGGCAATGTAAACGTCGGCTTCGGCAACCGCATCTGACAAAGACGGATCTGTCGCAGGGGTTGCCAGTGAATCCCCTGCCACGCGGTCCACGACGTCAGGGTTCGCACGTTTAGCATCGTTCTCGGATCGAGTCGGCACCACCTGCAGATCCCGCGAAGGCTTATCAAGATACGGGGAGCCTGCAAGGTTTGTCACGATCTCGCTATTGTCATTGCCTACCATGGCCCTGCGCCTGCGTAGATAGACCGCGGTCGCAACAGCCATCAATATAAAAAAGCCCAGCCAAACGCCATTACCACTCAACAGCGAATCACTCTTCGTGTCTGGGACTGCTTTTGACTGTCCGCCCGATACCACCGCGGGATCGGTTATCGGCCGAGGTTCATTTGCAACCGGGCGGCTAGAAAGTTCCGCCTTTAGTGTGGCTATCTCGGCGTCCTTACGCTCTACTGCATTTTGCACCGCTATCAGTTGCTGACTCAGTGCAGCGAGACGAGCTTCAATGGCGCTCAAATCCGCATCAGAGCTGTCTGAATACATGTCGGGCACAGCAGACGTCGAGTCAGTGCCGACGGCATTTGTGGTCTGCGCCGGAGCGGGCGGCGACGAGGAAAGATCCTCTTGAGTGCCAGAAGCATCGTCGTCGAGTAGACCTAGCTCGTTATCTGCAACGATTCGGAGTCCCTTCGCGGACGCGGGTCGCCTCCATGCCAATGCTTGCTCACGAACTTTTTGCGCGGCCTCCTGAGCAGAGGCCATCTCATCAAGATCAGATGGTATGCTCAGCAGTGTTCCTGCATAAATGCCGTTTATGTTGTCACGCATAAACTTGCCAGGGTTTGCCTCTTTGATCGCCAACATCATTTGATCGACGGTAGCTCCATCGATACGGAAACGGCTTGCGATATCCGAAAGCGTATCATTAGGAGCAACCCGGTAAGTATTTGACGCGAGTTGCTCGTCAAAACCGAAAGCACCCGTCCCTTGTCGATTTCTTGCAGATACTGGCGCGACAGACGGCGTCGGTTTTAAATCAAGAAATAGCGTGTACTCTCGCAAAACACGCCCCTGCGGCCATTTCAGTTCGACAAGGAAATTCAGATACGGCTCACGAATAGGTTCTTCGGTTGTCACCCTGATACTGGGCACTGGCGGACCATCAAAGTCGGTTTTAAAAACCAGCGCTCCCAGGGAGTAATGCCGTTCGATATTAAGCCGCTCAAAGTCCTCCAACGCGGCTAAGGAGGCGATAACCTCGGCTTCTGACAGGCCTTCGGGGTCAAGGATTTCGATGCGAGCATCAAGTGGCTCGTTAACATAAGAGTCAACAGCAATACCACCAACACCGATTGCAAACGCGCCCTGTGAGAGTGCAAATCCAATGAAGGTCGTCATTGCATTGACAAAACGTTTAACCGTCATACGCAATCCAATTTCCCCAGCACTTCGATACTAGCGCGCTACAGGGAGTTTGTCAGAGGTATTTTTCGACCAAAACTTCCGCAATTTGCACTGAATTCAAAGCAGCACCTTTGCGAAGGTTGTCTGATACCACCCACAGGTTTAAACCCAGCTGATGGCTAATATCTTCGCGTATACGACCCACATAGACTGGGTCTGACCCCGCAGCCTCGGACACAGGTGTGGGGTAGCCGCCATCCTCTCGAATGTCCACCACCTCTACTCCCGGGGCATTTTCAAGTAAGTCACGTGCTTGAGCCGCTGTTATCGAACTTTTCGTCTCAATATGTACAGCCTCTGAATGCCCGTGAAATACAGGGATTCGAACGCAAGTAGGATTCACTGAGATAGTGTCATCCTCGAAAATTTTCTGGGTTTCCCAGACCATTTTCATCTCTTCACGCGTGTAACCGTTTTCCTGGAAAGAATCGATATGCGGTAACGCGTTAAACGCAATCTGCTTGGGATACACCTTTGACTCAGCAGGCTGTCCATTTAGCAGACGGGCCGTTTGGGCAGCGAGTTCTTCAATCGCTGACTTACCTGTGCCGCTGACCGCCTGATAGGTGGCCACATTAATCCTCGTGATGCCAACAGCGTCATAGATGGGCTTTAATGCAACCAACATTTGAATCGTGGAGCAGTTTGGGTTCGCGATGATATTCCTGTCAGCGTAACGAGCCAGCGCATGGCTGTTGACCTCTGGCACCACCAGCGGAATGTCCGCATCCTGTCGAAAGTGCGAGGTATTGTCGATAACGATGCAGCCTGCAGCAGCAGCCTTTGGCGCAAATTCAGCACTAATGGAGCCACCTGCTGAAAAGAGCCCTATCTCGGCTTGCGAAAAATCAAACTCGGCAAGGTTTTGAACCGTGACTCGCTTGCCCTTGAAGCTAAGTGTTGTGCCAGCTGATCGCTCAGACGCCAACAAATAGAGATTGTTGACGGGAAAGTTTCGCGTCTCAAGAAGCTCGAGCAGTACCTCTCCGACAGCGCCGGTCGCTCCGACGATTGCTACATTGTATGTCTTCATGATGTTTTCGTTTCCCTATGCCGCATTCAGCGCTGCTACGACCGCATTACCCATTTCACTGGTAGAACAGGTTGCCTCTCCTGGTGCGGCGATATCGCCCGTGCGTAATCCACTATCGAGCACTCGCTCAACCGCGTTTTCGATCGCCTTTGCGGCGGCATCCTCATTGAGCGAGTAACGCAGCAACATGGCTGCGGACAGGATAGTTGCAAGAGGATTAGCCTTCCCCTGCCCCGCTATATCCGGCGCTGAACCATGGACGGGCTCATACAGACCTCGAGATTCAGAATTGAGAGAGGCCGACGGCAACATGCCAATTGAGCCCGTTAACATGGCTGCGGTATCAGACAAAATATCGCCAAATAAATTACCCGTAAGCACGACGTCAAACTGCTTGGGCTCGCGAACAAGTTGCATTGCAGCGTTATCGACATACATATGGCTAAGTTCGACGTCTGGGTACTCAGATGAGAGCTCGGAGACTATCTCACGCCACAGCATGGTTACTTCCAGCACGTTTGCCTTATCCACGGAGCACAATCGACCGCCACGCTTTCGGGCAAACTGAAAGGCTAGGTGTGCAATTCTCCGGATCTCACTTTCGTCATAGACATCCGTGTTAAACCCTCGTCGCACACCAGATTCGTCCGCCTCAATGCCCCGGGGCTCTCCAAAATAGATGCCACCTGTCAGCTCTCTGACAATAAGCAGATCAAGGCCGGCCACTAACTCAGGTTTCAAGCTAGAAGCGTCCGCCAGCTGCGGATACAAAAGTGCTGGGCGCAAATTACAGAAGAGATCTAAATCGGCCCGAATCGCTAATAACCCCCTCTCGGGACGCTCAGCCGCGGGCAAGCCATCCCAAACAGGCCCACCCACTGCACCCAGCAAAATAGCGTCAGCTGACTTGGCCAGTTCCCTGGTGCATTCTGGATACGGTGCACCGCTGTTATCGATTGCAACCCCACCGAGATCGGCAGTAGAAAAATCGATCGCAAAATCGTGCTGGGAGGCTACAGCCTCCATCACACGCCTCGCCTCGCCAACAACCTCGGGACCGATACCGTCGCCGGGGAGCAATAACACGCGGTGCGTTCTCACAAATTCACCTCGTTAAAAAGCCAGGGCTGGGCCGCTTTGTGTTTTTCCTCAAATTGCGAGATGGCATCTTCGCGTTGGAGCGTAATCCCGATATCGTCGAGCCCCTGAAGCAGGCAGCTGCGTCGGAATGGATCAACCGTAAAACCAATACTGCGATTATCATCCAACCAGACTTTCTCGGCCTCCAAGTCAACTTTAAGCCGCAACGGTTCGCCTACAGCAATTCGATCAAAAAGCGCATCAATCTCACTCTCCGGAAGCTCTACCGGCAATAAACCACTCTTGAAAGCGTTATTTTTGAAGATGTCCGCAAAGCTCGGTGCAATGACGCAACGAATACCAAACTGATCAAGTGCCCACACTGCGTGCTCGCGGCTGGAGCCACAGCCGAAATTTTCGCGTCCAAGTAAAATCGTAGCACCTGCAAAGCATGATTGATTAAGCGTGAAGTCAGGGTTCTCACGACGCTCGGCAGCAGGATTCGACTCATCATAGGGGTCGGTGTAACGCAGTTCATCAAAAAGATTGGGACCAAAGCCTGTGCGCTTAATTGATTTCAGAAACTGTTTAGGAATGATGAGGTCAGTGTCGACATTGGCACGGTCAAGCGGCACGACTAAGCCTTCTAAAACGGTAAACGGCTTCACTGTTTAGCCCTCCAAATCAGCAGGATGAGTAAAGGTGCCCGACACAGCTGCGGCCGCGGCCATCGCTGGGCTCACAAGGTGGGTACGACCACCAGAGCCCTGCCTACCCTCAAAATTGCGATTCGAGGTCGATGCACACCGCTTGCCTGGCTCAACCTTGTCCGCATTCATCGCGAGACACATCGAGCAGCCGGGTGCTCGCCATTCCATACCCGCCGCAGTAAAAATCTTATCGAGTCCCTCAGCTTCCGCCTGCGCTTTCACCAAGCCTGACCCCGGTACCACTAATACACGCTCAACGTTAGTCGCTTTATGACGCCCTTGAACTATCTCAGCAGCCGCGCGCATATCCTCGATTCGCGCATTGGTGCAGGACCCGATGAACACCATATCCACGGGAACATCTGAAAGTGCCATACCTTCCTCTAGCCCCATATACTCGAGGGCCCGTGCGAGTGACTTCTTCGCAGTCTCGTCTTCTATATCAGTCGAGCGAGGGACTCTTCCCTCGATGGAAGTCACCATTTCCGGAGACGTACCCCAGGTTACTTGAGGCGCGATCTCGGAGGCATCCAACACAACCTCGTGATCAAAGACTGCATCCTCGTCACTGTGAAGGGTTAGCCAGTATGCCCGGGCCTGCTCCCATTGATCGCCCTTTGGTGCCATAGGACGACCTTCTACATACTCGAGCGTTGTAGCGTCGACCGCCACCATGCCTGCTCGCGCACCGGCTTCGATCGCCATATTACAGAGCGTCATACGCCCTTCCATCGACAGCGAGGTAACTGCAGAGCCAGCAAACTCAAGCGCACAACCCGTTGCACCAGCCGTACCGATACGCCCGATTACCGCGAGTGCGAGATCCTTCGCAGAGACGCCTTTCTGGATCTCCCCTTCAATAGTTACGCGAAAGTTCTTCATCTTTTTGGTTAACAAACATTGCGTCGCCAAAACGTGCTCGACTTCCGAAGTACCAATACCGTGGGCCAGCGAACCGAAGGCCCCGTGGGTTGAGGTGTGAGAATCACCACAAACGATAGTCATGCCCGGCAAGGTAGCGCCCTGCTCAGGGCCCATAACGTGCACAATTCCCTGGCGCTGATCGGCGAGGTCGATTAGCGGGATGTTAAAGTCATCACAGTTCTCATTAAGCGTCTCCAACTGCAGTCGACTCGTCGCGTCAGCAACCCCTGAGTAGCCTGCCAACGATCTTTCATAGGGATCAGTGGAGACATTGTGATCGGGCACTGCTACGTTCGCATTCAAGCGACGTGGTAACCGGTCCTGTAAGCGCAGTCCTTCAAAAGCCTGGGGCGACGTCACCTCATGAATCAGATGTCGATCGATATAGATCAGCGCAGAGCCATCATCGCGCTCGTCAACTAGGTGCGCGTCCCACAGCTTATCGTAAAGCGTGCGTCCCATAAGAAGGTCCTTTGTATCGTGTGGAGCGGCATCGCCGCTCAGCTGTTTTCCTGATTGCGCGCTGGAGGCGCAAGCGGCGCGGAGTCTATCACAAAGGCACTGGCTCTGCCGACGTATGATGCACAGCAACTATTGGTAATAGACAGCCGAATAAGGTAGCGCTGTCGACTCAACTCGTTTAGTAATTCATGCCAAACTAAATCTTATATTATCGAGCAAATACCGGAACCTCTGCCCTCCCAACACCGGGCTCTGTCAGTCGTAACAAGACAACACTTTAGTGATTGCCTAAGTTGCTCCTCAGCGCACCCTGTTGAGACTCGGCATACCCCATTTCAGAGCCATCTAAGCATCATGCCGGATAGCCCAGCAACGGTGTATGCCCTGTGATCGCTCAAAGTCCGGATCGATAGTCGAAGGTGTAATCTCCTCGACAACAAACCGTTCAACCACCTCCGAGTCCAACTCGAACTTGCGGTGGTTGTTTGAAAAATAGAGTATGCCTTTGGTTTCTAAACGCCCCATAGCGCTAGAGATAAGGGCTGTTTGATCTCGCTGAACATCAAAATGCTTATCGGTTGATTTTGAGTTGGAAAACGTAGGTGGATCCAACAAGATCACGTCGTAGAGCCCTTCATCACTCTGAAGCCACTTCATAACATCCGATTTTATCGCCCGGTTTTGTGACTCAGCTAGACCATTGCTTGCTAGGTTTTCTCTGAACCAATCCAAATAGGTATTGCTGAGATCTACGCTCGTCGTGAATCTGGCGCCGCCCAATGCGGCCTGGACACTCGCCACACCGGTGTAGGCGAAGAGATTAAGAAATCGTTTGCCACGAACCTCGCTCTGAATTTGGCGCCTGATCGGTCGATGATCGAGAAAGATGCCCGTGTCGAGATAATCGTGCAAGTTCACCCAAAGGCGAGCTCCAAGCTCGCTGATTTGATGACGCTCGCCCCGCTGTGACACGCGCTCGTACTGCCGTGCGCCGCGTTGACGCTCGCGACGTTTTACGCCGATCTCCTCGCGATCAAAAATAGTGAAGACGACTTGGCACGCCTCTACCACCTCGTTAAATCGGCGCGTTGCATCCGCTTCACTAACCGATTTTGGCGCCGCGTATTCTGCAATGTGCAAATGCTTTCCATAAATATCGATGGCTACCGCATATTCGGGCATATCAGCATCATAAAGTCGAAAACATTCAACCCCGCCCTGCTGGCGCCACTTCTGAAGTCGCTTGAGATTCTTTCGGAGCCGATTTGCGAACATTTGTGCGCCTTCCGAGAGTTCGGGTAGACCTTGATTATCAGGCGGCGTTGTACGCTCGCCACTCCCAGCGCTTCGCAGTTCGTTATCAGGTGACAAGTCAAATAGATACAAGCCAATGTCCAAGGGACCGCTCTTAAACTTATAGTTCTTGTGGCTTCTAAGACCTATAGAGCGGGCATGTTGGGTATCGGCTGCCAGAACGGCCGCCTGCCAACCCGAGAACTCTGTGTGCAAAACGCGGCCCAGAGCGGCATACAACTTCTTCACCGCCGCGTCATTGCTCAAACGCTCACCCCACGGCGGATTGACAACGATCAGACCTTCAATCATTTCTCTATGGGTTGGTTTTGCAACATCTGACAACTGGCGAGCTCGAACCCTTATCTCAGATACCATCCCCATTCGCTTGATATTTTCTTCCGCCTTCCTGATCGCACTGATGTCGCCGTCGTATCCACGTATTTCCACATTCTCGGGCAGCGTGTCACGCTTTTGAGATTCCGCGTCTGAACGAAGCGCGCGCCACTGATCCTCTTGATGGCCTCGCCACCCATGAAAACCAAATCGCTCCCTCGCCAACCCTGGTGCAATAGACATCGCCATTTGGCCCGCCTCAATCAGCAGTGTCCCAGAACCGCACATAGGATCGATAAGTGAACCCCCTTGCGCTGCCACTTGCGGCCAGCCGGCTCGCAACAACACAGCTGCGGCAACATTCTCCTTGAGCGGCGCTTTACCTCCCTCTAACCTATAGCCTCGTCTGTGCAAGCTCTCACCCGACAGATCTAGACTCAGTGTCAACCGTCCCTTCGACAGTTGCGCAACGATCCTCAGATCGGGGCGTTTGGGATCCACCGAGGGGCGCGCACCTTCCTTATCCCGAAAAAAATCAACGATGGCGTCCTTGACCTTTAGTGCGCCGAAATGTGTGTTTTTGATGTAATTTGTCTGGCCCCGAAACTCCACTGCAAAACGTGTCTCCACAGTTAGATGCTCTGACCAACGAATAGAGCGAGCACTGCTGTAGACATCATCGGCGCTGGCTACGGCTGTATCACTGATGCGTAGGAGAATTCGGTTCGCAAGGCGACTCCAAAGGCAGGCCCGATAGGCCAATGCGAGTGATCCGATGAAGTGAACGCCTGCAGGGGTCTCTCTTACGTTTTTTGCCCCTAGCTCGCTGAGCTCCGTTGTCATTACCGAACCGAGACCCACCGGGCAAGTAGCGAGCAATGAGAGGTCGCTATTCACAATGTGTGCTCCAGGCGGATGATTTTCAGAAGCGTCTCTCGCCACTCACGATATTGCTGCGCCAATGTACCTTCTAGCTTTACCACGTTATCCTCAATCTCCAGTGCTGTGGAGCGGGACTCGCTCTCAAGATCAAGCACCAACTCAAACAGCTCCTGCTCGTGAATTTTTAGCGACCTATACGCTGCGTACACTGCCTGATGGCGAGCAAAAGCGGAGTCATCGGTAAAGCCTTTCGGGTCGAGACCGCGTGCTCGTCGGCGCTCAAGCCAATCGAGCTGCTCTTTACTCGCCTGAAGCCAGAGCCTGTATGCAACGTCAATTTCGCGAAGTGCTCCACTCAACTGCTCATCAATGGTATCCACAAAGAGCAATTCGTAATCTCTGAGCTTTGCTATACGCGCATACATAGGGTCTCGTTTAGATGGCTCTCGCAAGAGTCGCCATTGACCATCCGCGAAATCCATATACCCTGAAAATGCGGACGGCGCTAACTGCTGGGCATATCTCAGAAAAGAGAGGGTATCGAGATACCCAGGTGATCGAGCATGCTCATAAACAGCCCTGGCAACATCACGGTGAATTCGGTGGAACAAATCGACAAAAGGCTCATCCACCACAGGAGCGAGGCGCGACCCATTTGAGCGCTGAGCGTACGAATAGTTGCTCGCTATATGATCAGAAGCCGAAGAATCAAGATACGTTTCGTGCAGGAGAATATTGCCACTGACATCGATTGCGCGGGCAGTGATAAGAAGCTCTCTACCGTCGGACTGCAGCACAGTTAACTCCAACATCAGCTCAGGAATAACTGAGGGCTCAGGATAGAGTCTCACAACCCCCCATTGACCGGACTCGTCGAATACGGAGCGCTGCTTTGCCGCTAACAATTGCGCCTCTGTTTTGCGAAATGATGCCTCGGCTTTTGTGCCGCTTTGAATGGGGACTTCAGAAGCGATACTAATTCCCAAATCCAGATCAAAACTAAACGTCACCTCGCGTGGCTCTGGGTTGGCGACCACTATCGTGGCTTTCGGCACTGCAACTTTAGCAATCGCGGAGTCGGATTGCGCCAAGACAGATGTGGAGACTAGCCCTACATATGCTGCGGCGAGAACGCCAACAAAATAATCTCTCAGGACGCAATTGAGGCTTCCACATTTCATCGGGTGGTGCATACCTTACCTTTGGTTAAGCTCCGCTCACATTTGAAACCCAAGCTCTCTGGGTCGTAGCGGTTAAAGTACTGACTGACGATCAATGGGAATTTAGTATCGGGCGTCTCAACGGAGGTGACGAGAAGCAATACATCTCCCCGGGTCGACCTTGATAAACGATGCGTCACATCCATGCCTTCTTGTAGCGACAGCATAAAAAACAATTGGGAACCGTCCCAGCCGCAGCGCTGATCGCCCAATAAATCCATCGTTACCGATATTTCGGAGCCATCGGTCTCGCAGATAAGCGCAAAACTATTCTCGCGTTTTACGCGCGTGCGGCCCTTTGCCTGAACAATATCCAAAAGCGTCGGCTCGGTAATGATCTCGGCAAGACGCGCTAAAGTAATCAGATCCCGCCGTCCCGGCAGTGGTGCACCCGCGAATCCTCTTCCGTCCCTCGACAATTGCTCTCGCCGGGCGGCCTCCCTGCGAATCTGACGTGCCACGGAATTTAGCTGGTCTTGCAGATTATCGCTCCTAGCATAATCCAGCTCCCAATGACCGCTCATATCAACCGGGGATGCTACTCGTGTGATTTCCTCTTTAACTGGATCGGTATTACATCCCACAAGCGGCATCAGGAGCGCGAGCAAGTAAAAAAGCGTCCGCAATTGTCTTTGGTAAGCGCTGTGTATCATTTACGATGAACCCAACTATGCTGCTCGCATTGGTAACGGTTTATGCCTCTGCTGACTAATCCGCGGCGCAATTCCAATTGTTTCCTGTCCTCTCCGTAAGCCCGACATGTGTTGCCGAGCACCTCTCAAAAAGAGGAATCAGTATCAAAGTGCCCGAGTATTTCAAGTATTACTTCCACTGCAGGATTACGATTCGATCCACATAGCTGCCTTACTTTCACTATTACGCTGCTCTTCTTTACCCACGGACTTTTCACATAATTTGTCCTCAGGCACTGCGCTCAAGCAGACTCGAACACGCACCCGCAGCTTCCTTTATGGTGAAGTTTATCGTTAAGTCGCTCTCCTTAGGTCGCTCTCCTTAAGTTGCGATCGTCGCCTCGCCCCAGGTATTGAAACCTGCTACGCGAGGAGTACTGGGAAGATACATCTGCTCAACAGCATCGATACCAAAACCTGCGTCAATTAGAAGCTCCCGCGTGTCGCGAGTTATGTGACAGCCACCAAACAACCGCTTCCAAACTGGGTTCACCCTACGTTGCCACTTGGCAACATTCTCGTCTGGGGCAATCCCGTGCTCACAGAAAAAGAGTTTTCCATCGGGCTTCAATGTGCGGCGCGCTTCAGCAAGTGCAGCTACGGGATTGGGGACCGTGCAAAGCGTGAATGTAATGAGGACCGAATCCACCGACGCATCATCGAGCGGGATAGATTCAGCTGATCCCTGAATAAAATCAATATCGACGCGCGCTTCTCGTGCACGCTCGGCCGCAAGCTCCCAAGACTTCGAACAGGGATCGACTCCGATCACCTTATCAACCTGATCGGCCGTGTAATGAGGGAGATTCTGGCCCGCTCCGATACCAAACTCTAGCACCGTGCCATAGGCCTTTGGGACAACTTTCTGTCGCTGCCTGAGCACAGGCTTGGTACCGCATGCGCATGTGACCAGCCGAGGCACTACATGATCGTTATAAATTCCCATTTCCTCACCCTCTTTTTTTATGCGTTTTTCTAATACTCGGCGCGCTTGTTATCGTTTCGCGCAGGCGTAACGTTGTTTTTGGCAATATCAAACTAAGCGGCTTGCGAAACCTCTGCAGCATACGCGGCCGCATCAATCACGCGCATTTCATTTTCGATCCACTTCTCCACCCGACCCATCAAGGCGATCGCATCTTCGCCCTCCTCTGGCACTATCGCGGGTCCTATCGAAAAATCTGCCCTACCGGGAATAAAAGTCCAGGACTTAGCGGGCCAGCAGCGGCCAGTGGCTGCGGCAATCGGTACGATAACGGCACTGGTCTCAAGCGCTAGCCGAGCAGCACCTGCCTTATACAGCTTCTGTTCACCACGTTTTGATCGAGTGGCCTCAGGGAACATGATGATCCACTTGCCCTCATCCATCAGGCGCGCGCCTATTGTTGCAACGCGCTGCCAAGCGTCCCCTTTAGCGCTTCGATCAATCGGAACCATGTGAAGACGCCCAATGGCCCATCCAAAAAATGGGACTAGCTTGAGCTCTTTCTTGTAGACGTAGGCAACTGGGTGACTCATTACACTCGGAAAGAAAAAGGTCTCCATCGTTGACTGGTGTTTGCTGCAAATTATGACCCGGTGTCCCGCAGCTGCGGCGTCAAGAAGGTTTCCGTACCCTGTGATTTGAGTATCGACGCCACCAACCCACTTGACGGTGGCAATGGCGAGCTGGAGCCATGGCCGGCCAATCCAGAAATAAGTCACTCGGTAAGGCATTAAAAAAGACGAAATCACGAGAACTGACGCCAGCGGGATCACAGTTATCGCCATGATCAAAAACACAAAAACCGACCTAATTGCTCGCATGAATCCCCCAGATCCGCCTACCGCTATTTGCTAACTTTTTGCCGCGGCGACCGATACTAACAAGTATCGGGCTAAGCACAAGCCAGCCTCAGTTTTTAAGCAACGCATCAGGGTCTATACTATAGGAGAGGGACTTAAATTGAAGAAACCACCATCAAAACAAGAGATGCGTCGACGACTCGAGCGCCAAACGCGATCGTTCTTGAAGGGTGGCGGTGAAATTGAATCTGTACCGCTCGGTGTCAGTGCCATCGATGAGGCCATTTCACCGATAAAGACCCCCATATTTTCAGGTAAACCAGAAAAACGCACGCCCGTCACTGACGTCATAGAGACCCTTCGCCGTCGGCGGGAAGCCCAGCTTCGAGGAAAACCCAAGCCCGTGCGCAAACGAAAGCACACAAGACGCAAACAAGTTGTCTATGACGATTTCGGCGAGCCACTCAGAGTCGTCTACCGTGACGAGTGAGTAGCGGGAAACTGTGGTCGCCTGAGCCTCCTACCCTTTCTAGGACTATTTGCTGCGCCTCATTAAACTGGCTCGGCTTGTCCGACGTACAACCTGCTGAATTTTTTGATTATTTTCGGACTCGACTCGCCGACCACCTCAACAATTAGCGCACGACGTAACCTGCATCCATGATTAGTATTTCGAGATCCATCCATATAAGCCGTTCCTCCCACGACTGCTTCCACTATCTCAGCGATCTAAGAAAGTTGATTGAATGGGATAGACAGGTGACGTCTTCCTCAAAGGTCGGTGGCGGACCCGTAGGGCGAGGAAGCACGTTCAAGGTAAAGCTAAATGCGGGTTGGTTTTCTTACCCCATGACTTACGTCATTACTCACCACCACTCCCCGCAAAAACTTGTCTTGGAGGGACGCAGTCCGTTTTTCACCGTCAAAGACACCATCGAGTTCCGTGAGCAAAACGGCGCCACCGATATCAGCTATCAAATGATTGTCCATCCGAAACTTGGATTCAGCGCCTTGTTAAATCGTTCGGAAAGCAGTCTCAATCGTCACGCCGACGAACTCATGAAGACCTTATCTAAGGCTTTGCAAGCTACGCCACCCAAGCCAACTCTGAGTTCTCGCAACGCCAAAGCAGACAAAGTTACCTGGCGAGCCCTGAGATGTTTCACGCGTCATGGGTACGTTACGGGTCAGCGTGACTGGCACCCCATGTCGGAGCGACTCGAGGGAAAACACATTCTGTTGACCGGGGCGAATTCGGGTATTGGTTTGGCTACGGCCATTAATCTCGCTGCCGCCGGTGCTGAGCTTACCCTTGTCGTGCGCAGCCAGCAGAAAGCAGATGAAACCGCTGCCACAATAATGGCTGAAACCGGTCGATCTGATATTGACTTTGAATTGGCCGATTTAAGCTTGATGTCCGCTACCGAAGCCCTGGTGAGTCGCCTGATCATCGCCAATCGCAAGATTGATGTATTGATCAACAACGCTGGAGCACTCTTTAACAAGCATAGCTATACCAGCGAGGGATTGGAGCAGAGCTATGCGCTATTACTTCTCTCTCCATGGCGGCTCACTGAAGCACTTAAACCTCTGCTGGTCGCATCGCAAAGCCCTTCAGGTGAAATCGCAGCTGATCGTTCGTATTCAAAGGCTCGAGTGATTAACGTTGTGTCGGGGGGTATGTATGCAGAGCGCCTGAACCTCAAGCGACTCAATATGTCTGCTGATGGATACCGCGGTGCTCGGGCTTACGCACAATGCAAACGCGCGCTGAGTGTGATGACAGAAATTTGGGCAAATCGCTGGGAAAACGACAACATTGTGGTGAATGCCATGCATCCAGGTTGGTCTGATACGCCTGGAGTCCAGAAGTCATTGCCCCTGTTTCGGAAGATCACACGGTTGATCCTTAGGTCACATAAAGAGGGAGCTGACACCATTGTCTGGATGGCACAGTCCAGACAAGGTGCGTTGACATCAGGAAAGCTATTCCTTGACCGCGAACCACGCTCGACCTATCTGCTTGGAAATAACGTCGAGAAACCCGAGGCGCGCGAGGGACTAGAAGCCAAAATAGCAGAGGATTATTCCACCGCTCTGAACAGCTAGCGCTGCCCCATGGATACGCTGCGCATTGCCCAGTTAGAAAATTTCATTTCTTTGCGTCTTTTTCGGTGCTTGCACGGTACTCGCATAGTAAATGATACTTGAGCGCATATCGTTCGTCGCTTAACGTAGCGGTTTTACAGGCAAGCGCAATCACATGTTCTCAGAGGCTATTCACCCTTTTTCTCCCTGTTTCGAAGACGACGCCCTTGACGACTTATCGAGGAGACTCCAACAGACGCGCTACCCAAATGCGGAGACCGTGGAAGACTGGACTCAGGGGATACCGCTGTCTTACCACCAGGAGCTCGTCGATTATTGGATGACCGACTACGACCCCACTCGAGTACCCAATCGACTTAATCAATATGACAACTTCAAAACCGAGATCAATGGGTTAAATATTCATTTCATCCACCATCGCAGTCCACACACTGCAGCAACTCCGTTGTTAATCACGCACGGATGGCCGGGGTCAGTACTTGAATATATCGATGTCATCGAGACCCTAACAAATCCTACAAAATACGGTGGTTCAGTGGAGGATGCCTTTCATGTCGTTCTGCCTGCACTACCTGGGTTTGGGTTCTCTGATAAACCCCGAGATACCGGCATAGGTGTTCCCAAGATTGCTGAAATGTGGGAGGAACTTATGACGCGGCTAGGTTATGAGACGTATCACGCGCACGGCGGCGACTGGGGCTCTATCGTAACTCAAGCTATTTTGATGCAGCAGAACACGCGTTGTGCTGCCGGTCACTGCACATTGCCGCTGGTACCGCCGGATATGACAACGATGGACAACCCGCTGCCCGAGGAGATCGACGCCGTTGAATCGTTTCAGTTCTACAGTGATTGGGACTCAGGTTACTCAAAGCAGCAGAGCACCCGCCCCCAAACGCTAGGCTACGGTCTGGCCGACTCTCCCGCAGGACAAATGGCATGGATTGTCGAAAAATTTGCTTATTGGATGGATTGTGAGCGCAATGGCATTCGTCAACCAGAGAATGTCCTTAGCAAAGATGTGTTGCTGGACAGCGTCATGATCTACTGGATGACCAATTCCGGCGCCTCGTCTGCGCGTCTCTATTGGGAAAGCTTTAACAGTACCAATATGGCCAACATCGCTCGGCCTATTGGTCTCAGCGTGTTTCCCAAAGAAATCATGCGCACCTCAGAGCGATGGGCACGCGGTAGATTTGAGCAGCTCACGCACTTTAACAACGCTTTCGAGCGCGGCGGTCACTTCGCCGCCCTCGAAGTGCCAAACACGTTAGTCAACGAATTGCGTATCTGGCGATCCACCACTAGAGCGTTAACCTAGCGTTGATAATGCGTTACACCATCGATGATGGTCATATCCACCTTTAGCTCTCGCATGTCAGGGGCTTTAAGAGGACTACCGGATAACACCACGAGGTCGGCGATTTTTCCGGGCTCGATCGAGCCGATCTCGTCGTCCATAAACACCTGCCATGCTGCGTCGATGGTTACCGCTCTCAGCGCGGACATGCGATCGATGCGTTGGTCAGGGCCCAAGACTACGCCAGTCTTCGTTTTACGCTCCACAGGACTCCACACCGCTTGTAAGGGCCGCATGGGTGTCACCGGCGTATCCATATGCGATGAGAAGCGAACGCCCGCATCTTGCGCCCACTTTGCGGGACTCATGTTTGCTGCCCGCTCAGGTCCCATGAAGATGCCCGCATGCCGATCGCCCCAAAAAAAGGTATGCGCGGCGAAAAAGCTTGGTGTGACCCCCAGTTCAGCCATGCGGGCGATTTGATCTTTACGCGTCATTTGCGCATGAATGATAAGAGGTCTTGCCTCCGGCCAAGGATACTTTTTACTTGCGGCTTCGATGGCATCGAGTGCGTCCTCAATCGAGGCGTCCCCGTTACCATGAATAGCGACTTGAACTCGTTGCTTGTAGAGTCCCTCGACCTGCTCGAACAACGCATCGCGCAGCACAGCCGGATATCCTCGATACTTCTCATCCCCCTTGTGGGGTCTGTGGTAAGGCTGGCTCAGATACCCTGTAAAGCCCTGAATACTACCATCCGCAATGATTTTCACTCTAGGCACCACCACGCGACCGCCTTCGAACTGATCCAGGGTCACCTCACCGCTAATCAGCTGCTCTCCTACCTCGTTGAACCAAGGAAAAAGTGCGACTCGCACAGGTATTTGGTTGTACTCCGACATAGGGCCTAACAAACTCGCCAGCGCTTTCGGCATGCCACCCGAGGAGGCTGTCGTCACGCCGTATTCCAGATACTCATCCGATGCCAATTTGATCATTTGCCATACATCGCTCGCAGAGAGGTCGAGTGTTTTCTCTCGCGCGTGGTGCGTAGCCGTCTCCTCTAGCACACCATTAGGTCGACGCTTATCGGGTGAATTCATATCGCGGACGATATGCCCTCCTTCTGGATCAGGCGTCGTCTCGTCAATGTGCATTTCCTCGAGCGCCGTCGAATTTAGCACCATCAAGTGGCCAGACACGTGCACCAGCGCAATCGGGCGTGTTGTAGAGACCTGATCTAGATCATCTCGGGTTGGGTGCCGCTTCTCCGCCAATAATGTGTCGTCGTAATTGCTTCCTATGAGCCAGCCATCCGTCTTCTCCTTTCCAAATTGACGGAGTTTTTCAAGCAATTCAGGTATCGATTCGGTATCGCCTATCGGGGGGCTATTCAAATCAACGGTGAAGGCCGTTTGTCCTGACCCCGGAAAGTGACCGTGTGCATCAACGAACCCAGGCATCAGCGTTCTACCTGCCAGGTCGACAACTTCAGTCTGACTATCGACTAGCGCAGTAATTTCTTCACTCGTACCCACTAATTCGATGCGACCATCGCGAACGCTGACGGCCTCGGCAATGCTATTTGCCGGATCCATGGTCAACACCTCACCATTCATGAAGACTTGGTGGCGCGGCGGCTCGGGATCAGCCACCACGTTCGAGAGGTAGATACCCGCGATAACTACGAGAGTCGCGAAGGCAAAAAGTGCGCGCTTAAACATAATCATTATCCGTTTAATTCGTGTTATCTAATCTTATTTGAGCTCAATAGTGCGGCGGTGGCGGTTCGTCCTCTGAATCACCGAGGTGCTCTATCAAAGCCGCCTGCTCTTTCAATCTATTGCGTAATTCGCTAACGATAACCTCTGTCCGCTCAAGCCGCTGATGCTGATTCAACAACGCCTGATCTAGGTCGTCGTTCGCCGCCTCCAGAAACGCTATTTTGGCCTCTAATTCGGCCAAATGGGCCTTGATATCGTTGTCATCCATCCGCGTATCCTACTCCCTGTTTTTTCTCATCAAAAGCGCAGACGAGGGATGGCAACTGATAAACTTAAGTTGCACTAGATAATAAGAGGGCAAGCGGAGTGAAGTCGAAAAAGCATTCCCGTGCTGTGTACAGCACCGATGGTGGGAGGTTATGTCCACAATGCCTGCGAAGCGTGACGGACTGCGTGTGCGGTAAAGACAGACCAATTATCGTTGGGGACGGTATTGTCCGTGTTTCTCGCGAGACTAAAGGAAGGGGTGGCAAAGCCGTAACGGTAATAACCGGCCTCGCGGTATCGCCTGACGAGCTGAAGAAGATCGCTAAAAAGCTCAAACAACGTTGCGGCGTGGGTGGTGCTACCAAAGGCGACAATATCGAAATCCAGGGCGACCAGCGAACAACCTGTAAGGCTGAGCTGGAGACCCTGGGATACACCTGCAAGCTTGCAGGTGGCTAGGTTCGTATTGAATTTAGAAGGTGATCAATGCCTTTTGACCCGTGCGACGAATACCATATTTCGCGCCAGCTGATGGCGTAACCGACTCGGCAAGAGTAATGCGATCGGAATAGCCACTAGCGAATGTTGTCGTTAACTCAGCTACGACCCGGGCTTGCATGCGCTCTACAACCTCTCTACCCGCTTTCATCATGAATGGCGTGAGCAACCATCCACCAATACCCCATGAAAATCCATAACCACGGTTTAGAGTTGTTGGCGCCAAATCCAATGCGCCATAAATATACAGTTGTTTATATTCGTTAGACCCATAGCGCGACCATTCAGTCATACGCTTTACCGCCGCAGCCTCCATGGCCATCAAAATAGCATTACCTAGCTTTCCGCCGCCAATGGCGTCAAAAGCGAGTGTAGCGCCCGTGGCGTTGAGCGCCATGCTGAGCTGCTCGTTAAAATCATTTGCGGCGCTGTTCACAACGTGCTCTGCACCCTGACCTTTGAGTAGCGCAACCTGCTCCTCACTTCTAACAACGTTGACCAACGGTATGCCGTCGTTGAGACAAATTCGATTCAACATCTGCCCCAAGTTCGATGCGGCTGCGGTGTGAACAATCGCTTTATGCCCTTCCATCTTCATGGTCTCCACAAAACCGAGGGCTGTCATGGGGTTCACAAAGCACGATGCCCCCGCCTCCGGTGTTGTCGAATCAGGCAGTGGGATAACTTGGAAGATTGATATCGTGCGGTAATCTGAGTACATCTCCCCGCCAAAAAGCGCGACTCGCTTGCCGAGCAACGCCTGTGCCTCGGGGCTTTCACCCGCTTCGACAACGGTGCCACAGGCCTCGTTTCCAACCGGTAACCACTCACCGATACGCGTTGCCATGGCACGCATGGCGGGGGCAGGAACATCCAGCACAATCGATGGATGACCGTTACGCTCTGAGGCTCTAATCGAATCGACATCTGCCGCACCGAACATCAAGCCAAGATCAGATGGATTGATTGGAGATGCCTCGATTTTAACCATTACCTCATTGTGACCCGGCGCCGGGATATCCACCTCAAACAACGCGCATTCAATCGTGCCCTCGCTGTGAACGCAGGATTGCATCTGTAGACTTTTCATCATTATCACACCTTATGTTAGCAATGGTTTTTAATAATTCGGCGCAAGCTCAGATTCGGATAGAAACTCAACCGCAACGCCCGCTTTGAGACTGTATATCACGTTGTATGCCAAGACGGCACGAACGTACTCTCGCGTTTCCTTGAATGGAATGGTGTCCACCCAGCGTGCAACACTCAACCCACCCTCACGCCAGCGTCTAACCCTGTTTGGCCCCGCGTTATAAGCAGCCAACGCCAAGACACGGTTGCCCTCGTAATTATCGATTAAATCAGCGTAGTAGAGCGCGCCCACGGCTGTGTTGTAGCCAGGCCGCATCAAGCGTGATCGCGAGTAGCGATAGTTGTGCTTTCTCGCTGTAAGCTTTGCTGTGGTGGGCATAAGCTGCATCAGGCCTCGCGCACCTACTTCTGAGACTGCATCGGGCGATAAGGCACTCTCGCGGCGTGCGACCGCCAATAGTGCCTCGACAGTCAGGCCCGACTCCTCGGAGGCATTTTTAAACTCGCTCTCGAATACGACCGGGAAACGTAAATCCACTCGTCCCCAGGCTCCCGCCGCGGCTGTAGCTTCAACAGCCCAAGCGTGCCTTCCACTCGAAGCGGCTAATTCTGCCAAGGCGAGTGCTAATTTTGGGTCATGAAGGCCCGCACGAAACTCCGTTCGAGCTTCCCAGTTCATTCCTAACGCGAGGAGCTCGCTGACTCGCTCCACGACGGCGTGACTAAACGTTACCCTCTCTTGTGCAACATCCTGCGTCGATCCTAAGGATAACGGCTTACCCAATATGATTGCTGCAAGGTAGGCGTGAAAACCGCGCCCTTCGGCGAGCTGCTCAAACGTCGCTTGTGCAAATTCGGCCTCCCCCGGCCCCGCGGCAATTGCCCGCCAATAGCGCCATTCATCTGTATTTTGTTTCTCCGCTGAGAGCCATGTGTATGCCTCTCTAAAACCCGTCCAATCAGCCGTTTCTATCTTCGCTCGCAGGTGAATTTCAGTGAGTTCATCGTCATCAAGTGTCATGAGCTGTTCAAGCACCCATTGAGCTGGGGCTGCGCTCTTTGCGAACAGACTATGGCGTACGAGGAGACTGTGCATCTCAACCAACTGACCGGCGTCAAATTCAAATCTTTTTGTCAATTCTTGTAGAGCGTCGTAGGCCTTACCTGGGTTTACTCTCGCGAGCCGCTTTACACCTACATATGCGATATCGCGCTGATGATCCGCACGACCTCGCACTTTCTGAGTCACGCGGTCAGGTCGTCGATAAATCTCGGCTAAATCAGCCAGACTGCTCTTCAAATCCTTTGAGGCAAACCGCTGTAAATAGCGCAGAAGGTAACTGTTTCGAGCATCGGCCGCCTTGATCGCCCGCTCCCAGACAACATCATCTGTCGGGCCCGAATGCTTGAACCAGGCTTTGAACGCAGGATCACAGGCTTTTATCTGGGATTTCCCTACTGCCCATGCCTTGTTGAGAAGCGGTATCGCACTACTGGCACGCCGTTTGTTCAGTAAAGCGTGCGCTCTGTGGCAGCTGAGCTCAGTGCTCAGATCGGATCGCTCGGTCACTTCTATGATCGTTTGCCAGCGACGATCCTCAATCTTGTGGCGTACAAAGCTTCGTAACGTGCGCATTGCAAGCGGCGAGTCGCCAGCGGACGCCATAAATGCCTGCATCTCGTCGGCGGTCGCGTAATGCAGATTACCCTCGATAACGAGCGCATCTAGATACATTAGCAACGGGTAGTCAGCGAGTTCTTGATACAATGATTGGTAACGTGGCCCAGCGCCTGACCTGAGTTCCTTCACCGCGAGTTGGAATTTTTGCCTCGAATTCTCAAGGGTCCCCTCCACAGAATCGGGGACGGACTCGGCGGTGGCCGAGAGACTAAAAAGATTGCTGCACAGTAGCGCAAGAAGACAAGCGCTGCGGACTGTGCGAGAGTTTGTGGGTACAACATTGAGCATCGGCGTGAGCATGAAGTGCGCGCGGCATTTTTTCAATGAATTAAACTCACCCTAATCACTCAGCAGTATTCGAGAGCAGTATGACGACGGAAACAATCCGACTCACACAATTCAGTCCCGCAGCAGGCTGTGGATGCAAACTTTCGCCAGAGATTTTACGCCGCATACTGACAGGCGTTGAGGTAGGCGTTACAGGTGATGGCAGCACAGAAAATCCTGCGGCCTTGCTAGTTGGCAACGACTCCCGAGACGACTCGGCGGCGTTGGATATTGGCGACGGACGTGCCCTACTCAGCACCACGGACTTCTTCACCCCAATCGTTGACGACCCCTGGGACTTTGGTCAGATCGCAGCCACAAACGCCATCAGCGATATTTACGCCATGGGCGGCACGCCTACTGTGGCAATCGCAATTTTGGGATGGCCGGTGGATAAGCTCGGACCTGAGGTCGCAAGCAAGGTACTCGCAGGCGCTCGTGCCACTTGCGCAGAAGCTGGTATCGCATTGGCTGGCGGACACAGTATTGATATCTCAGAACCCATTTTTGGCCTCGCTGTGTCAGGACTGGTCGACCTAGACAACCTGAGACGCAACGATACGGCGATGGCCGGCGACACGCTTTTTCTTACTAAGCCGCTGGGGGTAGGCATCATCAGCACAGCAGGTAAACGTGAAAATGCCTCGCCAGAAGATTTGGCGCTCGCGAGTCGGAGCATGCGAACGCTGAACAGTATTGGCGCTGAGCTGTCTGCCATCGATGGCGTGACAGCGATGACGGATGTCACGGGCTTTGGCCTCGCCGGACATCTAACCGAGATGATGCGAGGCAGTGGACTCGATGCCACACTCGATTGGGCAGCAATACCTACCTTCGGAGATTTAGAGCACTACATCGACCAAGGCTGCATTCCCGGGGGCACGGGGCGGAACTTCGAGTCCGTCGCGAGCCACCTACCCGCACTAACAGATTTTCAACGCGCCATTCTCTGTGATCCTCAAACCAGCGGGGGCCTACTCGTATCGGTAAAACCCGAAGCCTGCGCAGAGGTCGAGTCAGCTCTGCAAGCAGCCGGGCTCCCAAGCTCACCGATAGGTACCCTATCTCTGTCAGCTTCGGCTACACCGATAATGACGCTTCGTGAATAAAACTAAAATAAACAACATTAGCTCTAGCGAGTTCCTTGAGCTGTTTGCTGAGGATCGTGTGCTCGTGGACACACGGGCACCCGTCGAGTTTGAAAAAGGCAGCTTCCCGACGGCGATTAACCTTCCATTAATGAATGATGCTGAACGAGAGCACGTTGGAATCTGCTACGCCGAGCACGGTCAAGAAGAAGCAATAGCGCTAGGTCACAAACTCGTTTCCGGTGACGTAAAGTCTGGAAGGATTTCTCAATGGATTAACGCAATCGAGCGGGAGCCCAGTACCGCATTTTTCTGCTTTCGGGGAGGGTTACGATCACAGACCACACAAGCATGGCTGCAAGAATGTGGGTTTGAGGTCCCAATCGTAGAGGGGGGATACAAAGCACTGCGTCGATTTTTAATCGACGGCCTTGAGTCCTCTCTGCTGACGTCAAATATTCTGGTGGTCGCAGGTCGAACTGGTGTTGCTAAAACGGCGTTACTCAACCAGTGTGTCGCGTCTCCGAAGCTTGCAACGATTGATCTTGAGGGTCTGGCCAACCACCGAGGCAGTGCTTTTGGTAAGCGGGTGAAACCACAACCTAGTCAGATCAATTTTGAAAACGCGTTGGCGATCGCCTTCATTAAAGCTCAATATCAGAAGGTAGGGAGGGTGCAGAGGGTCGCTGTAGAAGATGAAAGCCGTCTCATCGGGCGCTGCGCCCTTCCCTTACCACTGCAGGCCCGTTTGGCTAGTTCATCCGTTGTCGTTGTTGAGGCTTCTTTGGCCGAACGCGTAGATCACTCGTGGGAGAATTACATTCTTCAAAATCACAGCGACTGGCGCGAGGCTTACGAGGATGAAGGGTATGCATTCGACGTGTTTGCTGAGTCCCTGAGAAATAGCCTGCAAAATATTCAGAAACGCTTAGGCGGCGTAAGGTATTCGGAACTGTCGGGAATCCTAGAGACAGCTATCTCCGAGCATCGTCGGGGTGAGCCTGAAGCACACAAAGCATGGATAAAGATCTTGCTCCGAGACTACTACGACCCAATGTACGATTATCAACTCAAATCAAAAGAGCGCAGGGTCGTTTTCAGCGGTAGCTTTGATGAGGTAGTGGCCTACCTGCAGGCCTGATTTCGGCTAAGTTGTAGGTTTTTGATAACGTGCGTTTCCTCATGCTTGCGGGCATCTTACTCGCGGACAAAGCCGTCGACACAAGGCCAGACCTCAGTAACACAGGCCAAAACTGTGGTAATCATCGGCAGACTGCGAACTCAACTGATCTTTCCCCACTGACCTTTTCTAATTGACCTTTCCCAACTGACCTTCTCTAACTGACCTTTCCCAACTGACCTTTCTCAACTGACTTTTTCCAACTGACCTCGCTCAACTGAACTTACTCAGGTCACCTTTCTAGACTGAACTTTATGGATTGAGCTTTCTTTGTTCATTTTTCTCTGTGCACCTTTAAGTCACATTATTAAAGACGCTGAAACAGTGAGAGGACCTCTAAGTGAGGTGTTTGTGGGAACATATCCAATCCCTCGGCCTGGGTCAGAGTTAAGCCTTGAGTTTGAAGGAAATGTGCATCTCGCTGCCATGTCGCAAGGTTGCAGGAAATGTAAACAACCCACGGTGACTCAGAAAACAAAGGTGCAAATGCATCACGCTCTTTTAAGCCCTCTCGCGGCGGATCCAAGACCACGCCATTACTCCCGGGCGTCGATGCCAGTAAGGCTTTTATATCCGACGTGCTAAAGAGGTTCCGTTTTTGAATTGCCACATTCGAGAGTCCCAGCGATGACAGCTCCTCGAGCGCCACTTCATCTCCCTCTACTGCCAAGATCTGATGATCCGGATAGCGCTTAGCGAGAACTGAGGTTAAGTTGCCGCTTCCGCAGAATAGCTCAATCACACGATTATTTGGTGCGGGCAAACTGAGCGCACGAGCGAGCCACTGATTCATTAGAATGTTCTGATCATCATTCGCCTGTCGAAAAGCCTGACGCTGATTAACAAGCGGCTCGAGTCGCTGATCATCGATATCTAGAGTAACCCATTTTTGCCTCGGCTTGGGCCGCCAAGCATTTTTGGGAAGGCTGGCTCGCAAGCGCGTGAGTTGCTCCTGATTTTGCTTCGTGAGTATCGGACAATTTCTCACGTCCACGATCGCGTGTGATTTTGATCCCAGATACCCCAATACCCTCCCGTCGGTTTTTAGCTGAGCACGATTCCGATAACCCAATTGCCGCGGTGAGGGGTGAACGACTGTATTAATTTGAGTAGCTCCGAGGGATTTGAATGCCGCCTCCAGTTTTACAGTTTTAGCGGATAACTGTGCTTCGTAACTGACGAACATCCAAGGGCAGCCACCGCACTGATTTTGATGATGATACTCGCAGACAGGCTCTATCCTGTCCTCAGAGGCGTCAATAACGTTGATGAGTTCCGTCCTAGTCGTTGCGCCGTCACGTGTTCGGCGGACATGTACTCGCTCGCCAGACCACGCACCACCAACAAAAACGACTTGCCCGTCCGGCGCCTCGCCAACTGCACGTCCGTCACTTGCTAAATCTCGAGTGATAACATCGAACTCGTCGACTTTCGTTGGTAATTTTTGTCGACTTCTACTTGGCGACTGGAACTTTACTTTTCGGGATGACACAACTTGGCTCTGCTAAGATAAATGAAAGACGATAATCCGAATAAGAGACGGCAAAGACAACGTGGATAATTTCCTCTACAAAGCCCTCGTTTTAGTAGGTCTGTTCTTCACACCTCTGGCATTGAGCCAAGAGTCGTCACCCCGTGAACAGGACACCCTGACACTGCAGTTGCGGTGGCTCCCTCAAGCGCAATTTTTAGGTTACTACGTTGCCGACACCTTAGGCTTTTATGAACAAGAAGGCATCTCCTTATCGATTTTACCGGGAGGTCCCGGCGTAAAACCCGTTGAATTACTGAGTGAGGGCTCCGTTGATATTGCTGTCGAGTGGCTAAGTTCCGCGCTCGAGAGTCGTGAACGAGGGCACAGCCCTGTGAATGTCGCTCAAATTTTGCAGCGCTCGAGTCTTATGATCATTTGCAAAAAAGAGCGTGGCATCAAGTCGAAAGCAGACCTCACAAATAAAACGATCAGTGTATGGAGTGGGAGTAGTTCACTAGGGCTGACTCGATGGCTCGCCAGCCTCGAGCGCCAATATGGTCGGAAAATGCGAACCATCGAACTCACCGAGCAAGGCGAGGCGATGGCATCGTGGGCGAAGTCGAGCACGGATTGCATTTCCGCGACGTCGTACAACGAATACTGGCAACTGCTCGATGCAGGATTACCGCTCGATGAGGTGGTTATTTTCCGTTTTGAGAATTCTGCAAATAATCTACTTGAGGATGGCCTCTACGTGGATAGGGGTCGTCTGACCGATCCTGCCTTCGTCAATGCAGTAACCCGATTTACGCGCGCATCGCTAGCAGGTTGGGAATTCACCATTGAGCGCCCGTCGGAAGCCATCGAAATTCTCCTACAGCGCTTTCCAGACCTCGATCGTGTACATCAAACACGTATGACGAGCGAAATTATTCGACTGATAGATTCCCCTGACGAGCCTTTGGGGCGTCTTGCTGTCGAGCGATTTGAGTCACAGGCAGATTTTCTTGGCTATGACACTGCATCATCAAGCGAAGCGAGCAGCCCGACGAAGGGCGCTTGGAGCCATACCATTTGGCGAATGCTCGATAATTATGAACATTCACCACTCTCCGATGAAGTGCTTTATCGCCTGGAGAAAGTACTTAATCTACCGGCGTTCTACCTGCTCGATCTCTTAGGCACGCTGGCCTTTGGCCTAGCTGGATTTGCCCGAGCCTCTGAACGGCAATACGATATTTGGGGGGCGATCATTCTCACAGCACTGCCAGCCGTAGGCGGCGGATCTCTGCGCGATATTCTCGTTGGAGGGGATCGACAGACGCCGTTTATTTTTTCTGATCCTAACTACCTTTATATCGTTTTTGGAATTGTCGCCGTCGGTAGCCTTTGGGACCGTATCGGCCCAACGGGTAAGCCTCTAATCGACAGAAACTCTTCATTATTTTTGGCAATCGATACCGTAGGACTGGCGGCTTTTTCGATCGTAGGCGCCAAAGTCGCCATTGTTGCTCAACTTGACTGGTTCTGGATTCCTATGATGGCTGCGATTTCCTGCGCAGGGGGTGGTGTAATGATGGATATTGTCAGCGGTCGTGAGCCCAGAACATTCCGCGGTGTGATGTACGAAGAAATCGCAATACTGGGAGGACTCGTTTTGCTCGCACTACTTTACCTTGCTCAATACGCGAGCAACGTTGAGTTATTTATTCAAGCGGCAATCGTACAAACATTTATTCTGGTTTATGCCCTGCGCATTGTTTCTGTGCAAATGGACTGGACGGCGCCAAAACTTGGAGCGAGACTCGTCAGTAAATAGAAAAACACTTCGGTTCAAATATGGTAAGAAAAGTCGACGGTAAGAAGCAATCGGGGGTCTTTTCTTGGATTCGTGATGCTTGGAGCATAAAGCGGCGGCACCCACCCGTTGGTTCCAATCGCGATCTCGCGTTACTGCTCACGCGATTCCTCGTGTTACTCACGATGATCATCGCGGCCTTCATGGTGCAAACGGGCTTTCTCTTCGAGGGTGTATCGGTTATCTCGGCTGCATTTGCAGGCTTTTGGGTTATTTTTCTCACCACGCTTTATATCTTTTGGGAACGGCTACCTTTAAATGCTGTGCGCACTGCACTGTTTGTTGCGCTCGTCTTGTATCAACTTCGATGGGCTACGGCGTGGTTGATTCTCGAGCCGCAAGAGGTCCCAGTAGCCACTATTGCCTCACTTTTGTATACCCCGATGCTACTCATGATTTTAGGCCTCATGGAGGGGCAAAAGCGTGGTGTAATCGTCGGCATATCGATCGCCGTATTCATGGCGGTCACTGCACAAGTGGGGTCCTCGCGTCCGGAAATGAGCGAAGTTGCTTTGGACGATCCGCGTGTTGGTACCCTAATCTTCCTCCTGATAGCTGTTTATGTCTTCATACAAAACGCGTGGTCTGCGCAGCAAACACTTCTTGAAGAGCGGGGTGTGCAGGCGGCATTACTCCAAGCACGGGCCAACACAGATCCACTCACCGGCTTACTCAATCGCCGCGGTATGGATATAGCAGTGACAGGCTGGTTGACTCGGCGTGAACCTTTTGGCGCTTTGCTGATTGACATCGATCATTTCAAGAAACTGAACGATACCTTGGGGCATACCGCGGGTGATCAGGCGCTCAAAATGGTCAGCGACACCATCGCCAGCTCCATAAGAGAAAATGATGTTGCAGGACGATGGGGTGGCGAGGAATTTCTGGTCATCTGCCAGGACAGCGATCCACAACAAATCACTGCATTCGCAAACCGGCTACGGACCCTCATAGCAGATCGATCAGCTGATACTGACACACCCCTTACGGTCAGTGTAGGTGTATCGCTGTTTCCACTTTACGAACATTTTGAAGAGACCATCTCTCGCGCCGACACAGCTCTCTATGTCGCGAAAGACGCCGGCCGCAACTGTGTCAGGGGAGAATGGCGCACCGAACCCATGTCTCTTTAATGTTAACGCTGTGAGACTCAACTATTTAAGCCTAGAGGGCTGAATTGGCGCCGCTGGCAGGGATCGAACCTGCGACCTTTCGCTTAGGAGGCAAACGCTCTTCCGACTGAGCTACAACGGCGTTACTCCAGTCTATGATAGTCTCAAGCAAAACCCAACGACACAGTAAATGATGTGGGTGCACGCAGGCAGCTATGCGTCATCGTAGCCTAGCCCAATGCAGAATATTTGGGCTGATCAATAAGCAACCGTTGTGCGACAGTCTGCCGTAGGTGTCTCTTTAAGGTGACCTCGTCAAGCGGCTCGCCTCCACGAAGCGCAGAAACCAAGCGCCATCGCAGAGTCGGTAAGTCCTGAGCGTTCCCGGAAACCTCAAATAGCCTAGCCAGCCCCGCCAACTCAGCCTCCTCAGCAGCGCCACTTAGAGATACTTCCCGTTCCGCGATCGAGAGGGCGTTCATTGCAACCCGAAGTAAAAATTTATCAGCCCCAGTAAGTTTGTCTTCAACATGCTCTTTGAGGTGTGACTGCACTGAGTTCAGCAATTCAGCCGCCGTAGGTAGATTTACATCTCGAACCTTAGCGGACAACTCGGGCCCATCACCGGGCACAAGCAGATGCACACAATCCATTTGGGCCTCAGTGCTGCGCCGTCCAATTACGGGGCGTTCAACAGAAGGGGTTTCGCCAGTACGCCATGTATTCGCCATACCAAGGGTCGTAATCGACCACCAGAAGGAGCCAAATACCTCCCAGAATCGAAGTGCATCCCTATCTACACGGACGCTGGCGACCGACTCATACCCCGCCATGAGATCCTCCACTGTGCCAAAGCCTCCGACCGGCAGCCTTCGATTACCAAACCGCCACGAATTTACACAAAGCCATCCTAGGTCTCGCATTGGGTCCCCAATATGGCAAAGCTCCCAATCTAGAACCGCCTTAATACCGCTCGGCGTCACCATCAAATTGCCGTTCCTGAAATCCCCATGAACCAATGTTGTTCTCGATTCTTGCGGCAAATGACTGAGCAACCACTGTGCCGTGTAATCGATCATTGGCTGGGGTGTATCCAGCGCTATGTAGGCCTCCCAAGTCTCTCGCACTAGCGCCTCCGGTGACACGTTGTGGAGCTTTTCGGAGAGTGATGTCGAGACTGGTAGTGCGTGGATCCGCGCTAAGGCCTGCCCACACTCGAATGCAAGTGACTCGCGCGCATCGGCCAGCTCGGGAAGTTTAATGATTCGTTGCCCCATGGTCTCGCCTTCTAGCCATTCCATTATGTAACCGTCACCCAAGCCATCCTCGGCTATTAGAACGCAGTGAATCTTGGGAACAGGAACGCCCCCCCTCGCAGCGAGTTTTAGCAACTCGACCTCAAGACTCGGTGGTAACTGCCCGTAAGACGAAGACTCCAAACCAGGCTGCGCACGGCGCATGGCGAACAGACATTCCCCACCCGAGTTTTGCTCTACGGTGAGACGGAAGGTTTGCTGCGATGCACCTGCGGTAAGCTGATCGACGGATACCAGTCTGGCACCGTCAAAATGCCTTTTCATAAGCGCGGAGAGGTTCTCCTGGAACGAAGACTCCATGTCCCCTAACTCACACCTTTTGGCTTTCGCTGGCCCATAAAGCCAAACATATACCCCGCCACGCGACGTTTCTGAATCTCATCTGCACCCTCGGTAATTCGGTACCTTCGATGATGACGATAAATATGCTCAAACGGCTTGTAACGCGAGTAGCCGATTCCACCGTGAACCTGCATAGCCGTATCAGCAGCCTCACAGCACAGCTGATTCGCCTGATAATTACAGATAGAGACTTTATCTGACACCGAGAACGCACCATCACGATCCATTAACCAAGCAGTCTTGTGAATGAGCGCTCGCAACATCTCGCAACGCGCTTGTAGGTCAACTAGCGGAAATTGGATAGCCTGATTTGTCGCTAGTGGTTTACCAAACGGTTTGCGCTCTTTCGCATAGGCGACGGCCTCGTTGACACAGTATTGGGCGGCACCCAAGCTCGAAGCCGCCTGCCGAATACGATTCTCATTAAAGAAATGCTGTACCACCTGCAGCCCTCTGCCCTCACCTGCGAAGATCGCGGCGTCAGGAACACGCACGTTGGTAAACCGCACACGTGCGTGATCCGATGGCATGTTAAATGTCCACAGATACTCCTCAACCTCGACACCAGGAGAATCCATCGGCACTAAAAATGCCGTTATGCCACCAGCGTCACCTGCGCTACCCGAGGTTCTCGCCATCACCATGTCGCTGTGCGCTGTATGAACGCCCGTATTCCAGGTCTTAACACCATTGATTACCCAGTCGTCACCGTCTCTGTACGCTACTGTCTCCATGTGGGTGGCGTCCGATCCGTGATCGGGTTCGGTGATGCCAAAGGCAAATCCGCGCGTCGCATTTTTGAGTCCAGGCAACCACTCAAGCTGCTGCTCCGGTGTCCCGTATTCCAGCATCAACAAAAGGCCAATATTGTTGCCCACTATCGAGTGTTCATTCTGGAGATCGTTGTGAAGCCCCAGACCCTTTGCTGCCAGGTACTCCCGGATAATTGCCATGCCTAAGTTACCACCATCTCGGCCGCCATGTTGACTTGGGAACGGGTAACTGAAAATGCCCGCGGCAATCGCGCGACGCTTGGCCTCCGCCAGGAGCCCCTCCCACTCTTCGTTGGGAAGTCCTTGGCGATCCCAATCGGTTCGGGCATCCTCACGTCGATGGTCGAAAAACCGAATGTTGTCATCTGACTCTTCCAGCGGCCTTATCTCCCGCTCAATGAAGCGATCCACCTCATCGAGGAAGCGCTGTATGTCCTGCGGAATATCAAAATTCATGGCGCACCCAAATCCCTTATTTCAACCCTTTCATCACACCGCTAAACCGTACGGCTCTGAAAGAACAAACTCAATCTCATTTGACTCAAGATTTATCATAGAACGTCAAACTAGAGACACTTGACACTGCATCGCGACTTCTGGATAAGTGAACCATCCATCAAAAATATAGGTTAGGGACACGGTATGAGCTTTGATGTTTTGATAAAAGGCGGCACGGTAGTTGACGGCACAGGTTGTGAGCCGTACACAGCCGATGTGGCTATTATTGGCGACAAGGTAGTAGCCGTTGGAGCTGACTTAGGCGAGGCAGAGAAGGTATACGACGCTAGCGGTTGCTACGTCGCACCGGGCTTCGTCGATATTCACACTCACTATGACGGTCAAGCCACCTGGGATCAGGAAATGGCGCCCTCTTCCTGGCATGGCGTTACGACTGTTGTTATGGGTAACTGTGGTGTGGGTTTTGCGCCAGCAGCACCCGATCGGCATGACTGGTTAATTGGCTTAATGGAGGGAGTGGAGGATATCCCAGGATCCGCGCTTTCCGAAGGCATGTCCTGGAATTGGGAAAGCTTCCCCGAGTACCTTGACGCCCTTGAGGAAATGCCGCGAGCTGTCGACGTCGCGACGCATGTCCCCCATGGTGCAGTGCGCGCCTATGTAATGGGTGACCGCGGCGCAGCCAATGAGGACCCTACCGAGTCAGATATCGCTCGTATGGCAAACATTGTCGAAGAAGGCTTGCGTGCAGGTGCCTTGGGCTTCTCTACATCGCGTACAGTACTTCACAAATCGATCGACGGTGAACTTGTACCTGGCACAACGGCAACGCCCGAGGAACTCATCGGTATCGGTCGCGGTATGGCGCGGGTCGGTCACGGTGTTTTTGAAATGGCGAGTGACCTCATTCCCGAGTGGAATGAGTTTGACTGGATGGGCGACCTCAGCCGTGAGACCGGCTTACCCGTCACATTCACTGCATTGCAATCACCCATCAAAGCAATGAGCTTTGACGATCAGATGGCAAAGATGCGCGAACAGAACGCGCGGGGCGCCAATATCCTCGCCCAAATATCGATGCGCGGAACCGGCCTTATCCTAGGCTGGAGATGCACCTTTAATCCCTTCTCGTTCAAACCAAGCTGGGCCGAAGTAGCCGAACTTGAGCCTGGGGCACAGCACCAGCGTCTGTCTGACCCTGCGTTCAAAGCAAAACTCCTCGGGGAGGAATCGGTTTATCCTGACAGCGATATTCAGATTCTCGCAGAGATGATGGCTGGCGCATGGACCATGCAGTATGAGCTTTCCGATGGCTTCAATTATGAACCAACAGCGGCCGAGTCAATCGCAGGACTCGCGGCGGCGGCGAACCAATCCCCAGAAGAGTTTGCCTACGATCTTATGATGCGTGATGGCGGCAACGGATTTATCTACTTCCCGCTACTAAACTATGCTGACGGTAATCTGAACTTCCTCGAACCCGTTTTGCAATCGGACGACTGCATTAACTCGCTCTCAGACGGAGGCGCTCACTGCGGCACGATCTGTGACGCAGCCTCTCCTACATTCATGCTCCAGCACTGGGTTCGCGATCGCGATGGCTTCCGATTGAGCCTGAGCGAGGCGATCAAGCGTCAGTGCGCAGACACAGCCAAAGTTTACGGACTGAAGGATAGAGGCATCCTCGCGCCGGGTTATCTCGCTGATATCAATATTATCGAACTCGATAAGATCAGCATGAGTAGACCCTGGGTAACCAATGACCTACCCGCCGGTGGAAAACGCCTTCTCCAGTCGGCGACTGGCTACAAAGCCACGTTCAAGTCAGGAGTGATAACCTTCGATAACGGTCAATACTCAGGCGCCACACCGGGCGGGTTGATTCGTGGCCCACAAGCCAGTCCAGTCGGAATCGAGGGCAATTCGACACTCAAAGCCGCCAGCTAAGCGGGTGCTACGATTTCCATGGTAAGCCCCCGTTCATCCACGGGGGCGATCTCAGGAATGTGCTGTCTCGCAGTGGGTAGCCTTTCTGCTGTTAGTAGACATACCAAGGCGTCTAATAAGTCATCGGCGAGAACATCTTTTCGCGGGTATAATGAGAGTGCGCGATCAATTTCCGGCTTTATATCCCCTAATTCGGAAAGGAGTTTCAGGCGGAGCTGCTTGCCTGCCTCGGTTTTCTTCGACTCTACCAAGGCCGCACCGCCATTTAGATTGGCAAATGCTACCTCGGGGTGGCACTCTGACCAATGCCCCTTTCGCTCACTCGAGAGCAGCCAGTCATCAAGCTCCCGAATTTTTGGAAACAAATAAAAAGCTTGTTTACTAATGCCCTTTTCTGACAGTTTGCGCGACAGTGCATTCGCTTCAGGATAATCGGTACAACGTGTCACTTGACGCGCAGGCACCCCAAAAATACTCGAGCTCCGGTGAGGCCGCAGCTTCTCGCGCGCAAGCGCATCGCATTTCCTAACCCCCTCAGCACTAGTAAGGCCTATTGGCATATCGATCATGACAGCAGCGTCATACTTCAATACGTCGTTGAGATCAGAAAGGTTGGCAATGATAGCTAAGCTGATGTCGGGGCCTTCCCTATAAGCCACCACCCAGCCTGCTCTGCAGCCATCTATCCCCGCGGCGGCTAAGGGTGATTCTATTGGTAGACTAACAGTCCCGTTCATGACATCAGCCGCGTGTGTCGGTGACGCTCTCCGCTGAAGCAACTCAGGGACGTCATCCGACTTGTGATGATCCCGGATAGCGCGTCACCTGCACGGGCATTGAGGCGTAACCACGAACAAAGTTATGGCAAAGTCGAGTGGGAGGCGACATAAGTCGAATGTCGCTGAAGCGTTTAAGCGCCTCTTCCCAGACCACGCGAAGCTGCATTTCCGCAAGCCTATTGCCCATACATCGGTGTATACCGAAACCAAACGAGGCGTGATTCCTGACGCTCTCACGATCGATCAAAAATCGATCGGCATTGGGGATAACAGATTCATCACGATTGGCTGAGCAATACCAGAGAACGACCTTGTCCCCAGCTTTCATCTTTTGCCCTCTAAACTCGACATCTCGGGTAACGGTCCGACGCATATGAGACAGCGGTGTTTGATAGCGAATAATTTCAGAAACCATTGAGGGGATCAGCGAACGATCATTCTTCACGCGTTGGAACTGATCAGGATTTTCGTTCAGAAAGAGCACACCGCCTGACATGGAATTACGGGTCGTATCGTTCCCACCCACAATGAGCAACATCAGATTGCCAACATAATTTTTGGGATCATCCACCATATTGGCGGTGTTGGGATCTCTCTGAAGTAACCTGATAAGGTCAAACGATTCGACTCCGTCACCCTTGCGCTGATGCCAAAGCTGGGTAAAAACCTCGAGAATCTCCATGACCACCTCAAGGCGTTCATCCCTAGTCAGGCCCTGACCTGCGGTCATCCGCTCGTCAGAGGTCACAGCATCTGACCAATCAGAGAGCTTGTGTCTCATTTCCCAAGGAAAATCAAATAAGGTTGCCAACATCTGTGTGGTGAGGTTTCGCGATACCAACTCCACCCAGTCAAAAGTCTCGTTCTCGGGCAAAGCATCGAGTGCTTCCACTGAGCGTTTGCGGATCAAGGCTTCGAATTCTTTTAGATTCTTCGGTGCAACTACGGGCTGTACTGCTTTTCGTTGAATGTCATGCTCGGGTTGATCCATCGCAATGAACATCGGCGAGCGCCTATCCGGCGGCGGATCCACAATGGCAATGGTAGGCTCGGATGAGAACACCTCCGTGTTCTTCTCTACCTCGACAATATCTTCAAAACGTGTGATCGACCAAAAAGGCCCCGCGGGACTCTCCGCCTGATAGTGAACCGGGGACTCAGTTCGTAGCCGCTCAAACAACGGCTGCCAGCAGTCATTCTCAAAACGCAACGGATCCGAGACATCGATGTCCCCCAGAGGAATCGAAGACATGTCTAAATCTACAGAGTTCACCGGTGGGCGCACAATGCGTAAAAGTTTACATCTGGAATTCAGGTAACTTGATAGTCATGTCGCCAATGCTGTCGCTCACCTGAACCTGACAGCTCAAGCGAGAATTAGCCTCGCGATCAGGTCGAAGACCCAGCATGGATTCCTCTTGAGGATCTACATCCGGTAACGGACCTGCTGATTCCTCCACAAAACAGTGGCAGGTACCGCACACAGCGCCGCCGCCACAATCAGCGTCGATCCCGGGTACATCATATTTCATAGCAACTTCCATGATACTCATGCCAACATCGGCATCAACTTCATGTTCAGTGCCATCGAACTCGATAAATTTAATGACTGGCATGTTCTCACCCTGCTGTGTCTTTTCCGCGTGACGCGGATTGTGAATTATTTCACGCGTCTAGGCTAGTCTTCACTTATTCAAGACCTCGTTACGAGCGCCCAACTAATCGCAAGATCAACCCGCGCAAAAGGCTGGAGCGCAGAAATGGATCTAGCCAACGGTACAGTCGCCCTGAGATGACGACAGCCCGCCCTGCTTCACAACCGTTTATGCCATCTGACACCACGGTACTGGCGTCATACCAAATCCATTTTGGCGAGCTATTCTTCTCAGCCATCATGCCCGCTACCTCGTGGAATTCGGTATGTGTAAACCCCGGGCAGAGCGCAGTTACATGAACACCATCGGATCTAGTGGCCAGACTGAGCTCCTCAGATACAGCAATAACATAAGCTTTTGAGGGTCCGTAATTACCCGTATCGGAGCTTGGAAAACGCCCCGCGACAGATGCAACGTTAATCACTCTCCCGTAACCCCGCCTTTGCATGTCAGGAATCAGACGACTACACAATTCCGCGACTGTCGTCATCATCAGCTGCTCAAAAGTGCGCTGCTCGTTATAGTCGTCTATTGCAAGGAGGTTAGGTCCTGCAACACCCGCATTATTCACCAAGACATCAACCCTTAGCCCTTGGTTTTCAATCTCTGCGCAGAGTTGTTTTGGAGCATCTGCTAAACTTAGATCGCATTCAATAATCGTCGAAGGCGTGGAGAGAGACTCGGCAAGGGTACGAAGCTTGTCGCCCCTGCGGGCAACCAGAATGAAGTGATCGCTCTCGTTATCAAGTTGCCGCGCAAATTCAGCCCCTAGACCCGATGATGCACCAGTGATTAATGCTGTGCCCTTCATTCACCCCTCTCCCTCTCTCACGTAGTGACTGCGCATAGTCAAAGGATACGGCGACGAATATGTATGGCGAACCCCAAGGAATACGACTTTGGCTTCGGCGATAGCAATTCATAGCCCGCTATTTGAGCGCCACATCACAATGTTATGGCCACTCATCTACATTAATGATTAATTTTTGTGCACTCGAAGCCCACACGAGGGAAATGGACGTGCACATCGCCCAGATTATCGGAACGACGCAGTAAGCTAATACAGTTGGCATCCATACCCACCAAAGTGCCGGTCACAGGAACTTTTCCAGTATCGGTTGGTGATACGGTCACCCACTCTCCTACCTCGGGATGCATGGCCGATTCCTCACTTATTGCCAACGGCGAAGCGGCTTTGGCGATCTTGAGTGCATCAAGATCGCTGACCGTCGAGACTTGCCCCCAACCAAAATTCTCTAACCTCGCCATCCAAGCTGCTACGACCTTGGGTATGTGAGACACCTTGACGCTTCGAAATGCGATAGCAAGAAAAATGGGGTGATAGCAACGAAAGTCACTCAGGCAGGGCGAATCACCGCCCAAGAAGGCCTCGTCGGCCAATTGGGCAGCAAGATCGTGAAGGTATTGTTCAAATACTTGTTTTGCCTGTGCTGGTGCGAGCATCGCAGGGGCATAACCTGCAGCGAAGGATACGCGATCCTTGGCGAAGGCTAGCATGCCCTTGAAACCGAGCTTCAGCGTCAGTGCAATTGCCGTCTTCCACTGCGAGTTTTGCCGAATAGCCGCAAAAAACGCATGCTGCTCTGCGCGCTCGCCGAGCAATATTGCTGATTCATTATCGTCCGCTAGGGGCTTTTCCGCGAGGTCGAGTAGCTGCTCTGAAATAAGCGCCGTATCGCAATAGATATCAGCACCGACCTGCGCCACTGGAATCCGCCTGTAACCACCTGCGAGCAATGCTAGTGTTTCCCTCGGAGGCTGTATCGGAACCTCAACAGAACGCCATGACAGACCCAGATAACCTGACATCAAACGGATTTTTTCCGCATAGGGCGATGCTGGGTAGTGGTATAAAATGAGATCGCTGTGCTGCATGCTTTAGTGGCCTAAAATTTGAGGGCCCTACAATCTGAAGCCCTGCAATTTGAGGACAGAGGTCATACGGTGGAACCGAGGATAACTACTGTCCCAACGCTGATCTGATGCTTTCAGTCACGGAATCGACGGAACCAATACCGTTAATAGAGTGGTACGAGGGGCCTTCAAGAGCTGTATAAAAGCCAACCAGTGGGCGGGTCTGTTCCTCATATACACCTAGGCGGTGGCGAACCGTCTCTTCCGCATCATCGTCCCGTTGGACAAGCGGTTCACCCGTCATATCGTCGATACCTTCTACTGCCGGTGGATTGTGAATCACGTGATATACACGACCGCTCCCCGGATGGACTCGACGGCCACTCATCCGAGATACGATTTCCTCGTGATCGACATCGATTTCGATAACGTGATCAATATCGATCCCAGCTGCAACCATAGCCTCTGCCTGCGGTATCGTTCGAGGAAAACCGTCGAACAGGCATCCGTTAGCGCAATCCGGTTCTTGCAGACGGTCCTTAACCAGTCCGATGATAATATCGTCCGACACCAAGCCGCCTTCGTCCATGATGACTTTTGCCCGCTTACCCAAATCAGTGCCCGCCTTCACCGCACTGCGGAGCATGTCCCCCGTACTGATCTGCGGAATACCAAAGTGATCGCACAAAAACGTGGCTTGAGTGCCTTTACCGGCGCCCGGAGCTCCTAAAAGAATTATTCGCATGTTGTTCCTACTTGACTGCTTTTTGTCAGCATCGCGATTAAGGGGCGAGAAAATACGCAGAGAGCTTCCCGCTTACAAGTTGTTGCGGTCTTCAGCAGCCTTTGCCGCTAACCATCTTTCGTTTAACCGCTCCGTTGATTCATCCTGCAAACGACTACCATCTTCTAGTGAAGCGCCCTCAGCACACCTGACGCGCTGTTCGAACTTGCGATTCGATTTGCGAAGTGCTGCTTCAGCATCGACTTTCAAGTGCCTCGCTAAATTTACCACGGAAAATAATACGTCGCCGAGTTCATTTTCGATCTCTTCCTTACTGTCAAAATCACGAGCCTCAAAAAGCTCCTTAAACTCCTCATCGAGACTATCTAAGACAGCTTCTGCAGAACTGAAGTCATATCCTAATGAGCCCGCGCGCTTTTGTAGTTTTTGCGCACGAGAAAGAGCGCTTAGGGTTGCAGGGATATCATCCATAGCACTTTTCTGGGCCCGTGCAGCGCGCTCAGCTGTCTTCTCTGCCTCCCAGTTCGTCTTGATCCTATCAACCGGCACTCTCTCGGTAACGACACCCTCAAGATGACCATCCTTGAAAACATGAGGATGACGCCTTAGTAATTTCGAGGTAATCCCAGATACCACGGTATCGAAATCAAAAAGCCCGTCCTCCTTACCCAACTGACTATAAAAGACCACCTGAAACAGCAGGTCTCCCAGCTCTTCCTCAACATGAGCCAAATCCCCCTGCTCGAGGGCATCGATCAGCTCAAGGCATTCTTCCAGAGTATAGGGCGCGATCGACTGATAGCTTTGCTGAATATCCCAAGGACAACCAGTATCAGGGTCGCGAAGTCGTTCCATCAGTCGCTTCAAATCGGCGATATCATAGACCGGCTTGTTGACACCACTCACGCTTGGTACACCCCGGTTGAGAGATATCGATCACCTCGGTCGCAAACAATGGCAACCACCGTCGCACCATCGTTCGTTTCCGCGATATCGATGGCTGTTGCGATAGAGCCTCCTGAGGAGACGCCTGCAAATATCCCCTCCTCACGTGCCATTTGTCGCATGGTCTCCTCAGCTCGGGTCTGTGATACATCGACCACTCTGTCAACGGCGGCGGGATCAAAAATTGACGGACGGTAGGCCTCTGGCCATCGTCGAATTCCCGGAATCTGCGACCCCTCAATTGGCTGTAAGCCAATGATCTCTATGGCGATGTTCTTTTTTTTCAGAAATGAAGAAACGCCCATGATCGTGCCTGTGGTGCCCATCGAGCTGACAAAGTGTGTAACCTGCCCTGCGGTCTGTTCCCAAACCTCGGGGCCCGTGGAACTGAGATGCCCCAATGGATTGTCTGTATTGGCAAACTGATCGAGCACAATGCCCTCGCCATCCTCTGCCATCTGCGCAGCGAGATCACGCGCTCCCTCCATGCCTTCTTGCTGGCTCACCTCGATGAGTTCCGCACCATAGGCGGCCATTGACCACTTTCGCTCCGCACTCATATGGCTGGGCATAATAAGTTTCATCTTGTAACCACGAATCGCAGCAGCCATCGCAAGGGCAATGCCCGTGTTTCCGCTTGTCGCCTCGATGATCGTATCGCCCGGCTTGATTTGCCCTCGCGCCTCCGCCTCACGGATCATACTCATCGCCGGTCTATCCTTTACTGACCCCGCTGGATTATTCCCCTCGAGCTTGGCAAGCACCACGCTTTTTGGATTTTTTACCATACGTTGAAGACGCACCAAGGGTGTATTTCCGATTGTAGACTCTATTGTCGGGTAGTCTTCAAAGTGCACGTCATCAATATCTCATTTGCCAAAAAAGGGTGAGCAACGCCGCTATCGTACAACGGCGAATGCCACCACGGAATCCACCTCATCAGAAATAGAGAGCAAAACGTCTTGTCCCCCCATCTCCAATAAACGAACCTCAGCCACACCAGTCAGCACGACTTGAGGCTGACCCAACTCGCTCTTTACTAATGAGATCGAGGGCATGGTTATCCCCATGCGCAATCCAGTGCCCAATGCCTTTGAAACCGCTTCTTTCGCGGCAAAGCGCTTTGCGAGAAAACGCGCGTTAATAACATGTTCAGACAATTCCTCAGGGGATAGGATCTTATGAGCAAATTTATCGCCAAACCTGTCGAATACCCGCTCAATTCGAGCAATTTTTACAATATCAACACCAATGCCCAGCACTCACTCATCTCCCGTCCGCTGGTCTAGAGCACGCCATTGTGCCAACGCCTCTCGCACTTTCAAAACACGACCATCGAGTCGGTAATCGATCGCCTTTCGTAAAACGCGCTTCAAACATTGTTTAGGCGATTGCGCCAGCTGGCTATTCGCGCGATACCAGTCCTGAATAGAAAGCAAGTCGCTTCCCCGAAACGCCTCGCTCGCAGTACCAGGCGCCCTCTCAGTGAACCCCCGTTCCGGCATAAAAAGATAGTAACTGTCAGGCTTGATCAACTGCCCTTGATCATCTCGATGCCACTGGATCTGATACCCCAGGTCATCAAATAATGCGACTTCAAAACTACGAAGGCTCATATCGACATCTCGACCTGCACCGAGTTGCTCCAATGACTTTCCGTAGCATGAGAAGAGCCGGGGCATCGGATCGGACTTTGGTACCAATTTGACGAGCAGTTCATTCATGTAAAGCCCAGAAAAAAAAAGCTCCCCCGGCAGTGCGATAGACACGCCTGCACTCTCAATACTGGCAAGGTATTTCAGCTCGCTTGTACCACCTAGGCCCACCAAAAGGGGGCTAAATGGCTGCAAAAGGTTCGAAGAGGAGCCGCCACGCTGCTTCCTGTGAGCCCCTTTTACAACCACAGAGGTGCGGCCCGTATTCGCGGTCAAGAGCTCAACGAGCAGACTGGAATCTCGAAAAGGCCGCCGTGCGAGCACCCAAGAGGGCTGAACCGACTGTTTCACGAATCACCTTCTAGCCCTAAGCTTCTAAGTGCACGGATGTCATCCGACCAACCGGACTTAACCTTGACCCACAATTTAAGCATCACTTTCGTATCGAAAGCTTTTTCCATGTCTTTGCGGGCTTCGGATCCAATCGACCGGAGCCTCGATCCGCCAGTTCCAATCACAATACGTTTTTGCCCGTCACGCTCTACAAAAATGATTGCGCTGATGTGTAAAACGCTTCGCTCATCGGTCTGAAACGTTTCAATTTCAACTGCCGATGTATGCGGGAGTTCATCCCCCAATTGGCGAATAATTTTTTCCCGGATCAACTCGGCAGCAAGAAATCGCTCAGTCCGATTGGTTATCTGTCCCTCGGGAAAGAGATGGTGACCCTCTGGTAGCTGCTCTCTCACAAACGACTCCAGCGCGTCGAGATTCTTCTGTCTCAAAGCAGAAATTGGGAAAATGCCTGCAAAATTTGCTCTGGACTGGAGCCCTTCAAGTTCCGGCAAGAGACTGTTGGTATCGTCCAACAAATCCACCTTGTTGATAACGAGGGCAACCGGCACGCTCACAGACACCAGTTTATCTAAAATCCAATTATCCTCTGCCGTCCACTTGCCTCGATCAATAAGAAAGAGAACAAGATCAACATCTGACATAGCCGATGTGGCAGAGCGATTCATGGCCTTATTGATGGCTTTCGGCTCATTTCGGTGGAGGCCCGGCGTGTCCACGAAGATCATCTGATCTTCAGCGACCGTTTTGACACCCAGAACTTGTTGACGGGTAGTTTGAGGTTTACGCGAGGTGATACTGAGTTTTTGCTCGAGCAAAAAATTCAGCAGTGTCGACTTTCCAACATTCGGTCTCCCCACCAATGCGACCAAACCGCAGCGGCTCGATGTTGCACTACTCATTTGTCAAAATCTCCAACATCGCCTGTGCCGCAATTTGCTCAGCTTTTTTCCGACTCGATGCTTTGCCGTATGTCGTATGAGCACCCGCATCAGTGCTACACGAGACCTCAAAGCAGAGGTCATGGTCGTCGCCAGTTACACCCATGATCGAGTAAACAGGTAATGCAACACCTTTCCCCTGCAACCACTCCTGCAGTTGTGTCTTTGCATCTCGCGTCGCAGAGACATCGAGTTGCTTCAAACCCTCACGAAACCATCGAGCAACTACCTCACTCGCACGCTCAAAACCTGACTCGATGAGGATTGCGCCGGCGATCGCCTCTACAGCATCAGACAAAATACTCTCGCGATTCCGACCACCGCTCTTGCGCTCACCTGTACCTAGTCTAATGAGCGGGCCAAGGTCGAACCGGTGCCCCAGTACAGCCAAACCTTCCTTCGATACTAACTTCGATCGTAATCGGCTCAAGCTACCCTCATCAAGACTCGGATGCGCCGCGTACAACATGCTTGCCACTACTGCATTAACAAGGCCATCACCGATGAACTCCAACCTCTCGTTATTCAATGCACCGAAGCTTCGATGAGTCAGAGCCCGAATAAGCAGGTCCTTATCGTCAAACACGTAGTCGATCGATTGTTCAAGGGCGGCTAATTTAGGTGTCAGTTTGAGCGTGCTCAACCCGCATCTCCAAAGTTGATTAACGTGAAGTCAGTGTCTCATCAAATGCCCAGACACCGCTTACTCCGCCAAAAATCGGAAACGGGACGCTGTATTTTAGTGATAAAGTCAGCGTCGATCGGTCTCGGGTAATTCGAACATCCTCCACAGAAACTTGATCAATGCCATTGAGCGACCACGCCTTTCGCAATCTTTCACGAATCCGACGGCTCCTATCTTCGTGAGCCCGAGGCTCCTCAACCACTTGTTCCAACACGGCGACCACAGTCCGATGCTCGAGATAGATGGGCAGCAAGCGCAGTGCCGACACAAGAACCAGCCAACCCGCTAGTGCATAACTCAAAACTTGGATACTCGAGGCACCACTCTGGCGTGAACGTGCACTAGCGGCAGTGCCTCTCAATTAAGACTTCCCACACGATCAAAGCTGGGCACACTGAAAATCGACTCCCAGTGCATCCATATAGCGACCGCCTGACCAACGATATCTCGCTCCGGGACCTGTCCCCAAACACGACTATCACTGCTATTGTCGCGGTTATCGCCCATCATGAAATAATGACCCGGTCTGACCACCACGCTAAAGTCACGAATAGGCCGCGTCAGATCCACCTGCACAAGGTGGGACTTATCATCACGGGGCTGCTCGAGACCTATTTGAAGGCGACGAGTCCCCGGAATTTCCGCTAGCCACTCTCTTGGAACAACCTGGCCATTCACTGTCAGTTGTTTATTGCGATATTGGATTCGATCACCCGGGACCCCAATCACACGTTTGATGTAGTAGGTTTCGTTAGCGTGAGGGGGATAAAACACCATGACGTCCCCTCGATCTGGGACTGATACGTCCCAAATCTTGGTGCGTGTCACCGGCAAGCGCAGTCCGTAGTTGAATTTATTCACTAAAATGTAATCACCGACTTGCAGCGTGGGTACCATAGAAGAGGATGGAATCTGAAAAGGCTCGTACAGAAAAGAACGTAAAACAAGCACAAACGTTAAAACAGGGAAAAAAGACTTCGCATACTCGACGATCACGGGCTCACTGGCTTCACGAGTCGCCGCGTCGACAAATAGCTTGGCGTCAGCTGAATCGCGCTCATTCCACTTTGGGAAACGCAGTTGCAGGGCTCGCAAACGCTCGGAGCGCGAGCGCTGAAGAAACAGCGCATCCAGCAACCATATGAGCCCACTCCCAGCGACCACGAGTGTCAAAACGAGTGGTAAGTTTATGTTCAAGCCCAGAACCCTCGAAACTTGCTAGTCAATCTACTTGAAGAACTGCGAGAAAAGCACTCTGAGGGATTTCCACGTTTCCAACCTGTTTCATCCTCTTTTTACCCGCTTTTTGCTTCTCGAGTAACTTCTTTTTACGCGTGACATCACCACCATAACATTTTGCGGTCACATTTTTTCTCAAGGCTTTCACCGTCTGCCGAGCAACAATTTTTCCACCAACCGCTGCCTGAATCGCAACATCAAACATTTGGCGCGGAATAAGATCCTTCATCTTTTCGGTGAGCACGCGACCGCGACTTTGAATGTGATCTCGATGAACGATGACCGACAAGGCATCGACTCTGTCGCCGTTAATGAGCACGTCTAGCTTGCTCAGTGGCGCAGTTTCAAACCGGTCGAAGCTGTAATCTAAAGAAGCGTAACCTCGACTTGCTGATTTCAAGCGATCGAAGAAATCGAGCACAACTTCAGCCATCGGAATATCGTAGACAACTTGTACCTGCTGCCCCAAGAACTGCAAATCTACTTGGGAACCGCGCTTCTCTACGCAGAGCGTTATTACCGCCCCTAAATATTCTTGCGGCGTAAGTATCGTGCAGCGCGCAATCGGTTCGCGCATGCTGTCGATATCGCCAAGATCCGGCAGTTTCGAGGGGTTATCGACATTAATTAGGTCGCCCGACTTCTTGACAACTTCATAAATGACCGTGGGAGCAGTGGTAATGAGGTCAAGCCCGTATTCTCGCTCAAGTCGCTCCTGAATAATCTCCATATGGAGCATACCCAGAAATCCGCACCGGAACCCAAACCCAAGCGCGTCGGAGGTCTCTGGCTCGTAAAAAAGAGAAGCGTCATTCAAGGTCAGCTTACCTAACGCGTCGCGAAAATCTTCATAGTCGTCGGCGTTGATCGTAAAAATTCCGGCGTAAACCTGCGGTTTAACCTGTTGAAAGCCCGGCAGAGCCTCTGTTTCAGGCGCATTTGAGGCAATTATTGTGTCACCAACTGGGGCCCCTTTGATGTCTTTAATACCCGCGACAATGAACCCCACTTCACCCGCCTGAAGCTCGTCGGTCACTGTGCGTCGTGGGGTAAATACGCCTACCATATCGGCTTGATGCACCTTCCCCGTGGACCTGACCATGAATTTGTCGCGCTTTTTGAGTCGACCTTCTTTCACGCGTACGAGGGAAACAACGCCGAGGTAGTTATCGAACCAAGAATCGATAATCAACGCTTGCAGCGGGCTGTCGCGATCACCCTCAGGCGCTGGAATATTTTCAACAAGATATTCAAGCGCATCTTGGATACCAAAGCCTGTTTTCGCGCTCACAGGGACCGCTTCACTCGCTTCAATACCAATAATTTCCTCGATTTCAATCTGAACGCGCTCAGGCTCGGCCTGCGGCAGATCGATTTTGTTGAGGATAGGCAATACCTCTAGACCTTGCTCAATCGCGGTGTAGCAATTCGCCACTGACTGCGCCTCGACACCCTGTCCAGCATCAACCACCAACAGAGCCCCCTCGCATGCGGCGAGCGAACGTGATACTTCGTATGAGAAGTCCACATGCCCCGGGGTATCAATAAAGTTTAGCTGGTACACCTCGCCCGATTGGGCCTTGTAGTTCAAGGTAACGCTTTGCGCCTTTATGGTGATTCCACGCTCTCGCTCTAGATCCATCGAATCTAGTACCTGTGCTTCCATCTCACGATCAGAAAGCCCGCCACAGTGCTGTATGAAACGGTCGGCTAGCGTCGACTTACCGTGATCGATGTGAGCGATAATAGAAAAGTTTCGAATGTGGCTCAGTTCGCTCACAGTATCTCCCGGCAGTTTACGAAGAGGCGACCCAGCCCGCCTCTAGCGCGCGCAGTTTAGCGTAGCCTCATGGCTAATGCCCACCCAAGGCTCAGTCGTTTTCGGGTACTTTGATACCAATAAACAAAGGCGCACCCCGCCGAATTAGCCTCACAGACACTGAGTCACCCGGTTCGACATCATTTGTTGCATCTTCAATATCTGACAACCGACTGATAGCGGTTCTTCCAAAGCGTGTTATCACATCACCGTTGCGAACACCCGCCTCATACGCAGCAGAGTTACGCTGCACCTCAGTCACAACCACTCCCGCTAGCAAGTCAGACTCGGCCTCATCGGTACGGTCGAGATCTCGAAGGCTCATACCGAGCGTTCGGAGAATACCCGGCTCAGATGTGCTGGCAACCACACTGGGCATCTCATCGGCCTCTAATGCACCAATTTCCACAACTATGCTTTCCTCATCACCGTCGCGGATTAATTTCAACGTGACCTGAGATCCGGGAGAAATTAGACCGATGACATGAGGTAAGTCGGAGGATATCTCAATGGCTTCACCGTCGACTTCAACGATGATATCTCCCGGTTTGATGCCAGCAAGTTCGGCAGGCGTTCCCTCTCCTACCTGTGCGACCAGCGCACCGCGGGGTCGATCCAAGTCAAAGGAATCGGCCAAGGTACGATCGACATTTTGAATACTCACACCCAACCAGCCTCGAACCACCTCACCGTTGTCACGCAATTGCTTGATGATGTTTCTGACGACTTTGGAAGGAATAGCAAAACTCAGCCCTATCGAACCCCCGGAGCGTGTAAAAATTTGTGAGTTCACCCCAACTACGTCGCCTTCAATATTGAACAGAGGGCCTCCCGAATTGCCCGGGTTGATCGCAACATCGGTTTGAATGAAGGGCACATAATTTTCACCACGTTCCGTGGGTAGGCTTCGGCCCTTTGCACTCACAATGCCGGCCGTCACGGAATAATCAAGTCCAAACGGAGACCCGATCGCAAGCACCCACTGCCCAACTTTCAGATCGGCAGAGTTACCCAGGGTTACAAAAGGCAAGCGCTCCGCATCGATATGCAACAAAGCGAGATCGGATCGCTGGTCAGTCCCAATGACTTCAGCATCGTACTCGCGGCGATCGGACAGTCTCACGGTCACACTGTCTGCACCATCCACAACATGGTGATTGGTAACTATGTAGCCATCTGCAGAGATAATGAAGCCAGAACCCGATCCCCCGCGTGGCGCCGGCGGGTTGCGATACTGAAAAAATCGTTTTAACGCCTCCGGCAGTTGCTCGAAGTCTTCAGGCTGATCCATGCCCTCGTCCTCTCCGAGCCTAAACTCTTTAACCTCGGCCATGACTTTCACCACAGCCGGTGAGGCATCCTCAACAATCTCAGTGAAGTCCGGGAGCGAAGCTTGAACTGCCGTGCTGACTATCACAAAGATTGAACACAGAATTACTCTAATTAACATGTGAGACTCCAAGAAAATTACGTCGGTCTCCGCGAGGGATTCATACTACCTTGATGCGATCGACCACGACGATAGGCTCGCTACTTGGATCGAGCCGGCGCTCCAAAAGCGGCTCTACCGCACCCAAGACCCCGTTTTTATCTGCCCACCGAAGAATCAGAAAACCGACAACCAAACCCACAAAAAAAGCCACCGCAACAGCTACGTCGCTGTAACCAACCTGAGCGAATGCAAATACGGTTCCCAATGCAAGCGGAACACCGTACAACGCTAACGCGCTTTTAGTTAATGTGGACCCTTGAATTGAGATTTCAACCTTGTCATCGACTGAACAAACGGCAGCGGTGAGGTTTTTGGAGTCAACTGCACGCACGAGGCCTTTGTCTGACGTCAAAACACCCGCTAGGGTTCGGTGTCCACAACCCGAGCGCGCAGCACAGGAGCCACACGCTGAGCTGCGAATGGTTTCCACCCATACGGCACCTTGCTCGACAGCGACGACACGTCCCGTCTCGACAATATAAGAAGTCACTGCTTTGAGGCCGTCAATTTCACTGAATCAGCGATCACGCGCGCAGCAGCAAGCGGCACTTCACCGGTAACAGTAACAAGCACCTTGTTACCCCCAACAGCACTTCCTCGTGTATAAGTCAGTGTCGCACCGCGACGCACGGCGCCTTCACCCTGCTTTACGTTAGGCGGGAGTGGTTCAAAAGTGACCGTGGCCGCGGCGATACCATCAGAGACAAATAAGGCTCTCTCTTCGAAACCACGGGCTAAGTTTGCTCGATATCCAGTGGGCAGTCCGGGGATGTTCAAATAGCGCTTTGCCGGGTCGGAGCGCCCCTCTTCGGACTTCGTGACGCGAGGTGTGATATTGACCGTCGCAAATTCCTGACGCTCTAGGAGTTCGCCAGTTTCGCTTATTGCATCGGATCTCAAAATAACACCGGATTCACTGTCAATCGCCAACGAATACCCAAGCCTGAGCGCGTCCTTGGGTCTGACACGCAGTAAGCGTGTAGCTTTACCTGCCACTTTCGGTCCGCCCGTTATGGCAAAGGAATAGAAACGGGCTATGTCACAGATATCGAGAGCACCGCCTATCGGTGACGATAGGGTCTGTTCTGCATTCGTGGCATCAGAATTGATGTAACGCCCGGTGCGAGATCCGTCCTCGGCGCCTTGGTCGAGCGCGATAAAATCCCGCGACCCAGCGGACTCTCGTAAAAAGGTTCCGCTGATTGTATGGGTCTGACTTGCCGACTGAAGCTTTCCGAAAGCGTCCGCGATATCGGCTTCAATCGAGCATTGCGCCCATGCAAGGGGTGAAGAGCTAACGCTCGATATCAGCAGGAAAAGCCATTTCCCGGCCCTTCTACACAACAACGTTTATTGATCCACGTTTGGCTCAGCCACGCGGGCGATGAAGGGCAGAATACCAACATCGACAGCGGTCTTCTGATGCAAAGGACTCAGCGTGACGGAGCGCTCCTGCGCTAACTCGTTGTAAAAAGCTTGCGTTGCGAGCGCCTGAGAGCGAGTGTCAGCCGTTAGTGTCGAAGAGCGCTGGCCCGAGGGTAGCGACAGATTGTTTTGGCTAAAACTTGCGCGCACTGCACCGGTGCCCGGCACTTGAACAACAGCACCGGGTGCCGTGATCGGCGAAAGCGTATCCTCTGAGTAAATAAGCGCTTGCTGCCCACCAAGTACCACCGCAATCGTCACAGAGGCCGCCACCGCCATTGATACCAGTGGATTGGCGAATCGGCGCTTCTCTCCGGCGAGCGTCTCACGTACACGAGCGCTGACGTCAATTGCGTCGGACGGTGCTGATCCAGCATGTAAAACGCTGCGATATTGCTGCTGTCGTCGCCAGTAATCGCGCAAGGAATCAGATTCGTCGCTCGTTTTGAGCACCCTCGCCATATCGAGTTCACTGGCCTCGCCATCAATCAGCGCCGACACACTCTCTCGGCTGGCTACTGACGGGTTCGGATTTTTCACATCGTCATGTTCTTTCAATCTGGGTTCCCCTGCAATTGCACCATCACCTTGGCGTCTATCGCTTCTCGCGCTCTAAAAATACGAGATCGCACAGTACCTATTGGGCATTCTAACACCTCTGCGATCTCCTCATAACTCAAACCGTCAAACTCTCGTAACGTCAGCGCAGCTCTCAACTCTGACGGTAAATTATCTATCGTTTCGGAGATTAATGTCTCCAACTCACGCCCCATAAATAACGCTTCCGGGGACTCATTATCTCTCAGCCGATTCGGCACCTCCAGAAGGTCCGAGTCATCTAGCGCCACATCGGCCGAGGGCCGCCGACCCTGAGCAACAAGGTGGTTTTTCGCCGCATTAGCAGCAATGCGATAAAGCCAAGTGTAAAACGCCGAGTCACCACGAAAGTTTGGCAAAGCCCGGAAAGCTTTAATAAATGCCTCTTGCGTGACATCTTCAACCTCGGAACTATTTCTCACGTAGCGGGCGACAAGTTGAGCAACACGGCCTTGATACTTCAAAACTAAAAGATCGAACGCCCTTGAGTCGCCCTTCTTCGCACGCTTTACAAGCGTCTCATCTCCATCACCCAATGCCAATTTACCGCTTCCTACTATCAAGAATCAGTTCGAATTTGCGGTCACAATTTGCACCAGCACACTTGCGTCCAAACCAATCCCCGCCTCATGTGACTGCATCGCTATCGAAAAGTTCATATTTTTTGTCACAATAGCATGAGCGCGACAGAAAAAGCGTGTCGCACCCCACACGGAGTTCGTATTGGAAACACAAAACTTTGACGTGCTAATCGTCGGTAGTGGCGCGGCAGGCCTTAGCCTCGCGTTACAATTACCTGCCACCTTACAAATTGGCTTATTGTCGAAAGGTGACGTGCACTCTGGCTCTACATCGTGGGCCCAGGGCGGCATGGCAGCAGTGTTGCATGAACGCGACACCGTAGCGTCCCATGTCAGCGACACGCTTGAGGCAGGAGCCGGTCTATGCCACGAAGACGCGGTCCGTTTTACGGTTGAACAAAGCAAGGCCGTAGTCGACTGGCTGGTGGCTCAGGGTGTCGATTTTGACCTCAGGAGCGACCAACCCGACGATGAGTTTCGTGAATTTCACCTTACAATGGAGGGCGGACACTCCATCCGACGTATCCTGCACGCGGCAGATAAAACGGGCAGCGCGATATCCACGGCGCTAAATAATCGCATCAGAGAATGCGAGAACGTTCAGATACTTACCGATCGTTGTGTGGTGGACCTGATCACTGACAACCAGCGTGTGGCGGGAGCCTACGTACTCAACACGAAAACAGGATATGTTGAGACAATCGGCGCAACCACCATTGCGCTCGCTACGGGCGGCGCGAGTAAGGCCTACCTCTACACGAGCAATCCCGATAGCGCCACGGGCGATGGCATCGCACTTGCTTGGCGAGCCGGTTGCCGAGTAGCCAACATGGAATTTAACCAATTTCATCCCACCTGCCTGTACAACCCGGACGCTCGCACCTTCCTGCTTACCGAGGCCTTGAGGGGCGAGGGGGCGACTCTACACTTGCCCAATGGCGAACGTTTCATGCCACGTTTCGATCATCGGGCCGAACTCGCACCTCGGGATGTGGTTGCACGTGCTATCGATCATGAGATGAAACGGCTTGGGTTGGATTGCGTTTACCTAGATGTAACCCATAAATCGCGCGAGGAACTTGAACTCCACTTCCCAACCGTTCAAGAGCGATGTCAAACGCTGGGTATTGACATTGCGACCGAGAGAATACCAGTTGTACCGGCTGCGCATTACACCTGCGGTGGTGTCATTGTTGATCAATTTGGCGCAAGTGATGTACCGGGACTGTATGTCATCGGGGAAACCGCCTGCACGGGGCTTCATGGTGCAAATCGCATGGCGAGTAACTCTCTTTTGGAGTGTTTCGTCTTCGCAGCAAGTGCAGCGAAACACATCAAAGATAACCCAGCTCCATGTAGAGTCGATGACCTGCCCCGCTGGGACGATAGTCGTGTCAGAGTCTCCGACGAAGCCGTTGTCGTCAAACACAGTTGGCAGGCCCTCAGGCGCCTCATGTGGGATTACGTAGGAATTGTTAGAACAAATCGTCGGTTGAAACGCGCAGCCAACCACCTTCGCGTTCTCGATCAAGAAGTTGAAGACTACTACGCGAGTTTTACCATCACACGAGAATTGCTTGAACTTCGCAACCTGACACTCGTGGCGAGTCTAATGGTTACGTGCGCGAGAGAGCGAAAGGAATCTCGAGGGTTGCATTACAATAGCGACTATCCGTCAACGCTTCAAAGAGGCACGAATAGCGTGCTAATTCCAGCTAACGGACGATCTAAACGTCACACATTGCCGCCCTACAAATAAATCGATTCTATGGGTGGATATTCTCAGCTCGCTTGTGATCGCGGATCACTTGCACTATTGGCCGTAGAGGATCGCCCGGTTCAGCTCGACCCATCAGCCACTGAAACATGTCTTGGTCTGCTTCTTTCATGAGTTGTCGGTACAGCGCCTTCATGTCTTCACTCAGATCAGGGTAAACATGCGTAACAAAATCTGCCAAAAACAAATCGAGTTCCAAAAGGCCTCGGCGACTCGCCCATCGCATTCGATTGTGGTCATCATGGTTTATCATGCCATCAGATTACTGGAAACCGACATACTATTCGAGTGACACAACATCAAAGAGGCTGGGAAGATGAGTCAAAAGTTGAGCGACATTGTGATGATTTTCTCGGGCAATGACGCACGTGACGTGCTGCAGGGACAAACAACTCGAAATTTCAAAAATGCAGCTACGGGCAGTGCGCTCGATGGTGCTTTTTGCGATTTAAAGGGACGGGTAATCGCCGATTTTTGCGCGGTTATCACTCGTGATGACCAAATCCTTATGCGGACTAACCATGATCTCGCGCATTATCTGCAGGGCCATCTAAAAAAATACCTCATGTTTTCAAAGACAGAATTACTGCTGACGGATTGGTCGGTATACGCGTGTAAGGCGGATTCCACGGTCGCCGCCAATCAGTCGATGGATGAACAAGTGGTGGTTTCGCGCGACCCCAACTTTATCGAGTTGTGGCTAGAAGCCGGCGACCCCCCTGAAGGAACTGTAAATGCGGCGGCCTACGGGGCGGATCGCTTGATACGAGGTGAAGCACGCTTATCGAGTGAGCTCATTGGGAAGTACCTCCCTCAAGACCTCAATTATGACCTGAACGGCCGAATTGACTTTGACAAAGGCTGTTACACCGGACAAGAGATTATCGCAAGGCTGCATTACCGCGGCGAACCGAAAAGACGGCTTCGTCTTTTTTCGCTACCTCCAACCGTAACCCCACAAGCGGGCGACAAAATCGTGAACGATGCCGATAAACCCGTGGGTAGTGTTGTCGAATGCGTCTCCCATGGCGATGAGTGGTTATGCTTGTGCGAGTCGGTACTGGACATCGAACTGCAGACACTGCGAATACGCGGTGAGATTACCCATCCAAGCCCGTTACAACGATTTTAATGAGGCGACCATTGAATAGGTGATTGCTGCCGCTCTCTGAGCCAACGATTGGTTCGGGAAAAATGGTTGCAATCAAAAAAACCACGATAAGCGCTCAAAGGCGATGGATGTGGAGCCGTCAATACAAGATTATGCTCACCCCGCACTAGTTGAGCTTTTTTCTTTGCGTGCTCCCCCCATAGTAGAAAAGCGGTATGCGTTCTCGTAGCCGCCACGGCTTCGATGATGCGATCAGTGACGCGTTCCCAGCCTTTGTTCCTGTGAGACTCAGGCTGACCACGATTCACCGTCAGTACCGTATTTAGCAAAAGCACACCTGCCTTCTCCCAATGCGAAAGCAGTCCCGAGCTGTCAACCCTGACTCCCAGATCTTTCTCAACAAGCTTGTAAATATTCACCAGCGAGGGCGGCAACTTAGTACCGGCAGGAACCTCGAAGGCTCTGCCCGTTGCTTGATTGGGCTGATGATACGGGTCCTGCCCTAGTATAACGACACGCACCCCCGAAGGCGGCAGTGTATTCAGGCACGAAAATACAAAAGGTAACGCCGGATATATCTCCTCTCCTCTGGCTAATTCCGACATTAGGAAAGCGTCTAACTTGGAGCCCACAGGACCGTCGAGAAGGTCCCTCAACATTGGTTTCCAAGGGTCTGGACAATGCTCCCACAATTTTACTTTCAATGAATCTGTCGTCCTAATCGCTTGCTGAAGCGGCACTCAACTGTAACACTCAGTCGGGGTTTGGGTAATGAAGAGCATTACAGGTGACTGATGGAACCAGCAAAGCGCGGATCATCGCATCGCTTAAACAGCAAGCATTAGATCGTCTTAAACCCTGTCTGCTTCTTGTCATTGAAGATACCGCGGACTATTTATTCTCCCTTTCAACAAGCGCTCGACTCGATCCTGCGAACCAGAACGAATGTTACGACGCCTTTTTGATACTGCAGGGCGAGACTAAACGAGTGGTCGCCGACATGTGCGCCAGTGTGTCGCGCGCTTTTGACGTCATCCACACACCGCCGGTCGCAGATACCGCGGATATAGCCGCCGAGAACATTGCGCTGGAGCTGCTCGATCTTGAGATCTTTGAGGAGACATTGGCGATTGAAAAAATTGTCAAAGCGAGTACCGAGCGGTTTTGGATAGACCTTGAGAGTCTTATGTTTCGGCTGGGGATACTTTTTTCGGTGCCTGCGGACGGGATCACACTCCCGGTAAGCCCTCACCTTTTGTGCTCGGCTTACCGTCAATCGATGCGCGATATAGCCTTCCCTCAGGATTACCTTGTGGATGCGGACAGTGCCTTTGTCAGGAAATTACTGCCTGAACTAGCTGCTATTTACGCGTCCTTGAATCAAACGCTGAGACATGAGGGTTTATTACCCGATATAGAGAGCGAGCTAACACAAACCGGCTCTAAACTCCTCATAAATCGCCGTCATCGAAACTCGGATCCACAACAAGACATATCGACACCCGGTGAGCTAAGCACGGCCGCGCCCAGTGCCAGCCCCGATGATGTATCGGTCAATCGCGTTGAGACTGTCCGTTTTATTCATGAGACTGACTGGGTTAACACACACTCCATTGGGATAACCTCCTCCAGCGTCAATGCGACACCTTTCGTAAGAAAAGGCGCCTTGAGTGCAGCGGTACCCACCTCTCAACTGCAGGCCGCGGGCGGAAAGCAAAGCTTTTTGCCCTCTAGAATTCAACCACCGGACCGAGATGTAGATGCCAGAAACCGACTCCTTGCCTCCGCTGAGCAACTGCTGGACGACCGTGCAACTCCAAGCCTAGAGATGGAGTCTGAGAACTTACGAATTGCCGGGGCGCTTGCGCAAGCGCGAGCGAGGGATACTATTTCTCGAGCATCATTTAATGATCTCCTATCGCTGATCAATTTTGAGCCACAACCCGCTGTTTTGGAACAACTTAAAGAGGCGCATAATCTATCGGCGAGACTATTTGATTATTTGCTACAGCGCGTTTTACCCTCCGAGGAGCAGATCTATGCTTTTGCAAAGCTGGAACTGTGTTTCCTCGAGCTTGCACTTGTTGATTCAGCGTTTTTGATCGACGGTGATCATCCCGGACGAATATTAGTCGATCGCCTAACAGACCTCGCAACCTTGTTCCCAAGGGGAGATGACAAATACCTAACGAAGCTTGTCTCTGTGATCGAGGACCTCGCCTATAAATTTGACGGCACGAAGAATACGATCACCTCAGCCAACAACACGTTAAGCGACCTTTCTGTGTCGCTCATCAAGCAACAGAGGCAGAACAAGGAACGTCTCATTACCCGGGAAAAAGCCACGGACAAGATAGACAGCTCGCGGTTCTTACTGATAGAGGCATTGAACAATTTCTTTACTGAGCGACCTCCGAAGCATGGAGTGGTTAAGGCTATCTGTGAAGTGTTTATAGAGCGCTGGGTAGTCGCACTCCTCAAAGGCAAGTCAATCGGCGACATCGTAAGCGACCTGGAAATTCTCTATGACACAGCGTCGGAGAAGGCTAATTCGAGTCCACCTAACGAAGTGAATCCGCGTGTTAGCTCACTACTGGGGCCAAATTTCGAATTAACGTCAAGCGTCGTTAAGGTGTTAAGTGAGCTTCATCTGGACACGGATTTACAGAGTCCAATTCCTGATAATTGGGGCCTAGATATTGATCTCAAACCCCTTGAACTCGAAGAGTTAGTCGCTAAGCGCCCGAGACTCAGGCGCGCAACAGAAACGCTTCAGAAGTTAGCCATCGACACATGGTTTAAACAAGAACTAACAAACGGCTATCGCTACCTCCAGGTGGTGTGGATAAACCGGCACGGTACACGTTTGGTACTCTCCAACGAGCGAGGCCTAAAACAACGCGACCTGTCTATTTTGGAGTTCGCGACAGAACTCGATCGCTCGTTAAAACGTCTCTCCACATTCGAGCGACTCAGCCTTGTCGAACAAACCCTTTTCTCTAAGCTATCAGCCGTTCAATCGGATATCAGTCAGCGGTTCAGTAGCTCTACGAAAGACGCTTTGACGTCGCTTACCTATGAGCTTGAACGGGCGCTGCGACGCGTGAGGCGATCCGGTGCGTCAATACAACTTGCCAGTTTTGTACTTGCCAACGACCAAAGCACCGCAATCCTCGAGCAAGAGATTGAGCTGAAAGACGGCGTAGCGGGCTCGGTTTTTCGCCTGTCCGACGATAAGGCATGCATTCTCGGCTCTTTTGAAGCAGATGACCTTCGCAGCATTCTTGAGCAGGCTTATGGTCCCTCGGCTCATAAGGACTTAAAGCTGATAACCCTCAGTAACGACGATACCAATGACCCCAATCGCATAATCGAAAAATTAGCCTTGGGGGAGCCTGCACACGGTGACAACTTCGGCACTCCAACAAATGTCATATCGGCACCCATCCGCCTTGAGCAGGCGATTGAGGCAGCAGTCACAGAACTGACGCCGCTTGTAAATACGCTGCGACTGCGAACAGTGTTAAGAGTCCCGGTTGCGGGCGGCGCGGTCGAAACCGCATATCGGCTCGAGGGGTTTACCGATTGCTCTGATCTGGGAATGACCGACCATAAAATACAGCAACGACATCTGCGAATAGCCTCAAACATCACAGAGATCGGTGAGCTATGTCGATTACTTCGTCAGTGTGAACAACAGCGAGCGCGTCCTCACTTGATACTGAAGCTTCATCCCGATACCTGTTTATATGCAGGTACCCAAGACCAAATATTGTCCCTGATCTCGGAGCACGCGATCGGAACCTCTCAGCTGACATTTATGCTTTCGGACTCCTTACAACTCAGAGATTCCAGCACATGTCAGCGTCTCACCCGCGCCCTGCGCTCGATCGGTTGTCACGTCGTTCTCGACAATTACAGTCCTGAACGCGTCACTAAGGGGCCGAGTGATCCATTAAACGCCTCTGAGGTTGTCATTGAGCCCATCTTTTGGGAGCGCGCGGCCCAGCAGGCTCCCTGGAAAAACCTATTGCCACAACTCATTACAGACACACATCATATTCTTGGTCAGTCGGTATCTGTTCGTGATCCTGTCATTACAAAAGACATTGAGCTTACTGGGGTTGACTATGTCGAGAGATCATCTGATGTATTGCTCTCAATGACTGAGCTATTGCGCAGCCTAAGCCCTGAGCTTTCCTGACTTGCGCGCGCTGTGAACCGCATCCGCAGACACCGCTAACACTCCAAGCCACACCAGACAAAACGACATCAGAGTCACTATGGTCACTGGCTCTTTTAATATGAAAATGGCAACGACGAATTGGATAGAAGGGCCGACATAGGTTAACAAACCAATGGTCGACAGCGCGAGAACGCGGGTCGCTGCAACGTAAGTCAACAAAGGCGCCGCAGTAAACACACCCGCAAAGAGCAAGAAGAAGTCTACCTGCAGACCATGCATTCCCAAGCCCGAACCGTCATGTGTTACGATCCAAATGGCTGCGAACGGCGCCAGACACAATGACTCTAGGAAGAGACCCTGCAGTGAGTCGGCTTGAATCTGCTTGCGGATCGTGCCGTAAAGCGCAAAATTCAGCCAGTGCGAGTGAAACCCAGGGTAAACTACCGTAGGCGACGACTTGCGTCAGCACAGCCGCCACTGCCAGTAAAATAGCCGTGATTTGCACTGGCTTTGGACGCTCACCAAACATAACTACACCGAGCGCAATCGTGAGAAGCGGCAGTATGAAATAACCCAAGCTGGCTTCGGTTGCCCGTTCATTGGTCACTGCAAACACGTATACACCCCAGTTGATAGTCAACATGATGGCGGCCATCGCTATCCAGAAGCTAAATCGGGGGGAGCGCATCAGTTGTAAGGTTTCACGCAGGCGCCCTGCTACCAAGACAATGCAAAACGTGACCGGCAGGGTCCAAAGCGCACGATGGGCCATCACATCGAGTGGGCCAATCGGCTTGGTTTGAATCCAATACAGGGCTGAGATACCCCAGATGAAGTTCGCGATTAAAGTCAGTACTATGCCTCTGACTGCGGCGGCTTGACTCAAATGAAAACCTTCATGCGCACGACCTTATACGAGACGCGGTAATAAAACATCGAGATAACGACTGTGCAAGGTATTGGGCCTAGAAAAAAACATCAGATACCCTACATTTGGCAATTTCGCTGTTTCGCAATTTTTACGTCGCTATGTTTCCTGCAAACTTATCCGAGCCATACGAGTGCTGAACCCCTAATCACCAACAGCGTGGTAAAACTCAAAGTCCCAATACAGCGCATAGAAGACGGTCTGCGGAGACATTTTACGGAGAACTGTAGCGCCTTTATCACCCTAGGAACGGAAGAACACTATTTGGTGTTGTCGTCATGGCACTGCATCGATGGGTATCAAACGCTAAAACAAGCGCCGCAACTTATCGTTGCTGATAGAACCCTCAATGCAACGATCGAGGAGTCCGGGCAGAGCATGGCTGATGACTGGCTGTTAGCCAAAATCTCTCGGCACGACATGGCAAAACCCATCGTCCCCGTTCATCCAGCCATAAAACCTGTGACCCGAGGCGAAATTGTTTACGGCTTTGGATGGGGCGGCGGAGTATCGGAAACCGGAACCACCCCCAAAAAATTGGTATGCCGCGTAACTGAGGCGGGGCACCCAATAGCGCTTGATTGCGGTTTCAGAAAGGGCGATTCTGGTGGGCTAATCGCAAGAATCAATGAGGATCGGTATGAGGCGGTGGGCATCATTTCCGCGGGTGACTCAGATAGCACAACCCTCGCATTTCCAATTGCTGACTTGCCCAAGCAGGTGTGGACCCGTCTGCTGAAAGATCGCTAACGCCCCTGGCTTAGCTTGATGGTCGCATCCGCTCCGATGTGTGCCTCGCCCCGATCCTTGGCTAGAGAAATTTGTTTTTGACGCTCTTTAAATCGGAGTATCTGCGCCTCACTGTGTGCATCATGACATCGAGGACAGGAGACGCCGGGCACATATAAATGCGATGCCTTTTCAGCCTCGCTAATGGGAAAACGACAGGCGTAGCACTGGTCATAGCGGCCCTTTTTCAGCCCATGATCTACCGATACTCGGCTATCGAAAACAAAGCACTCACCTTCCCAGCGGGTCTGATCCTCCGGCATTTTTTCTAAATAATTGAGTATGCCGCCCTGCAAATGCCACACATCCTCAAACCCCATGGATACCAGCAGCGAAGTAGACTTCTCACAGCGAATACCGCCCGTGCAAAACATGGCTACCTTTTTGTGTTTCTCGGGGTCGAGATGCTGCTCTACCCACTCTGGGAAATCTCTAAATCTTGCGGTGCCCGGATTCACTGCACCCTTGAACGTTCCGATCTCAACCTCGTAGTCATTACGCGTGTCAATGACGAGACACTCGGGATCATCGACCAAAACATTCCATTGCATGGGCGTTGCGTATCGACCGACACATTGACTGGGATCGATATCAGCCCGGCCCATCGTCACAATTTCGTTTTTCAGCTTTACCTTCATTCGCAAGAAAGGTCGATCGATGTTGTAAGAGAACTTGCAGTCTAGGTCGGCCAAACGATCATCGCGTCGCAGAAAATCCAAGACCTCTGAAATACCCTTCTTTGTCCCAGAAATCGTACCGTTGATCCCCTCTTTCGCTAGCAACAAGGTACCGCGAATACCACGGGCGTCGCAAAATTGGAGTAGAGGCTCTCGCAATGTCTCGTAGTCATCCAGTCGAACAAAACGGTAGAGAGCCGCGATTTGCGTCCCATCCTCAGATACGTTCATTACCGACCTCCGCCTCGGCAATCTGGTGAGTCGGGTACGGTGCCACGCTCGCTCCACTCTGCTTCGGTCATGGTGTGAAGCGCAAGGGCGTGTATGGGGCCTTTCATAAGGTCGGCAACAACGCTGTACACCTCTTGATGTCGCTTGACTAAGCGCATACCGTCGAATTTTGCTGACACAAGCGTGACTTTAAAATGACTTTCTGAACCCGGGGGCACGTTATGCATATAACTCTCATTGACGATTTCGGCCAACACTGGCGAAAAATGGGCCTCAAGGCGACTTTGGAGTTGATTCTGGATATCTTGCATGCTGTGCGCTCCTACTTAGAGTAATAGGATACCAGACAGGCTTTAACGTGAGGGAGTAACTATGACTGATGCTTGTGTAGATGTATGGCTGGATTCAGCCGGTTACGACGACGAATTACGCAACGAGTTGAAAAATCAACTGGCCACCGTATTCAATTTGCCTATATCGCAAGCTGAGGTGCTCACTAACGGACAACCTCATCGAATCAAGCGAGCATGCTCTACAAAGGAAGCGCAACGCCTTTTAGAGCAATTTTCATCCTGGGGGATCCGTCTGAGAGTCGAGACTGCCGAGAGCAGTATCGCCCCTTCCGAGGACATGTCACAAACGGCAAAGGGCGATGCAACGTTCACGCTTGCTCCACCGGGTGACAGCATTCCCAATCTCTTGCGCAACAAAACGCCACCCGATGTGAGGACAGATCATTTACACTTGTTGGATGACAAATGACCTTTACGGAATAACGCGTGACCGGCAACAACCCTCATTCACCTGAACCGATGGCGACATATCCGCGCGCACCTGTTTGGCGACATTTGTTAGCGATGATTTACGATCTGTTCCTCATCATTCCACTGCTTATGCTAACGGCGGCCTTACTGGTATGGGTTTATGGCCCGGTAGAGACCACCGCGGAGCGCGCAGTACCGGCCTGGCAACAATGGGTTATCTCATTGACAGCTCTCGCAGCTTTCTTTGGCATATTCTGGCGTCAGCAGGGACAAACCCTCGGCATGCAAGCTTGGCGCGTCAAACTCGCGGTACAAGACCGTCCAGAAAAGAGAGTGACGTGGCGTCAGGCCCTCACTAGAGTCGCTGTTGCCACCTTGCCTTTGGTAGGAGCCCTGCTCCCCTTTGTCTACATTGATGTAACCAATGCACACAAAGCCGTTTATGGGTTATCAGCGACCATAGCGGCCTCGGGAATCCTCTGGCGATATACCAATGACTCACGCCACTATCTGCATGATCAACTTTCAGGTACCGAGCTACGCCTTACACCGAAGCGCAAGAAATAAAGACGACAACGCTAAGAAGACTTAGATTTAGGTGTGAGGCTTGTTGGACAGTGACGCCCCTCCCCTGAGCACCGGCAACATACCGCCCTACCCGCATCTTCCACCTAGGTGTGTTGTCGCAAAAGCAGGCCGATGCCAGCCGCCCAACACAGCATGACCGTGAGCATTGACGCCACACCACCACCGAGACCAAGTAACAAACTTATCGGCCCAAAGAAGTCCTGACTGATTCGAAAGACCACACCCGCGAGCACACCAACAAAGATGCGTGTACTCATATTACCCTCTCTTAACGGACCCAAAATGAACGCCATTGCCAAAACAACGAGCCCGGCACAAGACAACGGTTGAAGTACTTTATTCCAGAACGCCAGCTCTATGTCGTTGGCTAGCAGACCCTGATCGCGTAAATAAGCCGCGTATAGCCATAACTGTGTTGCCGGGAGACTCTCTGGTTTGACCGCATCGAGTGTTAAAAGGTTGGGCGTTATATCCGACTCCCAAACCCGCGTCGTCAGACGCTCGACTTTGGTGCCTGAGCCCGTCATCTCAGTTGTCGACACCCCCTCAAGCAGCCAACGCTTATCTTGATAAGTACCCCTCTCTGCACTCTGAGTGCGCTTTAGCGTACCTTCTGAGTCGAATTCGATAAGGGTGACGCCAAAGATCAAACCACCGCGCTGGACAGCCTCCACGTTCACAAACGTGTTGCCATCTCGATTCCATGCGCCATATCGCCCCGCCAAATTGGGGTCATCCCGCTGTGCAAGTGCTCGTTTGCTTATGGCCATCTGCTCTGAAACCGGTGCCACATACTCCCCAATACCGAACCCTAAAAGTGATACGAATAGGGCCGGCTTAATACTCATCCAGGCTAACCTCGACAAAGAAATACCTGCTGTGCGCATGACGGTTAATTCGCTCGTAGTCGCCAACCGTCCAAGACCAAAAAGCGCGCCAATAAGCGTCGCATAGGGCACGAACTCCTGCACCCTGCGCGGTATCGTAAGACCGATGAATATCAATAAGTCGCTGAAATGGTAGGTATCACTCAAGTCCCCCAGATCGTCGATTAACTGACTGAGGGCATCGAGACCAACAAGTACTGCCAACACACCCAGAATGGACCACAGCAAGGTATGCGTCAGGTACCAATCAAGCTGGCGCATCACGCCCCCTAAACAAACGCCGAGCGTCCTCAGCCATCATTAGCCCAAACCCCACGAGCCCGAACAGTAGGTGCACGCCCACGTAGGCCGTCACGGATCCCGCTGATTCGGAATGTATGCGCGCCTGTGATAAAGCAACGAAATAAAGTACGAAAATCACCAGCGCCGGTCCCAGTTTCGCGTAGCGACCACGGCGACTATCGGTCTGGCTAAGAGGTATTCCGAAGAGCGCAATTATTGGCACCATGAGTGCGAGCGACACTCGCCACCCCAGAATGGCAGTGTGTTCCGGGTTGTCGCTGCCAATCAAAGCCGTCGTTGGAAGCGTCTCCACCTGCGCTTGAGATCGAAGCCCCCCCTCTACCTCTGGAATAAGTGACCGATACTCAGCGAATCGCGCCTGCGTCAATTCAGCATTACCCGGACTGACGCTGTATCGATTCCCGTCAGACAGCTGCAAATACCGGCGACCCGTATCGGGGTCGATTTTGATAGCACCTGTTCTTGCGAGTGTCGTTGACAATGTCGTTCCGCGCTCGGATCGCTGACGCTCGGCAATAAACACAGTGCTCATATTACCCTCGTCATCGATTTGCTCAACGTAGGTTACGTAGTCGCCGCCTCGCTGCTTTTTAAACCTACCCTCTGCCAATACATGCATACCCTCGGCTGATCGCGGTTCTGCCAATAGCGCATTCGCACTTGCCGCACCGTTGGGACCCAAGACAAGCGACAACGCAGCGACAACCGTCGTCGTGACGATAACGGCTATCGAGATATTTCTGAGTAACTGCCACTGACTCGCACCACTCGCCCTAAAAATCACCATTTCACTGTCGGCATAAAGTCGACCGAACGAGAGCAACAGTCCGATGTAAAAACCGAGCGGTAATATCAGTTCAAAAAAAGCGGGTAATTTGTAGAGCATGATGGGGAGCAAAATGTCGGGCGACAAGTCACCAATGGCCGCCTCGGCAAGGTATTTAATAAAGCGACCGCTGAACACCACTAGAAAGAGAATTAGGGAGACGGCTCCTGTGTGGATCATCACGTCATAAGTCAGGTACCGCGCTACTCTCATGTTCAACCGACAATTTATCCCAGATTCGGTGGGCAAAAACTTGCCACAAGGTTTTGTTCTATCGTGCATCATCATACACTACGCGCCCGCATGACTAGCTTGATTTACGTAAGGAAATACCATGACAAAACTCACGGTAGCTGCAGCTAAGGCCATCAAAGTTTCAGGTGCTAAGCACGAGCTTGTGGTTGTGCCACTTTTCGTCGATCAAACTTTGTCAGATCAGTCTGTCTCAGTCGATGTCGCGGCAGCGAATGTACTAGAGCGCGCGATAAAAATCGGAGACGCAGAGGCAAAGCTTGGAAAGATTTCAACCATGATCGGGAGTGACGCAATCTCGCGCGTTATGACGGTCGGTTGTGGGCGCGCCGATAATTTTGGGCCGGAGGCACAACGAACAGCAACCGCCGCGGTAGCAAGTGCCATGTCGGCAAGCAAAGCCAAAGCAGCGACCTTGATAGCCGACCATTTGAGCGCAGATTCGGCAGCATCCTTCATGGAGTTCCTCGCGCGCGATACAGCCATGAGTTGCTACCACTACACCGCGACTGTTGGCTCACCGAAACCGGGCCCGGTATTGGCGAAATTAACCGTGGTTACCGGTGAAACACTGAGCACGGCCAAAGCGAAAAAGCATCTCGAAACTGGTCTGAGTATCGGTAGAGGTGCAAACGTCACTCGCGAGTTGGTCAATCTGCCCGGTAATATCTGTACACCTGCTTACCTCGCCAAGGAAGCGCGTGCCCTCGGCCGCAAGTATGAATCGCTGTCTGTCTCGGTACTCGACGAGAAAAAAATGGAATCGATGGGGATGGGGTCACTGCTGTCGGTAGGTAATGGCAGTGACGAGCCCTCGAAGCTCATTGTGATGAAGTACCAAGGCGGCACAGCGAAAGAAGCACCCTTTTGTTTGGTTGGAAAAGGCATCACCTTTGACACGGGTGGAATCTCTTTAAAACCTGCAAAAGGCATGGAGTCAATGAAGTTTGACATGGGTGGTGCCGGTTCGGTGTTCGGCGTAATGCAGGTCGTGGCTGAGCTTGAGCTCAATATCAACGTAATCGGGGTTGTTGCGGCCGCTGAAAATATGCCGAGTGGATGCGCCACCAAACCTGGCGATGTCGTGAAATCAATGTCAGGCAAGACGATTGAGATACTGAATACCGATGCTGAGGGCCGTCTCGTATTGTGCGACGCTCTTACCTACGTAGAGCGTTTCAAGCCCGCAGAGGTTGTTGATATTGCCACCCTAACCGGAGCCATTATCGTCGCACTTGGCCACGAGGCGACAGGGCTATTCTCGAATGATGACGAGCTTGCCAATGCCCTTACTCGGGCAGGCCTGTCATCCGGAGATGAAGCTTGGCGGCTACCGATGAATAAGCGTTATGATAAACAACTCGATAGCAAGTATGCTGACATGCAAAACATCGGGACGGGATCAGCAGGAAGTATCACCGCCGCGTGTTTCCTCGCAAGATTCGCTGAAAATTTCAAGTGGGCACACCTTGATGTCGCAGGTACAGCATTCCAGAGCATGCAAAAAGGAGCGACTGGACGGCCCGTGCCGCTCCTGGTCGATTACCTGCGTCAGAAGTAACTACGGCGTTCGCAAATGACCCGAGTGGACTTTTACGTCGTTCAAGCAGCAGGGGCAGATGCTCGCCTTAACGTTGCGGCCAGGCTCACAGAGAAAGCATTAGGGCGCGGCCACACAATTTTTATCAATTGCGAATCAGCGGAGCAACTGACAGCGCTGGATGCGTACCTCTGGGACTTTAAAACAACCAGCTTTGTGCCGCATGAGCGGGCCATCGATAACCCAGATGAACAGGTGGTTCTCGGTTTCGAGCAAAGCCCAAAAGCGCACAATGATGTCCTTATCAATCTCGCGCTGTCCCCACCACCTTACTTTGCACGCTTTGATCGTGTTGCCGAGGTGGTCACGCAAGACGATGCATCACTGGACGCTTTACGTAACGCTTGGAAATATTATCGAGATCGAGGCTACCCACTGCAAAAACATGAGCTCTCGTGAGCCATATCGCTCTGCACCCACAAAGTTGAGCCATCGCGTGAGAAAATAGCCATTTTGAAGACAAAAGCAGTCGCCATGAGCGATGAGGTAAGAACATATTATGGATAAGACGTTTTCGCCGGCGGAGATCGAGGCCCACTGGTATCGCGAATGGGAATCAAAGAACTATTTTGCGCCCGGGGACGGCGATAGCGCCTTTTGCATCCCCATCCCACCGCCCAACGTTACCGGCACCCTGCATATGGGGCATGGCTTTCAACAAGCCATAATGGATGCACTCATTCGCTACAACCGTATGAAGGGTAAAAGCACACTTTGGCAGGTCGGTACCGACCATGCCGGTATCGCAACTCAAATGCTCGTTGAGCGGCAGCTAGAAGCTCAGGGGGTGTCCAGACATGATATGGGCAGAGACGCCTTTATCGACAAGGTTTGGGAGTGGAAAGCGGAATCTGGAGGGACAATTACACGACAACTTCGCCGACTGGGTGCATCCGTCGATTGGACACGTGAGCGCTTTACCATGGATGCCGATTTATCGGCGGCAGTAAAACAAGTATTTGTTCGCCTTTATAATGAGGGGCTGATTTATCGCGGTCAGCGGCTCGTTAACTGGGATCCAAAATTACACACCGCTATCTCTGACCTCGAGGTACTGCAGGAAGAGGAGTCGGGTTCGCTCTGGCATTTACGTTACCCCGTCGTCAACTCGGATGAGGTCATTAGTGTTGCCACGACTCGACCGGAAACGATGCTGGGCGATACAGCCGTCGCCGTCAATCCAAATGACGAACGTTACCGGCACCTCGTTGGCAAAAAGGTTGCGCTGCCTTTGTGTAACCGAGAAATACCGATCATTGCAGACGATTACGTTGATGCCGAGTTTGGCTCAGGTTGCGTCAAAATCACGCCGGCACATGATTTCAACGATTACGCCATGGGTGAGCGGCACGACTTACCCCTCATCAATATTCTGACCGCCGATGCTCAAATCAATGAGAACGCGCCTGAGGCCTTTAGAGGAATGGATCGCTTCGACGCGCGTAAAGCGGTCGTTTCAGCAATGGATGACATGGGCTTACTCGAGAAAGTCGAGGACCACAGTTTGAAAGTGCCACGAGGTGATCGATCGGGGGCAGTTATTGAGCCGTGGTTGACGCTACAATGGTATGTAGATGCAAAAAAACTTGCAGGACCCGCAATCGAGGCGGTGGAGTCCGGTGCCATCGAATTCGTCCCAAAACAATGGGAGAACACCTACTATGCATGGATGAGGGATATCCAGGATTGGTGTATCAGCCGTCAGTTATGGTGGGGACATAGAATACCTGCTTGGTATGACGAGAGTGGCAATGTTTACGTTGGCGAGGATGAGACTAGTATTCGACGAGATAACGACCTCGACACGAGTATTCGACTCCGACAGGACGACGACGTGCTCGATACATGGTTTTCATCAGCACTCTGGACTTTTTCGACGCTGGGATGGCCCGAGGAAACCGAGGAGCTCGTGAAGTTCCATCCTGCTTCTGTTCTCGTAACCGGTTTCGATATTATCTTCTTCTGGGTCGCCAGAATGATCATGATGACACTCCATCTAAAAGGAGAGGTTCCATTTAGGCAGGTTTATGTGCACGGTCTTGTGCGCGATGGTGAAGGACAAAAAATGTCCAAATCCAAAGGTAATGTGCTGGACCCAATCGATCTGATTGACGGTATAGATCTTGAAGCACTCGTTGCAAAACGCACCTCTAGCATGATGCAGCCAAAACAGGCGCAGAAGGTCGAAAAAGCGACTCGTAGGCAATTCCCGGATGGCATTCCGGGCTACGGGACAGACGCACTTCGTTTTACTTTTTACTCGCTCGCATCCACAGGGCGCGACATCAAGTTCGATCTTGGACGGATGGAGGGGTTTAGGAACTTCTGCAATAAATTGTGGAACGCATCGCGCTATGTCTTGATGAATACAGATAACTTTAACCCCAATGCCGAAATAGCCACATTTAGCTTGGCCGATCGGTGGATTCGGAGTCGGCTGCAACTGGTTGTCGATGAAGCCAGCGGAAGTATCGAGCAATATCGCTTCGATCATGCTGCGCAAACGCTTTATGACTTTGTCTGGAATGAGTACTGCGATTGGTATTTAGAGCTTTCAAAGCCCGTGCTTTGGAGTGAGGATGCGTCAGCATCTGAAAAGCAGGGAACGCTGCGGACATTACTCGAGGTTCTCGAGACGGTGTTGCGATTGCTGCATCCTATGATGCCGTTCATAACCGAGGAAATATGGCAAAACGTGGCCCCTAGGCTTGAGCGTAAAGGGGAAACACTCATGTTAGCAGCATGGCCATTAAGTAACGCTGCAGAGATTGACCCTTCGTCAGAGAAGGACATCGACTGGCTAAAGAGAGTTATTTCCGCGATCAGAACCATTAGAAGCGAGTCGAACATTGCACCGAGTGAGCAGCTTGAGGTGTTGCTTGGCAATGCCACAACAGACGATGAAGCGTGCTTGAATAAGCATCGTCAGTCTCTAGAGAAGCTCGCGAAAGTCAAAAGTGTGCAAGTCCTGAGGTCATCAGACGAACAGCCGCCTGCTCTTAGTGCATTGGCGGGCGCTCTCGAGGTGATGGTTCCTATGGCTGGTGTTGTTGACATCGACAAAGAGCTGTCTCGACTTGACAAAGAGCTCGAGCGCATGAAGGCGGATCAGGCGAGAACATCAGCAAAGCTTACAAATCAAAACTTCATCGGCCGAGCGCCCGAGGCGGTAGTGGCAAAGGAAAAATTAAAACTGCAGGAGCTAGAAGCCGGTATTTCCTCAATTACGGCACAAAAATCGAAGATTGAAGAGTTGCGTTAAAGGCAAAGCACTGATATAGCTACGCAAACATAATGAATAATAAGCGGAGCGTCTGATGTCAGATCGATGTGTCGGCACCGTAAAGTGGTTCAACAATGCAAAAGGATTTGGCTTCATAACGATGCCGGATCGTACCGAAGATATCTTCGTCCACTTTCGTGCCATAGAGGGTGAGGGCTTCAAGAGCCTTGCAGAAGGCGAAGAAGTTGAATTCGAGCTGGCCGAGGGCCCCAAGGGCTTGCAGGCCGAGTCGGTTAAAAAACGCAGCTAGCCTTTTGATTTGATGGCTTCTTCTGCGGTGTGCTGGGGAGCCTGCATTGGCGAGAAATAAACACCTTAGGATCATGTCGGGTCTGACTGTCCCTTATGCTTCGCATCCGCAGGTACGAGCACTCAAGCGTCAGGGCTATCACCCGTCCATTCATGGAACCAAACTCTGGGGCTCAACCCAAATCCTGATCGATTATCTCTCTTCGACAGATTCAGCGCGACCGAAGACTATTATAGACGCCGGATGTGGCTGGGGACTCGCCGGCATTTGGTGTGCTAAGCACTATAATGCAGCAGTGGGTTCGCTAGATGCAGATCCAGCTGTAATGCCCTATCTAGAGCTAACCGCTGCTCTTAACAACGCTGTCGTGACCCCCATTGTAGGGCGATTTGAGGATTTAACATCAGAGATATTGTCAGCGACAGATCTACTTATGGCGGCCGATATATGTTTCTGGGACGAGCTAATTGACCCCGTTGTTGACATGGTCTCGAGCGCCATCGAGAGCGGGACAAAACGAATTGTTATTGCAGACCCACAGCGCTCGCCCTTCATCAGTGTATGCGAGAAGGTTTTAGCGGAGTTCGGCGGAGAGCTTTTGGATTGGCGCGTCGACGGTGCGAGAACAGCAGGCGCCCTACTCGTCGTCGAGAACGTGTGAAGGCAGTGACGTGCCGATGTTAAGTCGTGTTGCGCTCAACGTAGATAGCGATATTTGCCGACAACCTGGCTCTCGATAACCTCGCCCTTACTGTCTAAAGCAGGCCGAAATCGTATATCTCTCAATGCTTTTCGGACTCGGCTTGAATCAAGTTCCGACTCACTCTCGGCCTGCCGAGAAACATTTTTCACCCTACCCAGCTTATTAACCGTGAATCGGTAGGTAGATGGGACCGCATCTCGGTCTGCGCGCGAAATGACAGGCTCCGTCAGTCCATGTGGCAGCGGACGCGCAACGGCGAACCACTCAGGGTGTAGACTGTGCAACTCACGGTACTCATCTCTCGCTGCACTACGGCGACCGAAATACCAGCGCCAATCTGCAAGCACTAGCTCCAAGTCAACCTGCCGCTCTGTGAGTGCTATCGCCTTTTCCAGCATGCGCACGCCTGATTGATAAGCATTCCTCTCAAGAGCGACGAGTTGCTCATTGGAAAGCGACCGATCCGTCTGTAATCTGGAGGGAAGGCGGTTGCGCGTTTGTTGATCATCAACAAAGGGCTCTACATTGAAAGCAATCAGATAGAGCAAGTGAAGCCGGCGTTTGACCAATGGACCACAGCGGGACGCACTGATCGAATTTCCTTCACAGCTCCGCTTGATTACATCATCTAAGTGGCGTTCGAACCGAATGATCTCGTAGTCATTCGACAGCCAAGGTGTGGCCGCAAATTGCGCCAGCTCATTATCAAAGTACTCAAGCGCATAATCGAAGGTTTCATCCGTCCAATCCGAAACACCAAAGCCCGTAATCCTGTAGCGATACTGCAACTGCTCGCCCAAATTTTCAGTATCGGCTAAGCCCTTCAGCACACTAATCCAGTCCGAGAGAGCAACCAGCTGTTTATCAGTCGTTAACCCAGCATTCAGCCTTAGATTATGCAGACCGCGTTGGTACAGCTGGGCCGCTTCCTCGGGCCGCTTTAGACGGACGGCTTCATGAGCGAGGTCAAGCCATTTCTGACTCAAGGACGCGTCGTATGCGCCCAATCGAGCTTGCTGCTCGATAACTTGCTGCACGTTTCGCTCGTGCCTGACGAGAGCCTCTGAGTCGATTACTGCATCATCTTCGAAGACAAGTCCATTAACCTCTTCGATAAAAGCGCCTATCGGTTGAGGCACAACCTCAGCGACTACACCGGCGGGTAGTAGTACGTTGATTGATAGACAGATCGTAATCGCTGCTAAATATCTCATCCCCAGAATATAACGCAAAAAAAAGCCCGCACGGTGGCGGGCAAGAATAACCTGAGCGTTAATGAAAATTTAACGACATGGAAGAGATTAAAGGTTGCCTAGTTATTCATTCAAATTTATTATTTTCATCAAGATCATTCTTTCTGGTTATATCTAATGGACACGAGCCAATTATCTCGAGTGGACCTCAATCTTCTAGTGGCCTTGCATGTGTTACTCGAGGAAAAAAGTGTGTCACGAGCAGCCGAGCGTCTGCACGTTACGCAGCCAGCAATGTCCAAGACGTTGAATCGACTGCGGGAGACTTTTGATGACCCGCTTTTCGCGCGCAGCAAGCGTGGTATTCAGCCGACACCGCGCGCTGAGGCTCTGGCTAGCCAGCTCGTTAACGTCCTGACTGAGGTTGAGTCATTGCTCGATGCGGGGGAATTTAGTCCCAACGCATTCCGCGGTGAAATTGTCATTGCCATCTCGGAATATGTGGGCTTTACCCTTTTACCCTCTTTAACCGCCCGGCTCGAGACTCGAGCTCCCAAGCTAAAGCTACGAACGATTACACGCGCTGAGCACCAGCTCGATCAATTGGCAAATGGATCACTGGACTTCGCTATTCAACTCAGCCGCCCCGCCTACCCGAACGAATATCGACACCATGAACTAGCCAGCTCACCGCTGGCCGTTTTTGTCCGCCGAGATCACCCGCTCACCCAGCAGCCAGCTACCGAGGACGCTCTCAGCCTCTTTCCTCAGATAAATTTATACATCGCCGATCGGAACGAGGTTGCAGAGGTCGACCAATCTGCCTCAGATATTCTTGCAAGTGCCAAAGGTAGCTTGGAGACATCTCATTTACTCACTGCATTCGAAATTCTGAGGAGCACCAATTATACCCTGGTGTGTCCGGCCTATATGGCCCGCAATGATGGCGCAACAAAAGATCTCGTAACCCTACCAATACCAGAGCACCTGGGTAGGACCATCGAATACTCGCTAGTCGCCCACCAACGGACAGAACGCTCCCCTATCCACCAGTGGTTTTGGAATGAGGTTATTGACGCAATCAGGGCTCTGCGAGTGCGCACAGTTCATCGCGGCTAATCAGCGCCCCTTTTTCTGCTAGCTGTGCCATAATCCGCGCCGATTTCTAGGGAGTCCAGCATGGGTAAGAAAGCCAGGCCACCAATACCAATGCTAAACGGTAAAATTATCGAAACTCACTGTCATCTTGATTACCTGAGCCGCGACGAGCTAGTTAACACAATTACCAAATCTCGAGACGTGGGTGTGGAGAAAATTATCACCATCGCAGTCTCGCAGGATAATCAGGCAGTCGTTCGAGACATAGCTGATTCAACCCCCGACGTATGGTGTACTCAAGGCTTACATCCTCACGAAGCCGCCTCTTGGAGTACAACTTTCGGCGAGGACCTCAGATCAAACACCGCTCATCCTAAAGTGCTCGCGGTCGGTGAAATCGGCCTCGACTATTATTACGAACACGCAGATCCTAAAACTCAAATTACCGCCTTCGAGGGTCAGCTTGCGATCGCTGTTGAGCAGCACAAGCCGATTGTCGTTCATACCCGTGAAGCTGAGGGAGACACCAAGATTATTTTGAGGAATGTATCGACCTCGCTATCAAAAAAAGGCGTCATCCACAGTTTTACAAGCAGCCTTGATCTTGCGGAGTTTTGCCTGGGAGAGGGTTTTTATCTGGGCTTCAATGGCATCGCCACCTTCAAGAACGCTGAGAATGTTCGTGAGGTTATACGACACACCCCAATTGAGCGTATCCTTTTAGAGACAGACGCACCCTACCTCACACCTGTACCTTACCGCGGCGTATCCAATGCGCCCTTCTATCTGCCATTTATTGCGCAAACAGTAGCCGAACTTAAGCAAGTGAGCGTAGAAGAATTACTCGCAGTGACCTACCAGAATAGTCTGGACTGTTTTTTTTAAGACTTACTATGACCTTTGATATCGGACAACGGTGGATCAGCCACGCTGATCTTGAGCTTGGTTTGGGCATTTGTGTGGAGATCGATGCGCGGCGTGTCACTCTTCTCTATCCATCTGCCGAAGAGGAACGCACCTACGCACTCGATCGTGCGCCGCTTACGCGCTACGAACTTAAAATTGGCGATAAACTAACGCACATAGACGGGCGAATACTCGAGGTCACCGAGGTCTGCCCTCTCGGAAATACATTGAGCTATGAAGCCATAGAGTCAGATAGCGGCGAGACATTCTCCGTGCACGAGCAGTTCATTGCCCCCGAGGTCTCCGTTAACACGCCGCAAGATCGACTGCTAAACAACCAACTCGATAAAATTGGCGATTTTCAGTTGCGCTATGAAACGCTGACAGAGCGTGCTCGTTATCAAGCAAGCAACACGTCAGGACTCATTGGTGCACGAACATCGCTGTTATCACATCAGCTATTCGTAGCGAGTGAGGTCGGACGTCGGTTGGCACCGAGGGTGCTACTTGCAGACGAAGTCGGGCTCGGTAAGACCATTGAGGCGGGCCTCATACTCTCGCAGCAGTTTTTACGCGGTCGCGCGCAGCGTGTTTTTGTCGCAGTCCCCGATCCTCTGCTACACCAATGGCTCGTGGAGATGTTGCGCCGCTTTAATCTTCAGTTCTCCATTTACGATGACGCGCGGCTCGAGGCAGAGGAAGGCGCCTTTGACTTTGCTAACGATCAACTGGTGCTGTCGCCTTGGTCTTTCATCAAGCACAACGACAACGCGCGAATGTCGTTGCTAGATGCAGAGTGGGACTTTGTTGTTGTGGACGAGGCCCACCATCTTAACCTCGGTGAGGACGCGAGAGATGACCTTGATACCACCTTAACGCAGTTGGCGCGCAGCAGCCGTGGCTTGCTTCTACTAACGGCTACACCCGGGCAATCTGGTGTCGATAGTCATTTTTCACGACTTCAATTACTTGATCCTGATCGCTTCTCAGACCTCGATAAATTCACTGAAGAGCAGCGTCAATTCGAGCAGACCTACGAACTCATTGAGCGATTGTGCGCTGGCGAGGACGTACCCAACCTGCCCGCAGGCATTGACCCAACAAAATCCGCTGATGACATCGTTCAATTACTAGTCGATCAGTACGGTACTGGACGCGTGTTGTTCCGAAATTCGCGCAAGTCGGTAACAGGCTTCCCACAGCGCGTATTGCATCAATACGCGCTACCTGAGGATGATGCGTCTGTGTCGGTTGTTAATAGCCACAGAACCAAATGGCTTGCGACGCTATTAAAAAATCTCAAGTCGCAGAAAGTGCTTGTTATTTGTCGAGATAAGACAACTGCGATGGAGCTTGAGCACTACCTCCATTTGCAAGCAGGTATTCGCTGTGCATCGTTCCACGAGGACCTATCACTGCTTGAGCGCGATCGCGCGGCAGCCTACTTCGCGGATGAGGAAAGCGGTGCAAAAGCATTGATCTGCTCCGAAATTGGCAGCGAGGGAAGAAATTTCCAATTTAGCCAACATCTGGTGTGTTTTGATCTGCCACACCACCCCGACTTGCTGGAACAGCGCATAGGAAGACTGGATCGTATTGGGCAGCGTGGTGACGTTAACATTCATGTCCCTATTGCACCGAATTCGACTGAATCGGTGCGTTTTACCTGGTTTCATGAGGGCCTAAATAGTTTTGAGTCCAGTTGCTCAATTGGACACCTCATCTACGATGAGCTCGGTAACGCCTTGCGAGCGTGCGAGGAACAAGGCCAGCTATCCCCAGAGCTGTTAAGTCAAACCACTGCGCTCAAGGCTCAACTCAATCAACAAATGGATCGTGGACGTGATCGACTGCTCGAACTCACCTCTCATAAGCCCGATCTCGCTCGTGAATTGATTGATGAGATAGAGAGCAACGAAAGAATCTCGGAATTACAACGATTTACCGACAACCTATTCGACAGACTCGGGATTCATACTGAGGAAGGCTCAGAGAACGCTTTAATCCTTAAGCCATCGGAAAATATAGTGACGGGGGAGTTACCTTTCCTCGATGATGGTGGAATTACCTGCACCTTCGATCGTGATACGGCCCTCACCAGAGACGACCTTCACTTCCTCACATGGGAACATCCGCTGGTGAGAGAAACCATTGATATTGTTTACAACTCTGAGCTGGGCAACGCCTCAGTGGCTATGATCAAAGCCAAAAGCATCAAGCCAGGGACCGTGATGGTTGAAACTTTGCATACCGCGGACTCCCCCGCGCCAAAACGACTTGAAATAGGCCGGTATCTAGACCAAGCACCTCTCCGTTCGCTAATAACTCTGGACGGTCGAAATTTGGGGGCAGCAATCTCCTGCGAAAATCTGACCAAACTAATAATGCCCGTCAGTATTACGCAGAGTGCGGGCGTCATTCGCGAACTGCGTCCCAAACTCGTTGCTGCCCTCGGTGAATTGGATAAGCGTGCTGAGACACACGTTAAAGGCCTACAGCAGAGCGCAAAAGCCGCTGCTGACGACTCACTCACCGCTGAAGCGCAACGCTTACGATCGCTTGGCGAACGCAATGGCTCTGTGCGAGCGGATGAAATCGAGGCTATTGAGCAATTGTTGACAGAAACAACGCAAGCAATAGCTCGCGCCGAACCACGCTTACACGGTGTTCGGGTTGTAGTAGCAACCTAGGTCGACGTCACCCCTCTTGCATGACTAGGATCGGTGGTGATGACTGTTTCAAGAGGCGATGGCCATTGTTTGGCAATCACCTCACTGTGACCATGCAAACGAGAAGCATCACTTTAAAACTGACGTCTCCGACCCATAGCCATTCAACGCGCCTCAACGAGTGGGTTGATACCAGATAGCAGAAGAGTAGGCCCGCTCCTGAATCACGTCAGGGCGACGCGTATCAACGTCACCACCCAACGCAATCTTGTCTAACAAACTATGACGCGGTGTTGGCACCTCGAGCACTCGCACGTAATAAAAAGCCCGCACCGTTGGGTCAAACTCAGGGTCCGTCCAAGCGGCTGATAAGTCAGCGGCGCCCGCCTCATTACTCCAAGTTCCTGTCTCAAGATTTACCGTACTCGGCACAGGCGCCAGTGAGCCATCAGCTTGTAGACGCTCGTCAGATGACCAAGCCACGTCAAAAACCTTCTCGAATGAATCCCCAGACTCATCCACCCATCCCTTTACAATTTGGATCCTATCAAGCGAGCCCGACTTAGGGTCGGCCATCGCATGCACCACGAACACCGGAGCCTGCTGATCAGTTGCTACGAGCTCACCGCCCATGGGTACAGCACCTAGTTCCGACACCAGTGATCGAGCATCCAACAAAGATTCGTCGATACCAAATCCACCGAAAAATCTCAGACCAATTCGAGGCCCTGTCGTGGCATAGGTCTCACGTCGTTTCATCGCCGCAAGAATGCTTTCTCGCGTATTTTCCTCAGCCCACACGGCGGCCAGTCCTTGGGCGCCCATGGCCCAACCAAACGAGCTGTTGGCGTTATCCGACCAGCCATTAAGCTTGCTACCCGGTGCACCATCAGTTGCAAACTTTCCGTGGAAATTGTTTTCCTCGGCCGCCGCAAGTCCTGTGTGCGCATCCGTTGAGCCGATAACACCGAACTGATAGGGATTAATCCCGATTTTTTGCTCTAGTTGCATACCCCGCAATAAGGCTGAGCGAATAAAGTCGCCCTTCTTTGCCTTGTACTCAGTCCAACCTTTCTGAATATAAAAGGGATAATCCTCAAAATCGGCGAATGGGTCGTCAGGAGACAAGCTCGGGTGCGTCTCGGAGTCACCTTTATACTGGGTAATCTCGACGATGGGTTCCCAGCGTTTTCGAACTTCTGCGTATGCCGCACCTACCGGTTCGTTTCGCATCGTGATGGTGTCAAACATAGAGCCTTTTGAAATATTCGAATTGTGCGGTATCGCAATAAAGTTACCGCCTGTTTGCTCACTCGTTTTGTCTAACCACGCCCATAGGTCCTCAGGATAGAGACTGTCATCAGACCCAAAGGGTTGAAAAACCTTTGCAGATTCGCCGTTGAGGTCCGTCATCACGACTCGGTGCAAGTTAGCGCCGCCCGGGATCAAACTGTACTCCCAGCCAAGAATAGCTGAAAACTCACCGGGTCGGTTATTAGCATCGGCAGCGTCTGCAATATCACTCCACGCTTGGTCTTCAATCGCCGGCAACCTCGGAAAAACCGAGTTGCCAATGTTTTCCTCCCAATCTGAGACAGCTTCCTGCGGCGTTTCATAAGGGTCTGGCAATTGGTTATAGAAAAACTCGCGCCCTTTACCCGAACTTATTGCGTCGCGAATTAGGTACTCGGCGTACCATAGCTTTAGCTTTTGGATGAACCCCATTCCCTCGGTCGGTAGCCCCACGTTGTAGAGATGACGGACGTTACCCAGAAACTCAGCATGGTCTGAGACGACAAGAAAATCTAAAGGCGTCTCAAGCTGGACGCGCGCCTTGTGGCCTGGATGCTCAACAGGCAATCCGCGGGCAAACCGGTAAGCCTCATCGGGCCCTACGGAGAAGTTTCGGTTGGTGAAGGCGTCAAAAGAGCGATTGGTGTGAAGGTGTGTATCACCCCAGTATATCTGTTTGTCAGCGGCTTGAACTGACGTGACCGCTATCGCGCCAAGCGCGATCGACATGAGTACTCTCTTCATGACCTCCCCTTATTAGTTGATTGCAACGCTTATATGGCTTCTTCTACGCCTTCTATGTAAGCCAACTTCTACCGACCTTGCCAAGCTGGTTTTTGCTTTTTAAAAAATGAAATCACCGCATTTTTGGCATCCTCACTGTCGATGCAAATGGACTGCAATGCCGCTTCTTTACTGATGGTTTCGTCAAGATTGTGCGTTTGTCCAAAGTTGACGGCCGCCTTCGTGTAACTCAGGGCTAAAGGCGATCTTTCAGCGACTTCTTGAGCATAAGCGAGACCATCGTCGCGCAGCGTCTCGTCTGGGAAGATGCGATTGACCATACCCATCTCCAACGCTTTGTCGGCGCTCAACTTCTCGCCAAGCGCCATCAACTCATAAGCGCGTTTTGTTCCAACCAGCCTCGGGATCAACCACGTTGCTCCACCGTCGGGCACAAGTCCAATCGCAGAGAAAGGCTGGTAGAGATAGCTGCTTTCACCCATGCACGCTAAGTCACAGGCCATCGCATAGGAATAGGCAATGCCTGCGCAGGGACCATTAATCACCGCGATCCATGGTTTAGAGCTGTTATGGATGGCAAGGATCCCGGGCTTGTACTCGAAATTTAGATCGCTTTCTACTGCCTTACCGTCGGCCATGCCATCACCATCCGACAGATCGGCACCGGCGCTAAAGGCTCTTCCGTTTCCGGTCAAGACAACAGCGCGCACCGATGTGTCAAGATCCGCCTCAATCGCTGCCCTCGCGATCTCACGTCGAAGCACGGTATTAAATGTATTCATTTTCTCTGGACGATTGAGCGCGATCGTCATCACAGCGCCATCGCGCACGATTTCTAAGGTTTCATATTCACTCATTGTCTGTACCTTAAGCCCTTAATTTTACTCGCTAACTCACCCGGCTGATCTCACACATGAAACGCGGACTGCCAAACGATTTGAAAGGAATACGCCTTTGGCGAAGCCTACGAATTAATCCGCTGACGCAGGATCGAGGACTTCGCGCAACTCGCGCTTCAAGAATTTACCGTTCGCGTTTCTGGGAAGTGGCTCTGCGAGGAACCAAATATACTTCGGCACTTTGAAGGCAGCCAAACGGGTGGATAAGTGCTCCCGCAGCCCTGATGCATCAAGCATCGCACCGTCTTTAAGGTGAATAGCAACACCAACCTCCTCGCCCAACCGCTCATCCGGCACCGCAAAAGCAACACACTCCAGAACCGCCGGGTGATCAAAAACCGCAAACTCCACTTCAGCGCCGTAAATGTTCTCACCGCCTCGCAGAATCATGTCCTTGGCGCGATCGACGAGGTACATAAACCCCTCCTCGTCAAAGTAACCAATGTCGCCCGTGTGTAACCATCCATCAACAATCGTCTCACTCGTCGCCTCGGGACGATTCAAATAACCTTTGATGACGGCAGCACCCTTGACACAGATTTCCCCTATTTCCCCTACCGGCAACTCTGCTCCGGCCTCATCGATCACCTTACCGTCGAAAGTCGGCGCAAGGTAACCACAGCTCGAGGGGCGCTCAACAAATACATCACCTGCAATGTAGGTAATGATTCCGCAAACTTCAGTCATACCGTAACCCTGAGCAGGACGCGCTTTTTTGGTGACGCTATCAACTTTTTTGACGAGGTCAGGCTGAACGGCGGCACCACCGCCCCCCATGCTTGCAAGGCTCGATGTGTCATAGTCTTCAAAATCAGGATGCGTTAACAGCTCCCGCGTCATCATAGGTACCGCGGTCACGGTATTGACGGCCTCAGCCTCAATAAGCTTGAGCGCTTCGACCGTATCCCATTTGTACATCAGTACAAATCGGTTTCCCGCTAGGGTTCCCGCCTGCAGAGCGCAGTTATTCGCGGTCACGTGGAATAGTGGTGTCGCGATGAGCGATGTTCCTGCCGGTGGTGACTGTACCTCGACGTCTTTTCCTTCGCCTTTCGCAAGCGCTGATGCGGTGGCGAATGCTCTACCCATTGCAACCACATTCAAAATGTTGGTTATGCAGCCTCGGTTGGTCAGCTGCGCGCCCTTGGGCCGGCCTGTCGTGCCTGAAGTATAGAAAATACAGGCTACACTATCGGGATCGATATCGATATCAGGTAACTGTGCGCCCTCAACCTTCGCTGAATGGAAGTCGATCGCCTCCACAGGCGGGTTGGACTCGCGAACAGAAACGACTTTGATGTCGGGATATTTCTCTTGAATTTGTGCAAAAGCCTCCAGTCGGCGATCGTCGGCAATCAGGACTTTTGGCTTGGAATCATTTAACGCATAGTCCATTTCATCGGCAACCCACCACGCATTCATGCCAACGATTGCAGCACCAATGCTGTTGACCGCCCAGTGCGCCATCATCCACTCGGGATAGTTGCGCATCGCAACGGCCACGTGATCTCCAGGTTCAACGCCTTGCTCCATCAACCAGCCACCAAACTCGGCAACAATCTTTGCGGTTTGCGCGTACGTCCAGCGCTCGTCGTCGTAAATGAGGTATTCCGAGTCACCATGCCCGATGGAAAGCGCCCATAAATCACGCATTGATCCTGGCGCTTGTGCAAATGCCTTTACTGGAACGCCATCGCGCTCGATGGTGCTGATCTCCAGCAATCCACCGTCCGCGGTGGTCATGGCAAGCGCTTCTTTAAAATTAGCGACTACTGACATACCGAAACTTTCCTCATACAACTTGTGGTTATCATTATTAACCGATTCCTCGGTGGTGCACGCAGCAGAGCCTCAATTGCGAGTCAGCATCACGGGGTGTATAACGCGCCCACGAACAATACTTAATCACGTCGCAGTTAGCTAGATTGGGGAGCAAAAAATGGCACAGGGATTAGACCTAACGCATCTTGACAGCTGGATTAGGGCGCACGTGCCGCCCTTCGAGGGGCCACTTCAAGCCGAGAAATTTGCCGGCGGTCAATCAAACCCCACGTTTAAACTCACCGCTGGTGAAAATCAGTACGTGTTGCGCCGCAAACCGCAGGGCACGCTTCTCGCCTCAGCGCATGCGGTTGACCGTGAATTTAGGGTGCTTTCTGCCCTTGCCCCAACCAACGTACCGGTACCCACACCCGTGGCTCTCTGCGAGGATGAATCGATTATCGGCTCTATGTTCTACATAATGGAATACCTCGAGGGCCGCATTTTCTGGGATCCCGCTCTTCCCGAGGTCAGCGACGAGGATCGAGCCGCGATTTATGACCAAATGAATCAGGTGATGGCTGATTTGCACCTAGTCGATATCAATGATGTGGGTCTCGGCGATTACGGAAGACCGGGCAACTACTTCGAGCGTCAAATTGGACGGTGGACTAAACAGTATCGAGCTGCTGAAACTGAGACCATTCCCGAGATGGAAAAACTCATCGACTGGCTACCCAAAAATATGCCTGAGGACGATGGACGCGTAGCACTGGTTCATGGTGACTACCGATTAGATAATATGATCTTCCACCCTACCGAACCGAGAATCATCGCTGTCCTTGATTGGGAACTTTCGACCCTCGGTCACCCATTGGCGGACCTTGCCTACCAGCTGATGGCGTGGCAATTCCCACGCGAGGCGGGTATCAATGGCCTTGCAGGCCTGTCGCGGGAGGAACTCAGTATCCCCGATGACGACAGCTACATCAAAACCTACTGCGAGCGCACAGGTCAGCCGGGAATAGAGGACTGGAACTTCTACATGGCCTTTTGCTTCTTCCGCCTCGCCTCGATCACCCAAGGGATTCGCAAGCGAGCGCAAATTGGAACAGCTTCTAGCCCAGAGGCCGCAGCAAAAGCCGCAATGGTGGAGCCGCTGTCGACCATGGGCGCGGCGTACACTGATTGAGGGTTAGGGATGGTATCCGCAGCCCCTAACCTGGTAGCGCTATGCATTGAAGGTTGCGCCATCAACGCAAGTTGTAGTCAGTACCAGCCCTCACCTTTTAAAACCCGAAAAATAAGAAAGGATCAAACATGGAAATTATAGGCTACCTCGGATTAATCGGCAGTGTTGCACTACTTATTTGGATGGCCCTTCGTGGTGTCGACATTATGTTTGCCGCTATTCTCAGCGCCTTATTTGTCATCATAACCAACGCCATGCCCCTGGCAGATTCGCTTCTTACAGGATTCGCGGCGGGCCCGCTGGGTGCCTTTACCTTTGCCGGAAAATTTTTCTTCCTTTTCGCCGCTGGAGCTATCTTTGGTCGTGCAATGGGTGACAGTGGTGCCGCCGCCAGTATCGCCACGGCCTTGGTCCGAAAGTTGGGTGCTGACCGAGCTTTGATCATTACCACTTTGGCCTGTGCGGCGCTGACTTACGGCGGCGTTGTCGTTTTCGTTGTCATCTTTGCCATCTACCCGCTAGGCCTTCAACTGCTGCGTGAGGCGGACATACCCAAGCGCCTTTTTTGCGCGGCACTGGCGCTGGGAGCAGGCACTTTTACGCTGACCGCCCTCCCAGGTACACCGTCGATTCACAACGCCATTTCAGCATCAGCATTAGGCACGTCACTTACAGCTGCACCAATGCTTAGTTTACTTGCCGCTGCGGTCATGATTGGTCTCGGTATTTGGTACCTGGAACATCAGCGCGTACTTGCGAAGGCAGCAGGCGAAGGTTTTGTACCAGGCCCTAGAGACGTGCTCCAAGAGGCATCCGACGATAAATTGCCCTCCTGGCCAGCGGCAGTTCTACCTTTGGTTGTGGTCATCGGATTAATTATTTCCCCACGTTTACTCCCCGGTGGGGATGGACAGCTCGGTGAGCTCATGGCTTTTGCAGCCAGCCAGCCCATTATGTGGCCAAGTATCGCGCTGGGCATTGGCACGATCTTGTGTCTTGCCCTTTTCCGTAACATCCGAGAAACCGCCTTTACAACGCTTGGGAACGGCACGAACGACTCGCTGATGCCTATGCTGAATAGCGCTGCCATCATTGGCTATGGTGGTGTCGTGGTTCAAACTGCAGGCTTCCAGCAGTTTGGGGATCTGATCATGAACTCAGGACTCCCGCCGCTGCTTTCACTCTTCGGCTCAATCAGTATCATCTCCGCCATTACGGGTTCGGCATCCGGCGGTCTACAAATCTTCATGCAGACGATGGCGCAGGATTATGTTGCGATGGGGCTAGATCCGGAGGTGGTGCATCGCGTGGCTACAGTGGCCTCGGGTGGCTTTGATTCGCTACCCCACTGCGGTGCGGTCATCACCATGCTTACAATCACTCAACTCACGCATAAAGAGGCCTACCGAGACACAGCGGTGATCACCGTCGTGATTCCGGTAATCGCAACATTCACCATCATGGCCGCAGCGACTATGGGCGTGCGCTGAGACGGTCTCATTACGCTTCACAGAACGCGGGAGATCGAACGGAGAAAGGCGGCCAAGCCCGCCTTTTTTTTTGGTAATTCCGCAATCTGAGAGCAGAAATAATTTCCGCTAAGCGAGTCGCACTCGCAGTGTGTAACGCGCTTACCAGACTCGCTGTCAGAATCCTCTAAATACAGCCCCCACGGGTCACTTATAAGCGTCCATCAAATGACGCTTGTAAAGCTTACCGTTCTCCATTCGAGGTAGTTGTTCCATGAAGTCGATGCTCTTGGGTACTTTCACAGAGGAAAGCCGCTCCTTTGCCCACTGGATCAGGTCAAAAGCCATAGCCTCTCCTGCTTCAGCAGGATTCAGTAACTGCACCACGGCCTTGACCTCTTCCCCATATTCTTCGTTAGGAACGCCGAATACAGCCGCGTCGGCGACCTGTGGATGCGTAACCAAGAGACCTTCAATCTCGGCGGGATAAATGTTCACCCCACCGCTAATGATCATGAAATTCTTCCGGTCAGTCAGGTAGAGGTATCCCTCCTCGTCGAGATAGCCCATATCCCCAACAGTGCCCCAGCCGCGAGTGTCGAAAGCTTCTTCGGTTTTCCCGGGCTCATCGAAGTACTCGAAACGGACAATTTCGTCAAAATAGATCTGCCCAACCTCGCCGGGCGGCAAAACATTCATGTCATGATCGAGAATCTTTGGCACGCCAGTGAGTGGGCGACCCACCGACCCAGGGTGAGCCAGCCAACCCTCAGAATCTATTATGGTGAAGCCCACCCCCTCGGTAGACGAGTAATACTCGAAAATAACTGGCCCCCACCACTGAATCATTTGGCGTTTGATATCGATGGGACATGGCGCAGCCGCGTGGATAGCACAACGCATACTGGAAACGTCGTAACCGCCGCGGATTTCACTGGGAAGTTTCAACATCCGGACGAACATCGACGGCACCCACTGGCTGTGCGTCGCGCCATGTCGCTCGATAAGCGCTAATGCCTGCTCAGGATCGAAGCGCTCCATAATGATCGATGTACCACCCTCGGTCATATTTAAGGTGTTGTAGAACAACGGTGCCGAGTGATACAGCGGAGCTGGGGATAAATAGACAGCCGTCTCATTGAAGCCGAAGTACGCACCAGCCAGCTTAAGCGGATGTGGAGCGTCAACTGCCGTGTTTTCAGGTGCCCGAAAAATACCCTTTGGTTTGCCTGTTGTGCCCGACGAATAGAGCATCGGCACGCCGAGGCTCTGATCGGCAATCTCGTCAGTAGACTGCTCGGATAGGACCTGGTGCCAGTTTTCAAAGCCAGCCGCCTCGCCATCCACAATGAATTTTCGCAACAGGTGAGGCGCGTGCTCTGCCGCGTCGGTGGCCACCTCGGCCAAGGAGGCCGAGGCAATAAACAGCCGCGCATTACAGTTATTAATGATGTAAGCCGTCTCATCCTGCTTGAGGTGGGTGCTGATAGGAGTGAAAACCACGCCCGCCCGTGCACAGCCAAACACAACCTCGAAAAATTCACGGCAGTTCTTCAACATCATGGCGATGTGATCACCTGTCTGGATACCTGAGGAGCGCAAAAGCTGAGCGACCTGATTAGCTCTTGCATCTAACTCAGCGAAGGTGACTGTTTCACCAGAAGCCCCCATAATGAATGCGGGTTTGTCGGGCGTGGCGGTCGCGTGATCTGTGATTGTTGGCATTCGCTTTTATCCTTTTTATATGACGCTTTACTAAACTAATATAAGGCGTTCGTTAGGCAGACAAAAGCCCCTAGAACTCAAGGATCATAAAATGACAATCGCGTATTTAAACGGTGACTTCCTTCCCATAGAGGAGGCAAAAATCTCACCTATGGATCGCGGCTTTCTCTTCGGCGACGGCATCTATGAAGTGATCCCCTCCTATGGCGGCAAGACTACTGGAACCGAACTTCACATGGTCCGATTTGAAAACGGACTGCGTGAAATTGGAATCGAGATCCCATGGAGTCGCGCGGATTTGACTGCGATGTTTATCGCGCTTCTCGAGCAAAACGGTAACGGCAATTTAGGCATTTATCTGCAAGTAACCCGAGGTGTGACGATGAAACGTCATCACGCCTTTCCCGAGCAGCCAGAGCCCACAATATTTGCCTATACCTTTGACATCCCTGAGCCCGATAACGGAGATCGAGAAACAGTGACTCAGTGGAAAGTGACGTCTGGACGGGATTTGAGATGGCAGCGCTGCCATATTAAGAGTACGTCGCTGCTCGGCAATGTCTTGCACATGATGGAAGGCGTAAATTCGGGCGCAGGTGAGATAATCCTGTTTGATGCTGAAGACAATTTAACCGAAGCCGCTGCCTGTAATGTATTCGTGGTCACCAACGGCGTTGTGCGAACGCCGGGTCTCGACAATCACAAGCTCGCGGGTGTCACGCGAAATATGGCGCTTGCGGTACTCAGACAACACAGCGCACTGCAAGTTCGAGAGGAGCCCATCTCACGACAGGAAGTGATGGCTGCGGATGAAGTTTGGTTAAGCAGTTCAACGAAAGAGCTTAAGCCCGTTGTGGCCATTGACGGACAGGCAGTGGGTAGCGGCGAACCCGGACCCATTTGGTCTCAAGCGCAAGCGCTGTTCGCCGAACACCGCTTCGATCGTTTCGCGTAAAACGATCGAGACGCCAGACTGACCATCGTGATGCCCCTTTAAAAGAGAACAGTCAACGTGCCACGTCCCAGCCATTTCAACATTGACCTTGATGCGCTAACTCATAATTTTGAGGCTTTAAGCCGCCTCGCAGCGCCGCGACAAAAGATGGCCGTCGTCAAGGCGAACGCTTACGGTCACGGTGCGATCCCTTGCGCCAAGACCCTTGAAACCTCTGTGGATGCCTTCGCGGTAGCTATAACTGAGGAAGCAATCGAGCTCAGAGACGCAGGTATCGCCAAACCTATCCTCGTCTTACAAGGGCCCCACTCTTCTGAAGACGTCGCTGCTATCACTGCTTTTTCGCTTTGGCCCGCAATATCGAATCACCAACACTTAGACTGGCTTCGTAGCCACAATGACAAGCCCGGGACGGTGTGGCTGAAAATCGACACTGGCATGCATCGCTTGGGATTTGACTCCAATGATGTTGCCGGCGCAAAGGCAGCATTGCACGCCGCAGGCATCCAGAACATCACACTAATGAGCCATTTTGCTGAGGCTGAGGATACGGAATCTGTCTTAACCCAGCGACAGATGACACGGTGGAATGAGGTTGTTAACGACTGGTACGACATGGCTGAAAAGAACGAGCACGCGAGCTTCTCAAACTCGGCGGCCACGGTAGGTGCAAACTCTGCCGGGGAATCCTGGGTACGACTTGGTTACTCACTCTACGGAGGCTCATTGATCCCACTGCCTGAGGGGTTGGAGTTACGTCCCGTTATGGCCTTCACCTCGAAAGTGGCTGCGATTCGCTGGATAGACACGGGTGAAACTGTTGGCTACGGGGGCAGATGGGTCGCACGAAGACCGAGCCGAATAGCGACTATCCCGGTGGGCTACGGCGATGGTTACCCCAGAGCAGCGATAGACGGAACGCCCATCGGGACGCGCCATGGGACGATACCGCTCGCTGGAAAAGTATCGATGGATATGATTACCGCGGACGTCACAGACACACCCGCGATTGAATTAGGTAGCGAAGTAACGCTTTGGGGAAGCGAACCCAGCGTGGATGAGGTTGCAGCGCATTGCGGTACCATTGGCTATGAATTGTGCACACGGATAACCGAGCGCACACCCCGACGTTTTAGTCGCTAAATTAGGACTTGCGTGAGTTCCTGATGCACCGATTCGACTAAGAATGCTTTATCCTCAGACTGATACGAACGTCGAGTACCGGAATTGAACACCGAGCAAAGCCCATCGGCCCCAGACTTATCACAGCATGAACCCATATATGCGGCAATTGATATCGGAAGCAATTCGTTTCATTTGATCGTGGCTCGCTTAGAGCACGGAGAAATTCGCCCACTGCACGTCCTCGCAGAGAAGGTGCAACTCGGCAAAGGCCTCAAAAATCACCAGCTGGCGGATGACGCCGTAGAGCGAGGTCTTGCTTGCCTTGAGCGGTTTCAACAGCTTCTTGCATCAGTAAAGCCCGATAAAATTCGCGCTGTTGGCACTAATGCACTGCGACAAGCACACAACCGAGAGGTTTTCACCGAGCCCGCTGAGGATATTCTTGGCATACCCGTAGACGTAATCTATGGACGAGAAGAAGCCCGTCTTGTTTATCTCGGCGTGGCCCATACGCTTGCTGACGACGAGCGCAGTCGATTGGTCGTCGATATTGGAGGCGGCAGCACCGAGTTCATTTTAGGGCAGAAATTCGAACCTAAACGGTTAGAGAGTCTACAGCTGGGCTGTGTCAGCTACAGCGAACGGTTTTTTCCCGACGGATTGATCAACAAAAAGCGGTTCAATACCGCCTATGATCAAGCCTGCATCGAAGTGTCACATATTAGGCGTCAGTTTAAGCGTGCGCATTGGATTGAAGCGGTTGGTTCCTCGGGTACGCTTCAAGCCATCGAACTCCTCATCACCGCTGCGGGCTGGCAAGTTGAGGGCATCGATCACAAATCCCTGAAAAGACTCAGAAAGGCGCTGCTGAAATTTGAATCTGTTGAGGAAATTGATCTAGAGGGACTCAACGAACGTCGACGCGGCGTGATTACCGCGGGCGTGGCCATCACGCAGGCCATCTTTGACGTTTTGCAAGTGGAATTTATGCGGACCTCGTCGGGTGCGCTACGCGAGGGAGCCATCTATGATCTTATCGGCCGCCGCAGTCATGAGGATGTTCGCGAGCGAACCGTTCAGGCCATGCTGCAACGCTACGCCGCAGAAATAACGAATGCCGAATCCGTTGCTGCGTACGCTCGGCAGCTCGGATTTGAAACTGCGAAATCATGGAACCTCACAGAGGACGATATTGACCTTCTCACGTGGGCAGCACGCCTGCATGAGATCGGAATCGCGATCTCCCAAAAACACTACAATCGTCACTCTGCCTACCTAGTAGAGAATTCTGATATGCCGGGCTTCTCTCAGGGCGATCAAATCTTCATAAGCCGTCTATTGCGTGGGCATAGGGGCAAGCTTCCAAGCTACCTTTTCGACGACATACCCAAGAGCAAGAAACAAAAGTTTGCCCGAATGCTTGTGCTGCTTAGGTTAGCCGTGACTCTGAAACATGCTGAAATCTCCCCTGTAAGCCCCGAGTTTTACGCAAAAGCTGATGGGGACAGCCTTGAGGTTAATTTTAGTCACGAGTGGCGAGAGTCTCATCCATTGACCATCTGGGAGGTTGCTGAGTCAATTTCTGTCTTCAAGAAGCTAGGGGTAGCGGTAGAAATCCCGAGGGGCTAAACAAGCCTTCGCGGGGCGCATGCTCCTCAATTAATTGATTTAAATCGTTTTATCAAAAAAAAAGCCCCTCGTGAGGGGCTTTTTTACATACCCACTCTACTAAAGGTCGTAGCCGCGCTCATCGTGTAGAACGAGATCCAAGCCTTCCGTCTCTTGTTCATCGTCAACACGGAGACCAACAAGACCGTCTACAACTTTGAGGAGAATCCAGCTGCCAACAAGTGCAAATACGAAAGTCACAACGACACCGAAGATCTGAATATAAAGCTGGCCACCCATAGAATTGACGCCATCAGAGAAGCCGTTACCGCTGAAAATACCAATAGAGGGGGCAGCAAATATACCAATTAAAATGGTACCCAATATGCCACCTACACCGTGGACCGGAAATACATCGAGGCTGTCATCGATCTTGAGTGTGTTTTTAAGAGTGATCGTAGCAAAGTAGCAGATCACACCAGCCGAAAGGCCAATGACAACCGCGGCGGCAGGGCCTACCGACCCTGATGCTGGGGTGATCGTACCTAGCCCCGCAACCATACCAGTGACGATGCCAAGAACTGATGGCTTACCGTGACGAATCCACTCCATTGCCATCCATGCCAGAGAACCACAAGCCGCTGATAAGTGAGTGACTAACATCGCCATGGCGGCACTGTTGTCAGCAGCGAGGGCCGAGCCTGCATTGAAACCAAACCAGCCCACCCAAAGCATGCCTGCGCCCGTGACAGTCATAGTGAGATTGTGCGGTGGCATAGCGGTTTGTCCAAAGCCGCGTCGCGGTCCCATCATCACGGCGGCAGCCAGGGCCGCGACACCCGCTGTGATGTGCACGACAGTACCACCTGCAAAGTCCTGCAGACCCATGTTACCGAGCCAGCCTCCGCCCCACACCCAGTGACACACTGGCGCATAGACCAAAAGCATCCAAGCAGCGCTGAACAGCAACATCGCCGAGAACTTCATGCGCTCGGCGAAACCGCCAACGATAAGAGCTGGCGTAATCACGGCAAACGTCATCTGGAACATGACGAATAGCGTTTCAGGAATACCGTTTCGCATTGAGTCCATCGAGACATTGGCTAGGAAAAGATTCCCCAAATCACCCATGTAAGCGCCGGGCTCCACACCATCTGTGCCAAATGCAATTGAGTAACCGGCAACAAACCATAGAAGCGACATGAGTCCTGTGATGGCAAAACATTGCATCAATACCGAGAGCACGTTTTTCGCACGCACCAGGCCTGCGTAAAAAAGAGATAGACCAGGAATGGTCATGAACAGTACCAGGGCTGTCGCCGTTAGCATCCACGCCGTGTGGCCTGTGTCTGATGCAAAGCTTGGTTGCGCATGTGTCAGTAGCGTTAGCGCGATGATAGGCGCGATGCCTCTATTCGTCTTATTCACCAAAAGGATCTCCGTTTAAATCAGCGCCGAATAATGTCATAACGAGCGCAACCACGCGACCTGTTTGTCTCAAAGTTCGTCCACCTTGGCAGGCGTTTTTATCAGGGTTTTTATCCGACCCTGATAGGTTTATGCTCTCTATCGCCAAACCTAGCCTGTTGACCTCATTCAGATTGCATCCACCCACGAGATATTCGCATGAGATTTCTGAAGCTCCCTACCCTGTTTCTGGGTCTTGCCAGCATCATCGCGGGGCAGCCCGCTTACGCGTCGCCAAAATCAATCATCCTGATTATTGGTGATGGATTCGATGATGTTCACGTCACCATGGGTCGCAACTACCTGTCAGGTCAGGGCGGCACCTTAACACTGGATTCGATGCCTTTCAGAGGTGCTGTCCAAGTTGAAACCGTGGACGAAAAGGGCACACCCATCTACGTCGCAGACTCTGCCAACACAGCCACTACCCTCGCCACCGGGGCGATAACGCGTATTGGTCGTGTGGGTAAAGATTTTGATGATAAAACCGTGATCACTGTTTTAGAGTCGGCTGCAGCAGCTGGGTACAAGACAGGCATTGTCAGCACAGCCTCAGTCACCGACGCCACACCAGCAGCGTTTGCTGCACACGTTGGGGTAAGAGCCTGTGAAAATCCCGTAACCATTCGTGGTGGTCAAAAATACGGCGTCAATTTCCTTGGTTGTCCGGACGATCTTGAAGAGAACGGCGGTGCTGGTTCAATCGCGGAGCAACTCGCTACCGCCAATGTTGATGTCATTTTGGGGGGCGGCATGGAGCATTTTGACGCTCAGTATGACACCAATCCCACCGCTCTCGACAAAGCAACATCCGCTGGGGCCACAGTCCTGACCTCTGCGGCTCAGCTTGATACACGTTATGTTGGACGCGTCATAGGACTTTTTTCTGAAGATACCATGCCCGTGCAATGGCAGGGATCGGGCGGAAGATCAGCAGAAGCTATCGAGCGGAGCTGGCTCAACCACGCACATGAAATGATCGGCTCGGTCACGCCGCCTGACACCATGTCCTGCGATGATAACCCTGCCTTTGAGGGAATGCCGTCACTAGAAACCATGACACGTTTTGCCTTAAAACATTTGTCTGAAAACAACGAGCAAGGTTTCTTCCTCACCATCGAGTCAGCATCGATTGATAAAAGAAGCCACGAACGAGACCCGTGTGGCTCAATTGGTGAAATCGCGCAATTAGAGCAGGCCCTAGCCGCCGCGCTCGAACATGCCGCTAGCCATCCGGAGACATTGATTATTGTGACAGCGGACCACGCCCAGGCTGCTCAAATCGTGCCAGATCCAACCTTGTATACTGGATTACCGATACCCGTCTTCAGTCCGGGAAAGGTTGCTCGTGTAAGGACACTCGAGGGCTCAATTATGCGCATTAACTACGCAACAAATAACATACGCTCTGAAGAACACACGGGCACCAACGTGCCATTGTTCGCCAATGATGAAGGAGGCAAGGTACTCAAACCCTTCATGCGACAGCGCGAAATTTATCAAGCCATGATGCAATACCTGGAGTTAGGCCCATGACCTTACACACCATTGACGGGAAAGATGTCTCCAAAATCTGTCTTGGCACCATGACTTGGGGTCAGCAGAACACAGAAGCCGAAGCCCATGAGCAAATTTCTTATGCTTTGGAGCGTGGTATCAATATGCTGGATGCCGCAGAGATGTATCCTGTTCCGCCGCGGGCTGAGACACAGGGTCGAACCGAGGAATACATCGGCACTTGGTTCAAAAAGACGGGGCTTCGCGACAAATACATTCTCGCCACCAAAGCGGCGGGACCCAATCCGGAATTTCATTATTTAAGAGGTGGTCCTCGCTTCACTCGGGAGCAGTTAATGGAAGCAGTCAACGGCTCCCTGCGCCGACTGCAGACAGAGTGCATTGACCTTTATCAGCTTCACTGGCCCGATAGGTACACTAATTTTTTTGGTCAACGGGGTTACTATCACCGAGAGCAATCCGAGACGCCTATTGAAGAAACACTGCGAGCTTTACAAGAGCTGGTCACAGCGGGAAAAATCCGATCTATCGGCCTCTCCAACGAGACACCGTGGGGAACGATGAAATTCTTGGCATTGGCTGATCAGGAGGGTTTACCCCGTGTTGAGAGCATCCAAAACCCCTATGGTCTTCTAAATCGCACTTATGAAATCGCAATGGCCGAGGTGTCCCACCGTGAAAACGTTGGACTTCTCGCCTACTCCCCCTTGGGTATGGGACTGTTGACGGGCAAATACCGGCATGGCGCCAGGCCCAAGGGCTCGCGGATGGCCGTCTTTGAGCGGTTTACGCGTTACGATGGCAAGGAAACTCTTGATGCGACCGAGCAGTACTTGCAGCTCGCTGACGAACACGGTCTGAACCCAACTCACATGGCGCTAGCGTTTGTGAATACTAGACCCTTTTTGCTCTCCAATATTATTGGTGCAACGACCATGGAGCAGCTAAAGATAAATATCGACAGTCTCGATGTCACGCTCAGTAAAGATGTACTGAGAGGCATCGAAGCAATACAGCAAAGGCGGCCTAATCCGGCGCCATAGAAGCGTGTCTTATGTATATCGCGACACCGCTAGAGGGCTTAGGACTGTCATTGAGAGCTGAAGTTGATGGGGCTCGTTCTCATTAATGGCCAGCGAAAGGGCAGCGAGCTGACTCAGAGCCCCCCCCAGAGCGGGCTACAAGTTGACCCAACTGTTTCTCGCTCGCACTCTAAACTCGGTCTCCCGCCAGCGCAAAATCACACTGTCCGGCAAAATCTCAACGACGGTAAATGGACCGACCCTTTGTCGCTCTCGTAGTAACTTTCCGTTCAGCGTCACAGAGGAACTGCCGGACGGAACGTAGTTATGCTGACTATAGCGCAAGGAAGGGATGTCATCTTTCACTCGTTGCGACAACGTCTCCAATAGCGGCTCTTTGCGCCTAACCAAAGGCGTTACGCCCAGTTCCTCCTGTGCGGCAGCGAGAATGTCGGCAAAATCGACGCCTGGGCCCTCGGTTAAATCCTGTTCGACCAAGCCCTGCCCGAAGTCACTGCCGTCAGAATCGTTTCGTTTCTGTTGATTTGGGGCGTCATCGAAGCCCGTCTCGACCGAGACATTCTGTGGATTGAGCTGTGTATTGAGCGCCCGATAAATCGCCTTCAGCTCATCTGTGTGCCGGGAAGCCTCTGAAGTTGTTTCCACGCCGGGCGATTGTTTGACGGGCGCGATCACCGACCCTCTCGTTGTTGGGGTTGACGTTGACGATCCAGCAGTCACGGCCTTGACCTCCCCCACACCGTGACTCGGCTTGGCAGCCACTGCTGGACGACTCTGAACTGGCGGGCTCAAGTTGACGTCTTGTTCACTGGGTTTCTCATCAGCGTTGGATGGCAGACCCTGCGTGATAATTGGGGCGGTCGTTGTGTCCTCTTCCACCGGCATCTCTGCAGTTTTGGTCTGAAATAAATCCATGGAGACAATAACGACCCCGGCAGCAATCAAAAAAAACAACCCCCACAAGGCAATCCCCCGATGATAAAGGCGGGGTTCAGGCTCTGGTAATTCATGGACCGTATCCACCGTGGGCACAACAGAACCGCGCTCATCGCCAACCTTGGACCGCTTCATCGCATCTAGAATCATCGACATCAGGGTGCACCTCTCATGTCTTCTGTCGGCGCAGGCGAGCGCAAGCTTTGCCAAGAGGCGAGTCGATCTAGGGCTCTTTGCGACGTGAGCCCAATACCCAAGCGGTCATTCAATCTTAATAGCGTTTGCTCGCCTACAACGCCGTCGGCCTCCAATCCCTCAGCTGTCTGAAAGAGCCTTACCCGCGCTTCAAGTTCAGGTAAGAAGGTCGTGATAGTCGGCACACTCATACCATCGAGCGTTGCGAACATTTGAGCCACTCGATCCACAACGGGTGAAGCATCACCCTGACCAATACTGTCCCGCCAGCCTGTCGGTGCTTGCCACAAGTACCTCACCCCCCCAGTCCAGCGCTCAGCAATATCACCCAGCGGCACCTCGACAACGCCAGCGGAGGTCCATGCTAGGCCGCTTTCACCGCGAAAAGCGATCAACACGGTGGCGCCTGCAAATTTGTCCTGAGTGACCACTTCCAAAATAACAGGTCGGTTAAGCGCTATCACCTCATCCCAGACTCGCATATCAGTGTCTGTACACCGCAGGCCACTGATGGCTGGAGGCGGACATACCGAGGTAGGTACCGGCGCGTTACTCGCTACTTGCCACAATACCTCGCTCGCCTCTCTAGGAAGCAACTCCCACGCCGGCGCAGCCGTCCTCAATCGCGTTCTCACGGACCCTTGCGGTTCTGCCACACGCCCATTCCCTGAATTCTGCATTTCAGTTGCCGAGCCCTCTGAGAGAGGATCGCTGGTGGTCTGTGTATTAGTGGTCTGTGCGTTAGTGGTCTGTGTAAGCGCCGGCGCTTCTGATTGCCCACGGCTTAGAAGGTCCGCATATAGACCTGGCTTAACAAAGACCAGAACAATCGCAATACTGACGATTACGAGGCCGAATGCGAAGAACGATCGAGGGGTGATTGAACGGGCATTTGATTGGGGTGTGTTGTGCTCACCAAACACCTCAGCCGCTGCTAGCTCAATCAATTTTTTATTCACCCGTGCACGTTGCTGACCATAGGCTCCGAGGAGAGCGCGATCGCACAACACATTGATCAAACGTGGAATACCCCTCGTCAATACATGAACCTTTCTCAGCGCCGGCGCTTCAAAAAGACTCGCACCTCCGCGCAATCCCGCCACCTCGAGACGGTGACGGACATAGGCGGTGGTTTCTTGAAGATTCAGTGGCTGCAAATTGTATCGCGCAGTGATGCGCTGATTGAGCTGACGGAGTTCAGGACGCGATAGCTTCTCAGTAAGCTCGGGCTGACCAATAAGAATAATTTGCAATAATTTTTCATCATTTGTTTCAAGATTTGTTAGCAACCGAATTTGTTCCAGCACATCGAAATCTAGGTGCTGCGCCTCATCGATCATAAGCACTGTTTTTCTGCCCCGCTCATGATTCTCCAGTAGATATCGGTGTAAGGCGTCAGTTAACGCCTTCAAACTGTCCGTACCACTGGGGTAGTCAATCTTGAGTTCGTCACAGGCCGTCGCTAGCAGTTCAACGGCGCTCAAGGCCGGATTCAAAATAATCGCAAGATCCGTTGTCTCAGGAAGTTGCTCGAGCAAGCAGCGGTTGACCGTTGTCTTGCCCGTACCCACTTCGCCAGTCAGCAAGATGAAACCGCCACCACCGCTTACACCGTATAAAAGGTGCGCAAGCGCATCTCTGTGACGCTGGCTCATGAACAAGTACCGAGGATTAACCGCGATAGAGAACGGCGCCTCATTGAGTCCGAAATACTGGTGGTACATAAATACTCGCTACTAGCCGATTGACAACATTATGCACGCGCAAAATGCTCATGAACACGAGGAATCATATCGCGTTCGCTTGCTGGCAAAAAAAACATACTGTAAGTTCAAACCCGCAAATTTGACGGCTGCCCTATACAGCAGCCAATCCAGCGTAACTTGGAGACCCTCATGGCCGTACCCGCGATTCTGAAAGACAACTTATCAATCCCAGTGATAGGTTCACCCCTTTTCATTATTTCCAATCCCGACCTCGTGATTGCACAGTGTAAGGCCGGCGTGATTGGCTCCTTCCCTGCGCTCAACGCACGCCCAGAGCCCGTTCTTGAAGAATGGCTTGACCGCATCACATCGGAACTTAAGGACCACGATAAAAATAACCCTGATAACAAAGCGGCCCCATTCGCGGTCAATCAAATCGTTCATGGCTCTAACGCACGTCTCAAGCACGACATGGATATGTGCGAAAAGTACGAAGTACCTGTCATCATCACATCGCTTGGCGCCAAGGAATGGGTTAACGATCAAGTACATGGGTGGGGTGGCATTGTCCTTCACGACATTATTAATAATCGATTTGCAAAAAGTGCAATCGGCAAGGGCGCTGACGGTCTCATCGCTGTGGCCGCTGGCGCTGGTGGCCACGCGGGACAGCTTTCTCCCTTCGCCTTGATTCAGGAAATCCGCGAATGGTTTGATGGCCCGCTTCTGCTCTCAGGTTCTATGGCAACTGGTGACTCAGTCCTTGCCGCGCAGGCCATGGGTGCGGACATGGGGTACATCGGTTCTGCCTTCATTGCTACGGAGGAGGCAAACGCGGATGAAGGCTACAAACAGGCCATTGTTGACTGCGGCGCCGACGATATCATCTACAGCAATCTGTTCACGGGTGTCCATGGTAACTACCTGAAACCCTCTATTGAGAACGCAGGCCTTGATCCAAACAATCTCCCTGAAAGCGATCCAACCAAGATGGATTTTGGCTCTGGTGGCAACACTGACGCGAAAGCCTGGAAGGACATCTGGGGTTCTGGCCAAGGTATTGGGGCTGTAAAAGCGCGCGAGACCGCTGGGGAATATATCGCGACACTGGTCGAGCAGTACAACGCAGCTAAAGCACGGATTCTCTGACTATGAGCGATGAACGCGCAAAGATACCTAGGTCGCGCGAAGACGATTACAGCGCAGAAATCATCGCTGAACGTCAGGCGTTTATCGAAGCCCAAACCGGGGCTAAGCTGAATCACACAAAGCAGTTCTCCTATGACCCGCACGTTATGTCGGGCAATATCGAAAATATCTGGGGGGTTTCCCAGATTCCGATTGGTATTGCGGGCCCATTGCTGGTCGATGGTGAATATGCGAGGGGCGAGTTCTTTGTGCCAATGGCGACCGTCGAGGGCACCATGCTTGCGAGCTACAACCGTGGCATGAAGGTAATTCGCGAGTCGGGCGGTGTCAAAACGACTGTTTCCGCCGAATCTATGCAGCGCGCACCGCTATTCATTTTCAATGACGCGCGAGAGGCGCGTGATTTCCAAGTCTGGCTACGAGCCAACTTTGAGGCGATCAAAGAGCAGGCTGAGAGCACCACGACGGTTGGCAAGCTTCTGGAAATCGAGAACTACCACACACACAATTTTGTGGCGTGCAGGTTTGACTACTCAACAGGGGATGCCGCCGGCCAGAACATGACGAGCCGCGCGACGTTTTTTGCCTGCGAATGGATCCGTAAAAACTACCCCGGTGCACTCAAGAACTACATGCTGTCAGGGAACTGGGATACTGAGAAAAAGACGTCAGCTGTCAACATGCTGAAAGGCCGCGGCAGGCGCGTCACCGCGGAGGTCACCATTCCCCGCAAAGTGCTGATGGACAACCTACGGATCACACCTGAACAGATGCAATACGGCTATCAAATCACCACACTGTCGGCACTTACAACCTCAAGCTCAAACAATGCAAGCCATCCGGCCAACGGATTAGCCGCACTGTACGCAGCGACGGGACAGGATCTTGCCAATATCGGTGAATCCAATCAGTGCACTGTCTATCAGCGCATGACACGTGAAGGCGATCACTATTTTTCGATCACTCTGCCCTCAATTATTATGGCCAGCTATGGCGGTGGCACAAATTTGCCGACACAGCGGGAGTGTCTAGAGATGATGGATTGCTTCGGTAAAGATCGTGCTCTCAAACTTTGTGAGATCGCTGCGGGTCTTGTCGTAGCCGGTGAGCTCTCGTTGGCCGCGGCAACGCGTGTCGACAAGGCAACACGCACCAACGAATGGGTTGATGCCCACGAGCGATTGGGAAGAAATCGGTAAAGCGCTATCAGTGTCTTTATTGAAACACTTTGGCATTCGCTGAACGCTGTGCAGCTTGGTGTCATGTGATTAGTACATATTAGTATAAAGCGCGCAGACGTAGATGAGAACACGTTGCCTGCCGGAGCACCGAACAGAAATCGTACGAAACAACTAGTCCGGAATCACTGAGTTATGATTTCATGTAGTCTCATAGATGTTGTGCGAGCATTTTTCTATGCAACTGACAGTACCTAGAGCCTCAGGGTTCACTTTGATCGAACTATTGATCGCCGTCGCCATCATTGGCATCCTCGCAACCATTGCGCTTCCCGCATGGAATGAGCAGGTGTTAAAGAGCCGGCGTGCAGATGCGCGAAATGCACTACTGCTTGCGCAAATCGAGCAAGAAAACTATCGCGCAAACAACCTATCCTACGCGACGACCATGAGCGACCTAGGCCTAGGCAGCTACACCTCTACCTCACGAGATTACTACTGGCTTAAAGTCGAGAACGCATCGGCAACTGCGTTTGTGATCAGCGCGAACCCTACCGGTAACCAGGTCAACGATACTGATTGCGGCACCTTCGCAGTCAGTGAAACAGGACCAGACCACACAACCCCGTACGCAAGCGCCACCTGCTGGTAGTCATGCGCCAGTGCGGTATCAGGCTACGTTACGCAGCCTGTCATATGACTCACTGATTTGTATCAATGGATGCACTTTCGTGTATCAATGCGCGGCGTCGTGCATCATTCACTCGATGACGCAGCCTCCTCAGTCAAACGGTTAATTTCGACAACCGACCCAACGGCAGACGCATTGAGGTTCGCACCTTTTAACCGTCGGCTATCGAGACTGGCGTCGCTTAGCCGAGATGGCGAGGTCAGCGCTACCTCGCTGGCTGTGGTAGCGGAAGCCTCGATCTGTTGAATGTCGGACACGGTGAACTCGGTGCTTGGCCGCGCCAAGTTAAGACTGTCCAAGCGAGTGTTCCATGCCGTCTGGTCAGGGCTGTAGTAACCCAACTCCATTGCAGAGGCGAGAATCATTGTTTCGGCGAGGCTATCGCTGTTTTCTGAAATCACCCTCGTCGAGGTACTTGAAATCCTCAGGCTCGCAATGACCAGTATCGACAATATGAAGGCAGTCACCAGCACCTCGACAAGTCCTATCCCCCGTGCACTCTGAGTTCTCACAGACAGCCCCATTGATCCACGAATACCATCAGAACACATCCCGATCCGACCATGTTCCGGGAAGCACTTTTACACTAGAGCCGAAGGCAAACGCATCAAAGGCGGTCTTATTACCCTCACTGAACAATGGGTCACTGTCTGTACCGTCTAAATACGCCGCCTCGATAACGTCATTTGCGTTCCACTTGTCGAAGCTATTTTCATCCAAGCTACCGCTGATTACCAAAGCGCCTTTGATACGCTGACTGCCCGACCCCTGTAATTTGCAGCCAGAGCCCAAGCTATAAACTATGCCGATCAACTCCGTGTTCGAGGGCAAGTTGGGGCAATCCTCGAGTATCAAAATAATCGGAGAGTTCGCCGTCCCGTAATCTGTCAGCACCTGTGAACTGCCACTGGTAAGCCAGTGAATATCATCATCTGCTGACGCATCCGCGAGAGCTCGCATTTCCGCTTGCGAGACATTAAATGTAGACGCCCATAGATCCAAATCGACGGTTAAGTCCGCATAAATGGGCTCAGTGCAGGTGTTGCTAGTAGATCGATTTAGCTTGTCATAGGAGCTGGAGTTAGCACAGCCAAACTCCGTCGCATCCGTACCGCAGCCAAGGGGGATCTTGAGCGTGTTAGTACCATCGGGTCGTGTGCCGTCATCACGGATGGCATTCACCTCGGGTGTGCCGTTAATCACCTTAAAACAGCCTCCGAGGGCCAGAGGTGTATCGAGTGCGAGCTCCGCGACAATCGACTCCCGCGTCAGCCATTGGGTGACCCTCGCCGTCGCCACTTCGTTGCTGACTCTCGCCGTCACTCGAATGGCGTCGCCCTCCCCCTCGGAAAACCAAAATTCCGACAAATAAGTCCGATCAATTTGGTTTCCCTCCGCGGCTATGGTCAAGGTTACATCGGAGATACTTCCGTCCGCACTTGTGTATACGGAAGACACACCATCGGAAAAGGTCGGCGCATTATTCTCCAACCACGAAAGGGCGTCACTCATAGCAACTTCAGCCGCATAGAAAGCTTCGACATTTGTCTGCGCCTGAGCAGAAATGCGAGTGCTATCTTGCGTAGCGTTACTCAATACGCGCACAGTGAGTAGGGTAAGCAACCCGATAATGACAACCACCGTGATGGTAAAGAAACCGCCTTGCGGTTTTGCTGCACCTCTCATCATGGGCTGTAACTCCTCGCAATAAGCGTGCTATTTCTCGGCGTTATAAAGATCTCTGAAAAAAGCTGACCGCTCGACTGAGAACCGCCCGCTTGGGGCACACAAAGGTTATCAGCTGGCTGGGGGTAAGCGCACAGCTCTAGTTTGTACAAACGATTGATACGACATGAAATTGAATCGCCACAGGTGGTCGTATCCGTTTCACAATCTGTCGATTCAAACTCACAACCACTGTCCGCATCAAAATAGGTCTCGTCTTCGAGCGAGACAATGAAACGATCGAAATAAAGCTGATCGATCGACGTAATGCCCTGCCAAGCACTACTGTTATCGCTCGCCGCGCAATCCGAGGTCTCGCTTGCCGTCGCAGCACCTACATCATAGGCGTCGGGATGCACAACCGACACCCCCTCAACAACGCCCTCGGTCAGTCGAAAACCAACGCGCCGATGCAAGGCCACATCCGTTGTGACCAATGATCCGTCCTCATCAGCACATATAGAATAGCGGGTATTATCACCGCTTGCGCACTCATATCGCTCTGCGTAGGCCAGCAATACACAACTCGGGGTGGAAATATCCACGGCGGGAAAGCGTCCTTCGTTCGCTGTGCTCATGGGTGAAGCGCCCGCTTGTAAATACGCACCCACCTCCTCGGGTCGACCTCGGTACCCGGCACGACGCAATTCGCCTGAAACGGCTGCCACCACTGATGCGAACTGCTCCTGGGCTCTAGCCGTTTTCTGAGCCGAAAAACTCAAGTCTTGGTTTGTTACCAAAAACGACGACGCAGCAAGCGTAATAAATACGCCCACAGCCAGCGCAACCATGAGCTCGACCAAGCTTAAGCCGCGTTGATATGGATGCACCCCTCGAATGGCAGGCCCAAGGGCACCTCCCGCCGGTGAACCTCGCCCTGGTCGCGCGCTCAGCACCCACGTGTGCTGCCGCGCTGAGAAAACTGCCTTTTGTCTATTTTGAACATGCATGACACACCTACAACACATTAATCTGCCACCACCGCATTAATGTGCGCCTGCCACAGCGCTAAGACAAGCCGAGGTTCGGCAAAATAATCACATTGTGCCGGCGGTAAGTTCCGAAAGAGCGCTGTGCATCGGTTAGGGCGTCGATTAGGGCTTAGCTTAGGGCACAGACGAATAAAAAGATGTCTAAGTAGCTAGGCAACTAACTCGGTAAGTCGCTAGGTAAGTCGCTAGATTAGTCGCTAACTAAGGAGATGAGTTCTCAGGGTTCCCAGACAGCCGCAAAACAGCAGTTGCCCAGTGAGCACCGCAAAATTTGCATAACCGACCGCTTTGGTAGGCACAGCGATCCTGCGTAACGTCATTAACCGTGCCCTTTAACTTAAATGGGGATGATCGCTCGACGCGAAAGCGCAACCTCAGTCACTACAGCGTCTGGGCCTAGCCATATCAGTCCCAGTGCGGCGCCGTACACGCATTGCTTTGGTTTGACTTCTTCACGAAATAAACGGACAGATCAGCGTCTGTATAATCCGGATCGAGGGTGAGGGTCTGAGTAAACGTCTGAATCTGATCTGTGGATGAACTGTTGCTCGTACAAATCCGCTTTTTCGGATCGACCGTGAACGTGACTGTTACGGAGGTGCTCGTTGTGGTGAAGGTACATTCTTTGTCCTGATCGTTCATACCTGTATTGTTCAACGTGCAATTGCTGGGGCTCAAAACTTGGAATTTTTTGTTATTACCGGCCGCCGCGTTGCCCTTGATCTGAATTTTTCCGCTCCACTCTTGTGCCTCGTCGGCGCCGTATACAGTAATTGTCAGCGTACCCGTGGCTGATCCACCCTGATCGTCAGCGACCGTATAGTCAAAGCTATCGAGTTTCTCTTCGCCGGAGTCAACATTATTAAGAGTACTGTCATCGAGCGTGTAGGTGTACGCACCTGAGGCACTGATCTCGAGTGTGCCGTACTGCCCGTTAGCAGTCACAGGTGATGCATTGAGTGAATCATTGTCAGGATCCGAGTCGTTATCAAGAACATTGCCGCTAACAGAAGAGCTTACATCTTCGGTAATGGCGTTCGTGTCGTTAACCGCCGAAGGACTCTGGTTCGCCGCGGAAGCTGTGCTCGAGATTTCACAATGATCCGTGATCGCACCCGTGGTGTACGTAGTGCCACTTAACGAACCACCACAACCTGAGGCATTTAAACTGGTATAACCCCCGGTGGTTTCGATGGAAAACGTCGTTGACAAGCCGTACTCGACATAGGCTGAGCTGGGCGAAATCGTTGTACCTGCACCGGGGTCCGTAGACACTAAATACGCCTCGGGTTCAGCAGTTGCAGACACGGTGCAATCACCGGTGATCGCCCCCGTTGTATAGGGACTGCCGCCGCTTGATCCTCCGCACCCAGAGAGACTCAGGTTTTTATATCCAGTGCTCAAACTCGCCGTACAGGTTACGCTACCTCCGTCGCTAACCGAAGAGGCACTGCACGAAAGTGACGCCACACCGATACCCGTAGAGGTGGCGATATCGTGTGAAGTCTCATCGGCGCTGAGGGTGATCGTACAATTCGCAGTAACCGCTCCGGTCGTGTACGTAGAGCCAACCATCGAACCATTGCAGCCACTAACGCTTAAGCCTTCGTACCCTTCAGCCAGCCCCACCGTAAATTCCGCGGTTCCGCCACTGACAACAGAAGCTGAGCTTGGACTGATTGTGGATCCTGTCCCAGCTGAGGTAAAGATCGTAAAGGTGGACGCGCCACCACCATCACTGTCTGAGTCAGCACCTAAAATACTTTGGATGCTTTGATAGGTATCATCCGACGTCACGTTACTTGCGAGCGAAAATGACTGTGACTGACTATCGCCCGTCAGATACGGGTTGGTCCAACTCACCGTCAGCGACACGCTCTCAGAGTGACTAGCGGATACAACGCTGACATCATCGACTGAAAATGCTGTTGAGGGTGAATCGGTCTCTAATGCAACCACAAGCGTGTTGATGTACCCGGCGTCCGGTTTGAAATGAGCAATTTCAGCCACTGCCCCACCCAATGTAGCGCTTCGAATACTGGTTCTGGACTCAGAACCCACTTTGGTCGAGGTCGACGTCAGAAATATCGTTCCGGCAACGGACACTGACAGCACGGCGGCAGCGACCATCACCTCAACCAATCCGACACCTGCTTGTTCTTTGGCCGTTATCGATTGACGTCTTCGGGACTTGGTAACAAGTGGACAGGTATCGTCCGCATCCAAATCGGCGCGTGGCGGGGTCCTGCTGAACAACCTGTGGGTTTTGGCTCGGTGCATTATCCGCACTCTACACGTTAATTGCGCATTACCATGCCATAAATTCGTAGAAAGCCACACGGAGATAGCGCGGAGTCTGAGAGGAAGTTCACAGAAAAAAGGGGTATTTAGGTACTTTAGGGCAGGATTTAAGATCAGTTAACGTCGGTATCGATCCAGGTTCCTGGCAGCACGGTGATTTTGCTCTCAAATTTTGTCTCATCAAAAGCCACTTGGTTATCGCCGTCGAAGTCGTCGTGACTGTCGTCACCCTCCAGGTAGGCCGCCTCGATCACATCGTTGGCATTCCACTTCGAAATAGACGTTCCCGTTGCGTTGTCGAAGACAATCGCGCCTTTGATCATTTGACCGCCGCTTCCCTGCATTTGGCAACTTGAACCGAAGCTGTAAATCAAACCTACAAACTGTTCATCAGACGGTAAATTCGGGCAGTCTTCTAAAACAAGAATAATGGGTTCACTGGGGCTCCCGTAAGAATTTAGATCACTCTGCGACCCACCGCTCTCAATCCAATATACATTGTCAGTGCTGGACTCATTAGCGAAAGTCTCGATTTCTGTTTGGCTAAGACTGAAAACCATTGACCAAAGATTGGTCGATGTTGTGAGGTTTGCTGCGATTGGTTCAATACATTGGCTCCCGTTGTCTTTGTTAAGCTTCCCAAAATAAGGATTGTTATTGCAAGGACTGGTGACGTTGACCGGGGTGCCGCATGCGGCGGGCAGTGAGATCGAACTGACACCGGAGGGCAAAATCTCTGAATTGGGGTAGGCATTGATTTGCGGAGTACCCGTAATGGCGGGCTTACCATTACTCAATGTGCCAAAACATCCCGCCATTACCAGCGGCGAATTTAAAGCGATGCTCGTAAGCAAGATCTGATTTTCAATCCATTGGGATACGGTTTGTGAACCCTGATCACTAGAGGCTTGTGCAAATACCCGCACCTCATCACCCACCCCTTCTTGAAACCAAAAAGAGCTCTCATAGGTACGATCCACCGATGTGCCGCCACGAGACGCAGCAATGACAATATCATCGACACCCGTTTCTGTGCTTGTATAAACGGGGGAAGTACCTCCGGTGAACGCTGGCGTGTTGTTCTGATACCAGACAAGGGCTTGCTCCATCACCTGCTCGGCGGCGTACAAAGCCTCAGTGTAGGTTTGCTCTTGGACTGATAAACGCACTGAATCCTGAGTAGAAACAGTCATTGTTCTGCTTGCCAGCAAGGCCAGAACACCCAAAATAGCAACAATCAAAACGGTAAAATAACCGCGCTGGACCTTCGTCAACTGGATGCTTTTCATGGGTAGCTCCTTATGGGTAGCACCTTATGGGTAGCTCCGTGAGATCAACACGCTATTGCGAGGAGCGACAAACACCTCGGCATAGAGCTGGCCGTCAGGTTGACTGCCACCAGCACCGGCAACACATAAGTCATCGGTAGCTTGCGGGTACGCACATAACTCGACTTTATATAGCCGCTCGATTCGACACGAGATGGTATCACCACATGCCGTTACATTTGTCTCGCATCCCGCATCGACCGACATCTCGCAACCCGCATCAGAATCAAAGTAAGACTCGCCTATTTGCGTAAATACCAGACGATCGACATAGAGATCTTGAGTCGACGTTATCGGTTGCCAGGCAGAGCTCCCACCCGATGCATTGCAGCCCGACGCCTCCGAGGAGCTCGCGCCAGGTGCGTCATATTGATCGGGGTGAATAACCGCCACTGCCTCGACCGCACCACTGCTGAGTCGCAGACCCGTTCGATAATGAAGCGAGGTGGAGACGGGAGATAGTGAACCATCGCTAGCGCGGCAAACACCAAAGCTGTTGTTGTCTGATCCCGAACAAATATGTGGTCGCGCATAGCTGAAAAGCGCACACCCGGCCGTGCTGACGTCCACCGCTGGGAAGTCCCCCTCAGATCCAGCGCCACCCGACCCCTCCGTTGTCGTCAAGTAAGCCGCTAGCTGCGAGGGACTTCCACGGTACCCTGCGCGCCGCATCTCGGTGACGGCCGCGTTGGTCACGTTACTAAACTGCTCCTGCGCTCGAGCCGCTTTCTGCGATGATACGCTCGCCCCGAATGTTGTCGCAAAATACGTCGATCCCGCAAGCGCGATGAAGCTCCCGATAGCAATTGCCACCAGTAACTCCACGAGACTAAGCCCTAACTGCCGCACGAGGAGTATCCCAGGGTTGAATCAGAGCATACGCTGATCATACCTAATAAATTTCGGGTAACCGTTGCCGAGTATCCACCAACAGAGAGCTGGACAGACCCATCACCGTCACTGTCAAAACCGCGCAATGTTGTGAAGGCAACATCAGTCTTGCCATCACTATCCACGTCACCAAAGCCAGACACTACCATTTCAATATCGTACGAAAAATCGGTGTTGCTGCGCGTCACAAGGGTACCTGAGACTGAATTAACACCTATATAGGACCATGTTTTTGCGTCCCCAGATGCCACAGTGAATTCGATTGAGGATGCACCGGCAGCGCCATGACTCTCAGCCCGCGTTCGTGCAAGTCGCATATCTGAAACAAGAGTCTCGATGGCATTGCGTAACTGTTGGCGCTGAAGTGTGGCCGTAAATGAGGGGAAGGCTATTGCTGCCAAAATTCCCACGATGGCAAGCGTCACCATTAGCTCGATCATGGTCAGCCCTTTTTGCTCATAATCAGTCAACGATCGTGCCATTTGCCTTACGCTGCCCCCGAAAACATCTTTGTGTACCGTTGTGCGCTGTCTCCACCACATGCACCTGTACCGGCAAAAGTGATCACTAGGGCGACAATATACGTAAATTGTCGTGGATGTCATGGAGAAAAAGACAATGTCACGTGTAATCGCCCCCTCCCTTCTTTGCCTTCTGAGCATCTTGTGTAGCTTTGCCTATGCGGCGGGAGAGGAGCGTCGGGTCCTTGTCGACCCACCTATTCCCGCACCCGAGTGGACGCTACCCGCCATCCAGAATGCAGATGGCCAACTCTCGCTTTCAGAGTTTCGTGGCAAGGTCACCTATGTCGACTTCTGGGCGTCTTGGTGTGGCCCCTGTCGCTTGTCATTGCCGGCACTGAATTCGCTGAATGCAGAGTTTGCAGATGACCCCGTCCAGTTTTTGGCGATCAGCATCGATGTCGTTGAGGAAGATGCTTGGGATTTTTTGAAGCGCTTCTCGGTTGATTACCCTGTGGTTATTGATGCAGAAGGCGATGTAGCACGTTTGTTCGCGGTGGATGGCATGCCCTCAGGCTACCTTATCGATGAGAAAGGTCGCGTTCGAGAAATCCATGTAGGATTCCAGCGCGGTGATGAATTGCGGCTTGCAGAGAGCATTAAACAACTTCTGCTGGAAATGGATGCATCGTAAAGCCAGCCTTTTGTGATCACCCTCTGGTGATAAGCCACTAGGGCAACACAATACTCTCAGATGGACGCGACTTGAGCATTACCCCCCTTTCGTCTCAAGACTCTCTAGAGTGGACCGTAGATCGTCCGAAACAAACCTGAAATCGTTGAGCCGCCTATGCAACCTAGTAAAGAACTTAAATCTGGACCAGTTAAAGAGCCCAGCTCTAATCACGATACGCTCTACTATGACGGAGCCTGCCCGCTCTGTGCCCATGAAATGAAGCACCTCGCCAAGCTGAAACGCGAGACCCTCAATCTTGTCGACATTCACAGCCTTGAGATTACCGATGGCATGCCCAGCAAAGAAGACTTGTTACTTAATCTCCACTTGCAACGCGACGACCAATGGATAGTGGGTGCAGATGCCAACGTCGCTGCTTGGCAACATACGCGCTTTGGAGCGCTGTGGGCGTGGTTGCGCTGGCCTCTTATCCGAAGCGTTGTAGATCCGGTCTATGCGTTTTGGGCAAAGCGCCGCTATGAGGGGCTCTACGGAGAGCTACCGCACAAAGTTGAGGCTATCAACTCTCGGATTGAAAAATGATCTTCGACCGCAACAATCTTGAGGCGATGCCACAGCGGCAGCGCGCCGCGCTGATCAACAGTTTGCCCGGCTACAAACCGGTTGTGTTGGTGGGGACCGCTAATAAGGAAGGGCACACCAATCTTTCCGTCATTAACTCCTGCTTCCATATTGGTGCAGCACCAGCCCTGCTTGGGATGATTATCCGTCCCGCCCCTGAGGGCACAGAGCGGCACACTATGGATAACATCATAGAAACGGGTTGGTATACGTGGAATGCTCTGACATTGGACATGACGCAACGCGGTCATCACACATCCGCGCGATTTCCACGCGAGCAATCAGAATTTGACGCCTGTGGCTTTGGATCTTGTTGGCAATCGCCTGTTGAAGCACCCTTCGTTAGTGAATCGCCCCTGAAAATAGGCCTTCGTCTCGTTGAGCATCATCCGCTCAAAATAAACGGTACGCAGTTAGTAGTTGGTAGCGTGGAAACGATAGAGTTCGACGAAACGGCGCTGCGGGACGACGGCACCCTCAACCTTAATGAGTTAGGGTTGGTGGCTGCGGTGGGCCTAGACGCTTATCACAGCGTTGATGCTGGAAAAAGATACGCTTACGCTAAGCCCGACCACCTCCCAAAACTACTGTAAAACCTATACCAAATTTAACCGGCGATATCGCTCCAGTGAACTTTCTTGGGTACCCTCTTGTCTATAAGAACAGCGAGGGGGTAAAACAGTGTCAGAACAGCAATTAGACTCAAAAATTCAGCCAATCGCCTTAGGTGTGATCGTCGCCCTAATTCTTGCAACCTTGGTTTTCGTCTTGGCAACCGGTGACTACGGCAAGTCCAGTCCTCCAGACGACACGAGCGACGTCGAGGCAATCGTGTTATCAGAGCCTGTTGTGGTCGAATCAAAGGCCGAGTCTGAACAGGTGCCCGAATTTATACCCGAGCCCCCAGCTCTCAGCCCTCCCTTGGTGACAGAATCGACAGCAGATAGTTACGCACGCGAGAGTATCGATAGCGTCAATGGCGGCAGGGCACTCAAGCAGTTTGTGGCGGGCGACTACGTTGTTGAACGCACTGTAGCCATCATCGATTCGATGCGCCGAGGTGAGGTTCCCTACAAGTTACTCCCGGTGGGTCGCCCACCGAAAACGTTTCCGATCACGGATGATGGGCTTCGCGTAACCATGGATCCGGTGGGATTTTCGCGATATGACGGCTTCGCAAACTGGATAAATAGTCTCGACATCGAGGCAATGGTGTCATTGTTCGACACCTACGAACCTCTCGCGACGGCTGCGCTCGCGCGCATGGGTGTAAGCGACTTCGATATCCGGGGCGCTGCCTTGGCCGCCACAACACAAATCCTGGCAACGCCAAGCCTGCCCGAGCGTGCTGAACTCGTGCGCAAGGAGGCCAACTGGATTTTTGCAGATCCAGAACTCGAGGGTTTAACGGCATTGCAAAAGCAATTGCTGCGAATGGGGCCTGAAAATGCCAGCGTTGTGCAACAAAAAGCGCGAGAACTCCGCGGTGCCTTACTGGGAGATGGATCCTAGCAGCGGAGTCGAAGCCCCCAGTCAAATCGCTGGGCTCTTAATCGGTGGGCTGTTAATCGGTGGGCTCTTAATCGGTGTGCTGTTAATAGTGTCCATAGTGTCAGTACTGTAGAGTTATAGCCGTAAGTCATGGCGCCTAGGCCATTTTAGCGCCCAGCGAAGACACGTCGCTCGAAGCGCCTTCCGTTAATTAACTCTCCGGCTCCTGCTCCAATAAATGCATGAAATGCGTGGGGGCAAAGCCGCGTGAAGCCATGAAACGGCCACGTTTTGCTCGCTCTTTTTGCTTGCGCTCCCACTCCTCAGGCATGGCCCTTTCGCTAAACTTTCTCGTGTAAACCTCCTCGGCAATTGCAAACCAATCGATGCCATCGGGGAAAGCGTCGGAAATCGCGACGTCTGGATCACAGCCTTTTTGACGTAACTCGTAAGCAACTTTAGAAGGGCCACGCCCTCGGCTCACCAACTGACGAGCCATCGATGCTGCATATCTCTGGTCACTCAGGAGGCCATCGCGAACTAATTGATCCACCGCATCGCGGATCAGCGCATCGCCTTCAAGCCGCTTTCCGAATCGACGTTTCAACTTCGTTAGCATCTCCGTCGATGAATGCTCTCGGCGCGCAAGTAAATCCATGCCCGCCCGACGAATATCAGATGGCTTCACCTCCATCGACGCATTTACTCTTCTGCAATGTCTGCTGCAATCTCTTCCGCCTGCCCTGCCGGAAGCGCGGCATCATCAGATGGAATATTCATCGTCTGCCTTCTTATTTCACCCTCTATCTCAGCGGCAACCGAGGGGTTCTCGTCCAAAAACTTGGCAGCATTCGCCTTACCTTGGCCGATTTTATCGCCCTTGTAAGCGTACCAAGCGCCCGATTTATCCACGAGGTTCAGCTTTACCCCCCAATCGAGTACCTCTCCCATGTGATAAATACCCGCACCATACATAATCTGAAACTCTGCCTGCTTGAATGGGGGGGAAACCTTATTTTTTACGACTTTGACGCGCGTCTCGTTACCTACAATTTCATCGCCTTCCTTAATTGCACCTATTCGGCGAATATCGAGGCGCACAGACGAATAAAATTTGAGGGCATTACCGCCCGTCGTAGTCTCGGGGCTTCCGAACATGACACCGATTTTCATTCGAATCTGGTTGATAAAAATGACCAGGCAGTTCGTTTGCTTTATCGCGCCTGTTAACTTGCGCATTGCCTGACTCAATAGACGAGCTTGTAAGCCCACGTGGGAATCGCCCATATCTCCCTCAATTTCAGCTTTCGGTGTCAGCGCCGCTACAGAATCGACGACCAAGACATCCACAGCCCCCGACCTCACTAACATCTCTGCAACCTCAAGCGCCTGCTCACCCGTATCCGGCTGTGAAACGATGAGATCGTCCATCTGTACACCCAACTTCTCCGCATACTGCGGATCTAAAGCGTGCTCAGCATCGACAAACGCCGCGGTACCACCCAACTTTTGTGCCTCCGCAATCACTTGAAGGGTCAACGTTGTTTTACCCGATGATTCAGGCCCATAAATCTCTACGATTCGCCCTCGGGGGAGCCCACCGATACCCAGCGCAATATCCAGCCCCAGAGACCCTGTTGAAATCGCGGGGATCGCAACTCGCTCCTGATCACCCATGCGCATAACAGTTCCTTTTCCAAACTGACGCTCAATTTGAGCCAGTGCGGCGTCCAACGCTTTTTGCTTATTCGGATCCATGAAATTCTCCCAGTGGCATGCTTGCCTGCATGTTGTTAAATACTGTATATATAATCAGTGTTTTGCGCTCTGAATGCAAACGAGTTTAGAGCCAAAAACGGAAAAATAAACATCGCTGCCTAGCACCTGTCGTCATAAGCGACAGTCAGCAATGCAGTTCTAGAGGCCGTGGCACTTACCATCAGCGCCTTGAGCAGGCATGCGGGGCGTGAATTTCGTTGTCTAGCCGCAGCGCGCTGGGCTATACAAGCGGTTTGCCCTCTCGATCAACCTGCAGTAACACGGCCGTTATGTCATCTGTCTGGGGCGTATCACCTGCGTGGGATTGAACCGCCGCTAGCAGCTCATACAGTGTATCCGCAGCATCGTCGCAGGAGGCCGCCTGAAACACACGCGACAAACGTTGAGTGCCAAAGGCCTCCCCCTGCGCATTGAGAGCGTCGGTTACCCCATCGGTATAGAGCAACAAAGCATCGCCTGCATCTAGGGACAACTCCGTTACCGGGTAGGTGAGGTCCTCTAGAACACCGAGTGCAGGCGAGGCCTTAACAGACAAAGGGTGCAAATCACCTTTGGCGGTTCGTAAAAACGGCTTGTCGTGCCCCGCCGAGGCAACTTCAAGGGAAAATGACCAAGGATCCCATATGGCGTAAATCACGGTAACAAAAAGCAACATTGGGTTTTGTGCGCAAAGCTGAATATTGGCCTCGGCGAGGCATTGGCCGGGATCACTTCGGGCCATCGCAACATTCCTAATGACAGTTCGTGCGATCGCCATAAAGAATGCGGCCGGTACCCCCTTGCCGCTTACGTCGCCAATAACAAAGCCCAGGCGACCGTCCGTAAGCTCGAAAACATCATAAAAGTCGCCCCCGACCTCTAGCGCAGGAATCATTTGAGCAGCGCCAGAAGAATGTCGGATACTTGGGAAGCCGCTTGGGAGAATCGCTAATTGGAGCTCTTTGGCAAGCTCTAACTGTGAAGCCAATAATTTCTGTGCACTCGTTTGACTCACTGCGTACGAACCACTCAGCCCTTCAACTCGTTACTGTCTCGATTTCGGCTGTACGAGGCAAAGCCACACCGAAACCCCCATGCAAGCCGTGAGTGTACACGACCACCCGCGCTAACACTCCGATACTTTTCAAGCAAAATAAAATCCGTAACACAGGCTAAAACCTGCCCGTAGGTCGACGAGGCTGTTATCTGTATGATCGGCGCAGTACCCTATTAAAAAATAAGAGGCTCACTAGGTGCTCCATAGAATCAAGCATTTACCCGACCTGACCTACCGACAGGAAGACGGTCGCGAGATGCGCCGCGTAAAGTTGTTGCTCGTTTGGCTCGCGGTCGGGCTTATACCCATCACGCTCGTCATGGGGATTGTTTTTTGGAGCCTCCAGCTGTGGGTTCAAGGCGCCATTCCACTCGCTTATGCGGGTATTACGTCGATATTACTCGTGCATTTCATTGTCACGAAAGATGAGGCCCCCATGCGATGGGGTCAAATGATAATGATCATGCTGCTACCCACGTCCCTCATGTGGATGCTTGGTGGTTTCAGCGCAGGTAGCGCGATGATGATCTGGTCGGTGCTTCCTCCGGTAGCGGCTCTGGTCTATGCAAAATTCGAGCGGGCGAAATACTGGTTCGCTGCTTTTATTGGGTTGCTATTCATATCGGCAGTCATCGACCATCGAGTCCAAACGCTCGCCTTTGACCTCCCCTCGTGGGTTGGTCCCCTCTTCTTTGTGATGAATCTAGGATTCGTTACGACCGCACTATTTATGCTGTTCGCGCGCACGATTAACGAAGAGCGCGAGAGTTTTCGCGAATTGGATGAGAAGCGAGCTCACCTCGAAGCGATGCAAGGAGACCTCATTGTTGCGAGAGACGAGGCCGAGGCGGGCAGTCGTGCAAAGAGCCAATTCCTAGCCAATATCAGTCATGAAATTCGCACACCGATGAATGCCATTATTGGGTTATCGGAGCTGACATTGCGTAGCGATCTGAATCCAAAGCAGCAGGACTATCTGACGAAGATATATCTGTCTGCGAACAACATGCTGCAAATCATCAATGACTTACTCGACTACTCGAAGGTTGAGGCAGGAAAGATGGTTTTAGAGCATTCAGAGATAGATTTAGAACGTGTGCTTTCAGATCTTGCCACCATCATGGCCGCAGATATCGAGCGTAAAGGATTGGAGTTGCTTTTTGATGTCTCTCCAGATGTTCCGACCAAAGTGATGGGCGACTCTCTTAGGTTAGGGCAGGTGTTACTCAACCTTACGGGTAATGCCAAGAAGTTCACATCAGATGGCGATATTGTGGTGAGTCTCAGCTGTGTCGAGCGCACAGAATCCAAAATGCGTGCGCGATTCGCGGTCAAAGATAGCGGCATCGGGATAACCACTGATCAGCAATCGGGCCTCTTCCAACCGTTTGCCCAAGGTGAGGCGGGCACAACCCGAAAATTTGGCGGTACCGGCCTTGGACTCGCCATCTGCAAACAACTTGTCGATCTCATGGGTGGGACAATCGGATTGTCGAGTGAGATAGGCAAAGGAAGTGAATTCTTTTTCGAAGTACCCTTTGAGCTTGCCACCGAGGATTCCCAGAAAACGACTACCACTGGCCATGAAAGTGTGCTCACCGGTACCAAAGTGCTGGTTGTTGATGACAACGAAAATGCGCTAGAAATCATTTCAAGCCAGCTTGAATACTTCGGACTCGACGTCACCAAGGCAACTGGCGCGATTGAAGCAGAGGCATTAATTACCAGTCAGGATAGGAGCACACCTTTCACGCTTGCATTGATTGATTATCGAATGCCCGATGTGGACGGGCTGACACTTGCCAACCGTGTCGTTAACGACTTGCAACTGAATTCCACCCCCAAATTGGTTCTGATAACCGCTGCGACCCGCCTGTTCGACGAAGAGCCTGAGGAGCTAACCCAGCATATCGACGCGACATTGACAAAGCCTCTCAACCCCTCGTTGTTATTTGATACGCTCATCAATGTCACTAGCGGCAAGCCAATGCCCATCGGTCGATCGCGTGTAGAGGTTTACGACGAGCGCACGCTTGCACCCATCAAAGGTGCCCGACTGCTTCTCGTGGAGGACAACGAATTGAACCAACAGGTCGCCATAGATTTATTGGAACTTGGCGGTTTCCACATCGACGTCGCCGAGAATGGGTTAGAAGCGATCACTAAAATCGAGAATAACCGTTATGACTGTGTCTTGATGGACATCCACATGCCCGAAATGGACGGATATACGGCGACACGGTTCATCCGGCAGGAAATGAAGCTTGATACCCTACCGATCCTTGCTATGACAGCCAATGTTTTGGAAGCCGACGTCCGTGAGGCATTCGAGTCGGGAATGAATGCCCATATTGGAAAGCCTATCGAGCCAGGCAAGCTTTTTGACGCTCTTCTTAAATGGATCCCCTCGGGTAATCGACTGCCTAGCAACGCACCGACTAAGCGCGCTACGAATGAGTTCAGGCTCCCAGCAAAACTGACTAACGTCGACATGGGCAAGGCACTAATCCACGTGAATGGTCGCAGGGACCTTCTCGCTGACCTACTAATAGACTTCAGCACCGATTTTGCTGAGGCACCTCAGCAACTCAAACAGACGGTAACCGATGCCGACGTAACAACCGGTCATCGCCTCGCACATTCAATTAAGGGCATTTTAGGCACGTTGGGCGCGACCTCGTTACAAGCTCAGGCACAAACTATCGAACAGTGCTTTAAGGATGAGGACTTTGTAAAGATCATGGCGTTGCTACCTGACTTCTCTCAAGACTACGCAGAACTGATCAATGAGGTTATGGCTTGGCGAGAGGAGCAGACGTCTGATAGTTCGCTGGTGAATGCTCCGCAAGGCCCGTCGGAATTCGATATAGCAAGCATAATAGCGCGCCTCAGAGGACACTTGGATAACTTCAACCCAAGCGCGAGGGATGAGGCTTTGTTGCTCGCAGAGGCACTGCCACATGAGTCAGCATTGACCGAAGCGCTCCTTGAAAATGTGAATCAATTTGATTTTGACACAGCAACGAAGAACTTGGAGACACTGCACGATCGTATCAATGGCGGAAGAGCTGGCGATGAATAAGCCACGTGTACTGGTCGTTGATGACGACCCTATCAACATAAAGAGCCTGATTGGTGTGCTTGAGGACGAGTTTGACCTTGCCGCAGCAATCAACGGAAAAGTGGGTCTTCAGGCTGCAGAACGAACACTGCCTGACCTCATTTTGCTCGACATCACGATGCCTGATATGGACGGTTATACGGTGCTGAGAGAACTGAAGCAACGTGAGGCGACGCGTGACATTCCCGTTATTTTCATCACTGGACTCAACTCGGCAGAAGACGAGGCACGAGGGCTTGAACATGGCGCCTCCGACTACATTTCGAAACCCTTCAATCCCACCGTCGTTAGAGCCCGCGTCAAAACCCAAGTGCGGCTGAAGCAACAGGCTGATCAATTGGCATTAAGCGCCATCCAAGACGGCTTAACGGGAATCGCGAATCGGCAACATATAGAAGGCCTCCTCGCTGCTGCTATCGAGGAAGCCGCGGGCTCATCCCAATCAATCGGACTACTAATGGTCGATATTGATCAGTTCAAACGTTTCAATCTCGTCTACGGTACGGAATATGGTGATGCGACACTCAAGGTGATATCACGATTGCTGCAGAATAAACTCTCTGAGCGCGTTGCAGAGTCAAAAACCAGCCCAGTACACGCGGCCGCTGTTGGTAGATACGAGGGCGACAGTTTTCTACTGATCGTTCCAAGTGGTACCGAGGAGGTCCTTGACACCCTCGCTCGCGACACAAAGATCGCTATTAACGAGTTGAAAATTGACAATGCGGCGTCCAAACACGATGAACGTTTAACAGTCAGTCAGGGTTACGTCAGCTTTATACCTGATCTGGGTTCGCGTGCTGAGCAAATGATGGAATACGCACGCATGGCCGTCAGTTCTGCGAAGCAAAATGGTGGCAATGAAATAGTTGCCCAAAAGCCATCGGAACGGGTGTACTGGGATCGTGCCACCGCCTAACGCGGGTCGTCTGCAAACCCAACACGCGTTAGCGGCGCTCAAATGTATTGTCGACGAATGTCGCAGGCATGAGCATCGATAAGCCTGCACGCTTCCCCGCCCCCCGCCTGCACGCTTCCCCGCCCCCCGAATAACTGGCGCAGCGTAAAGCCATCGGGAATATTAAATAAAGCGCACTGAACGCACTCTGCGGGATTTAAAGCGAGCGGCTTTTCACCTATTCTCACGCTTTGCGTTTTAAGCCTGTCAGTGTTCATGTCGTCATCACCCGATACAAGCCAGCACACGCCCATGATGCGCCAATTTTTGGCTATTAAGGCGGAGCACCCTGATGAACTGTTGTTCTATCGAATGGGTGATTTTTACGAACTCTTCTATAAAGACGCGGAGATAGCCGCACCCGTATTAGACATAACACTTACCTCGCGAGGCAAGTCGGCGGGGGAGCCCATCCCAATGGCTGGAGTACCTTTTCACGCAGCCGAAAGCTATCTGGCAAGGCTCGTACGTGCAGGCTTCTCAGTCGCCATTGCGGAGCAAATTGGTGACCCTTCCGACTCCAAGGGGCCCGTCGAGCGAAAGGTAATGCGTATCGTGACGCCGGGCACCTTGACCGATGAATCACTGCTCGATGCAAGTGGTGATTCGCTTATCGTATCGGTCTTCAGACAGCAAATGAATTGCGGTATCGCCTGGATGGATGTCAGCAGCGGGCGCTTCCTGGTATCTGAACTATCAAGCGACGAATCCTTGACCGCCGAGTTACAGCGACTGTCTCCTGCAGAGGTGCTTATCGCCGAAGATGCATCGCTGCCCCTTTTAAGCAATCATGTCGCAGTTCGTCGCCTTGCCGCATGGCAGTTTGATGAGGAGAGCGCTCGGCGCGCGCTCAACCAACAGTTTCAGACTCGTGATTTGAGTGGTTTCGGTTGCGAGGATTTATCGCTCGGCGTGTCGGCCGCGGGAGCGTTGCTAGACTACGTAAGGGATACGCAACGCAACGACCTACCTCATCTTGTCGCTATCAAACACGAGCGTCAAAGTGATGCCGTTATCCTTGACGCGGCAACGCGTCGTAATCTGGAGATCGATAAAAACCTTCATGGCGGTGAGGAAAATACGCTGTTCGCAGTTTACAACTCGACGGTAACCGCAATGGGCACACGCCACCTCAAGCGCTGGCTTCACCGTCCGGTGAGACTTCGCGATGAGCTTGAGGAGCGTCTTGAAGCCGTCAGCCAGTTGAGGCAAAACTACCACTACGAGACAGCCCGGCAACACCTGAAACCCATTGCCGATATGGAGCGAATTCTCGCCCGGGTTGCCCTTCGCTCCGCTCGGCCACGCGATCTCACACGACTGCGCGATAGTATATGGGCGCTACCCTCTTTGCGGTCTGCAGTCACACAAAACTCCAGGAAATTGGCCGCGATTGTATCGGATATTGATGAGTATCCAGCACTCTGTGACCTACTCAGTAAAGCACTCGTGGAGTCACCGCCCGCAGTGATCCGAGACGGTGGCGTGCTCGCATCAGGATATGATGACGAACTGGATGAATTAAGGGGTATCAGCGAGAACGCAGGGGAGTATCTTGTCGATATTGAGCAGAGAGAGCGTGAGGCGACGGGGCTCTCTACCCTCAAGGTTGGATTTAATCGAGTCCATGGTTACTACATCGAAATCAGCCGGCAGCAGTCAGAACAGGCACCTGACACCTACCAGCGACGACAGACTCTTAAAAATGTTGAGCGCTTCATCACCCCAGAGCTTAAGCAATTCGAGGACAAAGCTCTCTCGAGTCGCAGTCGAGCACTCGCTCGTGAAAAGCACCTTTACGACCAGCTTGTAGAGCGAATAGCAGAAGACCTGTTGGCATTACAGAAGACTGCCAACGCCATATGTGATCTCGATGTTCTCACCTGCTTTGCTGAGCGAGCAGACGCATTGACACTCGTCAAACCCAGCTTCAGTGATGAAGTGCAGTTGGATATTACAGGAGGTCGACACCCGGTAGTTGAACAGGTTGCCGATCGCCCATTCATAGCGAATAACACGTTGCTCAACGACAGCCGGCGTATGTTGCTCATCACAGGCCCAAACATGGGCGGAAAATCGACCTACATGCGACAAAACGCATTGATTACGCTGCTCGCCCACTGCGGTGCTTTTGTCCCAGCACAGAGCGCCACTCTTTCGATAGTCGATCGGATTTTTACACGCATTGGCTCATCCGATGACCTCGCAAGTGGGCTCTCCACATTTATGGTCGAAATGACGGAGACGGCCAATATCCTGCACAACGCAACCGATAGAAGCCTGGTACTTATGGATGAGGTCGGTCGGGGAACGAGCACTTTCGATGGCTTGAGCATTGCTTGGGCTGCCGCTGTCGCGCTCGCTGAGCGAGTCAGAGCGCTCACTTTTTTTGCAACCCATTATTTCGAGCTTACCGCATTACCCGAAGCTCACGCAGCCATGGCAAATGTGCACCTTGATGCAACTGAGCACGAAGACCACGTTGTGTTCATGCACCATATTCAAGAAGGGCCCGCCAATCGCAGTTTCGGTCTAGAAGTTGCTAAACTCGCCGGGGTACCCAGTGGTATTCTTTTGCACGCGCGTCAAAAGCTTGCGGAACTCGAAACCCAGAGCGGGTCTCAGGATAGAAGCTCCGGGGCCACGCAAGCGGACCTGTTTCCGGCGCCGGAGCAACGCAATCCCGCCTTGGATATGTTGGCTGAGATCGACCCGGATCAAATGACACCAAAGGAAGCGCTCGATACGCTGTATACACTGAAAACTTTACTAGACACCTAGATCGACTTATTATTTTGACAACTGCCGCAATGAAGTAACGAGAGTGCGGCAAGTGGGGGACGTATTATGACTTTTGTTGTCGGCGAAGACTGCATTAAATGCAAACACACAGACTGCGTAGAGGTATGCCCGGTGGACTGTTTTTACGAGGGTCCCAATTTCCTCGTCATTCACCCGGATGAGTGCATTGATTGCGCGCTCTGTGAGCCCGAGTGCCCTATCGACGCCATTTTTTCTGAAGATGAACTCCCAGCAGATCAGGAAAACTTCCTAGAGTTGAATGCTGAACTCGCTGAAATTTGGCCGAATATTACCGAAAAGAAGGATGCACCTGCTGATGCTGCTGACTGGGAGGGAAAGCCTGGAAAGCTGGCGCTCCTTGAGCGGTAAAGCCTAACCCTGAAAGCAATGCAAAAACATCGCGCAGCAGCACCTTAGCGGCATTGACTCAGCGCGCTGGTAACAGTGTTAGTGGGTCGACTGGCTTGCCCAGTCGGCGCAACTCAAAGTGCAGCTTGACGCTGTTTGTACCGCTACTACCCATCGTCGCTATCTGTTGGCCGACCTTTACGACGCTTCCCTCGGACACCAACAGCTGCTCGTTATGTCCATAAGCACTCAGATAGGTGTCGTTGTGCTTAATAATGATGAGGGAACCGTAGCCCTTGACCCCAGCCCCCGCGTAGACCACCTTGCCAGCCGCTGTCGCAGTCACAGACTCACCCCGCCGACCAGCAATATCGATTCCTTTGTGTACATTGGCCGTGAAGCGCCTACTCACTTGACCTTTAGAGGGCCACCGCCATCGAGCAACAGCTCTAGTCGTTACAGCCGACGGTCGAGTCGTCTGCTTAGATGTTTTTACCGACTGACTCTTTGAGGACGCCGTAGATTTTTTTGAGACCAGCGCACCGGACGCTTTTTGAGAAGCTTGAGCCGATGGTTTTGCCGTTGACAAGGTCTGGCCGACCTTAATGGTGTAGGGCGCTTTGATGTTGTTTCGCGCGGCTAACTCACGAAAGTCTAGCCCGAGCCGAAATGCTATCGCATAAAGCGTATCCCCGCGCTTTACCGTGTAAGGCTCGCCTTCCGTTAGCTTAGGACCATAACCCTGCCGCGCTAGAGTTCGAGCCTCAGTGGTTTCCACCGCTACGGGTACCGCCTGTACCTTTTCCCACGGTCGAAGATCGCGTGGCGCCGTTCCCGAGCAGGCGAATAGAGCGGGAACTAGGAGGGCGACTGAAAAGTGCTTGAGGCAACACATGGCGTAAACCCCTCCTACGACTTTTCCCGTTTTACCGATAAGACCTGAAGAACTGTTACAACCAAGGCGCCAAAGATGAAGCAAGCGAAACACAACAGCAACATAGGATCACCTACGTGCTCTGCATAGTAGACAGGCGTTACAGGCAGTGTCTGAACGTCCCTCAGGTCACCATGTCTGTCGAGCACGGTACTTACACTCAACTGCCACGGCCAAAGTATAATGAGAGAACCCACGAGAAAACCCAAAAGCGTTGCCATTGTGATCTGCTCTGCCACCCGCAATAGGCCCTGCAGCAACCTTGAAAACAATAACAATCCAACAGCACATCCGAGTGCAAAAAAGGTAAGCGTCAAAAGATCGACACTTACTAAAGCCTTGATCACTGGCTCATACATACCCATCAGCAGCAACAAGAAGCTTCCCGAAATGCCCGGCAAGATCATTGCGCAGATCGCAATACAGCCCGCGAAAAAGACCCCTAGAGGAGTGACAGGCAGTTGTACTGCCCCAGTGAGACCAACAAATAAGGCCACACCAATGCCACCGGTAAATAGCAACCACTCTTTGGTCATCCACCTGTCATAGTTGCTGACAACGAGAGACCACGAGCTTGCCAGTACGAGGCCTGAAAACCCGGCCCATAGTGGCAAGGGATAATTGGATAAGAGCCAATCGAGTAAAGCGGCGAGACCGATTACCGCAGTTGCGATTCCCGCAGACAACATCAATAGGAAATTGCCGTCTATTGCCCTCCACGCGTCAACCACTCGTCCACGCATCAGCATAGCGAGGGTGCTGGGCCCCAGGCTTGCTATCGCAGCAATGAGGCGCGAGTAAATACCTGTAATAAGTGCAATTGTGCCACCGGAAACACCTGGCACTAGGTCTGCAGCGCCCATGGCAATGCCACGCAAATATACACCCATGCCCTGTGAGATCACCGTCGGACACCCTCAAGCATCGGCACAAAAAACACATCCTCTATTTCGGTGTGCTCAAAACCGTCCGAGGTTGACACGACCTGAATTAACTTTTGCGAAGCCCCCCCCACGGGTAGCAGAAGAAGGCCACCGGGAGCCAACTGACCGAGCAATGCCTCTGGAATAGTCTCTGGCGCCGCAGCACCCAAAATAACGTCGAATGGTCCAAATTCGTGCCACCCCTCAAAACCATCTCCGTTTTTACATCGAACATTTCGCACCTTTAGCGCTCTCAGTCGCTGACGCGCCTTGTCGAGAAGCGGTTTGATACGCTCAACCGAGTAAACCTCCGAGGCAATTCTCGACAACACAGCGCTTTGGTAACCCGACCCGGTGCCCAACTCTAGCACCCTCCCCGGGATACCATTTTGCAGTGCCAATTCAGTCATCCGCGCCACAATGTAGGGCTGGCTGAGTGTCTGATTAAAGCCAATGGGCAGCGCTGTGTCTTCATACGCACGGTGCGCTAAAGCCTCATCAACAAAAAGGTGTCGCGGTATTTCACCCATTGCATCTAGGACCGATTGATTGGAAATACCCTGCATTTTCAGTCGGTCAAGCAAACGCATCCGCGTTCGCTGAGAGGTCATTCCAATTCCACGCAAATCTGTCACGCTTTGGGGGTCTCTTTTAAGATCACCACTGCATGGACGGCAACACCCTCCTCTCGACCAACAAATCCAAGCTTCTCCGTTGTTGTCGCTTTCACGTTGCAATTCGATGGGTCGGTCTGCAGGTCGTTAGCAATATGAGTGCGCATCTTAGCAATATGCGTGGCGAGTTTTGGTCGCTGGGCAAGAATGGTGACGTCGATATTACCTATCTCATACCCATGATCCTGCATATGGTCGATGACTGTCCTGAGTAGGAAGCGACTATCCACCCCCTTCAACGCTGGATCATCGTCCGGGAAGTGATGACCAATATCGCCAAGGCCGAGCGCACCTAAGATGGCATCGCTCAGCGCGTGCAAGACAACATCACCATCGGAGTGCGCTACCAAACCGCGATCATGTGGAACCTTCACACCACCCAGCATCACAAAAGACCCCTCACCAAAGGCGTGGACGTCATAACCATGACCAATTCTCATAGGTTCACACCTTTTGCGGAATCCTCGCTCAAACCGCGCAATATCAGCTCGGCAAATTCAACATCCTTAGGCAACGTCACTTTAATGTTAGTTGAAGGGCCCTCAATAATAGACACCGGATAGCCTGCCAACTCCATTGCCATAGATTCATCAGTAATGATTGTGCCGTTAGCTGCAGCGCTTGATAACGCAGAGGTCAACTCTACAAGCCTAAACATCTGGGGCGTTTGAGCACGCCAGATAACACGCCGGTCAAGCGTCTCAATAACGCGGTTATCAGGAGATACACGTTTTAGAGTATCCAATGAGGGCTGCGCCAACACGGCTCCCACCCCCTCGGAGTAGCATCTATTAATCAGCTCACCGAGTGTATCTGACGACAAACAAGGCCTTGCGGCATCATGTACAAGCACCCAATCGTCATCACTTGCCATCTCCGCGACCGCCTGCAAGCCCAACAGTACGGAGTCCGCGCGCTCCGGACCACCGAGAGCCGTTGATACGCGAGGATTCGAGAGACTGTCAATCAGCGTTGATCGGTTATCGTTTGGATCCAGGACAACCACGATACCCCGAATATCGGTACATGATAGTAAACCCTGGAGTGTATGCTCGAGTATGGGCACGCCATTGAGCGGCAGGTACTGTTTTGGCAGTGCAGACCCCATTCGGCGTCCTACACCTGCCGCAGGCACAACAGCCCATGTTGCACTCACGGCTATTTTTCCCCTCTCTTTTTCTCAGTAAAGAGAATAAAGTCTTCCCCTTTCTGAACCAGCCCCAAATCCTCTCTCGCGACGGCCTCCAGCATCTCATTACCCTCTTGAAGCTCAATTACTCGGGCTGTGAGCGCACCATTTCTCTCGCGCAAGCGCTGATTTTCCTCGCTATCGCTCGCAACGCGACTTTCGAGTGATCGTCGCTCAGCAATGCCGCCATCTCCCAGCCATAAGCGGTACTGCAGGACGATAGCAAGTCCCAGCAACGCCAGCAGCAGGGATCGCTGCACTTAGGCGCCTCGCTCCAACTCGGCACGCCCGCGATAAGGTGCGGTCATACCCAGCTCAGCCTCAATACGTAGCAAACGGTTATATTTAGCTACACGATCAGAGCGACAAAGCGAGCCGGTCTTAATTTGCCCTGCACCGGTGCCCACGGCGAGATCAGCGATGGTTGCGTCTTCAGTCTCACCGCTACGATGCGAAATCACCGCCGTGAAGCCTGCGTCTTGCGCCATCCTGATAGCATCCAGTGTCTCGCTGAGTGAGCCGATTTGGTTGAACTTTATGAGAATGGAGTTGCCGATACTCTCATCGATACCCCGTTGCAAAATACGGGTATTGGTCACAAATAAATCATCACCCACCAGCTGCACACTATCGCCAATCTGTCGCGTCAAATAGGCCCATCCGAGCCAATCTGATTCATCCAGCCCGTCCTCTATCGATACAATAGGGTGAGATGCGGCCAACTCAGCTAAATAATCAGCGAAACCCTCGCTTGAAAATGACCGCCCTTCACCGGACAAGTGATATTGACCGTCGCGATAAAACTCGGAGGCGGCGCAATCAAGCGCGAGAGTGATGTCATCTCCCAGCGAATAACCCGCATTTGCCACCGCTTCAGCAATTACCTCTAAAGCCGCGGCATTTGAGGGAAGATCGGGCGCGAAGCCTCCCTCATCTCCCACTGATGTAGCGAGACCACGCGCACCTAAAACCTTTTTAAGGTGGTGAAAAATCTCTGCTCCAACACGCAGCGCCTCAGCAAATGATTTTGCACCTACTGGCTGAATCATGAACTCTTGAATGTCGACGTTGTTGTCAGCGTGTTCACCGCCATTGAGAATATTCATCATGGGGACTGGCATCGTGAGCTGACTCGTGCCTGCGAGATTTGCAATGTGCTGATACAACGGTATTTTCGACGACTGCGCTGCGGCACGCGCGGTCGCAAGCGAAACTGCCAAAATAGCATTTGCGCCAAACTTGGCTTTGTTATCAGTACCGTCAGCCTCAATCATTCGCTGATCAACACCGAGTTGATCCATGGCGTCGTGACCCAGTAAGCACTCGCGGATGGGACCGTTGACATTGCCCACCGCACTCAAAACACCTTTGCCCAAATATCGCGATCCATCACCGTCGCGAAGCTCCAGCGCCTCTCGAGATCCGGTACTGGCCCCCGATGGCGCGTAAGCGACGCCAACCGTGTCATCATCCAGCGTGACCTCAGCCATAACTGTCGGGTTTCCGCGGGAATCCATAACTTCAAAAGCCCGGATATCTACAATCTCACTCACTCGTTACTCCAGCTGATCTTAATCAATGTTTAAATTTGGCAGAGACTTGACTAGGTCATCGACGGCTTTTACCTGTTCTAGGAATGGCTCCAACTGTCCGAGGGGCAAAGCACTGGGACCGTCACACAACGCCTTCGATGGATTAGGATGCGACTCCAAAAACAAACCTGCGAGACCCGTCGCCATTCCAGCGCGTGCTAACTCGGTCACCTGCGCACGACGACCACCTGAAGCCGCTTCACCCGGATCTCGTCGCTGCAAGGCGTGCGTCACGTCAAAGATGACGGGAACCTCGTTTGTCGTTTTACGCATCACACCAAACCCAAGCATATCCACAACCAGATTGTCATAGCCAAAATTGCTTCCACGCTCGCAAAGGATGAGGCGGTCGTTACCACACTCCTGAAACTTTTGAACGACGTTGTTCATTTGCTCCGGACTCAGGAATTGCGGTTTTTTAATATTGATCACAGCGCCCGTCTCAGCCATTGCTCGCACGAGATCAGTTTGGCGTGCCAAAAACGCCGGCAACTGGATGATGTCGACAACGTTGGCAGCGACTTGAGCCTCTTCTGGGCTATGCACATCGGTGATGGTGGGTAACCCAGTTGCTTTTTTAACAGCCTCAAATATCGCCAACCCTGCCTCTAGGCCCGGGCCTCGAAAGGAATGGATAGAAGATCGGTTAGCCTTGTCATAAGAAGCTTTAAAAACAAGCGGGATACCGAGCCTCTTGCAAACCTCCTGGTAAACACCGGCTACGTCGACAGCAAACTGCTCCGACTCAAGCACGTTGACACCGCCCACTAGAACAAACGGCCTGTCGTTCGCAATATCAAGTCCCGCTACGGATACCGTTTTACAGCTCATCAAGACTGCCCTTCCACCGCAGCATTTATGAAGCTTGAAAACAGTGGGTGTCCCCCGCGCGGACGGGATGTAAATTCGGGATGGAATTGGCAGGCTACAAACCACGGATGATCCGAAAGTTCAATCATCTCGACCAAACCCTGATCCTGCGACCATCCAGATATAGTCATACCTTTGGCTTCGAGTTCAGGCACTAGGTTATTATTCACTTCATAGCGGTGGCGGTGACGTTCACGGATAACATCGCTCGCGTAAATCTGACGGGTTTTTGTGCCTTCGACCAGATAGCATGGTTGCGACCCAAGACGCATGGTTCCACCCAAATCTGAGTGTTCGTTGCGAACTTCGATATCGCCCGTCTCGGTTTGCCATTCCGTGATGAGTCCAATCACGGGATACGGCGTCTCAATATTCATTTCGGTCGAGTGCGCGCCACTCATACCACAAACGTTGCGGGCAAACTCGATCATGGCCATATGCATCCCCAAACAAATGCCCAGATAAGGCACCTTGTTCTCGCGAGCGTATCTGACCGCCGAAATTTTCCCCTCGATACCTCGATCACCAAAACCACCGGGCACTAAAATGGCATCGAGTTTGGCCAGACCCCCTGTACCCTGCGTTTCAAGATCTTCAGCATCGATGTATTCGATATCAACCTGAGTATTGGTTTGCAAGCCTGCGTGGCCTAGCGCTTCGTTTAATGATTTGTAAGCGTCCACAAGATCGGTGTACTTACCCACCATGCCCACCTTGACGGTCGCGCGGCGCGGTGCAAACTCCTTTGCCACCACATCATCCCACTCACTGAAATCCACCTCACCGGGCGACATACCAAAGCGCTCGAGAATATAATCATCGAGGCCCTGCTCGTGCAGTCGTTTGGGAATCTTGTAGATCGAATCCGCGTCCAGGACCGGGATAACAGCACGCTCCTCGACATTGGTGAAAAGCGAGATCTTGCGGCGCGCGCCCTCATCAATATCGACTGAGCATCGACACAGCAATACATCTGCCTGCAGACCGATGGACCGCAGCTCCTTAACTGAATGCTGAGTAGGCTTGGTCTTTATCTCTCCAGCTGTTGGGATAAAGGGAACGAGTGTCAAATGCATGAGCAATGCATTCGATGAGCCTGCCTCTAGCTTCAATTGACGCAGCGCCTCTAGAAAAGGCTGACTCTCAATATCGCCAACAGTACCCCCGACTTCGACGACGGCGACGTCTGCGCCTTCCGCACCAGCAATAACGCGCCGCTTTATCTCATCTGTGATATGCGGGATAACTTGAACCGTGCCACCAAGGTAGTCTCCACGGCGCTCTTTTCGAAGCACCTCGTCATAGACTTGCCCAGTCGTAAAATTATTGCGCTTGGACATCGTTGCGCGAGTGAAGCGCTCATAATGTCCCAAATCTAAATCGGTCTCGGCGCCATCATCGGTGACGAAAACCTCGCCGTGCTGAAACGGACTCATCGTACCGGGATCAACGTTGATGTAAGGGTCGAGCTTGAGCAGTGTTACCTTAAGTCCTCGCGCTTCAAGCACTGCAGCAAGAGATGCTGCAGCAATGCCTTTCCCTAGAGAGGAAACAACACCACCGGTTACAAATACGTATCGCGTCATGAACTCCACCAAAGCAACAGGAACTGTGGGGCGGCGAACAAACTGTTGCCGATAGCATAGCTCCGATGGGCGTTCAGCTTACCAAAGAGTGTCCTTTGGCTCAATTTCCGGAGAAGACTTTTGGCGCGATCCAGACCGGTACTAATCCCTCTGAACGCTTATCGGATATATGCGTCCCGGAAACCGTGCAACCAAGACCGGGAACTGCCACCACTTCGCCTCGACTGGAGACCACGGGGACACTCGCCCGCCAATAAGGAGCAATCCCTACTTCCTTCATACAATCTCGGACAGAGCGCCCCGGCCTGCCGGGAAAGCTGACTTTTTCACCCGCGGCGACACGCCGAAGACTAACCTGGGAGCCGGGAGTTAGCCCTGTATCACTATGAACCCAAAACAACCAACCCCACGCACGTTCGATTGAGTCACCCACACGCACATCTTCAGTCCCGCAAATTGTCCTGTTTTCGGGTATGAGCTGAACCTTTGCCCTCCAGTAGACGAGCGCATACCCGTCTGCGATCAAGCTCGGCGCTTTATCACCGCGCGCCTCAAAACACTGCCGACAAAACTCCTTCAATGCATCGTGGCTTGGAGATTTAAGGTGGAGCTCTCGGAGCTTCGAGCGAATATGTGTATGCAGGGATTCCGATTCCAGAGTTGCAGTGCTCAAGGTTAAGGCGCCCAGCCGGCACTCGTACCACAGCTCCGAAGTGCTACTGCTAATCGATGACATAATATCGCCCGTACGGGCTATGCCCGAGCGATAACCTGGCCACCGCTCTGCTATCAATGGTAGAACTTTATGGCGCAAAAAGTTGCGATCGAGAGACGTATCTTCGTTGCTAGCATCTTCAATGCTCTCAAGTGCGTGCATGCCTGCATATCGCTCTATCTCAGCGCGGCTCACCGCTAACAAGGGCCTCAATATTCCCCCCGCACCGAGCGACCGCGATCGAGGGATACCTGATAGCCCATGGGGGCCTGCACCACGAAGCAGCCTGAATAGCACGGTCTCCACTTGGTCATCTAAATGATGCGCCAGCAATAACAAAGAACGATCAGAGAGGTACCCCTCGAAAACGCCGTACCTTGCAGTTCTGGCCTGCGCTTCAAGAGACCTGTCAGTGTCTATGGCAATATGCTCAACAACCAGATCAACGTTTAAATCGCTTGCGATACAGCGACAGTGCTGGACCCAATAATCGGCATCGGCATGCAATCCGTGATGGACGTGAATAGCCGTTATATTGGGAAGCGATAGGCGCTGCGCCGACGTCGCTAATGCATGAAGCAGGCAATGGCTATCGCGTCCGCCCGAAAACCCCACATAGAGATGCGATGCCGCACGAAGCGCCGCTGAATGCTCCTCAAGGGCATCGAGCAACGGCGCTTCCACAGATCAGTGACTGCCGTAAGCCATCAATCGCTGGTATCGCGCCTCTACCAGCTTATCGACATCTAATTTGCACAGGTCGCCAAGTTGGCCTGAAACGTGCTCTCTGATCCGACGTGCCATCTCCTCAACGTCCCGATGGGCGCCACCGAGGGGTTCCTGAATAGTCGTATCGACGATCCCTAGCTCCTCAAGCGTCGATGATGTTACGCCCATGGCTTCTGCCGCTTGCGGCGCAAACTCGCTACTCTTCCAGATGATATTTGCGCATCCTTCGGGTGAGATCACGAAGTAAGTGGAGTACTGGAGCATGGCTAGGTGATCTCCAACCCCGATCCCCAGAGCGCCACCCGATGACCCCTCGCCGATCACGATGCACACGATGGGCGTGCGAAGCCGCGACATTACCGCTAGGTTCTGGGCAATCGCCTCCGAAATACCTCGCTCCTCAGAGTCGATACCTGGGTAGGCTCCGGGTGTGTCAATTAGCGTAACCACCGGCATTTTGAAGCGCTCTGCCATTTCCATGAGCCGGAGTGCTTTGCGATACCCCTCGGGCTTTGGCATACCAAAATTGCGGTGGACTTTATCTTTTACTGCCCTGCCCTTTTCCTGGCCAATGACCATGACCGGTCGGCCATCTAAGCGAGCAACCCCACCCACAATTGCTTTGTCATCGCCAAAGTGTCGATCACCATGCAACTCGTCGAAATCATCAAAGACCAATGGAATGTAATCTAGTGAGTAGGGACGCAGTGGATGGCGCGCAACCCTGACAATATCCCAAGGGCTAAGATCCCGATAAATCGACTGTGTCAGTGTGTGACTCTTCGACTTTAGCCGGTCAATCTCATCACTGATGTTGATTTCTGAGTCATCGACGACAGATTTAAGCTCTTCGATTTTCATCTCGAGCTCAGCAATCGGCTGCTCGAAATCCAGATAGTTAGGATTCATTGTGACTTGCCCTGTGATAAACGGCTAACATTGAGACGCGAATAGTCTACAAACGTAGAACGATCGCGTCATCTGTAAGATTTACGCTACTAATTACCTTATTTTTGCGGAACTTATGAGCGAAACAGCCATCGATAGTCCAAGAATCCTGCTCGCACCCATGGAAGGAGTCATGGAGTTTGCGATGCGTGACATGTTGACTCGTATCGGTGGTTATGAGCGCTGTGTCACCGAATTCGTCCGCGTTTCCAGTACGGTACTCCCACCCAAAGTTTTTTTTCGACTGTGTCCTGAACTCAAACAGGGAGGCACAACAGCAGCCGGCACACCAGTTTACGTTCAATTACTCGGTTCAGATCCCGCATTGATGGCGGCAAACGCCAAAGTCGTCACAACACTGGGGGTATCAGGGATTGATCTCAACTTCGGCTGCCCGGCAAAAACGGTCAATAAGTCACGAGGTGGCGCAACATTGCTGAAAACCCCGAGTGCAGTGTACGAGATTTGTGCTGCCGTGCGAGATGCGACGCCACACACGATTCCCATTACCGCAAAAATACGCCTAGGTTTTGAGTCTGATATCGACTTTGAGGAAATTGCATCACAGGCATTAAGAAGCGGCATTACGGAATTAACTGTGCACGCGCGTACAAAGGCTCAGGCGTACCGACCACCTGCGCATTGGCAGAGGCTACGCGACATAACCAACCCCCGCTCAGTACCCATCATAGCCAACGGCGAAATTTGGACTCCGAGTGATCTATTCGACTGCAGAGATCAAAGCGGTTGCAATGCATTCATGTTAGCGAGAGGGGCGCTGTGTCGACCCGATCTGGCTCGAGCCATAAAAGCGCATTGCGATGGACTCGCAATAGAGCCGATGGATTGGTTAGAAATCACCGAACTCCTTCTTCACTTTTTCGAAGCAAATGGCGCGCTTTACCAACGTAAGTATGCAATCAACCCACTTAAGCAATGGCTGGTCTATTTACAGTATTGCTACCCGCAAGCGGCAGCGTTATTTGCGCAAGTGAAACGAATCCGCGATCCTGACGCCATGCGAACCGCGCTTCTGGGAGCAACCGACCCACTCGCCGCCTAGAGGAACTGGCGAGAACATTCAACAACGAATACTTCGCAGGTACTAGACTGCACGATAAGTCGCATTGCGAGACAACAAAAACCGAGTCATCCACCTCCGTATAGAAGAAACCTTAGGAAATATCATGAAGTCACAAACGCTATCGCCTGGCCCTGAGTGGCTCGGTCACCCAAGAGGGCTCTTTGTGTGCTTTGCCACGGAGATGTGGGAACGGTTTTCGTTTTATGGGATGAAGTATCTACTCGTGCTTTATCTCGTCCAGCATCATTTATTCAGCGACGGTGAAGCCTTGAGGATTCTGGGTGCATACGCGGCTCTGGTATACGCTATGCCACTGCTGGGGGGGATTGTTTCCGACCGCTACCTCGGACAAACCAAGACAGTGAAACTCGGTGGCGCATTGCTGGTACTCGGGCACTTTGCAATGGCCTTCGAGGGGGTTCCTGCCACTGTAAACCTAGCGGGTGACGTTATCCGCGACGAGCAAGCCATTGATGTTTTCTACTTCGCTCTGGCCCTTATTGTCGTGGGCGTAGGCCTCTTAAAACCCAATATTTCGACGGTCGTTGGCAGGTTATATAACAACGATGACCCTCGACGCGACGGCGGTTTTACCATTTTCTACATGGGGATCAATATCGGCGCCGCCAGCGCTTCTCTGCTATGCGGTTGGCTGGCAAGCGCCTATGGTTGGGCTTATGGTTTTGGTGCTGCCGGCATCGGTATGCTTATCGGCTTGATCATATTCTCTCTTGGGCAGCACTGGCTCGAAGGGCATGGTGATCCCGCTGATCCAGCCATACTGAAAAGGCCCGCACCGGCTGCGCTAAACCTTCTCAATGTTGAGCGCACCATTGTTGTCTATAGTTTTTTATCGGTTCTGGGCATCTGGATCGCCCTCCAAAATCAAGGAGGCGTGGGCCTCATGCTACCGGTCATAGCAGCGCTTTTTCTTGCCTGGTTTGTCTGGTTGCTAGCCACGCAGTGTGACGCTGAAGAGCGTGGGAAAATGAGTGCCCTATTTTTCCTTATCGTTATCAGTACTGTTTTCTGGTCGATGTTCGAACAATCCGGGGGCTCAATGACCTTATTTGCAGACCGGGTAACCGACTTATCGCTATTCGGCTTAAAACTTACAGCGGCCCAATTTGGCTCCGCAAATGCCATTTTCATCATTTTGCTGTCACCACTTTTCGCCCTGATGTGGCCCGCCCTACTATCTCGAAACATCGAGCCATCAACACCCGCTAAATTTGGTTTTGGCATTACTCAGGTCGGTCTCGGTTTCGGTGCTTTACTCCTCGGTCTCAATAACCCAGATTCCGCAGGCCTGGTCTCCGCATGGTGGTTAGTACTAGCCTATTTCTTGCACACAACAGCAGAGCTTTGTCTAAGCCCCATTGGCCTATCTGCTGTGACTAAATTATCAATTGCGCGATACGTCGGCGTCATGATGGGTGCTTGGTTCTTAGCAAGCGCCTATGGCTCTTACCTCGCATCAGAGTTAGCTATTTTCTTCTCTAGTGTTGACGGAACCGGCAATGGGCGCTTGGGTCTCGACGGATTTACCGCACTTTTCAGCGAACTATTGCTCTACGGCGTGGGTGTAGGCGTCTTGGTACTTTTGGTATCGCCCTTTGTTCGCAGCCTGATGCGCAACAACCATTAAATGTGTGACGTTTAAACCTACACACGAGAGATTCCACCACGAATAACTCGAATCTAAACCGGATCCTGAGACCCTAGCCAAGAAAAACCAGCGCGTGGGGAGCTCGATTCGACTCTTTGAATTCATAGCCGCTCAGGTCTTGCTCGTATTCTGGGCGCGCAGCCACCTCGAGGCAGGGACGCTAGTTGCGTCCTAAGAAGAGCTTTGACGCGAAAATTTCGGAAGAAACGCGAGAGCACTTGTCTTTGCTCGCCGCCAATCATCGCCAATGAGGTACAGGGCGGGGACGAGAATTAAACTGACAAAGAAGGCAAAGAAAACGCCAAACGCAAGAGAGATAACCGAGGGCTTCAAAAATGCAGCTGCCTGCGAGGTCTCTATTATGATCGGGAAAAGACCGATAAACGTCGTCAGCGTTGTTAATAAAATAGGCCTAAACCGATTTTTCGCCGCGTTGATAATGGCGGTGAAGCGATTATCACCTTGCTCTTCACGCTTCAGAATGTAGTCAATCAAAACCAAATTATCATTCACGACGACACCAGCAGCAGCGCCCATCCCAAAAAACGAGAACATATCGAGTGGGATGCCGAGTATTTGATGGCCAAAAATAGCGCCCATGTAGGCAAAAGGAATCGCTGACATAATGATTGTGGGTAGCGAGTAGGACCGGAATGCCACAGCCAGTAATGCGTAGATCGCAAGCATCGCCAGTGTAAATAGGCGCGTAACTTCAGATATGAACTCCGCCTGCTGTTCTTCCCAACCACCCTTTATGATTTGTAATGCAGGGTATTTTTCCTGCAACTCGGGCATAAATTTGCCGCGAACCGTGTCATTGATATCCGTCATGGTGTCTGGTGTCACCACTGCATAAACCTCAAAGATACGTTGACCGTCACGCCGGACGATTTGCTGAGATGCCTTTCGCACCTCGATATCCGCGACGGTCGCAAGCGGCACCAGGCGGCCATCATCAGTTCGTATATTAAGTTCACGAAGCGAGTTCAGCGACTCGCGGGCGCTCTCGGGGTATCGCAGCATGACGCGCACATCGCCGTACTGTCGCGGTAAACGCTGTACCTCCTCACCGTAATACGATTGTCGTATTTGGCGTGAGACATCTGCGATTGAAACACCGAGCGTCTGAGCGCCGGGTTTTAACTGAATATTGAGCTCATCGACTTCACCTTGCTGGTTATCCCTCACAAAGAAAACATCTTTAAAGGTAACAAGATAATTCCTGAGGTCTGACGCTGCCTGCTTTAGCAGCTCCTCGTTCGAATGCGCCAAAACAAAGGTCAGGATAGCCTCACCCTGATTCGCTGTGTATTGCACATTGATATTCTCAGCGTCCGGTATATCTCCCATTGTCTCAAGGTACTGTTGCGCCACCTCTCGCATCGATACGTCGCTTTGGTCTGGCGGCGGCATTTGGATGTACTGCTCGAGCTCATTTTCATAAGCGAGGGTGAATGATCCGACGACAGGATAATCACCTTTTATCCCGTCGGTGGTGCGATTGAGTTGTGCCATGACGGACTCGGTGCGCTCGAACGGCACCCCCGTGGGTAACCCCACCTTCACGATCAGTGTTTCGCTCTCCAATTGCGGAAAGAAGTAAAACCGGACCCAACCCGTAGTCGCCAAGGTTAGAGCAATAATAAAACCAGCAAGGAATATGGCACTTACGGTGTAGCGAACCTTCAGAGCGCGCTCCAATAGGGGCGCGTAAGTATTCGCGGCAAACGACGTAATGCCATCGGCGATTTTTCGCTGAAGTTTAAAGCCTCTGCTCGCTTCCTGGCGCACAGCTAAGTTCCGAAGGTGAGCGGGCAAGATAAAAAATGCCTCGATAAGCGAGAACGCGAGAGCAAAAGCAATAACGGCCGATAAGTGCCGCAAAAACTCACTCTGGGGGCCTGTCAGGAAGGCCCATGGCGCAAAGGCAACCACTGTGGTCAAAACGGCAAAGATAACGGGCCTTGCAACTGCACTGGCGCCGCGAATGGCCGACTCCTCTGGCGGCAGGCCCAAATCCTCGCGATGATGATGAATGCTCTCCCCCACCACTATCGCATCATCAACGACAATGCCAAGCACAAGAAGGAATGCGAACGTCGATAAAAAATTAATAGACACATCGGCTGCAGGAAGAAAGATAAATGCACCCACAAAGGAAATTGCAATACCCACAGTCACCCATAGTGCAACCGTGAAGCGAAGTGTCAAAAGCAAAATTGCCATCACGAGCAACAAGCCCATCCACGCCGCGTCAAAAATCAGAGACATCCTCGAGTCATAAGCATCAGCCATATCTGCCAGACTCATAATCTCTACCCCCTGGGGCAGATCTGGTCGTTTTCGATCGATCCAGTCGTTTACCTGTTTGGAAGTCTTTGTAATAAAGAGCCGGTCAGAAGGTTCAATCTGCAGCAAGACAGCGGGAATGCCGTCGGTAGACGCCGTGATATCAAAATCCTCGAAACCGTCAATAATTGTCGCGACATCACCCAGTTTCAGTTGTGCACCCGTGGGCAACTCCCTAACGACAATCTCTTCGAAATCTGTCTGGTTATCTGCCAGGCTCTCCGCTCGTAGCTGCACTCGCCCTGTCGGGGTTTTAACATCACCAGATGATAGGTTTACAGAGGATGCACGAATCGCATTAGAGAGCTCAGTAAAACTCAACTGATACCTCTGGAGGGCCTCCTCGGACACCTCGATTGTGACCTCTTCATTGCGGGCACCGCTGATATTCACATCGCTCACATGACTGAGGCTCAGGAGCTCGTCGCGCAACTCCTCTGCAAGTCGCCCCAATGCGCGCTCACCGACATCTCCCATGACCGTCAGGTAGTGAATAGTCTCCTTCCACTCCAGCAAACGTACCCGCGGAGGCTCTAAATCCCGAGGGAATGATGTGATCGCATCGACGGCGTCCTTCACATCTTCCTTGAATTTGCTCATATCTGCGCGTGGCGCTGCTTCCAGCCTGACGCTGCCAAAACCCTCGCTTGCACTGGAGTTATATCGACGGACGTTGTCCAAGTTCTTCACCGCCGCCTCAACCCGTTGTATGACTTGTTGCTCTATTTCTTTTGGCGAGGCGCCCGGCCAAGTGAGTGATACCTGCACAAGTGGCAGCTTGACGATTGGCTGAACTTCTTTCTCAATCGTGCTCCAGGCGATTAGGCCGGACACGATGATGAAGATCATTAGCAGGTTCGCGGCTACCGAATTTCTAACCCACCAGGCAATCATCACTTGCATGGTTTACCCCGCACTCAACTGCACAGGGTCAGCCGATTGTTCTATCGCGATTAGCGCCATGCCGGGTACAGGGTTTCTGATTGGCGATATGATGACTCGGTCTCCTTCGCTGAGACCCGCGCTAAGGAATGCAAGACTATCGGTTGCATGCGCGACGGTCACACTGCGGATCTCAAGTAAATCGTCGTCATTCATGATGAAGACACGACCACCCGCGCGAAGACCGGCGGCAGGAATCGCCAAAACATCCGTCATCGACCGCCCCTCTATCGTGGCCGCCACAAAAAGTCCCGGCGCCATCGGCATCCCATCTGCCGAGATGTCAAATGGGCGCTCAACTTCAACGGTACCAAATGTGGTCCTTGTCCTTGGATCAAGTGCCGCATCCAGCCTTACTAAGCGCCCTTCCCATTGTCGGGCAATGCCGGCGACGTCTGCAGACAATCGCACCCGCAGGCCGCCGTTATCTTCCGCCTCATACCCGATGGGAACGCCCAGCGCCGCGAGATCTTTGTTTGCGAGGGGCAGACGAACCTCAGCAACATCAGTCGAGAACACGGATGCAATCACCTTACCCAAGTTAAGGTACTGCCCTTCATCGACCATTGTCGCGCTAATTCTCGCATCGAAAGGCAGCGTAACGCGCGTCCGCTCCAGGTCAGACTCCGCGCGCTTGAGCGCCACTTGAGCTGCAGCGAGGGCTGTCCGCGCTCTCAGAATTTGTGGTTTTTTCAAGGCCAAATCAGAGGGGCTTTCCTCTTTAGCAAGCTGTCTTTGTGCCACATCGGCATCTGCTATCGCTTGGGCAAGCTCAAGTTCGCGCGCTGCCACTTGCGCCCTTGCCTCGGCCACTACTACGGTATAGTCACGCTTCTCTATCGCGATAAGCGATTGTCCCGCAGGTATACTGCCACCCTCGGTGAACGCAGGGGACACAGAGGTGATGCGTCCTGCTACCTCACTTATCACATCAATTTGAACGCGAGGTCTAACTTCACCAAAAACGGTAACTTCCGCAGACGCACCTGTGCGTTTGGCCTTTTCAATGTAGACACCAATTCTGGCTATCTCAGGGTCTCCAACTCCTGGCTCCGGGGCATTGCGGACCAAGGCAAAGACCAGCAGTGACGTCAGCGCAACAATCACCACTGGGCCAGCCGCACGCTTGAGCGTAGAAACCACCATCAACCCCCCGCTTTTGATAAGTTCCATGAGTGGAGCGTATCACAGGCTAACATTTTGGCGTGATTAATCGCCGCCACTTTTCATCAGACTGCTACAATACCCGACGAACGACAGAGGGTAATATGAACGATATCGAACAGCGCAGCTTTGATGTAGTTGTCTATGGCGCCTCGGGTTTCACTGGGGCACTCGTAGCCGAATATCTCCATCAGACTCAAGAGGGCCTCAACTGGGCCATAGCCGGACGCTCAGAAGTCAAGCTGAACACATTAAAAACCGTCCTAAATGCACCAGAATTACCGGTAATCGTTGCCGATAGTAACGAGATGACAGATATGCAGCGATTAGCTGCTGCGTCACGGGTGATCATCAGCACGGTCGGACCCTACGCACGCTTTGGGACGCCTCTCGTGGAGGCTTGCGCGGCTCAAGGCACGCACTATTGCGATTTAACGGGTGAGCCGCAGTGGATGGCATCAATATATGATAGCGTTAGCGCAATGGCAGAAGAAACGGGCGCACGCCTAATTCACTGTTGCGGTTTTGACAGTATCCCTTCTGACTTGGGTGTCTTTGTGGCTCAGCAGATCATGATGCAAGACCATGGCGTATACGCAAAGAAAGTCAAAGGCCGGATGGGGAAGTCCAAAGGTGCCGTCAGTGGAGGCACCGTCGCTAGTATGCTGCTTGCGCTTGAGCAAGGAATCAACGACCCCGTAGCTCGTAAAGCGCTAAATAATCCCTACGGTTTGTACCCCTCAGAATTAAACCCCGGGGTCGATGGCCCCGACCAGCGCGGCGTTCGCTGGGATGATAACTTTGACAGCTGGACCGGACCTTTCGTTATGGCCGCAATAAATAGCAAGGTTGTCCGTCGCTCAAATGCGCTCGCCAGTCTAGTTTACGGTGCGGACTTTTCCTACGAGGAGTCGCAACTTGTCGAAAGTCGTCGAGCGGGCATGCTACTTGCAGGCGGCTTGAGCGCAGGCATGTTTGCGCTAACCATACCCCCACTGCGTCGCATCATCGCCAAACGACTGCCACAGCCCGGTGAAGGCCCCTCGCTCCAGGAACGCGAGAGTGGTTTTTTTGAATTCTACACGCATGCACATCATCCAACGGATAAAGATAAAGACGTCCGCGTTTGTGTAAAGGGTAAGCGCGACCCTGGTTATGGAGCAACGTCAAGAATGCTAGCGCAAGCAGGCCTCTCGTTGGCATTTGATGATCTCGACGTCGAGGGCGGAATATGGACGCCCGCTTCCGCGCTAGGAAATCATCTCGTGCGGCGATTATCCGAAGTAGATATCACCTTTGATCAAATCTCACTCTTAACTACAGTGGATCGTAGCTGAACTTTTGGCCACCGATAGAAACTTCGACCAAAAAACCACCCTGCGAAATAGTGAAAACAGCCATCCCTTTCACAAAACCGGCACCGTTTAACTCAGTGTCCTCTCCGTTTGCTACGGTGACTGACGTGCGACCGCCACCACCGGTGCTCACTTCGGCTGTGGCGCCTGAGTTCAATGCGACAGCCGCGGCTTGACCGCCGAACTCGAACTCACCTGAAGTAAATTCTCGGAGTGCACGAGCGTCCTCAAAAAACACAATCTGCCGGTAAACCTGACCGCCAAATTGGAGTCCCACGCTCAGTTGCGTCATCGTAGACGTTCCGATGGGCGAACCCTCTCTGTAAACCGTACCCTTTCCGTGCGCGCCGCCGACCAGTAGGCCAGCCTTGCCGATACTAGGGAAAACTGCATACCCGTAGGAGGCATCAATATATGAACCAGCACCGGCGTCCCGGAACGACTGAAGTGCCACCTCATTTTTGTCCTCTGCCATGACTGGGGATGAAACCAAGGCGATAAACGCGAAAAACCATGAAAAACGTGTCAACATATACCTACACCTATGCAAAACATCTACAAATGCGAACAACACCTAAATTGCCATCTGGCAATGGCATCCGCGCCTCCAACACTCACGTACTAAGTGTACACCCAATTGTAAGGACAACGGACGATGCATCAAGTTCAAACTAAGGCAAAGACCACCACGTTACCCGGCTCGCTCTCTGACGAAGCGATTGCTGTACGCGGGGCATTGCTTGAGCGCGGTCTAGAGACTCCTATGGTGGTTAACAACTTATCACGCGATCAGAAATACGAGCGAATTCGGGAGTCATTCGAGACGGTGATGGACACCCTCGGTCTTGATCTAACCGACGACAGTCTTGAAGAGACACCTCATCGCATCGCCAAAATGTTCGTTGATGAAGTCTTCTCTGGACTCGATTACGCCCGCTTTCCAAAAATCACGGTTATCGATAACAAGATGAACGTTGAGGAGATGATATGCGTGGACAAAATCGACCTCACCAGCACTTGTGAGCATCACTTCGTCACCATCGATGGCTTTGCCAAAGTCGCTTATATTCCGGAGCAAAAGGTCATTGGCCTTTCCAAGATCAATCGCCTGGTCCGTTTTTTTGCGCAGCGTCCACAAGTACAAGAGCGGCTCACTCAGCAGGTCTTAGTTGCTCTCCAAACACTTCTGGGCACAAAAGATGTGGCGGTTACGATGACCGCGGTGCACTACTGCGTTAAAGCGCGAGGCGTCAAAGATGGCAATTCGACAACTCGCACGACATCGCTGGGCGGTATTTTCAAGGCGGATCCCGCCACGCGCGCGGAGTTCTTGTCGTAAATCCACACCATGATCTCTTGACTAACCGCGAGAGAATTCGCTCATAAGCCTGCCCCGAGCCCGGGTTTACCACTCTATGGGCTTCCCCGCCCAGTCGACATATGAAAGCTTCCCGTCAGCCTGCAACTCCGACATCAGCTCGTCTAGCCGCTCGGCTGAAAACTCGGGCGTCAAGAGTTGTCCCTCTGGTACCGATCTCTGGAACGGCTTTGATAGAGGAGAGTCAACCGTTCCAGGATGGTAAGCAATGAGCTTCGCATTTTTGTTAACCCTTTGCGCTTCAATCGCTGCACACTTAAGCATCATATTCAGTGCGGCTTTACTCGCTCTGTAGCTGTACCAACCACCCAGCGCATTATCGGATAGACTACCAACACGTGCTGTCATCACAGCGATGCGGGGCTGAGCTGACGTGCGGATCATCGGCCAAAACGCTGATAGCGCGAGCATGGGCGTTAATGCGTTGACTTGCATTACATGTTGCCAAGCGGCTGCATTGAGATCGCTTACTTTGCGCTCAGGACCGAAGCCTTCACCGGATAAAATCCCGTTCGTAATGACCAGGCGCTCGATATTCTCACCGCGATTTGATAACAAATGGGCTGCGTCGATTAGTGAGTTTTCGCTGTAGTCAGTGACGATTGTATGCACGTTTGCCATGTCACAGGGGGAACGTCCCAAGGCAACCACGTCGTAAAGTCCGGCTTCAACCCAGTGCGCAATAAGCGCGCGCGCTATTGCACCACCACTTCCAATCACCACTGCTAACGGACGCGCTTCAATGGACAAGATTGGCACCCTCCGGCGACCCTATCGCATTCTCAACATCAGTTACCCAACCATTGTCGACTGAAGCTTCAGCCATAATGGAAGGCACGAAGAAATAATCCGTCCCCAGTATTCCCATGGCTAAAATAGCCTGTACGCGAGGTCCACTAATCATTATCGACCGGACACCACGGCCCATCCGCACTAGGGATGTGTCCGTCTGTGAAAAAGTGGTCAGTAACACTGCGGAACATCGCCTTGTCGACTGTTTCGTGGTCAACTCCGTCATGAGATTGTCGTACCATTGCATCAGGAAAAACCCTATGTCGAGTAAAGAGAGAGTCGCATTTATCGGACTTGGCGCCATGGGCTACCCCATGGCGGGTCATCTACAGCGCAACGGATACGATGTCTGCGTCTACAACCGAACCGAAGCCAAATCTTTTAACTGGGTCAATGAATATGGCGGATCATCTGCCCCTACTCCGGCCGAGGCGGCTGTTGACGCGCGCATCGTTTTTCTTTGCGTCGGTAATGATAGCGATGTGCGTGCCGTCGCGTCAGGCTCTGAAGGTGTTTTGTCCACGATGACACAAGGCGCCACGCTGGTTGATCACACAACAACATCAAAAGAACTCGCTGAAGAACTCGATAATGCCTGCGATGCTATCGGTGTGCATTTTTTGGATGCACCGGTGTCGGGTGGGCAAGCAGGTGCCCAGAACGGCGTTCTGACGGTCATGACTGGCGGAAAGACACCCCATTTTGACCGTGTCAAACCGGTCATACACTCCTACGCTAAACACGTTCAGCTGATGGGTGACGTGGGCAGTGGCCAGACGACGAAGATGGTGAATCAATTAGCCATAGCGGGGATTCTCGGCGGGCTCTCTGAGGCGCTGCACTTCGCTGAATGTGCGGGCCTAGATATTGATGAAGTGACTCAGGCAATTCAGGGCGGTGCTGCTCAGTCCTGGCAGATGAATAACCGCGCAACGACCATGGCCAAACGCGAATACGACTTTGGCTTTGCCATTGACTGGATGCGTAAGGACCTCGGTTTTGCACTCGATGTCGCCGATCATCTGGGCCTCCACTTGCCTATCGCGACATTGGTTGATGCACAGTACGCCAATGTTCAAGAAAACGGTGGTGGAAGATGGGATACATCAGGGCTTATCGAGCAGATTCGGATCAGGGGTGAAAAAGTAGCGGCGTCTAAAGACGCGCCCCGTGTAACCCACACTGGAGGATGCCACTGCGGCGCTGTTGAGTGGACCGTCGAAGCACCCGCTGTACTGGATACGCACACGTGTAACTGCAGCATCTGCGATATCAATCATTATCAACATCTTCTCGTACCAGAAAGTCGGTTTTCCCTGACCAAAGGCGAAGAGTTCCTGTCGCTGTACACCTTCGGTAGTGGCCTAGCCAAGCATTATTTTTGCAACCAGTGCGGTGTTAAATCCTTTTATATCCCACGCTCCAATCCTGACGGCGTGAGCGTTAATGCGCGCTGCATAAAACCTGAGACGATCGAAGCGGTCTATGACAAACCCTTCGACGGGAGAAACTGGGAGAAAAATGCAGGATCTCTGGCGCACCTTTCAAAAGTGGACGAATAAACAGTGAAACGTCGTTCAGAGATAACGACGGGCTTCACAGAAGGAAGCAAAAGGAACGGCAGGAAGGAAAGGTAAAAGGAAGCGGAAAAAAGAAGCGGAAAAAGGAGCAGAGAGTGCCGCGCAGCGCTGAGTACTGGAATACAACACCCTTATCCAACTTGAGTCACGAAGAGTGGGAGATGCTCTGCGACGGTTGCGGGAAGTGCTGTTTGCATAAACTACAGGACGAAGATACCGAAGAGGTCTTTTACACCCGAGTAGCCTGTGAACTCCTCGATCTCAAAAGGGGTAGCTGCCGGGATTATCGAAATCGGTTTAGTCGCGTACCCGACTGCATGGACGTCTCAACCATGACAACCGAACAGATGAGATGGCTCCCCTCCTCCTGCGCGTACCGGCTTAGATCTGAAGGCAAAGAGCTACCGCTCTGGCATCCGCTGGTTTCCGGACACGTGTCTTCTGTGAAAAAAGACCCTCGCGGTATTCGAGGTAAGGCGATTTCGGAGACCAAGGTGAATCCGGAGGATTTAGAGGATTACATCATTCGCTGGATTGATGCCTAACAGCCAATAATCAGGAGGTAGCTCAGGCAGATCGTCAAACTGGTGGGGTGTAGTAACCCAGCAGTCGCGGATAGCCATTCTTTGTCCGTCGACTGAAGCGAGAATCCCATGAGTCCCAAACCGTGCCGTCTCGTACCGCCATCATATGGCGAGGTATAACAGCAATATGATCGCCGAAGCGCGGTATATCAGGAAGGTAAACGTTCTTTGTCAGCGTGAGTTCCCAGCCTTTACTCGTAAGATACAGGTAGTGAACAGGCGTCATAACGCCGTCGGAGATTGACGGATACAGTCCGCCGGTCATTTTTTTCTGCAAATAAGAAAGGTCTTGGCGAACGTCGGTGTAGGACTCTCCGGTAATGATGCAGATGGATCGTACGACGCAGTCTGCCCTGCCTCGAAACCCGGCAACTTCTCGCCCCCCGTCGTGTTGTACAAAATCCAACACTGCACGCGCCCCAGAATATGTAATATGGGTTGTTCGGTAGACATCACCGATTGGATCAAACTTGGCGGCCTAAAACCGAGATGCTTTGAACTGACCACGGATACAAACCAGATCGACTACCAACCACAGCGACTAATAATTAGCTCAACCAAGACTCACATTGATTAGCAACCAAGTCAGGGGACATACCGTGACCGTAACTCTTAACGACATCAAACAAGCTCACGAGCGTATCGCTGATAAAATCGTAAAAACGCCGCTGCTCAACTCGCCACGACTGGATG
>CBFIBL010000028.1:0-12084 GCA_965660865.1 Luminiphilus sp.
TATCCGGACTGAGTCTCCCGACGTTGTCCATATTCATAGCCGACGGGGTGCTGACGTTTTCGGGGGTATCGCGGCGAGGCTCTCGGGCGTTCCCTGTGTGCTCTCTCGTCGCGTCGATAATCCCGAGCCCCGCTGGCTTGCGCCTCTAAAGTATCGCCTGTATCAGCGGGTCGTTGTTATCTCAGAGGCTATTGGACGTGTGCTCGTAGAGTGCGGCGTGGATCCAAGTTTGATTACTACCGTTAGAAGTGCCGTAGACGCCAAAAACTATGATTTACCGGTTGATCGGCAATGGTTTCAGCGAGAATTCTCTCTGCCTGCAAACGAGGTGACACTGGGTGTTGTGGCGCAGTTGATACCACGTAAAGGCCATCGGTACTTGCTTCAAATTCTTCCAGACTTACTTCTTGCATACCCAAATTTACACGTTCTCATTTTTGGGCAGGGGCCTTTGCAAGGGGAGCTCGCAGCAGAGGTGTCGCGAGGCGAGTTTGATGGGCGTGTGCAAATGGCCGGCTTTCGAGACGATTTGCGTCGCGTCATGCCCAATCTTTATGCCGTGGTCCACCCGGCGGAAAAGGAGGGGTTGGGTGTTGCATTGCTTCAGGCCTCGGCATGTGGGGTGCCCGTTATTGCTGCAAAGGCAGGTGGTATTCCTGAGATAGTCTTACACGATCAAAACGGTCTTACCCTCGAGATTGGCGACGTATCTCGGCTACACCAGCATATTGACATACTCGTCTCTGACGCGGCTTTACGCGATAGGCTAGGTGAGCAAGGGCGTCTTTTAGCGAATTCTGCGTTTTCTATTGATGCGATGGTGGAAGGTAATCTCGCTGTATACGAATCGCTCTTAAGTACCTGAGTTCACTCTGGTCGCGCGCAGTCCTTGCTGTATCTGCGGCGAATTTGTTGCGTGATGCAGAGCCTCTTTCACTACTCACGGTATCATTGTCATGGATAATCTAGGTATTGGTTGCTAGTGCACAAATTGCCCTGAGTGACTTCAAATCACAACGACTGGAGAAACAAGTGAATTTTCTAGAATTTTTGTTCGTCCCGATGATATTACTCCTGACCGTGGTGATGCCGATTGGGATAACCCTTTACTACCGTAACTCAAACAATTCGGGACGAGGGCTCACAGATGAAGACCGCGAGGTGCTTGAGGAAGTGTTGGATACCCTCGATCGAATGACGGATCGTATTGTGAATCTTGAAGCCATTCTTGACGCGGATCGCCCGAATTGGCGCAACGAGATGGACGATAATCGATGAGTTCAATAGATAAGGACCTACGTCAAAGATTTAATCAAAGGCGAGAAGATGGCTGGGGTATTGGCCTTTATCGTCATCCGTCACTCGGCTGGCTTGGCGGAGTTTGTGCCGGACTCGCTGAATACTGGCAGTTGCCGATCTGGGTAGTTAGGTTTTCTGCCTTCGTTTTATTTTTCTTTTCCAATTTTATCCTGCTTTGCTTTTACTTTGCTGCTTGGATGCTCATAAGCAAGCGCCCCTCGCGTTGGAGCGACAATGGCCAAAAGGTCGAGGCCGTGGATCAAGGTGACTACCCTGATGAGCATCAAACCGGGCGGCGGCGCCATGTAATTCGACCGTCGGAGCCGCCGAGTAAGCAGGTGGCCAGCGCTCACAAACGCGTTCGTGATGCAGAGCGCCGAATCACCGCGATGGAGCGTTACGTGACCTCGAGTCGTTACGACCTCGATGGAGAGTTTTCTCAGCTTTAACGTGCGGCCGGTGCTAACAGGTGTTTACCTGGGTAGCGCCCCTCAACTTGCTCGCCATTCGACACAACGGGCCGGCCACTCACTAAGACATGATGGATTCCCACAGAGGTTTTGTAGGGATCTCCATATTCAGCTCGTGGCGCAATCTCGTCGGCATCGAAGATTACAATATCGGCATCAGCGCCGACCTGAAGTCGGCCTTTTCGAGCGAAGTCATCAGATGCGAGCGCAAGCCACTCTGCGGGTAATAGGGTGATTCGGCGCAAGCCCTCGATCAGAGGCATGACCTCAAGCTCGCGTACATATCGACCTAAGAAGTGGGCGTAAGTGCCGGCGATATTTGGATTGGTTTTGACTTCGATATCAAAGGCGGGGAGGGCATCAGTTGATACCATCATTCCTGGCCAAGCCAGTGCCTTAAGTAGCCACGCTTCTTTCACGTAGTGGTGGTTGATGGAGCTTGTCGGGTAGTCCTGCTGGTAGCGCAGGAACCGCTCCTCATCCAGCCATTCTCCTGTGGGAACCCACTGCACGTCCTCGTAATCGATGTCGAATATTGCTCGCCAGTCGCGATTGACAAACACATCTGCAGCGATGGACGTTCCGCCAGCAAGATATGACAGCGTTTCTGTCGTGATGCGTGCGCCACGCGCATTAGCAGCATCGATTTTTGCCAACCACTCATCAATGCCACCCATGGCCGAGTGGGTAATGTGACAGATCATCGTCGCTACACCATGGGCCTCAGCCAGCGCAATCACCTCGTCGAGGCCCGTCGGATCCCCCGGCATACCCCGTCGTACATGAACATAGACAGGTTTGTCGTATTCAGCTGCGGTCGCAAAAATCATACTTAGCTCGCTCTCGCTGACGGCCTCAGTCATATAATCTAAGAGCACCCCAATACCTAAACCGCCCAGCTCGAGCCCGTTGCGAAGGTGTTTGCGCATTTCTTCCACTTGGGCCGGAGTTGCTTGCTTGCGCCACATATCGCCACCCAGGGTGATAAACCCTGTTTCATCGAAAAAGTAGCTTTGAGACGAGCCTTCCATGACCAGTCCACGGATGGCGAAGTGGCCTACTGATGAGCCGTAGTGCAATTGCGCGCCACCACGATACTGGTAGCCGTAATCGGTTGGCGGGTATGCCCCGGCCTCTAGGTCGAGCTGGGTTGTTATTCCATCGAGAATGCTCAGATGTTCGCCCAGGCGAGTTGGTGTATGAGAGTGAATGTCAATAAACCCCGGTGCGACAACCAGGCCCGTCGCGTCGATAGCGTTTTTGCCCTCGATGACATCATCGGTAATCGTTGCGATTTGGCCTTTACGAATGCCCACATTTGCAACACGGTCAGTAAGTGTCTCCGGGTCCATGACCCGACCACCCAGAATGACCGTATCGTATGACTCAGAGGTGTCAATTTTTGAATGCGCAAGCGAGGAAAGAAGCAGTCCACAAAGAAGGATGCTTTTGATTGTAATCTTTAACAATGTGCGCATATTGCCTCTCGCTGAATGCCACTGAATGCCACTGGATGCCACTGGATAGAAGGTGCGTTTTATAATCGTTTTAATAAATTTACTGAGTTGATGATAGTCACTCGCCGTTTGTTTGTCTTGGAGTCGTTGTTTGCAAACCCTCTCTTCATATTCTGATGCCACTGACTCGTCGGAACATCTTGTCTTTTTGCATGCCAATGGCTTCCCGCCCGCTACTTACCTTTCGTTTCTGGATGCGCTGAAGCCTCTAGCGCGCATAAGCACCCTCGAACACCGCCCGCTGTGGCAGGCCAATGCCCCCAAATTTCTGAGTTGGGATGTTTATGCGCAGGATGCGATAGAAACACTCAGACGCGAGGCCTCCGCACCTGTTTGGCTAGTGGGGCACTCTATGGGGGGGGCGATCAGCATGCTCATTGCTCGTCGGGCGGGAGAGCTTGTAAAGGGTGTTATTGCACTCGATCCCGTAACGATTAGCGCGCCATTCTTGGCGTGGTCTCGCCTTGCGTTTCGTCTCTGGCCGAATAGACCGCGCATGATTCAGGCTGCCCTTAACCGCCCACACCACTTTGACAGTCATGATGCCGCATTTTGTTTTTATCGGGATAAGCGCGCTTTCGCCGGCATAGATGACAAAGAGTTGATGGACTATGTCATGGCTGCACACACACCTTCGGGTCAAGGCGTGACACTTCGGTTTTCTGGCGAGTGGGAGGCCTGTGTTTACCGATCACCGCCGAGTTTGTGGTCAAAGCTGGGTAGATTGACGGTACCTGTCCACATCTTGGGTGGGCGTTCATCGTACGTCTTAACCTCCTCAGTGGTACAGCGGCTCAGAGGTTATTCAAATCTCGAGGTGACGATGATGGATGCGGGCCATTTGCTACCGATGGAAAAGCCAGCTGAGACCGCGGCTTATGTCGCGCGTGTCATACAAATGTCACATGAAGTGAACTAAGCAGTAATATTTATTTCATAATCTGCAAATGACGCGCCGTGCTAGAGAGATTTTTGATTGAACGATTTGACGATTAACCCCATTGATGGACGTTTGGCCGATCTTGACGATCGATTGTTCATGCCGCGTGAGTTGAGCTGGTTATCATTCAATGCGCGGGTGCTTCAGGAGGCTGATAACAGCGCCGTGCCTGTGATTCAGCGTCTTCGTTACCTCGGTATTTTCTCCAGTAATCTGGATGAGTTTTTCCGAGTGCGAGTCGCTGAAATTCGGCGTCTCATTGTGGTCTCCACCGGTGCTAAGCGGCAGCGTGCGAAAGCGCTTCTAGAAACCATCCAACAACGCATTGTCGAGTTACAAACGGAGTTTGACAGGATTCAGGTCGGCGTGATGGCAGAACTTCGCAAACGTCACATTTACATTGTTGACGAGACGGAGTTGACCAAGAAACAGATGGAATTCGTGGAGAGTTATTTCACGGAAAAGGTACTACGGAACCTCGAGCCCATCCTTTTGAACGATGATGTGGCCATGCCCGCGCTTGCAGACGAGTCGCTGTATCTGGCCGTCAATCTTGAGACTACAGAAGGCATCCAGCACGCAGTGATGGAAGTTCCTTCTGATGTGTTGGGGCGCTTTATAGCCATCCCACGTGGTAGGGATCCAAAGGGCAAGGTTTACATTCTCCTCGATGATATTATTCGAGCCTGCCTCCCACGCGTATTCCGCGGTGTTTTCGATATTCAGTCGGCTCATGCGTACTGCTTCAAATTTTCTCGCGACGCTGAGATAGAGATCGAAGCATCCATAAACGAGAGTCTTATCGAAAAAATGGCTTCAAGCCTTAAGCAGCGGCGGAAGGCGGATGCCGTGCGGTTTGTCCACGATAGCGCTATGCCGGAACCCCTTCTTGACCACTTGCGCAAGCGGCTGGGGTTTGGACGCTATGACAGTTTGATTCCGGGTGGTCGGTATCACAACTCCAAGGACTATATTGGTTTTCCTAATGAGGGGCCTAAGTACATGGAGTTCAAGCCCCTCGCGCCAGTACGCATACCTGAGCTCGATGCGAGTACAAATATTTTCAACGAGCTTCGAAAGCGAGATTACCTGCTGTACTACCCCTATCATCCGTTTGACTACGTTGTCGATATTTTGAAAACGGCAGCTATTGATCCCACAGTTACTTCCATTCGCATCTGCCTTTATCGCGTGGCGAGCAATTCTCAAATTGTCGATGCGTTGATCAATGCGCAGTTCAATGGAAAGCGTGTGCGCGTTGTGGTCGAGCTAGCTGCGCGTTTTGACGAACAGGCAAATATCGCGTGGTCCGAGCGACTTACTGAGGCGGGAATCGAGGTGATTTTCGGTATTCCGGGGCTAAAAGTGCACAGCAAGCTCTTCCTCATTGAGCGGATGGAGGCTGGGACGCTCGTTCGGTACAGCCACGTTGGCACAGGCAACTTCAATGAAAAGACCGCACGGCTCTACACCGACTTTACCCTATTGACTGCGGACCCCGTGATTGGCGAAGACATTAGTCAGGTTTTTGATTTTCTGAAATACAATTATCAGCGGCCCAATTATCAGCAGTTATTGGTATCACCGCATACCTCCCGAGAAGGTCTGGTCAATCTAATTGACGGCGAGATTGAGAATGCCCGGGCGGGTTTCAGGGCCCAGTTGTTTCTCAAATGTAACAACTTGGTGGATCGTCAGTTGACCTTGAAACTATACGAGGCAAGCCAGGCCGGCGTTGAAATCAAACTCATCATCAGAGGTATGTGTTCGCTGCTACCGGGTGTATCGGGTATTTCCGAGAATATTCATGCGATTAGCATCATTGATCGCTACTTGGAGCATCCAAGGGTTTATGTTGCCTACAATCGGGGTAAACCTAAGTATTACATGGGTTCCGCCGACCTGATGACCCGCAATATCGATCATCGTGTGGAAGTCTTATGCCCCGTAAATGACCCCGAGGCTCAGCAAACCCTTCAGGACGTGCTCGATCAGCAATGGCATGACAATGTCAAAGCTCGGGTCATTGACGCTGGCCAGACAAATCAGATGGTGTCCTCACAGGGCAAAGCGGCAACCGTGAGATCGCAGGAGACGATTCATCGCTACTTTGCTGAAGGAAAGCTACCACGAATACCGCGCTCGGACATGAGGGCGCCCTCTATACGCCGGAGAAGGGGCCATAAAAGCCGGTCTTAATTAACGTAAATCGTCTGTGCGCACGTTAAAAAATGCGCGAGTCATACCGTCATGTTCAAGCGTAAGAAATTCGCTTCCATCAGGATTGGAGAGCACGACCTCGATGGGCTGAAAAAGTGGTCTTCGGACAAATTTTACAAACCATCCAAATTGCTGCTTTTGGTTCAGAGCAATTCGCTGTTCTTGGCTGATAAGATCCAAAAAATCGTCAGGGATCGCGGGTAGCCGTAAGCGACGCTCAGCGACGCTAGGCTGGGATGCTGCCTGAGGAAGTTCTGCTGCATTCATCATTACGTGTCCTTTCATTGCCTGCTAATGCTAGCAATGTATTTTGAGTCGACAAATGATTCTTTTTTTTAAGCGTGAGCCGCGTCACAGTCTGCGCTGAAATTTTCTTTAAATCAGCCAATGATTGACCTGATTTTGATTCGCCAACACGATTTGTTGTGCCCGAGGATCGTCAAATTGATAGCCAGTGTTTAGATTGAGCAGTTGTAGAATATACGGGGCCAATTTTGCACGAACCCTCAGTTTTAATAGACCATCGCGCATGCCGTAGTCATGCGCAACGACCTCTTGCTGGTCATTAGTGAGTCGCGGGTCGGGTGTTATTTCAAGCCAAATAAACGTTTGCCAATCATGGTCGTTAGCTTCGCCTTGATCGCTCTCGCTCATCAGGTCCGCATCGCCGCGAAATCGACTCAATACGAAGTCCCGGAAGTCGAGATTCTTTTCGCACCATGCGCGTACGTGCCACCGATATCCGGTCCAGACCAAGGTATGAGGTACGATAATACGACCTTCTCTATCCGGATTATTCAAGGATACATAGTCGACATCGATGCGTCGGGACTCCGCCATGGCTCGGATGATGGGGCGGAGTAAACTTGCGGGGACCTCACGAAGTGGCGCGGTGACAACCTCTACGTTCGCACTGGCAACGGGTAAGTTTCCCAAGATTTGCTGAACATCGCTTTGCTGCGCCGCCATTTGTAGGTACTCAGATGCCAGCCCTTGCGTCAGCGTCGGCGCAAAATCCGCAGAGGGAGAGTAGTGCTTTGCCACCGCGTCGTACACTAGGTCGCCACGAGTTAATCCGCGCCGATAACTTGTGAGATCTTTATTCGCTTGCTGGCGGCCTATGCCAAAGGTCTCGCAGAGTTGGCGTGTTGTGAGCCGCCCCTCCCACAGAGCTATGAGCTCGATATATCGATAACGCAGTAACTGCTCCCAGCGGGGATTGGTGAGGGGTCGGCTAGATGTATCTGTCATGCGGCAACGCTACAGGCTTGCCAAGATTTCCTCAATATGAGTAACCGTAGTCCTTGGATTAACAATGCAAAAGCGCAATACCGTCTCGTCCTTATACTTAGTTGGCGTTACAAATGCGTCGCCTTGCTCTAGCTGTCGATCGCTCCATTGTTTGTAGTCATCAGCCGTCCACCCAATCCGCCTAAATACACAGATCGATAAGCTTTGATCAGTCACCAGTTCTAGGTCAGGATGTTTGCGGATACGCGTGGCCGCTTCGCGCGCAACCATCAGGGTTTGCTCGACAGCCTTTTCGTACGCTTGGGTCCCATGTGTCGCGAGACTGAACCACAGTGGTAAGCCTCGAGCGCGTCGAGACAGGTGGTGTGCGTAATCCGAAGCATTCCAGACACCATCATAAAATACTTCTAAATAAGCCCCCAGTTGCTGATGTGCCTCGCGGGCGAGCGCGGGGTTTTGATAAATCAGCGCACAGCAGTCGAAGGGCGCAAATAACCATTTGTGGGGATCCACAATGAAGCTATCAGCCACCTCGATGCCCGAAAATTGATCCCGAACACTGGGTGCTGCTAGGCCAGCCCCTCCGTACGCGCCATCGACATGCATCCACAAGCCCTCTGATTTTGCCAGCTGGCCAATGCCTGATAGGTCATCAATGATCCCCAAATTAGTTGTACCTGCCGTACAGGCAATGGCGATCACACGGTCTCGATCCAATGGACTCAAATTGGCAATCGCCGCTTCAACGTCTGCCCCTGTCAGTCGATCCCCACCGACCTCGAGCAAATCCGCATCCATCACGTAGGTGGCCTGTTTGATTGAGGCATGTGCGCCTTTAGATGAGATGACGAGACTGCGGAGCCTATTACGAGTCTCATTACCGCGTCGCCATTTGTGACGTGCAACCACAAGCGCTGACAAATTTCCCGCGGTTCCACCGCTGACAAAGGTGCCTCCTGCCTCAGAGCCGAAACCGGCAAGGTTTGATATCCATCTCAAGGCTTGATTTTCTGCATAGGTTGCGCCGGCACTCTCAAGCCAGCTGGTGCCGCAGATACTTGAGGCCCCGACGATTAAGTCGAAGAGTGTGGATGCCTCAGTTGGCGCTGCAGGCACAAAGGCAAGAAATTTTGGATGATCGGTTGAGATACAGGCAGGTGCTAGCACATCAGTGAAGAGCCTAAGCGCCTCCAGACCGCCAAGACCCTTTTCCGTAATTGTTTGGCCTGCCATCGACCACAGCTCTTCGGGAGTTCGTGGCGAATCCAACTCGGGTGGATCCATGCGGACCCGCTCCACGCTGTAACGTATGATTGCCTGCTGGAGTACTTCCATTTCTTTGGATAGCTCGTGCATCATCCACCCCCCCCATGATCTTGAGACGATCGTATCAGCTGATCGCTTCATCGCTAACTACCCAAGTGGGTCTAATTTGGACCGTTAAATAAGCTTGGTCCGGTGATATCGAGTGATGGCTATGCCAATCAAAGCGCCGAGCGAACAGATGAACATCAATATTAAGGGTTCCAGCATTCGGCCGCTGTAGGTGGCACCCGCAATGGCTCCCACCGACGCAGAGGCAACTGAGTGAATACTTCCGTATACCGCCGATGCCGCACCTGCCTTGTGCGGATAAAGCGAGACAGCACCCATAGAAGCGTTGGGTGCAATTAGTCCAACACCAAAGAAAAATAAGATTGAGATTGACGCCAGCAGTACCTTGGTTGAATCCGGGTTGATCGTCGTCATGAGTGCCATCAGGGTGGTGATAGCACAAATGAATCCTCCTCGTCGCAAGGTTCGGTCTGCGCCCAATTTTAGAATTAGTCGTGAGCTGGAGAGGCTTCCAATGATAAATCCCGCGGCGGTCATCGCGAACAACAAGCCAAAATATTCGGTAGGTACTAAGAACACGTCCCTGAGGAAAAAGGCAACAGTTGAGACATAGACAAAGACGCCGCAAAAAGAGGAGGTGCCACTTAACTGATATCCGACAAAGAGCGGGTTTGAGAGACATTCTTTGAATGAGGAAAATACATCGCTCACTGTCAGTCGTTTTTGCTTTGTGTTCTCGGACGGTTTCGCTGTTTCTTGGAAGATAGAAAGGCCCAGTAGCACAGTGGCAGCAAAGAGCGCCTGTGCGCCGAAGGTAAATCGCCAGCCAAATTCAACCGTTATGATTGCACCGAGCGTAGGTGCGAACAGTGGAACCGATGCCATCGAGGCACTGGTCAGCGCCATAATTTGAGCCGCACGATCGCCCTCATAGATGTCACGGATTATCGCGCGTGCTATCACAGCACCGCTGGCCGCAGCCGCACCCTGAAAGACGCGACCTATCCACATTGATTCGATGCTCCAAGCGAGTGCGTTCAGCAAAGAAAATACGACGAAGGCAATGCAGCCCGAACGAACAACAGGCAGTCGACCATAGTTATCGGACAACGGGCCAAAAAATAGCTGCCCAAGAGCCACACCGATCATGAAGGTAGAGAGCGTCAATTGACCATCGGACGCCGTGGCACCGAAGTCGGCAGACATGGTAGTTATCGCTGGCAGATACAAGTCGGTCGATACGGGGGTCAGGGCAAGAAGCCCTGTGATGGTAGCGAACGAGAGAATTTCGCGAGGATTTAATCGCGTTGTTTGGGCGCTCAATTTACCGTGGGGATCTCGAGCGGGATAACGGGGCAGACTTCCGGAATGAAAAACTGGCCGTTCTCCATATCCATCAGATCAAGGCCAATCGCACTACCATTGGTGAGAACGGCAAGACGTATCATGTAAGCGGAGGCTGCATGTTTTACCTCGACCATTTGAAATGTCGTCACGCCGGCACCGACTTCTTCAGCCATGCGCACCGCCGTGTGCTCCATGTATACCTTAGCTTGAGTGGGCTCCATCGGCGTTAAGGACTGCTCCAATACCTCATGCAGATGCCCTTCAATTAACGCTCTGTTGTCGTCGTCTGTCAGCGTCGCTGATACATAATTACGATTAGTTTTCATAGAGCCCCCCCGGCGCGGCGCGAGTGTACCATCAACTAAAATAGAATGCGCTACTGGCAGTTATTTCATGTCGTGATAGACTGCGCGACCTGTCCACAACGGCAGCCGCTCCGCCCGTAGCTCAGCTGGATAGAGCACCAGGCTTCGAACCTGGGTGTCGGGAGTTCGAATCTCTCCGGGCGGGCCACATACTAAAACGCCTCCGTTAGGGGGCGTTTTGCTATGTGGGTTATTCAGAGGGCTCGAACTCCCGAGTTCGAGTCGAACGCAGTGAGACCACGGAGGCGTAGCCGACGCTAATCTCTCCGGGCGGGCCACATACTAAAACGTCTCCGTCAGGGGGCGTTTTGCTATGTGGGTTATTCAGAGGGCTCGAACTCCCGAGTTCGAGTCGAACGCAGTGAGACCACGGAGGCGCAGCCGACGCTAATCTCTCCGGGCGCTCACCATCAGAGCTGACCCCGCTGACTTTCGGTCCTGCTTTTTTTAGGTACTTCGCCCCAGTTTTGAGTCGTAGCTGAGAACGTTGATAGGGTGGTACAGCTTTTGCGCCCTTGATTAGGCTCCCACGCTTGGTGTGTACTCATGCGGTCAGCACCGAGAGAGGCAATGAGAATGTGTGACGAGAATACGGTTCAAGACGCAAAGCAGGCTGGTAATACAGACGCCATCACTCGGCGTGAATTTAATACCTTGGCGGCCGGTGCTGCAGTGGCGTTTTCATTGCCGCCCGTGGCAAATGCAAAGACTGTATCGAGCAATGAGGTGAGGATTGCGACTCCCGATGGCAGCTGCGACGCATTCTTTGTTCATCCCACTGAAGGTAAGCACCCAGCCGTTTTGATTTGGCCCGATATTTTAGCATTGAGAGCCTCTTTCAGAGCAATGAGCACGCGATTGGCCGAGAGCGGGTACGCCGTACTCTGCATTAACCCCTATTACCGGGATGCGGTGGCGCCGGTGGTTGAGACCGGCGAGAGTTTTCAGGACTCATCGACTCAGGAGAAAGTACTGCCGATGTATCGCAGTTTATCGCCCGAGACACACAGAACCGATGCTCGGGCCTTTATCGACTGGCTCGACGCGCAAGATCCTGTAGATACGGCAAGGCCAATAGGAACGATGGGGTACTGCATGGGCGGTCCCATGGTGATGCGCGCGGCTGCCGAACGGTCGGATCGCATTGGCGCTGGGTGTGCGTATCACCCTGTGTCATTGGCGACGGAGGATGGCGACAGCCCACACCTCTTAATTCCCAAGATGAATGGTCAATTTCTGATTGCGCTTGCGGAGAACGATGACGAGCGCAACCCTGATGATAAGTCCGTATTACGAGAGACTTTTGCCAGAGCGGATATCACGGCCGAGGTCACGGTGTT
>CBFIBL010000029.1:0-78373 GCA_965660865.1 Luminiphilus sp.
AATCAGTGATGCGTATCGACTGGTGTCCTTGCGCTTCAAGTAATCCAACAGTTTACGGCGCTGGTTAACCATGCGAATCAGACCACGACGTGAATGGTGATCCTGCGCATGCTCTTTAAAGTGCTGCTGTAATTGCTCAATGTTCGCGGTCAACAAAGCGACCTGAACTTCCGGTGAACCTGTGTCACCCTCTGACTGCTTGTAGTCTTCTACGATTTGAGCCTTTCGTGCTGCATTCAATGCCATGATATTTCTCCAACCTGCGTTACTCGACGCCCACCCGTGCAGGTTTACAGGGGGGTTGATTAATGACTGTCTACAAACAGTCGTTTCGGAGCGACACGTCCATCGTCGAGCATTTCTCCAATACCCAAAAACGGACCTCCCGCCTCAGCGACGCGCACCATACCATTTAGCGGCGCATTTCGCACTACTACAGCCTGCCCTTGTTTTAGGTAGAAAGCCGCAGAATGAGTGACCTCAACGCGTGGCAGGTGATCAACTGCCAGCTCGGGATCCAGTAAAAATTGATCTAAGGCAGCAGGTCCATCGGCTTCAGCCACTTGCGCCAAGACATCTAGGCTTATGGCCTGCGCCAAACCAAAAGGTCCTGTTGCCGTTCGCCGCAGAGCGCTCATGTGGCCGGGGAAGCCCAGCGAGGCAGCAACATCTTCAGATAGCGTTCGAATGTATGTGCCTTTGCTACAGAGAACATCAACCGTCGCCTCTGCGCGTATGCCCGGCTGGAAGTGCTGTAAATCAATCGATCTAATCGAAACAGATCGACGCTTTCGCTCAACCTCTTTGCCTTCTCTGGCAAGCTTGTAAAGAGGCCGGCCGTCCACTTTCAGCGCAGAGTACATCGGGGGCACCTGCTCAATATCACCAACAAACTTAGCCAGCGCCCTTCGCACAGAGGTCTCCGTCAATTGACTGGCATCAGACCGAGCGACCACCTCGCCCTCACTATCGCCCGTGGTTGTACTGGCGCCAAAGCAAAACTTAGCCTCGTAGGCCTTATCAGAGTCCAAAAGATATTGCGAAAGCTTTGTGGCCTCCCCTAAGCAGATAGGAAGCACACCACTTGCGAGAGGATCTAAATTACCTGTGTGGCCAGCCTTTGCTGCACCAAAGAGGTAACGCACACGCTGAAGCGCTTGGTTTGATGAGGGTCCAACCGGCTTGTCGAGAACAATGATCCCAGTGACCGGCCGTCCTTTGCGGCGCCGACCCATTCAGTCCTCGTTTACCTCATCGTCACCGACGAGGCGCGCGTCTGAGGCTCTTGCCTTACCCAGCAAGCCTTCCATATACCTACCACGTCCAACACTTTCATCAAACTTAAAAGTCAATTTTGGCACGGTGCGCAAACTCGAACCCTTTGCTATTTCTGTTCTGAGAAAACCGGCGGCTCTATCCAGAACACGGGTCACATCAGCAGCAGACTCTGAATCCTCAATACCGAGTTTGGTGAAGTAGACCTTGGCATAGCGAAGATCACGGCTCACATCGACTGCGGTGACATTAACAAATTCAGCGCGTGGGTCACGGACTGAATGCAGCAAGAGCTTGGCAAGCTCCTGTTGCAAATAATCAGCAACGCGCTCTGTACGACTGTACTCTTGAGGCAAATCAGTACCTACCTATCTAGAGCGAGCGCGCAACTTCGTTGACGTCATAAACCTCGATGAGGTCACCGACTTTCACGTCTGTGTAGTTCTTCACACCAATACCACACTCCATGCCATTACGGACCTCATTGGCATCATCCTTGAAACGCCGCAGTGACTCGAGCTCACCTTCATAAATCACGATGTTGTCGCGCAACACGCGAATGGGCTTCGATCGGAAGACCGTACCTTCGGTAACCATGCAGCCTGCAATGAGTCCAAACTTTGGCGATCGGAAGACGTCGCGAACCTCTGCGATACCAACGATCTCCTCACGCAACTCTGGTGACAGCATGCCAGTCAGAGCGGCTTTCACGTCGTCGATGAGGTCGTAGATGACGTTGTAATAACGAACCTCGACGCCCTCGTTCTCCGCCATACTGCGTGCCTTGGTATCAGCACGGGTATTAAAACCAAAAATAACGGCATTACTCGTCATAGCGAGCGATACGTCGGTCTCAGTGATGCCGCCGACACCGCCCGCAACTACGTTCACCTTGACCTCATCGTTACCCAGATCGGAAAGCGAGGACTGCAGGGCCTCAAGTGAACCTCGTACATCTGCCTTAACAACGACATTGAGCGTTTGAACTTCGCCAGCAGTCATTGTTTCGAACATGCTGTCGAGCTTCGCTGCCTGCTGTCGTGCTAGCTTACTAGAGCGTTGCTTCTCCTGACGGAAATCGGCAATTTCACGAGCGCGCTTCTCGCTCTCAACCGCCACGAAGGGGTCGCCTGCGTCTGGAGTGCCATCAAGACCTAATATTTCGACAGGGATACTGGGGCCAGCAACTTTTACGGGCTGTCCATTCTCGTCAAGCATCGCCCGTACACGGCCATATTGCAAACCAGCGAGAACAATATCGCCCTGGTTGAGCGTGCCCTGCTGCACCAAAAGCGATGCAACCGGTCCGCGACCACGATCCAATCGCGATTCGATAACAAGACCGCTGGCTGGCACATCAGCCGGCGCTTTAAGCTCGAGCAATTCTGATTGAAGAAGCAGTGCCTCAAGCAAGGTATCGATGCCCTCGCCGCTATGCGCAGACACAGGGATAAACTGCGTGTCACCACCCCAGTCTTCCGGTATCACCTCTTTGGCAGCAAGCTCGTTTTTAACCCGATCTGGATCTGCACCTTCTTTATCCATCTTATTGACAGCGACTACCAGTGGTACACCGGCTGCCCGTGCATGCTGAACAGCCTCCTCAGTCTGGGGCATAACACCGTCATCTGCTGCCACCACCAAAATAACAATATCGGTGGACTTTGCACCACGGGCTCGCATCGCGGTAAACGCCGCGTGCCCAGGTGTATCGAGGAAGGTAATCATCCCCTGCTCAGTTTTAACATGGTATGCGCCGATGTGCTGGGTAATACCACCCGCCTCACCAACAGCAACACGCGAACTTCTGATGTAATCAAGAAGCGAGGTCTTACCGTGGTCGACGTGACCCATGACGGTTACAACGGGCGCACGCAATTGGGGCGTACCACCCTGACTTGCAAGGGTTTCCTCAAGTTGCTCTTCCAATTCGTCGTCGGACTTCAGCTTAATTCGGTGACCGAGCTCTTCAACAACAAGGCTCGCTGTGTCCTGATCAATCATCTGATTAATCGTAGCCATGACACCCAGTTTCATGAGCTCTTTAATGACAACACCGGCCTTAACCGCCATCTGCTGGGAGAGATCGCCAACTGAGATATTTTCGGGCAACTCTACATCGTAGATAATCTTTTCGGTTGGCTGCTCGAAAGCATGCTCATTTTTATCGTCGCCTGAGCGCTTTCGCTTGCCACCGCGGCCGCGACCAAAGCCCGCCTCAGCTGCCTCAATATCGTTGAGCGAGAGGTTGTGACCACGCTGCTTGCCGCGAGTACCCGACATATTTGATCGATCCAGCCGTCCTCGTCCGGGCTTGTTGCGACGGTTGTCGTCGGAATCGCGCCCAGCTGCCGGCTTTGGCGCTTCGTGGAGGCGTTTCGGACGCTTGTCTCCTTGCGTTGCTGCAGCCTTCTCAGCTGCAGCGGCCTTTTCAGCCGCCTCTTTTTGGGCTTTTTTGAGTTCCTCTTCCGCACGACGCGCCGCTACGGCTTCGTCTAGCTTTTGCTTGCGCTCTTCCTCTTCCGCGCGTCGGCGTGCTGCTGCGCGCTGGCGAAGCACTTCTGGGTCCAGATTTCGTGGATCTTCCTCGATTTCAGGTTCCGGTTGAACCTCTGGCTCGGGAGCCGCTGCGATCTCCTCAACCGGAGGCTCATCGACCGCTACTTCTGCCTCGGAGATCGACTCCTCAGGAGTCGGAACGACCGCTTCAGGCGCTGCAACCGCGGCCACATCCGCCGTCTCCTCTGACTCCACCGCCTCGACCTCCGGGAGCTCCTCGGTCTCAGGTCGTTTCACGTACGTACGCTTCTTGCGCACCTCGACGTTAACCGTCCGTTTTCCAGAGCTTCCACCCGTCTTGAGCGTACTAACGGACTTTCGCTTCAACGTAATTTTACGCGGCGCCTCGTCGGTGCTGCCATGACTTCGCTTAAGGTGCGAGAGCAAGGTCCGCTTATCGTCGTCCGATACTATTTCACCCGCTTCTTTATGGGGTAATCCCGCGTCTTTCATCTGCGACAGCAGTTTGTCGGCATCAGTGCCTACGGTTTTTGCCAACTGCTCTACGGTTACTTCAGCCATTCTTTTTCTCTCTAATCTCGCTGTTGATCGTCTACCTACTGATACCTAAATTGGTTAGGCAGTCTCTCCCTCTTCCGCAAACCACGGTTCACGAGCAGTCATAATGAGCTCAGCCGCCCATTCCTCAGTCATACCTTCGATCTCCATAAGCTCATCAACACTCTGCTCGGCAAGATCTTCCATTGTGATTACTTCCATATTGGCAAGGACATAAGCAAGCTGCTTATCCATACCGCGCATCTCAAGCAGGTCTTGCGCTGGCTCGTTCGCGCCAAGCTCCTCTTCAGAGGCAATTGCCATGGTCAACAATGCATCTTTGGCTCGTGCGCGAAGTTCCTCGGCAATATCTTCATCGAAGCCCTCGATATCAGCCATCTCCTCCAGAGGGACGTAGGCGACCTCTTCAACGGTTGTGAAACCCTCCTCGACCAAGACCGTTGCCACGTCCTCGTCGACATCGAGAGCCTTCATGAAGGTCTCCATAACCTCACCGGCCTCGGCTTCCTGCTTCTCAATCGCCTCGTCCGTACTCATAACGTTGATAGTCCAGCCTGTTAAGTCAGATGCGAGCCGAACGTTTTGGCCTCCCCGACCTATCGCTTGCGCAAGGTTGTCTTCTGCAACTGCAACCTCCATGGTGTTGCTTTCTTCATCAACGACGATCGACTCGACCTCGGCAGGCGACATGGCGTTAATCACAAGCTGCGCGGGATTATCGTCCCACAAAATGATGTCAACACGCTCAGTATCTAGCTCGTTTGATACCGCTTGAACACGCGAACCGCGCATGCCCACACAGGCGCCGACGGGGTCAATTCGCTGATCACCAGTCTTTACCGCAATTTTGGCTCGTGAGCCGGGATCTCGCGACGCTGAGCGAATTTGAATAACGCCCTCAGAGATCTCCGGCACCTCAATTTTGAAAAGCTCTATAAGCATTTCTTTACAGGCCCGAGACATGATGAGCTGAGGACCACGCGCTTCCTCGTTTATCTCTGTCAGAATCGCTCGAACTCGATCATTCATGCGAAATGTTTCACGGCCCACAAGTTCTGAGCGAGGCAACAAGCCCTCGGCATTATTGCCAAGGTCTAAAATAATATTATCGCGCGTCACTTTTTTCACAGTACCCGCGAGCAGCTCACCCAAGCGATCCTTGTAGAGGTCTACTACCTGTGCACGCTCAGCCTCACGAACACGTTGAACGATGACTTGCTTGGCGGTCTGTGCTGCAATTCGACCAAAGCCGATATTATCAACTACTTCTTCGTGGACATCGCCGGGTCTTAGGCTTTCATCCACCTCAATAGCCTCTTCGGTGGTAAATTGTGTGCCGAGTAACGCTAATTCGGTGTCAGGAACAACCAGCCATTTGCGTTTGGTGACGTAGTCTCCCGAGCTCCGATCAATAATAACCTCGATGTCTGACTCCTCTTCGTACCGCTTCTTTGTGGCGGTGGCGAGTGCCAGCTCGATTGCCTCGAAGATAATGTCCTCGGAAACGCCTTTTTCATTAGAAACAGCTTCGGCGACCATCAAAATTTCTTTGTTCATTCCCTATGTCTCACTGTGATTGTCGAGGACTGCATCGCCCTCTTTAACGCTTTCGTTTAATTCTGTTACCACGGCAGGTCTCGCCCGTTCTATCCAATCTGGCGTTGGCTCCACGCGGGCCCTATCTATACTGCTCAGCGGCAACAGATACTCGTGCTTGTCCACGCGCACAATAATGTCATCGCCATCGAACCCCAGAAACCATCCTCGGAACTTTCGTCTACCCTCGAACGGAAAACGCAGCTTTACGTCGATAGGTTGCTCTTCATACGCAGCGAATTGTTCGCGCTTAAATAGCAAACGATCGATCCCAGGTGACGACACCTCAAGTGTGTATTCGCCTACAAAGGGATCTTCAACGTCTAACACACCGCCCAGATGGCGACTGACAGAGGCACAGTCATCGACTGTGACGCCCTGCTCGCGGTCGATATAAATCCGCAAAGTCGGTCTGCGATTAGGGCTGAGCAGCTCCAAGCCCCATAGCTCGTAGCCCAACATATCTACTGTCGGTTCAAGCATGGTGAGCAACTGGCTCTCTTTACCACCCATCGTATTCATCGCCGTCCTCGGCAAATTACAGACACAAAAAAGGCCCGAACAAGGGGCCTCAAATGCAGCGCTAAACACTCGCGCTATGTTGGTAGCGGGGGCCGGATTTGAACCGACGACCTTCGGGTTATGAGCCCGACGAGCTACCAGGCTGCTCCACCCCGCATCAAGTCTTTGCAATGCCCCTTGTTTCGACGCCGGTATCGTCGAAGGCATTTCCACAGCGCCAATGGCACTGCGACTAAGGAGCGGGAGTCTAGGGATTCCCCACTAACGCGTCAAGGGAAGAACCCAGAAAAACGGCAGTAATTGGGATACTGCAGACGCGTGCTCGCACTTTCAATTGCGTTTACCAATCCTGACTAGCAATACACCCACAGAGAGACTCTGCTGCGTTTACAGCATCTAAAATAGCCTGTTCGATCACTTTGGCTGCCGCCACACCCACCGAATTGAGAATTTCTCCTGAATCTGAGCCCGCAGCCGCGCTGTTATCTTTTGCAGACGTAGAGACGGCAAAAATAGTATCTCCGTCGAATTGCGTGTGCACCGGCCGAATCGCTCTCGCAAAACCATCGTGCGCCATCTCGGCCACTTTCTGCAGATCCGCTTTAGAAAAGGGTGCATCCGTAACAACAACACCAAGCGTTGTATTGGATCCAATAGGTCCATCCTCATCAGAGAGCCCCAGGGCAATATCGACTGCGGAACGATAAGTGCCTACCTCCGTTCCCCGGACACCCGCAACGACGGCTCCTTTGGAACTATCAACGACCTCACCGACCGCGTTGACGGCAACGAGCGCAGCGACCTTGGTTCCGTTGGGTAGTGCTAACAAGGCACTCCCTAGCCCACCCTTCGTTGCAAACAGAGGGCCGGCCAGCTTGCCAACAGTCGCGCCTGTACCAGCACCTATATTTCCCGACGCCACCGGCTCTGAGGAGGCCTCGCTTGCAGCACGCACACCCCACTGTGCCGTGGGACGAACTAACGAAGAACCAATGGCTAAATCGAAAAGGACGGCCGCCGGCACTATTGGCACAACAACATCGGGCAAAACACCAAGGCCTTGACCCTCTTGTTCCAGAACTGCCGTAACACCTGAGGCAGCATCGAGTCCGAAAGCACTACCTCCGGTGATAACAATCGCATGCACTTTGTCGACTAGATTTCCAGGCTTCAACAAATCAGTCTCTCGAGTGCCGGGCGCAGCTCCTCGAACCGAGACACTTGCGCAAGCGCCGTCACCCGCAAATCGAACTACGGTCACGCCTGTGGCATTTTTCTCGTCAGTGACGTGACCCACACTCACACCGCTGACGGCCGTAATCGTTTCATTACTGTTCGACATCAGACCCTCCACCATTCTCTATTACTCGCTCCGATGCGTCTCTTGGGCATCACCCTCTTGTGGCTCGCTCACACAGGTGTACGCCGATTCGTTGGATCCAGCAAGCGCGGGCACTTTGCGACCGCGCTTTTTTAACCATACCTTTAGCGTGCTCTGGTTCACCACAGCAGCTTTTACTATAGCGGCCGTCCGAATTTCCCACGCAAATGAGAGCGAGAGGGAGAGGGAGAGGGAGAGGGAGAGGGCGAGGGCGAACGTAATGAGACAACTAGATTTCGGTCGCTCTGCAAACACTTTACAAAAATCCTGTCCGAAAATAATCACCCGCCGTAACACTGTATCTAACCTACTTAATACTGACGTTGACCCCAGAAAATTCACTGCGGCACCGACAACCCGCAGACCTCGCGAACCGCTCGCTACCACGTCGGGGGTAATCCGGAATATCGCCCTAGAAAGCACCGAAAAATCGCGCTGAATTCTGTTTCGTTTCGTCTCTCCTCCGAATACACTCGCCAACGTCAGAACAATAAATTTGCCAGAGGAGACGTTCATGGCAGACCTACCAAAACACGCGCGAGTTGTTGTGATCGGACAAGGGGGCATTGTCGGTGCATCGGTAGTTCATCATCTCATCGAAGAGGGTTGGGACGACATCGTAGGGCTGGAGAAATCAGCTATTCCAACGGACATCGGATCGACCTCGCATGCGTCTGATTTCTGCTACATGACCTCGCATGACAAGCTCACTGTCTGGACGAGTAACTACAGCCGTGAGTTCTACAAAAAGCGCGGAAACTACATTGAAATTGGCGGCCTAGAAGTCGCTCGTAAGGATGACGACGACCGCATGCTGGAACTCATTCGCAAGGTCGGTTCCGGTAAAGCATTTGGCACGAAGGCTCACATGATTTCGGCAGCGGAAGCGAAAGAAAAATTCCCGCTTCTCGAGGAAGATGAGATCCAAGGTGCTATGTGGGACCCGGAGGCAGGGCTTGTAACACCTCGCTCCCAAAAAGTAGCTGGGGATCTGGTTGACGAAGCGGTCGCAAGTGGCAAGCTCAAGACATTCGCCTACACCCCAGCCACCAAAGTTCTGGTTGACGATGGTGTTGCTGTCGGTGTCGAGACGCCAAAGGGCACCATCATGGCAGACCACATCGTGCTGTGTGCCGGCATTTGGGGTTCGTTGATTTCCGAAACAGCCAACGTGAAGTTGCCGCTGATGCCGCTCGAGCACCCATTATTGTTCTTTGGACCTTGGGATCACCTCGAAGGTACTGGCAAAGACATTGTCTATCCTTTACTGCGCGATCAGGGCAACTCAGCTTATGTGCGCGATACAGGAGACCCAACAACACCCGAAGGCGGTCTGCTCGAATGGGGCTACTATGAGCCCACCGAACCACGACTCGTGGAGCCGCGTGACATTGCTGAGCCCGGTGAAGCGCGTCTCTCACCCTCAATGCGCGACATGACGCTTGATCAAGTCATGGATGCGTTTGAGCGCGCCATCGAACTAACGCCGATCTTAGGGGAGCTTGGCTGGGAAGAACGTCGATCGTTCAACGGACTGCTGTCGGTGACTGTGGACAGCGGTTCTATTATCGGCGAGTCCGTTGAAGCGAGGAATCTGTGGCTTTGCGAGGCGGTTTGGGTCAAAGATGGCCCGGGTGCTGGCAAGCTGTTGGCGGAATGGATGACGCATGGACGCACAAGCATCGATCCGCACAGCATCGATCCTGCGCGTCACTATCCCATTCAAAAGACCGACGAGTACATTCGCGGTCACTGCTATGAATCATCGCAGAAAGTTTACACACCCGCGGTACACCCGCGTGAACCCTTCGCCACATCTCGCGGCATGCGTGTAAGCCCATTCTATGAGCGTGAAGTGGCGCTCGGTGGTTACTTCATGGAAGTCGCCGGTTGGGAGCGCGCCCACGGATACGCGGCAAATGAAGAAACTCTGCTCAACAAATATCGCGACCAGGTCCCCTTGAGAGGGGCTGAGTGGGATAACCGTCACTTCTGGGAAGTCTCGAACGCAGAACAGCTCGCCATGAGCGACGGCGTTGGCATGATCAACCTCTCACACTTCGCTATCTTCGATGTTGAAGGTCCTGACGCTGAAGCGCTGATGGAATACCTCTCTGTGGCAAAAGTTGGCGGGGACACTGCACTTGGAAAGGGTGTCTATACTCACTTCCTCGATCAAGCCGGTGGTATTCGCTCCGACCTGACCATCATCCGACTCGCAGATGACTGTTACAGGGTGGTCTGTGGTGGTGACACAGGCAATCGCGACTATGTCTGGATGCGCGACATGAGCGAGCGCAGGGGCTTCCCCAGTGTCACCTTTCACGATCGCAGTGAGGAACTATCTACATTGGGTTTGTGGGGCCCTGAGGCTCGCGCCACCCTCGCCAAGCTTATGGATGACCCTGAGAGCATCTCCAACAAGGCTTTCCCATTCGCGACAACCAAGGAAATCACGGTCTGCGGTATCAAGGTGTGGGCCTTCCGCATTAGCTATGTCGGCGAGCAGGGCTGGGAGCTTTACTTCCCGTTTTCTGACGGCCTCGCTATCTGGGATGCGTTGTTCGAACTGGGTGTCACACCCGTCGGCATTGAGACCTACGCCAACAGCCGGCGTCTTGAGAAGAGCTTACGGCTACAAAATGCCGACCTCGAGACCGATTACAACCTCTACGAGGCTGCCCTCGCACGACCCAAGGTCAAAGCCGCTGATTTCCACGGTAAAGAGGCGTATGTGCAGCAGCGGGAACTCGACGAGCAAGCGGCCTATCTCTGCACATTGGTCCTCAAAGACACGACGGATAGCAACGGTGTTGTGCGCTACCCCATCGGTAACTGGCCAATCCTCGATCGGGAGTCGAAAGAAGTCCTCATCGATTCGTACGGCCGGCGTTCGTACACCACAAGCATGTCCTTTGGACCCAGTCTTGGGGTAAACATCGCCATGGGTTACCTACCTGCCGACAAAGCGAATGAGGGTGACATTGTGCTTATCGAGTACTTCGGCGAGAACTACGAGGCTGAGGTGATGAAGGTTGGCTATGGTGCACTTTTAGACCCAACAAACGAGCGACCAAAGAGCTAACAACGCGTTGGTGAGTTAGATAAAAAAGGGGCCTCGGGCCCCTTTCCTTCTCCTACGTTTCTTGAGCCTTTTTTCTGCTTTTTGCTTTCTTCTTAAGTCCTATCATTGCACTAACGCCGTTGCTCTCCGCTTTGACCCCTTCTAACTATCGCACTCGCGGCTCTGGTCTACTTAGACCGCGGGCCCTGCTTTTTTTTCGACCCTGCGTGCGTTGTAACGATATCTATCTAACCCCTGCTGCCCACGTATTCGCCACTGCGTAACCGGAATTAGAATGAAGCCACTTCATTGGCGAACACACCCTCGTCTGGCACCACACCCAAGCCAGGACCCGCAGGCACATCAATGTGACCATCGCGAATCACAATGCCATTTTTAGAATCGTAATGGCCTTCAATGTACGGCTGTGCCAACCAAACGCCCTGTAGGCGATTGGGAGCCACTGTTGCTCCCAGTTGAACACAAGCCGCTGCGATAATGTCTCCTCCCCATGAGTCATCGGAAGTGTGAGGCAAATTTCGCGCCTCACAGATATCCCTGAAAACAGACATTGGCTGTAAGCCACCAATTCGAGTCACTTTCATGCTGAAGCCGTCAGCAACACCTGAGCCTGCGACGCGCAACACTGTCGCCATATCAACAGCCGACTCATCGACAAACACCGGGTGATTGAGCATCGGCTTTACACTGGTTATCTCCTCGAGCGAATCGCAAGGCTGTTCCAATACAAAGGGAATATCGGAACAGGCCTGACTCAACGTAATCGCATCGGCGGTTGTTAGCCCTCGGTTGCCATCGACAGCGAGTCGCATACGGCCACCGACGGTCTCCCAAACTTTTCGAACAACAGCAATATCCTCAGCAACGGGCCTGCCGCCGATCTTTATCTGCATTCTGGGGTAACCCTCTGCGACCTTCTCCGCGGCAATTTTTGCAATATCGTCAGGCGTCCCAACGCCGCTTGCGTAATACGAGGGAACACGATTGACGGCGGCGCCGCCAAGCAGCGAGGCAACAGATCTTCCGGTCTTCTTACCGAGCGCATCAAATGCTGCGATATCGATTGCGGCCTTCGCATAGCGGTGCCCATTGAGTAGCGAGTTCATTTGGCGATGAAGTGTTAATGGTTCATCAAGCCTTGCGCCAATGAGGGACGGCGCCATCTCGATCAACGCCGCTCTGGCGCCCGATGCATGACTCGGTGCATAAGTGGGTCCAACCGGACAGGTCTCTCCCCATCCAATGGTACCGCACTCGCTTTCCAACCTTACCAGCGTTGTATCGAGTTCATAGACGGAGGCATTTGCCATCCGATAAGGGCCATTCTTTACCGGTAAATCGTGTTGGTAGATGCTGATCTTCTTAAGCTTCATAAGTGTCCTACTGCGCGACGTACCCGCCGTCAACGGAGAGCACAGTGCCCGTGATGTGGCGTTGCTCAGACAGGAAAACAATCGCTGCCGCAACCTCCTCCGGCTCGGCGACACGCCCCATGGGAATACTCGACTCATTGCGTGTCACAACCGACGCTTCCATAGAGGGGTCATCATGCTCGGAGAAAAGCATGGGAGAATTAATTGCCCCCGGCGCTACCGCATTCACAGTGATGTCTCTCGAAGCCAATTCGAGAGCCATTGTTCGAGTCAGTTGATCGACAGCGCCTTTGCTCGCGCAATAAGCCGCTAAACCCGCAGCGCCTACCTGACCACACGTTGAGGAGACACTAACGATTGAGCTACCCGGAGGTGCCACCTTGACTGCAGCGCGGCTCAGATAAAAAACACCATCAACGTTCGTTGTCATTACGCGTTGCCACTCATCATCGGTGGTCGACTCTGCGGTTCTTCTGACGATGACACCCGCGGAATTCACGAGATCGATAGGCGCTACACCCAATTGCTTTATGACTCGGGACAAAGCGTCGTCAGAAAAAGCTGACTCCGTGATATCACCCGCGCAAATGAGTATTTCGGCACCGTCATCGCGTGCAAGCTTTGACGCCGTAGCCTTTAACTTTTGCCTGTCGCGCCCAATCAACACACAGTGCGACCCGCGCGCTGCAAACGCCTTTGTGCAAGCGGCTCCAACACCACTTCCCGCACCGCTAATAATTGCTATCCGCCGTTGGCTCATTCTCGCGCCTCCTTGGACGCTTACCTCTAATGCCTAATCTATAGGTTGGGGAGTGGTAGCTTGGCAAGTCGCCCACCGTCTACGACGAACTCCTGTCCAGTGACAAACCCCGACTCGCTGCTCGCCAACCAGAACACGGTATTTGCGACATCTTCAGGAAGACCGAGGCGACCCACCGGATGAAGCGCTTCAATCGCCTCATCAACCGCCTGGCGATCTGGATAGGCCGCCAGTAGCTGCTCGTTAAATGGTGTATTAATCCAACCGGGAGCGACACTATTGCACCGAATACCCAAAGGCCCGTACTCGAGCGCGGTATTGTGAGTGAAGGCGGCAACCGCTGCCTTTGATGCGGCATAAACGCTGTGCAATGGGTTTGCGCCCAGCCCTTCAATCGAACTGATGTTTACGATGGCCGGCGCAGTAGCGGCTGGGTTCGAGAGGAGTTTGCGTGCGTGCTTAGTCGTCAGGAATGTGCTCTTTACGTTGACCGCCATCACACGATCCCAGTCTTGCTCAGCAAGCTCATGGATTGGCGTCTCAACGCAAATCCCCGCGTTATTCACGAGAACATCCAGGTGTCCAAGTTTCGCTTCAACCTGCGCCATCAAGGCAGAAACACTCGTCTCATCAGCAACATTGGTTTCGATGAAGGCAACGTTCGGATTTTCGGGCGCATTCAAATCAGCACAAATGACAGTATCACCTGCCTTCAGGAAGCGCTCCGCAATCGCCGCACCGATGTTTTGCGCGGCACCTGTGACTAAGACAATCCGGGACGACGTGCTCATACGAAGGGAACAGGCGCTGAGTAATTGTTTTGTGGGCTAGTGACTACGCTGCGCTGACTTCCGAGTTTGTCGATCACAACCTCGACCACATCGCCCGGCTGCAGATACTGCTGTGGCCTCATGCCATATCCGACACCGGGGGGCGTACCGGTCATCAACACGTCGCCCGGCTGCCAGCTCACATAGTTGGATAAAATCGATACGAGTTCCGCAATGCTATACATCATGTCCGAGGTATTACTGGACTGCATCGTCTCACCGTTTACCTGACAACTAATATCCAGCTGATTGGGATCACCTACCTCGTCTTTCGTGACTAGCCATGGACCAAGCGGCTTCAGCGTGTCAGCGCTTTTACCCTTGGTCCACTGAGAGCCACGCTCAAGCTGGAACACGCGCTCAGAAACATCATTACTCGTGCAAAAACCGGCAACGTAATTCATTGCGTCAGCAGCAGGAATGTTCTTGCCCGCTTGACAGAAAACCACAGCCAATTCAGCTTCCCAATCGAGCTGCGTGCCACCTTCGGGGATCACTATCGAATCAGTAGGTCCCGTAATTGCGCTCGCTGCGGTCAACATAAACATAGGCTCGGCGGGCGGCTCCATACCAGCTTCCGCCGCGTGCTTGCCGTAGGTCAGCGCGCAGCCGACTATTTTTCCAGGGCGGGAGATAGGCGCGCCTAATCGAGTATCCGCATCAAGCGCAGGAAGCGTGCTCAGGTCAACCGATCGGACTTGCTCAATTACCGAGGGCACTAGACTTCGGTAGTCCCAATCAGAAATTAACTCGCTGAGATCACGAATAACACCCGTGTCATCTATGACTCCTGGCTTCTCACTTCCTAATTCGCCGGCTCTTACCAATTTCATGCGTGCTTCTCCATTATTTGAGTAAATAGTGCGTCCAGTGAAATACCACGCGAACGCGCCGCCTCGAAAGTCGCCATTGTGTCCTCAACACCGCGCTTAATGGAGCGGTACGGCTTGATCTGTAGCAAGGTATCTAAAGCCCCATCATCGTTATTGGCAGGAAATGGCATAGCGTCACCCGAAGCAGTCAACGCGACATGAGGTGCATGTGCCCTGACAAGATCCAAGATCTGATCGACAGAGGCGGGTGTACCATTCATATCAAAGACGTGAGCACCCTCATAGTTCTTTGCTGCTGCTGCAATAAACCGCTGGGCTGCGTCCTCAACATGGACAAAAGCGACGTCGCCGGTGAAGGGCGTTTCGTAATCTCGCCCTGCTGACGCGGCGAGCATCGCTATCGTCGGTGCCGAACTCATCCCTTGGTCGCGACCAGGCCCGTAGATAATGCCGGGACGAATGCCGACACTGGGAACCCCCCAGTCCTGCCAATAAACAGCTGCCATTTGCTCACCGCAGACTTTATGCGCACCATAGAGCGTCGATAAGGCGTTAGCAGACGTCATCGCTGGCGCAGCAATCGAACTCGCATAACTCAGCCGAGAAATGGACTGTTGCCTCGCCACTTCGAGAATATTGATACTGCCCATAACATTTATCTGGGTGCTACCAACCGGATCTGCCTTACAAAAAGGCACCTGCAACGCCGCAAGATGAATCACAGCTTCAACGCGATACTGTGCGCATACTGATCGCAGGCGCGCGTAGTCTGCAATATCACCGCACTCCCACGCCACATCATCAGCGCCATCCATGATTAGGTTTAGCCGCTGACGATTTTCAACGATGTCAAAAACGACAGGATGCGCGCCAGACTCAGACAAAATCTTCACGACCCACGCGCCGATACAGCCAGCAGCGCCAGTAACTAAGACCGATTTTCCCGTCAATACATGGGCGTGACTCATCACGACTGCCTCCGTAATTTTTCGCTGAAGGCATTCAAACTTGCGACTGCCTCAGCCATTCTCTCCCCCAGTGCCTCGGGGTCATCCGACAGCCGGATATCATTCAATAGCGCGTCCAAACGAGCCGACGTCCGCCAAAGCTCGTGGCGCGCCAATTCAGGCCGAATCGCAGGGTCCTCCCAGTCGGCCATATTGAGCGTATTCGTCGAATCGTGCGCGGAAGCTGGCAACACTTCAAACGAGGGGATCATGGTGATGCGACTTGCGCGTTCGAGCAAACGACAGGCGCGATGGAAGATCATCGTTCCCTGTTGTAAAAAGCCATAACCGGCGTCAGGAAACGGAATCGTCGTTACCCGCTCTGACGGCAGTTGGGCGTCACGACCCTCCTCTCCCTCAATACCGAGTAATGCCTGTCCTTCTTGCTTAGTCCCTTGGAAGACTTGGAATTCGCCGCCTTTAAGGACATGCGGGTCGGTGACCATCATGACGATATCGAAGCCCACCGAATCCACATGCCAGGTATCGACGGCGCGCGTGATGTCCTCGGGTGCATAGTTTATGCCGCAGGCAACCGCAGGCACGGAATGTCTCCCAAGTCGCGTGCCTGCAATCTCTGACAGATGGGCTGCTAGTTCAGGGGAGTCACAAAAATTGCGGATGAACGTCGAGCGATAGCCCGCACCTCGCGCGTAGCTACCCAAGCGGTTTGCACCCGTACCCGCGCTTGCATTACGGTTATCGTAAATTTGCTCACAGACGTGCCGCATTGCCTCAACACCTTCATCAGACAAGATACGGAAGGCTGAGCTGTAGGCAAAATCTGAGGCAAACCCCTCTAACTCGCTCTCTTGATAGCCCAATTCACCTAATTTAAATGTTTCACTAGGTAACCCCAGAGCAAGATGTTTGTTCGGATCGAAGGTGGGTTCGTCGACAAGCTGCTTGTAGGGATCCGGACGACCGGCTGGAAAAGGAAGTGCGTGGTCTTTATTCATACAGCCTAGTCCTCTCTGAGAAGGTTTAGCTAGCCGCGACGGCGTCGTCTGCGAGGCGCTTCAAGCGCATCAGACGCCTTCTGTGCCGGCCGCTCGATAACGGAGAATAGATGCGAGAACGGATCTGACTTATGGGGAAACGCCATGGCGGCGACGAAATAATCCTGAAAATCTGTCTCCGTTGCCGTCTCGATACGCTCAGCCTTGTTGACAGTGCGCTGGATACTCTCGCGTGCACCATGATCCAAAAGAGCGATTCGCGCCCCAACACCTGCGGCATTTCCGGCGGACGAGACATGATGGAGCGAGCAATCCGGTATCAATCCAAGCACCATGGCGTGCTCAACGCTGATATGACTCCCAAAGGCACCAGCAAGGCGGATACGATCCACCGCGGAGACCTCCATCTTGTCCATGAGTAATTTAATACCAGCGTAGAGTGCAGCTTTTGCGAGCTGGATCTGACGTACGTCGTTTTGCGTCACGACGATATCGCGCTGAGACTCATCCTCGGCAAAATGCAACACATAAGACCAGGTGCGGCCATGGGCGCGAACGCGTGACGTGCGCTTGGCGAGCGCTCCGTCAACAATGCCGTCCTCTGAAATAATGCCTGCAAGAAACATTTCGGCGATTACCTCGATAATGCCAGAGCCGCAGATACCCGTAATACTTAGATCGCGGGTCGACTCACTGAAATCGGCATCGGTAGACCAAAGCTCCGATCCAATCACTCTGAATTTAGGCTCGAGGGTTTCACGATCGATTCGCACTCGTTCAATTGCCCCAGCAGTGGCCCGCTGCCCTGCGCTGATCTCACCTCCCTCGAAAGCGGGCCCTGTCGGACTTGAGCAAACCAATAGTCGGTCTTTATTGCCCAGAACGATTTCTGCATTAGTGCCCACATCGACAATCAAACTCATGGCATCATCGGTATCGGGACTCTCAGCTAGAATCACACCTGCGGTGTCCGCACCTACATGACCTGCAATACAGGGCAGTACGAAAAGCCGTGCTTGCTTGTGTGCATCCAGCCCCAAATCAGTTGCCTTCAGCGTTACCGCCTCGTCGACCGTCAGCGCAAACGGGGCTCCCCCCAAATTGACCGGGTTAATGCCCAGAACCAAATGGTGCATGATTGGATTGGCGACTAGCGAGATCTCCAATATATTATCGGTGGTCTCGCCCAGCTGATCCGTAAGCTCTACAAACAGTTTGCTAAGCGCAGTCTGAATCGCAGCGCTCATCGCCTCAGCACCCTCGGGGTGCATCATGATGTAACTCACGCGACTCATGAGATCTTCGCCAAACGGAATCTGCGGGTTCATCACGCTCGCTGATGCGAGCACATCGCCTGTGGCAAGGTCACACAGGTGTGCCGCAACTGTGGTGGACCCCACATCAACTGCGACGCCTCGGGGTGATTCAAACAGGCCCGACCAGATGCCTATTATCTTTCGAGATTCAAAGACGGCAACAGTTACGCCACGATCACCCGACGCAAGAGCAGTTTGGAGATTTACAAGTTCAGACGTCTCTATCGCTAAATCAGTAAGCTCCCAATCTTTCGCCAGTGCTTCAAGTAAGAGCTTTGACTCACCCCGCGCATCCTCAAGCGTCGACTCGGGCAGCGTTACAAAATACAAGCGAGTTGCCGTATTCAGCTGAATATCGCGATGCTCGGCGTCTTTACGGATAATTTGACGATGTACCTGACTTTCGGGAGGCACATCGATAATCACGTCGTCGAGTAATTCAGCATGGCAACTCAGGCGTCGCCCCTCAGGGAGAGGACCTTTTCGCTCGTTAAATTTAACTTCGGTTGCAACAAGTGGAGAGAGATGCTCCGGACTCGAGGTCATCTTGTGCTTCTGAAACGTCCCGGACATGCAGGCGATCTGACAACGACCGCACAGACCGCGACCCCCGCAGACCGAGTCGATGTCAACGCCGAGTATTCGAGCAGCCTCGAGCAGTCGGGTGTGCTTTGCAAACTCGCCCCGCTTTCCCGATGGCAAAAAGAGTACTTTGACCTGCTCGACAGACACGTCTGCGCGTTAGCCCCTTCGACGACCCGAACGACCGCGACGCGCGCCAGCCCCTTCCGGTGCGGGCTCACGATAAGCTTTGATCCAGTTAGCACAGTCAGGATCGTGTCCCATCATGACATCGCCACCTCTCACGGCCTGCATCACTTCAGCGTGCAGTGGACTCGTAATCGCAGACGTTATACCCGCACCCATCGCCATGGTGAGGAATGCTGCATTGATACCGTTTCGATTAGGGAGACCAAAGCTTACGTTTGACGCGCCACAAGTCGTATTGACCTTGAGTTCTGTACGAAGGCGACGAACTAACTCCATGACCTGGACACCCGCTTGGTTGATAGCACCAATCGGCATGACAAGTGGATCGACGACAACATCTTGGTGCGAAATACCGTAGTCGGCTGCGCGCTCGACAATCTTCTTGGCTACGTTGAACCGTTCGTTCGGGTCCTCCGAAATGCCGGTCTCGTCATTTGAGATAGCCACAACAGCAGCCCCATACTTAGCCACGAGAGGGAGCACTCGCTCGAGGACTTCGTCCTCACCCGTTACCGAATTCACCAAGGCTTTACCTTGATAGACGGAAAGCCCTGACTCCAACGCTTCCACAATTGAGGAATCAATACTTAAGGGGACGTCAGTGACCGACTGAACAAGTTGCACAGCCTCCGCGAGAATTCGAGGCTCATCAGCGAGTGGAATACCTGCGTTCACATCCAGCATATGCGCACCTGCAGCAACCTGCGCAAGCGCATCAGCCTCAACACGGCTGTAATCACCGTTTTTCATTTCTTCAGCAAGAATCTTGCGTCCAGTGGGGTTAATGCGCTCGCCGATAACCACGAATGGTTGATCAAAACCGATACGAACTTCTTTTGTGGCCGAGCTAATTATGGTTGTGGTCATGAGTGTCTCCGATGCACTTATTTTCTTGACGTGCACGCCTGTTATTAAATATCTACTGCCTGTTATTAACTATTTACTGATAGTCGGCTAACTACAGCTTGACCGAGTACCGGGCTGCTCTTAAGTCGCGATGTGTAACGTCTCAGAGCCCGAGATGCAAGCTAATTCGCGTCTTCAAATCCTTTGTTTTTGATCCAGTTGGCGAGCATCTCATCAGTCACCTCGGACTCAATTTTTTTACCTATCTCAACGGCAAGATCTTGCGCACTTAAATCCGACTCGATCGAGGTTGTGATCCGTCGCCACTCCTCGAGATAAGCGTCGCTCCCGCCCTTACCCGCGCGCATGGCCGCTCGATCAATAGCCGCCTGAAACCGATGCTCTAATAAGTATTTTCCGCGCTCCCTCCCTCTTTTGATCAAAACTTGCGAAGGAATATCCCGCCAATAAACATCAATTCGTTGCACGCGTTACTACCCCCTCACATATTCAACAAACAGCTATCAGTTGAGCCTCTAGGCTATCGGACAGCGAGCCATAACCGGTGTCGATCACCTCAAGTGGAAGTCCCAATCTTTCAGCCGCTGCCGTTGCTGCGTCGCGCAATGTAGCGTCAACCGTTTGGGCGAGATATACCACTTTCCGGTAATGCCCAAATAGCATCTCCTCTAGCTCGGGATGATCGTCAAGTTTCATATCGTCGATGACTAACCGATCAAAATGACGCGCTAAAAAATCAGTCAGATAAAACGTTCCCGGCTCGGCTTCAGCGAGCCTTCGAAAAACGTCAGTGGTCGCGTAGAATTCGTAACAATGAGCACCGGGAAGTCGCTCAGCACCAAAACGCCTAGCCACGCGATCGACACCGCCACCTGTGCCGCATTCAGCATAGGCAATGACAATCTTTTCGTAATTGGAATGAAGCTTTTCCAGCGCCTGCGCAAGCTGCTCTGCAATCCGCTCTGGGCGGTTGTGTAAAGCGGCGTCCAAACACTGAACGTCGACGCTTGACCAACTGTTGGCCTTTTTAAGTGCGGTAATCTCGGCCGCGAGCGCGCCGCAGCCGATGATCAAGACGCGCGACAAGTTCGTTAGCCTTGAGCGACGCGACGCTCTTCGACGAGTCGAACCGCCGTGACCGCTGCCTCTGCTGCATCGCGACAATAAGCGTCAGCACCGACCGCATCACCAAACTCCTCGTTAAGCGGTGCTCCACCGACCATCACAATATAATCATCGCGTATGCCCTGCTCTTTCAGCGCGTCAATGACGACCTTCATATAAGGCATGGTCGTGGTCAGAAGTGCCGACATACCTAAAATGTCTGGCTTGTGACGCTCTAACGCAGCGACGTAGTCTTCAACCGCGTTATTGATTCCTATATCAAAGACCTCAAAACCCGCACCTTCCATCATCATCGCAACGAGGTTCTTGCCGATATCGTGGATGTCGCCTTTTACCGTCCCAATCACCATTGTGCCTACGGGTTTCGCTCCCGTCTCGGCAAGCAGCGGTCGCAAAATAGCCATACCACCTTTCATGGCGTTAGCTGCCAGCAACACCTCTGGTACAAACAAGATCCCGTCTCGAAAGTCGATGCCTACGATCGTCATCCCATCGACAAGCGCCTTACTCAACACCTGTTCAGCTGACCAACCGCGCTCGAGCAGGATATTTGTGCCTTCTTCTATTTCTTCCTTGAGCCCGTCGTACAAATCGTCGTGCATCTGAAGGACGAGATCGTCGTCAGAAAGCTCCGAAAGGATGATATCTTCTTCATCGGACATTATTGGTATCTCCCCTTTAATCGCCTAGTAGTCTCTGTCGGCGAAAGATGCTTTTTCACGCGCCATAAAGTCTAACAGTGCCTCGTCGATCGCTGGATCTAGTGCGGGGGGCTCGTAATCTCCCAGCATTTTCTTCCAAACGCCATTCGCTCGCTGTGCCGCATCAAGGCTGCCTTCAGCGGACCACTGCTCAAAGCTGTTGTTATCGGCAATGGTCGACCGATAAAACGCGGATTCAAAATTGCTCAAGGTATGCGCCGACCCCAGGAAGTGCTTACCAGGTCCCACTTCATGGAAGGCCTCCATAGCTTGCGCATTCTCTGAGAGATCCATTCCATCAAGGAGGACTGCAAGCATGCTTGCCTGATCACAGTCCATAACAAACTTTTCGTAGCCCATCGCAAGACCGCCCTCGAGCCAGCCTGCGGTGTGCAACATAAAATTCACCCCAGCAAGTGCCGCTGTCTGCAAGGTGTTGGCGGCTTCATAGGCCGCCTGTGCATCGGGCAATTTAGAACCAGTGAGACCACCACCACTTCGGTAGGGCACGCCAAGACGGCGCGCCAGTGCGGCAGTCGCGTAAATCACTTGGCTGGGCTCAGGTGTACCGAAAGTTGGCGCGCCGGTCGCCATGGACACAGCAGCCGCGAAGGTACCAAATACAACCGGGCAGCCCGGACGAATCAACTGTGTCAGCGCAATACCTGCCATCGCCTCGGCCAGAATTTGCGTACACGTTCCCGCGACGGTGACAGGTGACATAGCTCCCGCCAAGATAAAGGGTGAAACAACACAGGCCTGATTATTGCGTGCATAGACCTTGAGCGATCCCAGCATGGTGCCATCGAACACCATGGGCGAATTTACGTTAATCAGACTCGTAAAAACGCAGTTCTGATCAACAAACTCTTCACCGAACACTAGCTTCGCCATGTCTACCGAATCCTGAGCACGGCGATAGTGTGTGACCGACCCCATGAGTGGCTTATCACTGTATTTAAAGTGGCTATAAACCATGTCGTAGTGGCGTTTGTTTACCGGCAGATCAACAGGCTCACAAACGGTACCACCTGAGTGATGAATGCCCGGCGCCATGTAGGCCAGCTTCACAAAATTACGGAAATCTTCAATCGTTGAGTAGCGCCGGCCATTGTCTAGGTCATGCGCAAAGGGCGGTCCGTAGGCGGGCACCAGTACTGTATTTTTACCACCAATGGTCACGCTGCGCTCTGGGTTGCGAGCATGCTGAACGTACTCTGAGGGCGCTGTAGCCTGAATAATTTGACGGCACATACCGCTTGGAAAGCGAACGCGAGTGCCGTCTACACTTGCGCCCGCAGCTTTGAAGAGCTCGAGCACTTCTGGGTCATCGAGGAAATCGATACCCACCTCTTCCAAGAGTTTATCCGCGTTGTCCTCAATGAGTTGAAGCCCCTCTTCACTGAGGATTTCAAGTAAGGGAATCTTTCGCTTGATGTAGGGTGCTGCGACAGATCCTGAGTTCGCTCTCGCCTCACGTCGGCCGGCGCGGCCGCCGCCTTTTCGTCTTCCTGCTCTCTCAGTCATGCGATTTTCTCACTCGATTTTTGACGTCATTTTTTTTTGTCATTTTTAATTCATAAATCGGTGTGACGCCAGAAAAATCGTCGCTAAAAAAGACAATTTTCTAACACTTTTTGGTAGGGACTTTATCTGCCGATTTAAACTCAAAAAAACACCCTGAAAAGTAGGTTTAGCCACATTGCTTCTGCTACTCCAAAACATCATCACAAAACTGCAAAACATCTCGATGTACACTGTGCATCTCGTGAAAGAGAGAGCAACAGAAAGCAGTCAGTGAGGAAGCAGTAAACAAAGAACGGACAGTCCTTCGGCAGGGGTTACTGGCAGTCAGGGTTTATAAAGGTCAGCTAACTACTGGTTGATTATGGCGCTGGTGACCCGCAAATTGCCGCGTTGCCTAAGCGTTGCCTATATTGTGGTCGCCGGTGTAATTGTCCAAACTGTTTAAAAGGGGCAACTTAGTGTCAAAGCGAATTGCTGTCGTAGGTGCTGGTGTAAATGGGACGTCGATCGCAACAGCCTGTGCAAACCGCGGTTTTGAGGTGGCCCTTTTCGACGCTGGCACTCCATTTGCACAGACCAGCAGTAAGTCATCTCGCATGCTTCATGGTGGAATTCGCTATCTAGAGCAAGGGCATATCAAGCTCGTCAGAGAGGCACTCATCGAGCGCGACGAGTGGCGCCGTCTCGCCCCTGGCGCGACCCGCGTTCAGCGATTCTTTTTTCCCATCTACAGTGATTCATCGCGGGGTCGTGCGACATTATTTGCAGGCAGCCTCTTGTATCAGTGGCTTGCAGGAAGGTACTCGCTTGGCGGAAGTCGCCTCCACACCAAACACGATCTGCTTGCGCACTTTCCAGACTTGAGGTCGGAGAAATTGAAGGGCGGGGTTAGCTACTGTGATCTTGTGATGGATGATCAGGCCTTAGCGGATATCTTGATTGACGAGGCTCGCTCATCAGGCGTCATCATCCACCCACATACCCGCGTCTCCGGGCTAACAACCAACGGAAGGCTAACAGTAAATGGCGACGTATCATCGTTTGATCACGTGATCAACGCAGCGGGACCCTGGGTAAGTGAGGTACTAACCAAAGCAAAAATTGACTCAAAATTCGAAATTGAACACGTGCGGGGCTCGCATCTTTTGCTGGAGCTAACCCTCCCCAACGCGCTCGTGTTTCAGGTTCCTAGCGATAACCGTATCGTCTTCTGCATCCCTCAGACAGCGAATGAGGTGCTCCTTGGTACTACCGAGCACGCTCATCAGCTGGCTGATCCCATTGAGTGCAGCGAGGCTGAGATAGACTACCTATTGGCGTTGCTAAACAACCATATTGAGACTCCCGTGACTCGAGATCACGTCACAGCCACATTGTCTGGCGTTCGTCCGATCGCCAAAGTAAAGCACTCGCAGCTCTCCAATATGAGTACCGCAAGCCGGGATTCGGAGATCGAAATCATTGGTTCGCTTATCAACATATTTGGGGGTAAGTGGACGTCAGCGCGGCGCCTTGGGCAAAGGGTAGCTGCCTTGATTTGAAAATGCGGCATGGCTAGCTTTAATCGGTTAGTGTCTCAACATCTCAACCCTGCAAATTGCCACTCGCCGCAAAAAGGAGATTAAAAAAGATGATCACAGCACTCTATGCCAGCCTACTAGCGCTTTGGCTCGTGTTTCTATCGTTCCGAGTAATTGCCCTTCGTGGTAGTCCCGTGTTCGCCTTTCTGAACATCAACACCGACGACGAAGAGATGCTGCAGCGCGCGGTTCGAGCACACGGGAACCTAACCGAATACGCTCCGATGATGGTGATCCTTCTCTACCTGCTCGAGCAAAGCAGTGCAAATCCCAGCACACTGCATGCGTTGGGGCTCAGCTTTCTCGCGGGGCGATTGATGCACGGGATTTGCTTTGGATTTTTGCGCTCGAGCATGCCGCTCAGAATTGGAGGTACCGTGCTTACGCTTACTCCACTTCTCAGCGCCGCAGCACTGCTGCTCTTGCAATAGCCGGGAAAATTCAAGGTAAAGGAATACCCCGAGTTGCACAGCGCAAAACGAGGGGGTCAGCCATTCATCGAAATCCATCGATGACTGCCCCCCTCACTTAGAAAGCACTCACAAGTCACTCACAACTCATTCACAACGCGATTTTTCGCCCACATACCGCCAAGGGTCAGTCCCGGGCGCACTGCCTCGGGTCCACCACTCAGCCTCGTATACCCCATCATCATATAAGGCGCGGTCTCCAGCCTCGTAGACTCGGAAGCGGTCGTAACTCAGCAGTACGTCTGAGATCAAGTCAAAGGCCTGAGATTCAGAAGGAATCGTTCCGCGCGTCCACCACTTAGCGCGGTACACCAAACCATTGAAACTTATCGTCTCTCCTCCAAGGTAGGTGGTTTGCAGCGAGAACGGCGGGAAATTGCCCGCTGCCGGGTCTGAGGCCTCACAGGATTGCTCTGGTGTCTCTTCCGGAGTCTCCTCCGGTGCGGTAACACTCGGCACCACGCTGAACGGCACCGTCTCTTGTGCAAGTCTCTGTCCGTCGACCGATGTGGCAATAACGACTAAGTTATGCGCACCAGCCCCAATGTTATGAAGGTGCAACGCCATATCGAACGCACCATCCGCAATCCGACTGTTTGTTGTTATGAGCTGACCGGTACTGGAGTAAACCGATGCGGACACTGCCGATTCATCGGAGACATGGATGCGGAAGGAAATGTCACTCATATTCTGCTCATCAAGAGTGACTTCCGAAGGCAGACTTAATACCTCAACCTGCAAGGCCTCGACGGGAGTAAATGTCGCTCGTGTCTCTACTCTCAGTATGGGTGAAGCTGCATAGATACGGTTTACCCCGAGTTCGGGAGTCACGTCCTCGCCATCCCTCCGACCAGCCGCGTAGTCACCAAACTCATTGATTGCCGTGGCCAGCAGAAGTGACGCTTCAGGACCACTCAAGTCTCGATCCGCGATGAGGCGCACATTAAACTCAGGCCTCTCGCCTAATTCATCAAAAACCACAGTCTCCAGACTATCTCCGGCACGCAAGGCTATAGCACCCGATATAACACCAACTTCATCGAGAGTGGCCTCCTCAGATTCTGTGGGCTCCAGAGCAATATCGTCGCCACCAAACTGCACATCAATGGCGTTGTAAAAGGACGCCGCGGTATCGCCGACATCCCACACCGCTAAAATAACGTGGTACCCGAATCTCTCAGGGACAACACAGGCGTGACTCACCTGAAGTGGAGGGCGCACCATACCGCCGTCATATGCGCAAAAAGGTTCTGCCTCAAATGCACGTCGCGCTAAAGGCTCAGACGCATTCCAGCCAGCCTTGGTAATAAAATATCGCCAGTCTTTTGCAACGTGGTTGGCAGTAAACGTCCACTCAAACGTCTGCAGACCAGCAGCGATACGGTGTTTGTACCAACGGCTAGGTGTCTGTGCGTTTAGTTCTGACCAGGCAGGCGAACCTGCTGCGGCGATAGTTCCATCGGAAGGTCCACCGATCGGATAGCGCGGAGAACCATCAGGCCCCTCAACCGATTGCGGCTCCCACTGTATTGCACCACAACCCTCATTCAACCCCTGCTTGCAAAGCAGTGATCGGCTCTCTGGCACGGAAACATAACCATGCGCGTGTGCACCCGCCGAGGCAACAAAAAAAGAACAAAGAACAAGCAAGGCCGGCCAGGTTTTGGCGACTTGCACAACAAAGAACCGAGAGATTCGATACATAAAAAGACCCCTTTTAACGAGTAGTCAGTTGCTCGGTAACCGTTCGACCCATGTCTATGGGCACTGGCTTTGCGTCCCCGCGTTACCACGGGTTTGCCTTTTAGACCTTCAGAATAGGACGTTGCTCCCAACTTGTAAAATAATAATGAGGAAAATAACGATCACCGGAGTGTAGGTAGGCAACACTAAGCTGAATGTGAGACACGCTGAATAACAGACAAGGTGTTGCTATTAGGCCGCCATAACAACACCGAGGGACTCAACTCCCCGGAGAATTTCTTCGAGAGCAATCGTTGCCAACACGGTTCCCATGACCCGACTGACAACGCTGGCTCCGGTGTTGCCAATCACCCGATGGATGCGCCCTGCAATCAGTAATAATAGAAGGGTGATCAATAGGACGACATATAACAATCCGCCAATCAATGCCTGCTCGCCGATTGTAACCACCCGATAGTCGGTTAGCACGACGACGGCGAGTATCGCGCCGGGACTGGCGATTGAAGGCATCGCCAGTGGGAAGGCAGCGGCACTCAAATATTCGTCGTCCTCAAGACGACTCTCGGCAATTTCAGCCTGGGGCTTAGAAGGGCCAAACATCATTTGCATGGCGAATAGAAACAGAATAATGCCGCCGGCAATTTCAAACGCCGCCAACCTTAAACCTAGTGCTTCAATCAATAACTGGCCAAGCAGCAGGAAGCCTGTCAGCACTGAGGCTGCAATAAGCACGGCCCGGATCGCAATAGCGAGGTGCAACCGCTTGGGGACTTGGTGCACTGCATGGATGAACACGGGAATGGTACCGATCGGATCAATCACCACTAAAAGTGTGATGAAAGGCCTTAACAATTCACTCATTTCCATGCATCACCCCATAAAGCGGAGCAAATTACGCCCGCAGATTTCTTTTTTGTTCTCGTTTTTGCTCTCGCCGTCCGCGAGCAGACGTTCCAGCCACCCGCTAAGTATAAGATATCGTTTCGGGAAAATATGTAACTAACGAATCTCAAGCATTATCATTTGAGCATCTCAATGCGTGAAGTTCTATTAATGACAAAATTGATTCCCCTAACATCAACAGTCTTACTCTTTAGCACACTCTTTATCGCGAGCTTCATGGTGGGCTGCAGTTCGGATAATTCATCCGCGGATTCTTCGACCCCGGGCGATAGCGACGAGAGTGCAGAAGCGCCCACGCGCACACAATTTTTATACACACAAACCAACGATGCGCGCGGGAATCACGCGGTTGGCTTTTCAGTTAGCGAGGATGGCAGCCTGGTGGAACTCGGCGCCTACGCAACTGGCTCGGTCGGAGACGCCGATGAGGGTGACTTTGACAGCCAAAGCTCGGTCAGAATTTACGAGAACTTCTTGATTGTCGCGAATCCGGGCGACGCCATTGGCGAGTCAGGTATCGCCGATGGAAACAGCGCAATTAGCGTTTTCGCCATTAATGAAGACGGGAGTCTTGAGCGGGTCGATCAGGACCCTGAGACTAACGGCACTCAGAATGCAGATAGCCAAGGTACTCGAGCCGTTAGTGTCGACTTTTACTCAGAGGGTAATATGACCTGGGTCGCCGTGGCTAACCAAGGAACAAATCGCGTATGCGTCAGTCCAGAGGTGAATGGCTCCCTGGCTACCTGTAGCGATCAATTCGGCAATGCTTTGGGTGATTTGTTGGTGGATGAATCACCGGCGGCCGATATTCAGTTATTCACGTTAAGTGAAAACGGCATCCTCACCCACCAGCGAGAACTTGCTACGTTTGCTGCAAATCGCGGTGGTCCCTCGCAGGTAGCGTTCAGCCCCGATGGCAGCAAATTATCCGCAACACTCTTGGGCATCCCACACCTGTCGTTTCCCGCTGACCCCGCCAATCAACAGCCGAGCCGAACCTATCTTTGGGACTTTGATGAAGCAGCCGGAACGGTGAGCAACGAACGCTTTTTTGAGCACCCAGGTATCGCCGCGAGCATTGGCTTCGGGTGGAGCCCCAATTCTGATTTTGTATATGTTTCGAGTGCCACTCTCTATGCAGGCGCTCTTGAGGCCAATGTTGTTGCACTAGACAGCGACAATACAGAGTCCGTTTTCACCAGCGACGGCAATTCGCTTTGGTCGGGCGCAGGGGCTGTGCCCACGACGGTTCGACCTGCGGCGTGCTGGGTCTGGGTTAACGAGGCTGCTGATCGCGTATACACCGTTGGCTTTCTCACCAACACCATTTCAACCTTTGAGGCGAATGGCACTGACATGACACATCTGCAAACTGTGTACCGCCAAGATATCGACCTGGAAGACGCCAAAGATATTGTGTTCAGCGCTGACGGCAGGTACGCCTACGTGCTGGGTGCGTTTTTTAGCCACACCATTTCCATTTTCGATGTCGAGGCTGATGGAACGCTTTCTGAGCGCTCAACCTCGCCGCTTGCAATCAGTGCCTCGCGTGTTAACGGTGTCCCACTAGACCCTGATTTAATCGCTTACCAGGGTTTAGATGCTTACCCGTCAGTTTATGTGGGCTACTAAACATAGTCAGTGACATAGGCGGCCGTGAAATCTCGTAAGCCATGTTTTCTGACACGGCGCAGCGCTTGATGAGCGCGCGAGAAAGCAATTCATTTCATTAAACCTAGATGTTGGTAGTTGAACTATGTCGTTATCGCTTCAGGAAATATCGGATCGGCTCGAACTGCAAGATCTCGTCACAGAGTACGCTGACATCATCGACAGAAAGGCGTTTTTAGAGCTAAGCAGCCTCTTTATTGAAGAGGCCGAAATTGACTATCAGGCAACGGGAGCACCCAAATGTTCGGTCGCCGACATGATCGTATTTTTGACTGACGCAATGGCATTATTTCCAAACCACCAACATATGGTTGGCAACGCACAATTTGTGATTGATGGTAATGCGGCGTCTGGGCGTGTTATGTGTTTCAACCCCATGGAAATGACCGTGGAGGGTGGAACTCAGACCTTTATTTTGGGTATTTGGTATGTCGATAAATTCGTAAAAATCGACGATCGATGGCTCTTCGCCTCAAGAAAACAGGAGGCCAGCTGGAACTTAAATTTTCCTGATCACCTGCCCCCTCTATAAACATTAGATACTGAGGCCAGTAAAACCAAAAGTAGTAAATACCAGGGGATTCTCTGACGATGCAGCCATCTATGCAGCCATCTATGCAGCCATCTATGCAGCCATCAACAATACAGTGCCGCTATCAGTAGCTGACCAACCTATTCAAAGCTGATGGGGTTGCAATGATCCCTTGCAGCCCATGTACAACCGAACAACTGCGCCAATTCGCTGACCACCCATCGCCAGACGATTAACGCTCACTACAGCCTCGGCAGTGCGCCAAACCAAGAACACAACCAGAGATACAAATGGATGAGCAATCTCTAGATGATTTGCCCTTGAGCGGTATTCACGCTGAGCTCCACCCAACAGGCTTATCACTCGCGTGATAGGTCGGCGCCCCGAGCGCGGTCTGCAACCAGTGCGCGTGATCCGGTAAATTGGCAGCCTGCGAGAGACCTCTCACTACCTGAGGAAGGCGCTGAGTGGTCGGTCTTTGCGCACCAAACCATTGGTCGGCATATTCATCGAAAAAATGCATGCCGTGAAGAATGCACTCATAGCTCTTATGGTCCCATAATCCGCCAGTATCGACGGGCGCACGGCCACCGATTGCCTCCCAGTCAAATAATTGCTCTGTTGATGCCATACCATTAAACCATTGGTCCTCAAAGTCATGGCTTGATGGAAGCTTGTGTCGCCACATGGCAAGCTTTGCAGCAAGTCTTGGATTAATTCGCTCTGGCTTTTGAACTTCTCGCCAAAACGGCGTATCGGTGCGCTTGGTTAGGCAATAATGCATATTAATGAAATCTAAAATTTCATAGTAGCGGTTAGCCATCAGCCGATTGTACCTACTAGACAGCTCATGCACCGATGACCGGTCTCTTGGCCAATGCTCCGCGAGCAAAACTGTACCCAGATCACTCAAATACAATCCAGTCGATTCAAGCGGTTCGATAAATCCGCCTGCAAGACCGATTGCAACGCAGTTATTTACCCAAAGCTGCTTCCTGCGTCCCACCTTAAAGTCCACAAACCTCACCGGTAAATCTTCGGTGCCAGGGCCCTGGTAGCTACGCAGTTCCTTTTCAGCTTCCTCTTTAGAAATAAAATCACTGGAGTGCACATAACCGATGGAACGCTGATTTTGCATGGGTATATCCCACACCCAGCCACTTGATAGCGCTGTTGCAGTCGTATACGGGCGGATGGTACCGGGATAAAAACGCTCGTATGGAAGGTGCATTGTGACCGCTCGGTTACACAACAAAAATTGAGAATAATCCTCAAAACCCACATTGAGCGTCTTCGAGATAAGAAGACCAGTAAATCCAGTGCAATCTACGAACATATCGGCGCTGAGCGTCCCCGCCGTATCGGTCCGCACGGACTGGATCCAGTCTTGGTCATCCAAGTCAACGCCCTCAAAATTAGCGTACACGTGCTCAACGCCTCTGGCAGTCGAAAAATCTCTGAGCGTGTCAGCGAATTTTTGAGCGTTCATATGATAGGCATAATTTAGCGAACTCGGCGCTCCGCCCAGCCCAGCAGATATTGGGGCTTTGTTTGCCTCGCAAATCGGTGCCTGCACCGTACAGGTATCCATAAAAGGCATAGATTGATCACTTGAAAGCCAAAGCTCTCCCGCACGATCGAGGGGCTGCTCCTTTACTAGCGTGAAGGGGTGATGATAGAACGACCCATCTTTTTGCACCCAATTCTGATACTTAATCGACTGTTTGAACGTCGCATCAGCTGCGCGCATAAACTCCTCTTCTTTAATCCCAACAACGGATAGAAGATGACGCATCGATGGGATAGTTGCCTCACCGACGGAGATTCTTGGTATGTCGGGAGACTCCACTAGGGTGATTGCAACCCTGGGCCGTTTACCGCGGAGGTTAAGCGCGCCGTTGAGATAGGCGGCTGCCATCCAGCCAGCAGAGCCCCCGCCAACGATTAGTAATTTTTTCATGTCTGACTCTGATGATCTCGTTAAAGCACAAGACTAGCGAAGTTTTGAATCACCGCGAAAGACTAGTTATACCCTAAAAATGCGCGCAGCCCCGGAAGCGCATAATCCACAATCGCCTTCTGCTTATCAGGCAGAATTTTAGGGACCTCCAACGCAATGTCTTTGAGGTTATCCCGATGCGTTGCGCTGAGTTTTTCATCTGACGCGATTTTAATACGCTCGCGCCAATCAGCGGGCAACTCAGCGAGACCCATCGGCGAGAGCAATCCCGCAAAAAATGGCTCTGCGTCATCCGAGTCAATATTTTTAACATGGTGCAGCAGCTCCTCAAACTTGAGAATGCGTGCTCGCGTCCCAACCCACGCGCAGGCGTTAAGATCAAAAATATCCCTCATCGGCGGGGCTTTTTGATAGATGCCAAAAATCATTAGATTCATGATTTCATCAATGGTTAGCTGGCCTGACTTCAGGTTCTCCATGTTGCCTCGGAAATTATCCGAGAGGAAAAATCGAGTGCGCGCGAGCACCCAATCGTAAGGGTCTCGAACCATAAGAAGGTGGTATGCATCACGCAGCGCAATACCCGAATGATCTGAATACAACAAATGCCCCCAGCTCAGCTTAGGGTCATTGGGGTTAAACGCCTTAGCGTGCTGCTGGAGGATGGGGATTTGTATAAAAACATCCTCATAATGCTGTTCGAGTGGCACGAAAGCTCGCACGATATTTTTTATGAGATGAGTGCCACATTTAGGCACCGAATTTAGAAATGTGGGTACTGTTATCGGTGTTCTGTCGAAGTGACCAATGTGTTCTTCAAGTGTTTCAGGCTTTAGGGAAATACGTGGCATAGCATTTATTCAGACCGGTTAGTGTTTAGACAAGTGAGTGACCTGCGACGTACATTACGCGGTAAAAAACCGGCGGGTGCAAGTCCAGCGAGCACACGCTGGGCGCCACCTTGTGGCCCACTCCTAGCAACCGATCGGCCGCATACTTCGCGGAGGATTACGAGCTACCCAAAAGCACCGGTGTAACCGACAATCCCCCATTCTTATCTTATCCCCACCCATTAACACAGGGTGGGCGCGTATGGCGCGTATGGCGCGTATGGCGCGTAAATAGAGTTCGCAATGTTGTTTTAGTCGCCCGGCGCAAGCGCCTTCAAGCCGTTAGTCACCACTTCGTCTAACTTTTTAGGCCAGTCCATGTAGGTCTCACGCCGTGCTGTGTAGGTCCGAGCTTTTTTGAACTATCTGTAACGCTACGCAACTACCTCCGAGCGATTAATCCATATTTTAAAAACCATTGTGTCCAATATCTTTTTTCATATACTGCAAAATGGCAATTCTCGAGAGTGGGGGAGGGGGTGCGCATCTGTCACTAAGCGCCTCAGAAATGCCACTTAAAAACAGTCTGTTAATAAAGGAGCACAAAGATGCAACACAGACCCCAGAGCCACAAGAGAGTTTTATCACTTGCCGTCTCGGCTGCGCTTGGAGTGGGCAGCATTAACGCGATGGCACAAGCCATCGAAGAAGAGACACTCGAGGCCGCTGCAACAGCCAGTGAGGCTAGCGAGGACAACAAAGTCATCGAAGAGGTAATGGTGACCGGATCGCGTATTATTCGCGACGGATATTCGAGCGCGTCGCCGATGGATGTCATCACTGTAGACAGCGCAGACGTGCAAGGTATTGCTGATATCGGTACGCTTCTGCAGACGACAACCATTGCTTCAGGCTCCCCGCAGGTCACGACTGCCACTTCCAGTGCTTTTGTCCAAGAGGGTGGTATCGGCACATCGACCATATCACTGCGTGGACTCGGCGCCAGCCGAACGCTGGTTCTGTTGAATGGTCGGCGCATCGGTCCTGCAGGGGTGCGAGGTCAGGTATCGTCATTTGACTTGGGGCTTATGCCGATCGTGGCCGTTGAGCGCATTGAAATCTTAAAAGATGGCGCGTCAACCATGTACGGATCGGATGCGGTAGCGGGCGTTGTTAACGTCATCACGCGAAAGGACGACGGCTTGAGTGTCGACGTTTACGGTGCTGCGCCGAGTAGAAGCGGCGGCGAGCAAAGCAGACTGAGTCTTCGTTGGGGAACGAGCTCGGACCGCGGTCACTTCAGCATCATGGGTGATTACAATAAGCGAAGCGAGCTTAAGAAGGGCGATCGTAGCTACTTTGACTGCGGCGAGCAGTATTATTTTGACCCTGAAACAGGTGATCGTAGCGACACCATCGATCCACGTACGGGCCGCCCGCACTGTAACGATTTACTGTGGGGCCACATCTGGGTGTATGACTACTCTGGTGGACAGCCCGAAGGCGTAAAAGCTCAGTTCGACTACGACGGTGACCTGGGTGACTATGCGGAAGGTTTCGACGAAATTGGCGGAGACATGGTTGCACCAGAGGGCTGGTACCCCGTTGCCTATGACGAGGCCAGCCTTGGAATCACTAACGCTGACCATCCGTTCCAAGATGGCTCTTCACTTATTCCGGATAACGAAACGTATACGCTCTACGCGGACGCGTCCTATAACATCTCGGATACGCTTACCATGTACGCTGAAGTACTGTCCAGCCGGAGAGAGACGTATGTGAACGGCTACCGTCAGTTCTGGACTTACGTCTACAACGGCAACTTTGACTTTTATAACTACTTCTACGGATACGAGCCCGTTGGCAGCCCCTTGTCGGAGGGTTGGGAAGGTAGCCAATGGTTGAGCCCAACACCAATCACCGATCATGCTGACGACTCGGTGGAGGTGTCGTACGGTCGTGCGCTCATTGGCCTCAAGGGGCAAAATGGCGAATACGGCTGGGATATCTCCGCCCAATATTCCAAGTCGGACGGCGACTACATTTCGGATCAAATTTTCAACGACTCGATTCAAGATAGCTGGTTTTCCCAAGCGTCATGCGAGGGTTCAGTAACATCGGTTCGCGGCGCTCCCTGTATCGATCCTCGATGGTTGGATCCCGGGTTTAATGCCGGTGAGCTCACTCCGGAAGAGCGAGCCTTCCTTTTTGGTCGCGAGAAAGGAAACACCGAATACACACAGTGGAGTGTGGAAGGCTTAGCGTCGGGCCCGCTTTTTGAAATGTCTGCCGGTGAGGTGTTGGGTGCAATCGGCTTCCAGTTCAGGGGAGACGAGATCAAGGATGTACCCGGTGAGATAACGCTCGCCAGTAACGCCTGGAGCGCCTCGGCAGCAGGTATTACCGAAGGCTCCGACAACACACGAGCGGTTTTTGCTGAGGTAGAGATGCCGCTGTTGGCCGATAGCCCATTTGCGGAGCTTTTGATGCTAAACGGATCCGTGCGTTATACGAATGTTGATTCGTATGGCGGTGATACCACATGGAAAATCGGCCTTAACTGGGAAATGACACCCACACTGCGCTTGCGGGCCAGTAGCGGTACGTCGTTCCGCACACCGGCGCTCTTTGAGCTGTACTTGGCTGATCAAACCTCCTTTATTGGTCAAAGGAATGTCGACCCTTGTATCAGCTGGGGAGACAACCTAGCGGAAGGTAATATTACTCAACGAGTAGCCGATAACTGTGCCGCCGATGGTGTTGCTGAAGATTTTGCCGGTGCTGCTATTTCAGCCACGGTCATTACTGGAGGCGGTTTGGGTGTTCTTGAGGCTGAGACATCTGAGGCGCAGACACTTGGCCTTGTCTGGCGGCCTGAATTTACTGATTTGAGTGTTTCGGTGGATTACTTCGATATCCAAATTGATGATGAGGTGTCACAACTGGGCGAAAGCGTCATCGTTAGTCAATGCTATGCCTCAGAGTTTTTCCCCAACGAACCACTTTGTGATCAGTTTGATAGGGACCCACTCGATTCAAAAATCACGGATATTCGAGATTCGTACATCAACGTCGCTACGCAGAAAAACCGCGGTTGGGACTTGCAAGCAACCTGGGCTACCGACATGGATATTGGTCGTTTAGTTTTGGAAACTCAACACACGTTCCAAATCGAAGACTCGGTATCGCTATTCGCAGAGAACACCCGAGACACGAACGGCGACTTGGGTGATCCGAAGTGGACCGGTCGTGCGTCGGCAACCCTTGATACCGGTTCTTGGTCGGCGTCTTGGGTGGTCAACATGATCGGTGAGGCTGATAACTATCAGTACGCGTCTCGTGATGCCTCGATTTTTGATCGTGATGTCCGATTGAAGCTAGACACAGACCGTGTCATGTATCACAACGCTTCTGTGGCGTACAACATGAGCAATGGCCTGACTATCCGGGGCGGTGTACGTAACGTCTTTGACGAGACACCACCACGGCTATCACGTTCCGCGGCGGTAAATCGCCAAGGCAATTCTGCGTTCTACTCTCAATATGATTGGGAAGGACGCACGTTCTTTGCCAATATCCGCTGGGAGATGTGACACGAGTCAGGATCAAAGAAAGGCCCTTCGGGGCCTTTTTTTTTGCGTGCAACGCGCAGCGTTGATGAAGACTGCAACGCGAATTTTTTGTGACAAACCGCGCTTCCAGATCAAGCACAACGGGGAATCCAGGTAACCGTAAACCTCCTCTGAGACTCATAGCTTCAGTCACTGATAGCACGGGACTGTCGATTTCTGCGTACTTTTCATATCCTATGGGAACTTGGACAAATTATGTTCAATACATGGAGGAAGACATGAACTCATCATTACGCAAAGTCGTCATTCTTGGCCTTTCAATTCTTTCCCTGAGTATCAATTATGCGTTAGTAGCTGCACCCGCCTATTCAAATAAAACGCCTTTGGATGTTTTTGCCGCTCACCCTGAGTACGAGGAGATAAAACTAAGCCCTTCAGGTAAGTATTTAGCCGCAACGTTTTTTAATCCTGAGGATGTCACCGAGTCGAGACTTGTCGTACTCGATATTACCAACTTTGACATCACCGCCGTGGCACATGTGCGGGGTAATGAATTCATCGCAAACTTTTTTTGGGCAAATGACGAACGGTTAGTGGGTCAAATAGCGAAAAAGGTGGGTTGGCAGGATGCGCCGTTTTTGACCGGTGACATGGTTGCCATGAACTGGGATGGTAAAAAAAAGCGATGGATTTTTGGCCAGCGTAAAACAGGAGGTGGACGATCGGTCAATGGTGCTTCAGTCATTAGTCTACTTCCCGATGAAAAGCGGAAAATACTGATCGCCTCTAACAACTATGCGTCCAGACGGGGCAGCTACACCGAGGCTATAGTCCTAGACATCTACAATGGCCGAGAACGCTTATTAGCAAGAGCCCCCGCGCGAAATGCGCAGTTACTGACAGATGGAGAAGGGAACTTACGCTACGCATTTGCCAGTAATCCTGATGCTGATAACGCTAACGAGATCTACGAGCGCATCGACGATAAATGGAAGTTAACCAGTTCATCACCCCCGTCAGACGGGTCGATACTACCTATCGGCTTTACATCCAATAATGAATCGATCTACGTAATCGACAATACTGATCACGATCTTGAAACCCTCAAAATTGTCGATCCGAAAAGTGGCGCAAAAACGACTGTCTTCCAACATGAATCCGTGGACATAGACTCGCTAGAAATGTCTCGGGGGGGTGCTCTCGTGGGTGTCTATACCGAGCCCGACTACCCGGTCTTCACAGCCATAGACACAGACAGCAAATATGGTGCAGCGGTAAATCGTATTCACGAAACCTTCAAGGGGTATCGGGTGAGAATCTCGTCGTCCACGGCCGACGAGTCTATGATTACATTCTCCGTTGAAAGTGATGTGTCACCAAAAGTCTTCTTCTTATATAAGACTACAACCAATCAGTTCGTTCCAATCGCTAAAGCGCTGCCTGCTGTTGTTCCAGGTGCTATGGCCAAGATGACGCCATACAACCTAACCGTGAGAGATGGTGTTCAGGTCCCCGTGTATCTCACTTTACCTAATGCCGGCAATGCCCCCTACCCCATGATTGTAATGCCGCATGGAGGACCTCATGGCGTCAGAGACTACTGGCGTTATGACCCTTACGTGCAAATGCTAGCTAGTAGAGGTTACGCCGTCCTTCAGGTTAATTTCAGAGGCTCTGGTGGATACGGACGAGACTTCCTGTACTCCGGCTACGGACGTTGGGGCTTGGAGATGCAAGACGACGTAACTGACGCAACACTGTGGGCGATTGATCAGGGGGTAACCGATCCTGATTCGATTTGTATTTTTGGCGCGTCTTATGGTGGATATGCATCCCTCATGGGTGTTGTTAAAGAACCAGACCTGTATGCCTGCGCTATTGTTTATGTCGGCGTTTACGATCTTGAGATGATGCTCACAAAGGGCGATATTCCTGAGAGTAAATCAGGCCAAAATTACCTAGATCAAGCGTTAGGTACTGACCTACAAAGCATCAGGCAGCGCTCGCCTATTAATAGTGTTGATAAACTCAAAGCTCCACTGCTCATTGTCCACGGGGCTAAAGACCGAAGAGTCCCCATAGATCAGGCCGAGGCATTGCGATCACGACTTGATGAGCTGGGTAAAGACTATGAATGGTTGGTCAAGTCGGGTGAGGGGCACGGGTTTTACGACAAAGAAAATCGCGTCGAGCTTTACGAAACGATGTTGGATTTCTTAAGTCAAAATCTGTAAGCCTGACGCCTATACATTTGGCAACGTTCGACGCGCGCCTTTTGAGAACATCCAAGACCTCTGGATCGCATTAATTGCTTGATACATCTCAACACAAAAAAGCCCCTACCTAGGGGCTTTTTTCGTCACAATGTCACGTCGTAATAATGGTGCGGAAGGGGGGACTTGAACCCCCACAGCCAAAGGCCACTACCCCCTCAAGATAGCGTGTCTACCAATTCCACCACTTCCGCAAGTCGTGTAGCACTCAGTCGATCGGGAGATCGCTTGTGCCTGGATTTTCGTCTGCATCACCCGCTAGCGGTAGATTGCCAACGGGAGCCAGAGGAGCCGCTTCCACGGCCTCCAGAGGAACATCAAAGCCGAGATCATCCGACTCAGCATATTGCTGGTCTGCAATCATTGCCAGCCCAAAACTCGTCGCAAAGAAGATGGCAGACAACCACCCTGTGGCAGACGTCAATACGTTGCCACCACCCGACGAGCCAAAGACTGTTTGTGATGCGCCACCTCCGAAGGAAGCGCCCACATCTGCGCCCTTGCCTCGCTGTAGCAAGATTAGTCCAATAATGGCTAGGGCTACCAAAAGGTGGACAACTAAAATAACCTGATTCACCGATATCTCCGAGCGCGGTTCTAGACCGTGTTCTATCGCCAACAATAAAGGAGCGCGAGTCTACCCAAGAGGCGCCCGCGGGGCAAGACTCTTATTACGCCGCTTGACGTATCGCGTCAGCCACCTCATTAGCTAGGGTAGCTATAGCAACTGTTTCATGGCCTTCCACCATGACGCGAATCACAGGCTCAGTGCCCGACGGTCGCAGTAACAATCTTCCGCGACCAACAAGCTCACGCTCAACACGCTCACAAGCATCGCTGATTTCTTGATGCGCCGATATGTCGAAGCCCTTGCTAATACGTACGTTTACAAGCACCTGAGGTAGCGGTGTGAATCCCGCTGTCAGCTCCTGAAGTCCGCGCCCCGAGGCCACAACCGCAGCCAACACTTGCAAAGCCGCAATAACTCCATCACCTGTGGTACTGAGATTACTGCAAATAATGTGGCCGGAAGACTCACCGCCGAGACTCCAACCTTCAGCCACCATAAGCTCTTTCACGTAGCGATCGCCAACCTTAGCCCTGGCGAGTCGCAATCCGTTGTTCTCGAGCGCCAATTCAAGGCCCATATTCGTCATCAATGTTCCAACAACGCCCGCATCTTCCTCGCCAAGCGCCAAGCGATGCATGGCCAGGATATAAAGCACATCGTCGCCCGTCAGGAGTTCGCCCGTCTGATTAACCATCTGCAAGCGATCGCCGTCGCCATCAAAGGCAATCCCGAGGTCAGCCCTCTCCTCGATGACACGCCGTTGAAGCGCTAACGGCTCAGTGGATCCAACACCGTCATTAATGTTGTAACCGTCGGGAGAGGCGCCCATCAAAATAATATCTGCCCCCAATTCTCCAAAAACATTAGGCGCAATGTGATAGGTCGCTCCATGCGCACAATCGATCACGATTTTGAGTCCTTTTAGGCTCAGTTCGTCGGGAAAGGTTGACTTGCAATACTCAATATATCGGCCTGCGGCGTCGGTAATTCGGCTCGCCTTACCCAACTGCTCGGAGCTCACCGTCTCAATTGGCGCGTCGATCATTGCCTCAATCTGAAGCTCTAGCTCATCGGAAAACTTGCTGCCCTGGCCATTAAAAAATTTGATGCCGTTATCGAAGTACGGATTATGAGAGGCGCTGATCACGATGCCCGCGTCCGCTTTTTGTGTTCGTGTCAGAAGGGCAATTCCCGGAGTCGGCAGTGGGCCCAGCAGTTTTACGTTTGCGCCCGCTGCTACCAAGCCAGCCTGCAATGCGGACTCCAGCATATACCCCGAAACTCGAGTGTCTTTTCCAATAAGCACGGTCGGTCTTGAGCCGTCCGCAGCCGAAAAGACCTTACCGGTCGCCCAGCCTAACTTAAGCATGAAATCAGGCGTAACTGGCGTGTCCCCGACTCGCCCTCTTATGCCATCAGTACCAAAATACTTGCGAGACATTTAGCTTCCCCTAACCAATACCTTAAGAAGCGCTGTCCAAAGCACCCCTAGTCGCCACCCACACGGCAAGTGCGTCTGCTGTCTCCACAACATCGTGCACTCGGACAATCGACGCGCCGTTTTGTGCGGCAATGACTGCCAAAACCGCACTGGGTACAACTCGCTCCTCGGCGGGTCGCCCCGTGACAGCACCGATCATAGACTTACGAGATACGCCTACCAAGATCGGCAGCTGGAATGCGGCAAAGTCAGCAAGCCGGCGTAACATTTCGTAATTCTGCGCCACCGTTTTACCAAAACCAAATCCGGGATCAATGACAATTTGGTCGCGCTGAATGCCCATTTTAATACAGGCCTCGATTCGATCCCGCAGAAACACAGAGACGTCTTCTACAACATCATCGTAGTCCGTATGCGCCTGCATTCGGTCAGGCTCCTCCGACATGTGCATCACTCCTACAGGCAAGCCACTTGCAGCTGCTGCCGCAAGGGCCCCTTCGCGCCGGAATGCTCGAACGTCATTAAGCAATCCTGCCCCTACGCTCGCGCTCGCAGTCATAACTTCGGGATTACTGGTATCAATCGAAAGAACAACATTGAGCCGAGAAGTGATCAGATCAACAGCGCCCATCACTCGGTCGAGCTCTTCCTGCGTTGATACCGGTGTTGCGCCTGGTCGTGTTGATTCTCCGCCAATGTCCAGAATCGAGGCACCGGCTGCGACCATGTTCTCCGCTCGCACAAGTAACCTGTCAGCGTTGATAGTGCCGCCTGAGTAAAGTTCGCCACCGTCTGAAAAAGAATCGGGCGTCACGTTTAAGACGCCCATAATCTGAGGTGTGGTAAGAGACAGCGTCTTCTGACCACACTGAAGTGATTTGACCACGCTGTGCAGTTGAGTGATCAGTGAGTGACTGGATCACCCACGGCATCGTCCCCGGAAGATGCTTCAGGGTCCGAGGGCGGCTCGGTTGGACCGTTCGACCAATCAGATGGTGGATTAGGCTTTTTACCCGCCATGATGGCATCGATCTGCTCTGAGTCGATCGTCTCGTACTGCATCAAAGCCTCTGCCATCATATCCATTTTGCTACGATGCTCTTCTAAGATGCTGCGCGCTTTGTCGTAGCACTCATCGATGATCGTCCGCACCTCTTTGTCGATTGCGAGAGCAGTCTCATCAGACATAGCCTTAGAGGGCTGCGCCGCACTGCGCCCCAAAAAGACCTCTTCACCACCTTCGTCGTACATCAAGGGACCCATAGTGTCGGAAAGACCCCATTTGGTTACCATGTTCCGAGCAATTTCAGTGGCGCGCTGAATATCATTAGAAGCGCCTGTTGTGATGCCCTCCTTGCCAAGCGTCATTTCTTCGGCGACTCGGCCACCAAACAAACTCGTTATCTGGCTCACGATGTGTCGACGGCTGTGGCTATAACGATCCTCTTCTGGCAGAAACATCGTGACACCCAACGCGCGACCGCGAGGGATAATCGAGACCTTGTACACTGGATCATGCTCCGGCATCAAACGTCCGACAATCGCGTGCCCTGCTTCGTGATAAGCCGTATTCAGCTTTTCCTTTTCGGACATCACCATAGAGCGACGCTCGGCGCCCATCATGATCTTATCTTTCGCCAATTCAAACTGCTGCATACCCACGGTACGCACACCAGCACGCGCAGCGAAGAGGGCCGCCTCGTTAACAAGGTTGGCAAGATCCGCACCAGAGAAACCCGGCGTGCCCCTGGCAATTTTCGACGCCTCAACGTTCTCGGCTAACGGCACCTTGCGCATGTGAACCTTCAGAATCTGCTCTCTACCACGAATATCGGGGAGGCCAACCGTTACCTGACGGTCAAAGCGCCCGGGACGCAAGAGCGCCGGATCGAGTACATCTGGACGGTTTGTGGCTGCGATGACAATCACACCATCGTTACCGCCAAAGCCATCCATTTCCACCAACAACTGGTTCAGTGTTTGCTCGCGTTCATCATGACCACCGCCAAGCCCAGCACCACGATGGCGACCCACGGCATCGATTTCGTCGATAAAGATAATGCAAGGCGACTGCTTCTTCGCCTGATCGAACATGTCTCGGACACGGGAGGCACCAACACCCACAAACATCTCAACGAAATCGGATCCGGAAATGGAGAAAAATGGCACTTTGGCCTCGCCGGCAATGGCCTTCGCTAAGAGGGTTTTACCCGTGCCAGGCTGTCCAACCATCAGTACGCCACGGGGGATACGACCACCCAGCTTTTGGAAACGGCTCGGGTCACGCAGGAACTCGACGAGTTCTTGGACATCTTCTTTGGCTTCATCAACGCCCGCCACATCAGCGAAGGTTGTTGTGATTTGGTCCTCGCCCAAGAGTTTGGCTTTGCTCTTACCAAAACTCATGGGGCCACCACGGCCACCGCCACCGCCTTGCATCTGACGCATAAAAAACATAAATACCGCTAGAATCAGCAGAATCGGGAAGCTCGCAACCAACAATTGCGTCCACACCGACTGCTGCTCAGGCTTCTTGCCTTCAACGACCACGTTGTGTGCTAACAGGTCGTCCATTAATTTGGGATCTTCCACCATCGGCCTTACTGTTTCGAAGCTGGAGCCATCCTTCCGCTCAGCTGAGATGGTGAGGCCATCAACTACCACCTTCGACAGCCGATTGTTCTGTACCTCTTGAATGAAGGCTGAGTAGCCCAGTTGCTCTTTCTGGCCCTGGGTATTGAAGTTGTTGAAAACCGATAGCAGCACAGCAGCAATCGCTAGCCACAACAACATATTCTTCGCCATATTGTTCAAATCACCATCCTCCGGCTCGACGTAGGTGCTTTACGGCCCTGCAGTATAGCGGGCTATGTGCACAACACGCATCTTTACCACGTGGAGACGCCTCACGAATATTTCAAGGGTCTAGCAGAGGTTTACGCACATTTCGCCCCAATGGGTCTAAGTACGAAAGCCCTTGGCAACAACATACACCTCCTTTGAGCGCGGTCTAGAGGCGGCGGGCTTGCGACTATTGACTGTTTTGAAATGACTTCGGACCAATTTAAGCCAATCGTCAAAGCCTTCGCCGTGGAACACTTTTGCAGCAAAAACGCCATCCGCTGGCAGCATCTGTACAGCCATATCCAAGGCCAATTCGACAAGGTACATCGCCTTCGGCTGATCAACAGAAACAATACCACTCATATTGGGCGCCATATCCGACAACACAACTGATGGGACCGAATCTCCGATAACTGCCTGTATCTCGTCAAAAACGCATTGCTCAGTGAAATCACCCTGTATGAAGTCCACGCCGGCAACGGCATCCATGGGGAGAATATCGCTAGCAATAACGCGCCCATTATGGCCAACAAGCTGCGCTGCAACCTGTGACCAGCCACCAGGTGCGCTACCGAGATCAACCACCGTCATACCGGGCTTGATGAATCTGTCTTTATCATTCAACTCAAGCAGCTTGTAGCAGGCTCTGGACCGATAACCCTCCGTTTGCGCGCGCTGAACATACACATCGTCTCGATGCTCTTTCAGCCAGGCCTTACTCGAACCGCGCTTCTTCGCCATTTATCGGGACTCCTGTTGTAATGAGCGATAGAATACCACTTGCCACCTAAGACTTTTCATTCAACGAGAGCCCGACCTTGAATAACCGACTCCTTAAGCAGTACCGAGCAATCGCACACAAACTCAACCCCATCGTAACCGTCGGTGGCCAAGGGTTAACTGAAGGTATTCGAGCCGAGCTTGAGCGCGCCTTGAATGACCACGAGCTTGTAAAAATCAAAGTGAGCGTGGGTGATCGTGAAGCGCGTGATCAGGTGATCGAAGCCTTGATCGAGGGATGTGGTGCTGAGCTCGTGCAAAAAATAGGACACACAGCGACCCTGCTCCGACACACACCCAACGCTGACCCCAGAAAATCCAATCTGCAACGCCCGCTTTGATGTCCAACGTTCTCGAATTCCCCAGTCGCGAAAAACAAGCCTATCAATTCTTAACCGAGCAACTCAGCGCACTGCTGATCGAGAAAGGCGCGGATGAGGAATTAATCAGTCACGCAACGCAGTTGCTGAGTAAAGTATACGGGGAACTTGGGGAAGCTGACTTTTCGTTTTCCGTAGACCTGCCATCTGGCACTGAACTGGAAGATGCCGAACGTCTTCAACAGCAAATTGGGGAAGGTGTAGAGGCCCTACGTAGACACCATCACGCGCTGACACTCAAGCTCGCTACAAAGTTATTACTGACCGAACTTCAGCTCTACCAACAATCCAGAGACTAATCCAGAGACTAGTCCAGAGCTAAGGCAGTAATAAACTCGCCAGCGAGTAGACCAACCACGCAATAATCCAAGCAAGCACGAGATACCCAAACAGTAACGTCAGTGCAAACCGAGATGACTTCGCTTCGCGCGCCAATAGTGCAACGGTGGATACGCACTGAAGCGCGATAGTGAAAAAGACAACGAGCGCGAGACCCGATGCAGCTGTGAGCCCCGATACCGCTATTTGATCTGCCAGCGAGGCTGGATTCTCTTCGGCACTTTCGATGCCAAAAATAGTGCCTAAAGTTCCGACGAACACCTCACGCGCTAGGAAGGAGGCAATAATCGCAACGCCATACCGCCAATCAAGACCGAGCGGCGAAAAAATTGGTTCAATAAAGCGACCCAGCGCCGCGAGCCAAGAAGATGACAAATCCTCTCCGCCATTAGGAAAATAGCCCAGAAACCATACGACGACCGTCACCGCAAAAATGACGCTACCAGCCTTTTTAATAAAATGCATTGCACGGTTGAACGACTTACTGATGATGGGTCGAAGCTCAGGTAGTCGATACGACGGAAGCTCAAGAATAAAGGCCTGATCTGATGAGCTGTTATCGCCCATCCGACTGACCACTGCAGCAACAACAAGCGCCATCATGATGCCAAAGAAATAAATGCCCGACATAGCAAGCCCCTGCCAACCAATCAGCCCACCCAACGCGGTTTCATCGGGGATCAGAATGGCAATCAACAGCGCATAAACGGGTAGTCTCGCGGAACAGGGCATCAGCGGAATCGCAACATACGTTAGAAGTCGTTCTTGCCTTGACGACATAGTTCTTGCCGCGTAGATCGCTGGGATCGCACAGGCAACACCGGAAAGCAATGGCACGAAGCTCTTACCTGAGAGGCCAAAGAGGCTGAGTGGGCGATGGCAAATCAAGGCTGCACGGGCAAGATAACCCGAGTCTTCCAGGGCCCCCACAATCATGGTGAGAATAAATACCAGCGGTGCAAATACGAGGAAGGCGCCCAGTCCCCCAAAAATTGCATCGCTTACAAAGTCCGCGACGATACTATCTGGCAGGTTCAGCGCCACCCAACTGCCAATCGCAATAACAACCGACTCTACGCCATCCATCAACGGTGCGGCCCAGGTAAATATCGCCTGAAAGAACAGCGTCATGATAAGGACGAAGGCAATACCACCGGTAAAAGTCCCGAGCAGCCAGTGATCAAGTTGCGCCTGTCGACGAACCAGTAGGTCTCCTTTTGGCGCGAATCGATCGGCAATTTGATTGGCAGTACCGATGAGCAGCGCATCCGGCGTGTCCGCCCACGGGGGAGGCTCGGGACTCGGGCCTCTCAGCACCTCCTCTGCTTCGGATAACCCGGCTCCTGTGCGAGCACTAACCGGAAAAACGAGGACACCAAGCGCCTTTGACAATCCCGCCACATCGATATCGAGAGCATCAGTCTCGATGATGTCCATCATATTGAGAAAAACAACAAAAGGTTTCCCGGCTTGCGCACATTCTCTAGCAACCTGGAGGCAGTACGTTGCGCCCTTCTCCAGTCGGGTCGCGTCCCAGATCATGGCGACAAGCGCGTGATCATCGCCACGAAGCGCGGTCCTGAGTGTATCAATTGCTACCTGTTCTTCACCCGAAACAGCATTAAGGGAGTAAGTTCCAGGAAAATCCCATACTGTCACACTCGGATCACTTTTAAGTGCGCCAGTGCCCACATCGACGGTAATCCCAGGGTAGTTGGCAACTTTGTGGCTCAAACCGGTGAGCTGATTAAAAACTGCACTCTTACCCGAGTTCGGTGCGCCTACCAGTAAAATATTATTCATGACTCAGGCTCGCGGATTTTAACACGCTCTGCGGCAGCACGATCAAGGCTGTAGGTAGCGCCCCCAACTGCAAAGACACGAGGCGCGCCGAAACCGGGAATTACCAAACAGGTAGCCCGCTGTCCCTCACGAAAGCCAATATCCCTAAGCCTTTGGCTAGCAGCATCTACTTTATCACCCTCAACGCCCTCAACTAGCGCAGATTCGCCAACTGAAAGGTCCCACAGCGACGATAAATTAGGAATATTTGGCATGGTGGTTGCGCGTATGGTCTTGAGCGAGTCAAGTTCAGGGCAACGCCTTAAACGTGACGCACCTTATCAATTTCGTAGTAGATGTCGCCGCCTGGGGCTTTTACTACCACCTCATCGCCCTCAGACTTACCGATTAGCGCACGTGCGATAGGCGAACTTACCGAAATCATATTCTGCTTAACGTCTGCCTCATCTTCCCCAACAATGCGATAGGACACTTCACTGTCATCATCGCAATTTATTAGGTCGACTGTTGCGCCAAACAAAACACGGCCCGTATGCGCCAACGCTGTAATGTCGATGACCTGTGCATTTGAGAGCTTAAACTCAAGCTCTTTAATACGTCCTTCTGCAAAGCTTTGCTGTTCACGCGCCGCGTGATATTCCGCATTCTCTTTCAGATCTCCATGTTCACGCGCCTCGGCAATCGCAGCCACGATTCTGGGCCGATCAACCTTTTTCAGCTGCTCTAGCTCTTCTCTCAACGCCGCCTCACCGGCAACAGTCATTGGAACTTTATTCATTTGCCAAACTCACATGCAGATCTTGCAATCTACGAACTTGCCCATCGGGCTCGCGTTCCATCGACATACAGATCGCCTCTGCTGCCGCCAATGTTGTAGTGTAAAACACCTGGTGCTGTTCAGCACTTGAGCGAATAGATGCGGAGTCCAGAATAGCTGTTCTCCCTTCTGTCGTATTGATAATCAGAGAAGCTTCATCGTTCTTGATCAAATCGACGATATGCGGGCGACCCTCAGCAACTTTATTCACTGGGCGTACTTCTAGGCCTGCATCACTGAGCGCCTTGGCGGTTCCTTTCGTGGCTGCGAGCGAGAAGCCGGAGTCAACCAGTCGCTTGGCGACACCAACAATAGCCTCCTTATCAACATCTCGAACGCTCAGAAGAGCAAGCCCAGAGGTGGGGGTAACATCCCCTGCACCCAGCTGCGCCTTGGCAAAGGCGTCCGCAAAGGTAGGGCCTGTACCCATCACCTCACCGGTAGATTTCATCTCTGGCCCCAGAATGGGGTCGATACCGGGGAATTTATTGAACGGGAGCACCGCTTCTTTCACGCTGTAATAGTCGGGCACCACCTCTGATGTGAATCCTTGCGACGCAAGGGACTGCCCCGCCATACAGCGCGCTGCGATCTTGGCGAGCGACACACCGATGGCTTTCGAGACAAACGGCACTGTGCGCGAAGCACGAGGGTTTACCTCGATGACATAAATTTGATCATCCTGCCAGGCGAGCTGGACGTTCATCAGACCTTTAACTTCGAGTGCGACCGCCATGGCCTTCACCATCTCGCGCATTTTGTCCTGAACGTTCGAAGGTAGGCTGTAAGGCGGAAGCGAGCACGCGGAGTCACCTGAGTGAACGCCTGCTTGCTCAATATGCTGCATTATCGAACCAATGACGACGTGCTCTCCATCTGAAACAGCATCTATATCGACTTCGATAGCTGCATTGAGAAAGCGGTCCAACAATACGGGCGAGTCATCGGATACCTGAACGGCATCGCGCATGTAACGAAGCAGATCTTCCTCTCGGTAGACGATCTCCATAGCACGGCCACCCAATACATAGGAAGGACGGACTACCAATGGGTAGCCAATATTACGTGCTGCTGCTACGGCCTCCTCAACACTGCGTACCGTGGTGTTTGCTGGCTGCAATAGATTAAGTTCCTGAATCATCTTCTGGAACCGCTCACGATCTTCAGCACGATCGATTTGATCAGGTGTCGTGCCGATAATCGGAACACCCGCGGCCTCAAGCGCTCGAGCGAGCTTCAGTGGTGTCTGACCACCGAACTGCACAATGACACCCTTTGGCTTTTCTAGGTCTACGATTTCGAGAACATCTTCGAGCGTCACTGGCTCGAAGAACAAGCGGTCTGACGTATCGTAATCAGTAGAGACTGTTTCGGGGTTGCAATTAACCATGATGGTCTCATAACCGTCTTCGGCCATCGCTTGCGCTGCATGCACGCAGCAGTAATCGAATTCAATACCCTGACCGATACGGTTTGGTCCGCCACCAAGGACAACGATCTTGTCACAATCACTTGGCGCTGACTCGCACTCTTCTTCGTACGTTGAGTACATATAAGCAGTCGCAGAGGAAAACTCAGCCGCGCAGGTGTCAACCCGTTTGTAGACAGGCCGCAGACCCATCTCTTGGCGATATGCTCTCACTTCTGACTCGGACAAAGCCATCACATCAGCAATACGCTTGTCGGAGAAGCCTTTGCGCTTGAGTTTTCGTAGCTCGGCGTAGCTCACGTCATTTATGGAGCGGTTAACCAGCGACGCCTCGAGCTTAACAATCTCTTCAATTTGAACGAGGAACCAAGGATCAACACCGGAGTAACCATAGATTTCCTCGAGCTCAAAACCTGCTCTGAATGCATCCGCGAGATACCAGATACGCTCTGCCCCCGGATGAGTCAGTTGCTTCACTAACTCGGCGCGCGAGTCGCTGTCGGTTACAGGTAATCTGGGTTCGAAACCAGCAGAGCCGACCTCTAGACCACGAAGTGCCTTCTGCACCGACTCTTGGAAAGTACGGCCTATCGCCATCACCTCGCCCACAGACTTCATCTGTGTCGTTAACTTTGCGTCTGCCGTTGCGAACTTCTCGAAAGCAAAGCGCGGCACTTTCGTCACGACGTAGTCAATCGAAGGTTCAAACGATGCCGGCGTCACACCACCCGTAATGTCATTTGCAAGCTCATCGAGGGTGTAGCCGACCGCAAGTTTCGCTGCCACCTTTGCAATTGGGAAACCCGTCGCTTTAGATGCCAGCGCTGAAGAACGAGATACGCGTGGATTCATCTCAATGACAACAATGCGTCCCGTGTCGGGGCATTGCCCGAACTGCACGTTTGAGCCACCCGTTTCAACACCAATTTCGCGGAGTACCGCCAAAGATGCGTTTCGCATCAACTGATACTCTTTATCTGTCAGCGTTTGGGCGGGAGCCACCGTAATGGAGTCACCTGTGTGTACACCCATCGCATCCAAATTCTCGATTGAACAAACAATGATGCAGTTATCGTTCTTATCGCGGACAACCTCCATCTCGAACTCTTTCCAACCGATGAGCGATTCATCGATCAAGAGCTCGTTGGTGGGTGATAACTCCAGACCACGTTTACAGATCGTCTCAAATTCAACACGGTTATAGGCAATACCGCCACCCGAGCCGCCCATGGTGAAAGAGGGTCGAATGATGCAAGGGAAACCCATTCTATCGAGAACGTCGAATGCCTCTTCTAACGAGTGTGCTATTTCGGCTCGGGGCGTATCGAGTCCGATTTTTTTCATCGCAACGTCGAATTTTTCTCGATCCTCGGCTTTATCGATCGCCTCTTGAGTTGCACCAATCATTTCGACGCCGAATTTCTCAAGGACACCTTCCGCATCCAGTCTCAGAGCGCAATTAAGTGCTGTTTGGCCCCCCATTGTAGGTAGAAGTGCACTTGGACGCTCTTTCTCGATGATTTTCGCGACTGTCTGCCACTCGACAGGCTCGATGTAAGTAGAATCTGCCATCGCGGGGTCAGTCATAATCGTCGCGGGATTAGAGTTTACGAGGATGACCCTGTAACCCTCTTCTCTTAAGGCTTTACACGCCTGAGCACCGGAGTAGTCAAACTCACAGGCCTGACCAATCACGATGGGGCCCGCACCCAAGATGAGGATACTCTCTAAATCGGCTCTTCTTGGCATCAGGCAGCACCTCCCTGCTCATTGTCTAACAGTGTTTGCCTGCCACGCGCCATCGATTCAATAAAGGCGTCAAACAAATACTTGGCGTCATGAGGGCCAGGGCTTGCCTCTGGATGGCCCTGGAAACTGTATGCGGGTGTGTCGATTCTTTTGATGCCCTGTACAGTGCCGTCAAAAAGCGAGCGATGAGTCACAGTCAGCGTCTCAGGTAAACCATCGTCAGAGACAGTGAATCCGTGATTCTGGCTGGTTACCATGACGGTTTTGTTCCCCAAATCTTGGACTGGGTGGTTTGCTCCATGGTGACCGTGACTCATCTTCTCGGTCTTCGCACCACTTGCCAACGCCAAAATTTGATGACCCAAACAAATCCCAAACAAAGGCGTACCAAAGGTCATGACTTGCTTCGCGAGCTCAATCGCGTAATCACAGGGCTCGGGATCTCCCGGGCCATTTGAGAGAAACACGCCATCGGGCTGAAGCGCCATAACAGCATCAAAATCGGTCTGCGCTGGCACCACTGACACCCGACACCCTAGATCGACCAGAATTCGGAGTATGTTGCGTTTCACGCCGAAGTCCACCGCCACAACGTGAAAGCGCGACTCGGGTCGCTCGGGCGCCTCGACGCCAAGCTGCCATGTTGGCTCCTCCCATTCGTATGAGCTAGGAGTTGTTACCACCTTTGCTAGGTCCATGCCCTTTAGACCGGGAAAAGCATTCGCCGCGGCGATCGCTTCCTCTGCGGCATCACCTGTTAAAATACAGCCCGCCTGAGCACCCTTTTCTCTAATGATTCGAGTGAGCTTGCGCGTATCAATATCAGAAATACATACCGTGTTATTGGCGACGAGATAATCGCTAAGGTTTTGCTCAGAGCGAAAATTTGAAGCGACGAGCGGCAGATCGCGGATAATCAGGCCAGCCGCATGAACAGACCCCGATTCAGCGTCGGCGGCATTTGTTCCGGTATTACCAATGTGAGGATATGTTAGCGTTACAATTTGTTGTGCGTAGGACGGGTCCGTTAAAATTTCTTGGTAACCGGTCATCGCCGTATTGAAAACAACCTCTCCCACAGTTCTGCCATCAGCGCCTACCGAACGCCCATGAAAAACTGTGCCGTCTGCAAGCGCCAGAACAGCGGGTTTGTCCACTCGATATCCTCCAGAGAGTTGTCGATGCATTCTTCACCCGCGCCTCTGAGGCCTCTCTTTGCCTCTGTCTTCACTCAACGTCGCGACGCCAGATGTGTTATTGTCTCGCGCACACAAAAAGGCGCCGGAATGACCAAAGAAGCCGCCGACCATTTAAAGAATGCGCTAAGACTCAATTGTACGTTTACGGTCGATTAGTGTCCACGAAAAAGGGCCCGCGACCAGTCCGTTTCATCGACAAAACATTAGACGACGAGCAGAGACAAAAGAAATGACTCAAAATGTTGCGACAGCAGTGATTACCGGAGCGGGTGATGGCATCGGTAGAGCCCTCGCCATAAACCTCAACGCACGGGGTATTGATCTTTACATCTGCGATATCAGCTCTGAGCGGCTCGCCGAGACGGAGCAATTGCTGAATCCTGATCTCGGCTCGGTCTCAACCGCTGTTGTCGACTGTGGTAACCGGAGCGCGATTGAGGCATGGGCTGCAGATATTGGCAAAAAGGTCAACACAGTTGAGTTTTTGTTTAACAACGCGGGCGTTGCTTACGCCTCAGAGTTCCGCAGCGCAACATTAGATAATTTCGAATGGTTGATGAACATCAATTTTTGGGGCGTCGTCTGGTCAACGAAAGCGTTTTTACCTCTGCTGGAGGCCTCGCCCAATGGTCACTTGATTAATATCTCGTCAATTTTTGGCATGGTCGGCATCCCAACGCAGAGCGCCTACAACAGCGCTAAGTTTGCGGTGCGAGGATTCACCGAGTCGCTACAAGCTGAGTATAGAGGCTCATCACTGACGGTGACCTGTGTGCACCCTGGCGGAATCTCAACGAACATTGCATTGCGTGCGCGTACTGACGGCGAGCCAGCCGACACCTCCGCCGAGGAGCGTGACGCCTCATTCCGCCGAGTTGCAAGAACATCATCGGCCAAAGCTGCAGAGGTCATTCTGAAAGGAACGCTGGCCGGACGCCAACGCGTCTTCATCGGCTGGGACGCTTGGTTTATGCAAATTCTGACCAAGTTTTTACCCACGTCTTACCACCTAGTAACTGCCAGACTCGCATCGAGGAACGATGAGTCTAACTGACGCCAATCCATCATCAGGGTCAAGTAGACTCAGCAGATCCTCTTTTCTCATTTTAATCACGGGCCTGCTTGCCAACACGATAGGCCAGGCCTTTATCTTTGCAATCCTGCCGCCGCTGGGCAGGGAGGTTGCACTGAGCGAAGTGCAAACGACCTCCATTATTTCAACCTCCGCCCTTGTCTTTACCTTTTATTCAACATGGTGGGGCCGGCGATCGGATCAGATAGGTCGTAAAATTGTTGTTGTCATTGGCTTGACGGGTTACGCCGTTGGTACGCTAATCTTCGCCGGCATTTTCGCCTTGGGTATGAAGGGCATTCTCTCCGGCTGGGCGCTTTACTTTACAGCCTTGATCTTTCGATGCCTGCAATCAACGATCATGGCCGCCACTAGCCCGGGTGTTACTGCCTACGCGGCAGACCACAGTTCGCGGGCATTCAGAACACAGACGCTAGCACGACTTGGAACCGCCAACAGTTTAGGGGTCATTGTTGGCCCAGTGCTCGCTGGCTTACTCGCCGGACTGGGACTCCTTTTCCCACTATACATCGCTGCAGTGTTTACGTTTATCGCGGCGTTTATTGTCTGGAAATACCTACCCGAGGGCGACACGTCTGGCACAGCACGTAAACGGGTGCCTCGACTTTCCTTTCTGGACGCACGTTTACGGGTTTATTTATTGAGTGCTGTCGGGACTTTTACCGGCTTCTCAGCAATTCAACAGACCTTGGGGTTTCGGATTCAAGATAGCCTTTCACTCAACGGGGTCGAAACAGCGCAATACACAGGCGCTGCCCTCATGGCTTCCGCATTCTTCACGTTGGCACTGCAGCTGTCCGTTGCCCAGCGCTACACAGGGCCTGCGCTGAACCTGGTCCGCATGGGTTTAATTTGCAATTTTATCGCGGCAAGCATTGTCACATTGGCTCAGGGTCTCACAGGATTGATGATTGGCATGGCTTTCATGGGCGCTGGGTTAGGACTGATTGGACCCGCCATTGCGGCAGGCGCATCTCTATCAGTTAGCCGCGATGAGCAAGGTGGAGCAGCGGGGCTTATCACGGCCTGCCCTGCTGCCGGTTTCGTTATTGGTCCGGTTCTTGGTGGTGCCTTGTATCAATCAGATCCCGCGTATCCGCCGCTTTTTGCAGGGGTCATCACAGTACTTGTTTTGGCCTACGCGCTTAGATCGCGAGCAGTTATGGCTGACACAGAGGAATAACGCGGGCCCACGTCGCATATCCAGTTCTGAGAATAACGTGAGGCGATGTCTGCAGGGTCTAACTCCCAGACGGGGGTAAGTATACCAAAGGACAAATTGCGGCCGCACTCGGCAGGTTTTGGTGGGCCGCCTATGAATTGAGTGCGTCTATTGCCTGTCTGATGTTCTTTGGGATGCTAGCTGATTTGTTCGCTGCGCGATCGACAAACGCGTGGGTAAACCGACCGGTAACACTACTCAACTCAGCGCCCTGAGCGAACACACCAATCTCCCAGGTCACCGATTTTTCGCCCATACGCGCAACGCGGAGACCAAGCTCGAGCTCTTGCGGATAGGTCAGCGGGGAGAAATAGTCCGCCGATGAGCTAACGACGAAGCCGACAACATTATCGTGACCGGGACGCATACCGCCTTCTTCAATGAGAAAACGATTCACAACGGAGTCAAAGAATGCATAGTAGGCAACATTGTTTATGTGACCATAAATGTCATTGTCGGCCCAACGTGTATTGAGGGAGTAGAAGATGGCAAAACCATCGCGAGGTGCGGGAACTGCGCGCTCGCTCATGCCCAACCGCTCCAGGCTTCCTTGTAAAGTCGCAGCGCGGTGGCCTCATCAACCTCGCGCGGATTATTGATCAACAACCGCTGTTGGAACATGGCATCTTTAGCCAACATGGGCAGATCAGTCTCAGGAATCTTTGCTTGCGCCAAGGTCGCGGGAAGACCACTGTCATCAATCAGTACTTTGAACCATTCGATTAACCCTTCAGCCGATGGTTTAGCACCGGGAATTACTCGTGACAACTCTGCGTAAAGCTCAGGGCAAGCCTCTGCGTTGAAAGCAAGCACAGCCGGCAGCATCAAGGAATTACTCAATCCGTGTGGGATGTGGTAATGGCCGCCTACGGGATAGGCCAAGGCATGGACAGCACCCACAGGCGCATTGGCGAAAGCCTGACCCGCAAACATCGAACCAAGCAGCATCGCCTCGCGCGCCGCAACATCGCCGGGAGACGCCAAAACGCTACGAATATTCTCGGAAAGTGATTTCAGCGCACGCAATGCCAACATGTCTGAAATCGGATTTTTCTTGATTTTGGACGTGTAGGCCTCTATCGCGTGGACCATGGCATCTATCCCGGTCATCGCAGAGATACTTGCGGGTAGTCCCAGCGTCAACGACGCATCCAAAATCGCGACGTCGGGCAGCAAAATAGGTGAACTGACACCGGCTTTTGTTGTTTCTCCCGTCGTAATAATCGCAACAGGGGTCACCTCTGAGCCAGTTCCCGCGGTCGTGGGCGCAAGAAACAAGGGCAGACGGCCACCACTCACCATTCCCACACCGTAGATCTCAGGTAGATCCTGCTTCCCCTTGGCCAACACTGATACCACTTTCGCCACGTCCATCGAACTGCCACCGCCGACGGCGATGACCGAATCGCAGCTGCCCGTTTTGAAGGCATCCAGACAGGCATAGACGACTCGCTCGGAGGGGTCTGGCTCGATACCATCGAAAACGATGACATCATCAGCACCTTGTCGAAGAGCTTCTATAGCCGGGGAAACAACACCCAAGTCGATGAGTTGGGCATCGGTTACAAACAGTGGCTTTGTCAGGCCACGTTCGGCTAATAGCTCGCTAAGTTGCAAGACCGCGCCAGATTGAACCAGCGTGGTCTTAACAGACTGAAAGGAGTAACCGTCCATCGCTCAGAAAGTGAAAATCACTTTACCTTTGGCGCGACGCTCCATCATAGCGGCGTACCCGGCTTCGTATTCCTGGATGGGGAATACATCTGTCACCACAGGGTTCAACTTACCTTCATTGAATAAGCCCCACAGTTCTTCTACGTTTTTCTGCTGCTCTGCAGGCTCCTCTCCCAGGAAACGACCCCAGAAGACGCCAACGAGTGCACAACCTTTCAGCAATGTCAGATTAAGTGGGATGCTAGGAATAGGGCCTGACGCGAAGCCGATGACAAGATAGCGGCCGTTCCATGCCATGCTTCGCACGGCGGGTTCAGCAAAGTCACCACCAACGGGGTCGTAGACAACGTCAACGCCTTTGCCGCCAGTGATTTCCTTGATGCGATCCTTAATCGACTCAGTGCTGTAATTAATCACCTCATCAGCGCCCAGTTGCTTGCATAGCTCAAGCTTTTCATCCGAGCTTGCCGCAGCAATAACTTTGGCGCCCATCACCTTGCCGAGCTCAACAGCTGTACTACCTACACCGCCGGCGGCGCCCATGACCAGCATAGTTTCACCGGCTTTGAGTTGGCCGCGCTGCTTTAGTGCGTAATACGACGTGAAGTAGGTCATACCCACACCCGCAGCTGCCGTAAAGTCGATACCTTCTGGCTTGGGAAGCAGCGCATTTTCGTTGACCACAGCTTCGCTTGCGAAACCGCCAACACCGCCTAATTGAATGACGCTGTCGCCAACTGACCAACGAGTGACTGCAGAGCCAACTTCGGTCACGATACCTGCAGACTCGCCGCCCGGGACGAAGGGCATAGGTGGTTGCATCTGGTATTTCCCCTGAATGATCAGTACATCAGGGAAATTAAGACCCGCAGCCTTAACGTCCATACGCACATCGTTAGGACCGAGTTCAGGGGTCTCCCAATCGGTAACAAGATTCAACTTGTCTGGAAGACCGTGCTCACTGCATACAACCGCTTTTGCCATCTTAGAAAACCTCGAATAGTCCTGCTGCGCCCATACCGCCGCCAACACACATAGTAATTACGACGTATTTCACACCGCGACGCTTACCCTCGATTAACGCGTGACCAATCATTCGCGACCCGCTCATGCCGTAGGGGTGACCGATCGCAATCGCACCGCCATCGACGTTGAGCTTCTCGTTGTCGATACCTAGCGTGTCTCGGCAGTAAAGCACCTGAACCGCAAACGCTTCATTAAGTTCCCAAAGGCCAATATCGTTAACGGTTAGACCGTGTTGCTTCAAGAGCTTTGGCACAGCGAAAACAGGGCCTATGCCCATTTCATCAGGCTCACAACCTGCTACCGCCATGCCGCGGTAAGCGCCAAGAGGCTCAAGGCCCAAAGAAGTCGCCATCTCGCTGCTCATAACAACTTGAGCAGAAGCACCATCAGACAACTGCGATGCGTTACCAGCAGTGATAGTTCCACCCTCGATCACAGTCCGAAGACCCTTCACACCCTCCAGGGTTGATGGGCGGACGCCTTCGTCCGCTGTCACTGTTACCTCAGCCGTAGACTGCTCGCCAGTCTCTTTGTCGTAGACAATACGATCGCAGGTGACAGGCACAAGCTCAGCGTCATAACGTCCTGCCGCATAGGCCGCCGCAGTGCGTTCTTGAGATTCAAACCCGTACTCGTCCATGGCATCGCGAGAGATACCGTAGCGAGCCGCAACCACTTCAGCTGTTTGCAGCATAGGCATGTAAATATCCTTGTGCATGCCAACCAATTCATTATCAACAAGGCGATGAGCATTCATGTGTTCATTCTGAACAAGCGAGATAGAGTCAAGTCCACCACCGACCACAACATCCATACCGTCATACATAACTTGCTTGGCTGCAGTCGCAACCGCCATGAGGCCCGAGGAGCACTGACGATCGATAGTCATGCCAGAGACGGTGACTGGCAAGCCCGCACGCAGTGCCGCGTTTCGGCCAATGTTCATACCGGAGGTGCCCTGTGTAAGCGCTGCACCCATGATGCAGTCCTCAACACGATCAGTTTCAATGCCCGCACGCTCAACCGCTGCGCGAATCGCATGAGCTCCCATCGTTGGTGCCTGCAAGTTATTAAAACCACCGCGGTAAGCTTTACCGATCGGCGTTCGTGCTGTTGATACGATTACTGCTTCTTTCATCTTTTTTCTCCGTGTGCCTTGTTAAGGCCTCTCAGCGATATTTATCTTTTTGGAAGGGCACTTTGCTCGCGCCCTTCCCGTTTTGAGTGAAATGCTTACTCGAGTGAAATTCCTTTTGCCTGCGCGGCCTTGCCAAGAAATTTGAACGTCTGCTCAAAACCAGCTTGAAGCTGCTTTGGCTCACTGTTGGCGATAGCATCCCAGTTCTCAGCGATAGCCTCGGGCGTTTGATCCGCATCATCGAGGTAAATACCGTCGGTCTCTACAATTTTTGCCACCGCATAACCGCCGGCACCCGCCGCCAAAATCGTGCGGGTCGGAGCATCTTTCGAGACAAGAAATAAAACAGCCGGCGTCACCGTCTCAGGTGTCATCAAGTCGAACGCTTTTTCAGGAATGAGACCTTCAGTCATTCGAGTTCCCGCTGTCGGTGCCAGCGCGTTGATTTTGACATCATTCTTGGCGCCTTCCTGCGCAAGCGTGTTCATCATACCGATGACACCCATTTTCGCCGCACCATAGTTGGTCTGGCCAAAGTTACCGTATAAGCCACTGGATGACGTGGTCACAACAATACGCCCATAGTTTTGCTCGCGCATGATGTCCCAAACCGCTTTTGTGCAGTTCACGCTACCCATTAAGTGCACATCGAGGACGAGTTTAAAGTCCTCAAGCGACCCTTTTCCGAAGCTCTTATCGCGTAAAATACCCGCGTTGTTCACGAGAATGTCGACTCGGCCCCAGCGCTCCATGGTGTTCGCAACCATGTCCTGTACCTGCTCGAAATCGGCAACATTCGCGCCATGGGCCATTGCCTCACCGCCAGCCGCCTCGATCTCAGCAACCACTGCTTGTGACGCGGCACTGCCGCCGCCACTTCCGTCGACGGTACCGCCTAAATCATTGACCACTACTTTCGCACCACGTGCCGCCAATTGAAGCGCATGACTTCTACCCAAGCCATTTCCCGCACCCGTAACGATCGCTACCTGACCGTCATATCGAATTGTCATTATTTCTATTTCCTTTCAAAAGTAACTTAGCCAGTGAAGGACATGCCCAACCACTCTGCGTAGAGCGCGGGTGTTTCTTCACCTTCAATTTCTACCGTGACGCCTGTTTTCACGAGAAAACGATTCGCGTCCTTGCGGTCGACATCCAGAATCTCTGAGTGGGCACGAATTCGCTTTCCTGCTCGCACGGGTGCGATGAACCGGAGCTTGTCGATTCCGTAATTCACACCCATTACGGTGCCCTTCACACCGATAGAGTTCTCTGAACTCAGCTTGGTGAGCAAAGACAGTGTCAAAAAGCCGTGGGCAATGGTGCCACCAAAAGGGGTTTTTGCCGCGGCCTCCTGATCAATATGGATGAATTGATGGTCCTCAGTGCAATCGGCAAACGTGTCGATGCGATCCTGATCAACCGTCATCCAATCGCTGGCAGGCAACTTCGTGCCTACCATATTCACCATTTCATCGGGTTCGACCCATGTGATCGCCATGATTAGAGTCCTCTTATTTTATTTGTCGTTTAGCCGTCTCTGAACGTCGCGCCGGTGTCTTCTACCGCGGTGTAACCCTTGAGCTCGTGACGACCAACGACCATGCGATGTACCGCGTCGGGACCGTCGGCCAGTCGCAGCGTGCGTTGCCCCGCCCACATATTGGCCAGCGGCGTGTCGTTAGAGACACCAATGCCACCGTGCATTTGGATCGCGTCATCGATGACCTTCAATGCCATATTCGGCACAACGGTCTTGATCATAGAGATCCAAATACGGGCCTCTTTAGGATCGGTGGTATCCATCATCCAAGCTGTCTTGAGCGTCAGAAGACGCGCTTGCTCGATGTTCATCCGAGCATCAGCAATGATGTCGATATTGCCGCCTAGCTTTGAGAGTGGACGACCAAACGCAGTCCGGGTTGTCGCGCGTTTACAGAGCAAATCCAAGGCTTTTTCAGCCGCGCCAATTGAACGCATGCAGTGGTGGATCCGGCCTGGACCCAGGCGACCCTGTGAAATTTCAAAACCACGGCCTGCACCCAGAATCATGCAGTCCTTGGGTACGCGAACGTTGTTCAACTTAACGCGCATGTGACCATGCGGCGCATCGACGTTATTAAAAACGGTAAGCGGACGAACGATCTCAACCCCGGGGGTATCCATCGGCACAAGAATTTGAGACTGCTGAAGGTGCTTCGGCGCGGTTGGGTCAGTTTTGACCATGCAGATCATGACCTTACAACGGGGATCGCCGGCGCCACTCGTCCAGTGCTTTTCGCCGTTAATTACCCATTCATCACCCTCGAGCACAGCCGTTGTACAAATGTTAGTGGCATCAGAAGAGGCCACATCCGGCTCGGTCATACCGAAGCAAGAACGGATTTCCCCGTTCATCAGTGGCTCGAGCCACTGCTTCTTCTGTGCCTCGGTTCCGTACTTGTGGATGACTTCCATGTTGCCGGTGTCTGGCGCACTGCAGTTAAAAACTTCGGCACCAATGTAAGAGCGGCCCATCTCTTCCGCGAGGTAGGCGTATTCTACGGTGTTAAGCCCGGTACCGTTTTTATCGGTTAGGAAGAAATTCCACAAACCTTTTGATCGCGCTTTCGACTTTAGGCTCTCCAAGATCTCGGTTTGCCGCTCGGTGAATTCCCACGGAGATCCGATCTCTATCTGGGCTTTGTATTCCTCTTCGAGTGGGAGCACCTCATCGTTGATGAAATTACGTACACTCTCAAGAATGGGCGCAACTTTTTCTGAGACACCTAAGTCCATAACCTACCCCTTTTATGACGTTATGTGTGGCTTTTGAGTGAGTGAGCGACGACTGCAAAAGTACTGTAGTCGTCGCCGCTAAATCGTGATTTGAACATACAGTATGTTTTTTTGACCGACAAGAATGTTTTCGTCTCAAGGTGTCGCTATGCGGCTGCGAATATCGAAAAATAAGTGAGGAACAGCATATTCGTCACAGCACCGAGTAGCGGGCTCTCTTGTTAGCGCCAGTAAACTAACAGGCAACCCAACGACATACACTAAGGATGACTCGTGAACACCAGACCTTTCCACCTTGCACTACCCACGGCCCAGCTAAAAGAAACCCAATCTTTTTACTGCGAAGTCCTTGGCTGTAGCCTAGGAAGAACCAGTGACGAGTGGATCGATCTAAATCTGTATGGCCATCAATTAGTCTTTCACGTTACCGGCGCGGGAACCTTGCCCGAGTCCTATAATCCCGTCGATGCACACAGCGTACCTATTCCACACTTTGGTGTTGTACTCACGCCGGAACAGCACAGGGAATTATGCGGGCGCATCAGCGGCAAGGTAGACATGATTATTGAACCTTCAGTGAGATTCGAAGGCACGTCTGGCGAACAGCGAACGGTATTTTTCCGAGACCCCAATGGCTATGCACTAGAATTCAAGAGCTTTGCTGACGATGACGACCTTTTCGCCCCGTTCTAAATCCGCCCGATTCTAAGTCTGTGCTATTCCAAGCCTGCTTTTCCAAGCCTGCTTTTCCAAGAAAGCTCTCGCCGGCCCTAGACGCGGGTGTTTGGCGTGCGGCCAGGATTAATATTTCGCGTCGTGGTAGATGTTTTGCACATCCTCACAGTTATTGAGCAGGTCGAGAAGCTTTTCAAACTGCTCCAGATCTTCTCCGGATATCGGCGTCTCCCCCTTTGGTACGAACTGAATCTCATCGACCTCGAAGTCTATGTCGGCGAATTCGTCAGTGAGTGCATTTCGAGCCTTCGCAAACTCGGTATTAGGCGCCATGACAGTGACCATACCGTCCTCGCATTCCACTTCGAGCACGTCAACGTCGGCCATCACCAAGCAGTCTAAGACCGCTTCCTCATCACCCCTGAACACAAACACAGCCGCATGCTCAAACATATGCGCGACCGTGCCCGGTGAGCCGAATTTTCCTTTACCTTTGGTAAAAGCAGGACGCACCTCACCAATGGTTCGATTGGCATTATCGGTCAAGCAATCAACAAGCAACATCGTCCCACCGGGTCCAAAACCCTCGTAACGAGCTATTTGAAAGTCCTCACCCACACCGGAACTAGCCTTGTCGATCGCTTTTTCAATTACATGCGACGGCACCTGATCTTTCTTGGCGCGATCGATCAATGAGCGTAGCGAGAGGTTTGCAGAGGGATCTGTACCTCCAGCTTTGGCCGCCATGTAGATCTCCCGGCTGTACCGCGAATAAACAGCTGTTTTCATCGCAGCCGTTTTCGCCATCGATTCCTTGCGGTTCTGGTAGGCGCGCCCCATGCCTCGCTCCTCTTCATTGAAAGTCCTTAGTTTAAACCAGAATTTAGTCCAATGCGGAGGCGCTACGGGCTTAAACAAATTTTAAGAAGAGCAGACTTCAGGCTAAACTCTGCTGCAACACCTCATCTCGATCCAAACCGGACTTCTGATGGCCAACAGATCCAAAGGTTTTGGTCCAGGCGCGATGATCGCCGCGGCATTCATCGGTCCGGGCACTGTGACCACAGCAACACTTGCTGGAGGCAATTTCGGTTTTACGCTGCTTTGGGCGATCGCCTTTTCTGTTATTGCCACCCTCACGTTGCAAGAAATGACCGCACGCTTGGGTGCCATTGCTCAAATGGGCTTGGGAGAGGCCATCGCAGAGCGCACAGCGGACACGATCTTCAGATGGCCAGGGGCGTTGCTTGTCATCGCAGCCATTGTTGTGGGTAACGCAGCCTACGAGGCGGGCAATATTACTGGCGCTAGTGCTGGACTTCCCAGCTGGGCGTTAGGCTCGCTTAATTTATGGCCCGTTATGATTGGCACCGTTGCATTTTTAGTGCTGGATCGTAAAGGCTCACGATTTCTTGAGCAGACACTGGGCCTATTGGTAGTCGCCATGGCGGTGGTGTTTGTCGGCACCGCATTGATTTTAAAGCCCAATGTATCAGACGTATTGTTTGGCCTATTCGTCCCTTCTTTGCCAGATAATGCCAACATTCTCGTACTTGGCATCATTGGTACAACCGTAGTCCCTTACAACTTGTACCTACACGCTTCACTGATAAAGCGCTACAGCGAAGCCGGAATGACGCTGGCAGACGCTCGACGAGATATCCAATTTTCGGTTATTGGGGGAGGTATCATCACGGTATGTATTGCAGTGACCGCAGCCGTTGCTTTACATGGCACCCCATCAGCCGTCTCATCATTTACCCAGCTAGCACCGACGCTTGCCCCCCTTCTCGGGCAAGCATCGTTTGGAGTTTTGGGTATAGGCTTTTTCGCTGCCGGTCTTTCATCGGCCCTTACGGCGCCGCTTGCAGCCGCCTATGCAGTTACCGAGGTGCTGGGTCTCGACGGTAAAAACCGCGATTGTATTTTCCAATGGACCTGGCGTGTCGTTCTCGCCTTTGGTGTGCTCGTTGCCACCCTCAGTCTTCGACCCATAGAACTCATCGTTTTTGCGCAATTTACTAACGGGTTGCTTCTACCTATCACGGCCGCTTTCATACTGTGGGTGGCTAACGACAGGGCCTTGCTAGGACAACACACAAACAGTCCTCTCTCTAATGCTCTAGGGCTTTTCGTGCTCGCGTTGACCTGCGTTCTTGGCATGAGAAGCGTCATGCTTGCGGTCGGATGGCTCTGATGGAGATGACGCCAAAACCAAATATCGTTGGTACCCAAAGCGTTGACATTAATTGTGACATGGGGGAGTGGGAAACAGGCCAATCTTCTCGGTCAAGTGCCGAATCAGACCTCGCTTTAATGCCGTTTATCAGCAGTTGCTCCATAGCCTGCGGCGGCCATATTGGTAATGAACACTCCATGCGAACCACTGTCTGCAACGCCGCAAAAAACGGACTGCGTGTCGGTGCCCATCCGGCCTACCCAGACAAACGCCACTTCGGCCGACGAAGTATAGAAATTCGAGCGAGTGATTTAGCCTCAACGCTCAACTCGCAAATCTCTTCTCTGCAGGCATTGGCAAAAATGGAAGGTACTGAACTGTCTTTCGTAAAGCCTCATGGTGCGCTTTACAACGACATGGTGAGAACGCCATGGCTTGCCGATCTCGTTATTGACACCATCAAGCAAATCGACCCAAACCTCAAGCTTATGGGGTTAGCTGGCAGTAATCTTGCCGAACACTGCGAGTCCAAGGGTATCGTATTCATTGCCGAAGCTTTTGCTGATCGTCGATACAACGATAACGGCGAACTCACTCCCCGAAGTCATCCCAATGCGGTCATCGACAATCCAGAAGCGGCGACCGAGCAAATTTTATCGCTCATCAATAAGGGATCGATCACTTCCATCAGCGGAAAAACGATCTCACTTGCTGCTGACACACTCTGCATTCACAGTGATACAGAGGGAGCTCTTGAACAGTTAATGGCAATCACACAGTTGCTTCGCAAATACGATATCAGCTTAGGCGCCGCGTCATGAATCCGAGTCAAGGCATATCCGGTATGCAAATTCAGCGGTATGGAGAAACCGCACTGCTGCTGCAACTCGATGAAACACACGATGAGCACGCTGTAAACTCGATAGCAGCGATTAATCGGCGGTTAGCCAACTCTGAACTTAGAGGCGTCAGAAGCACAACACCCAGCTACGCAAGTCTCCTCGTCATCTTTGATCCACAGATTATTTCGGCTCACACGCTCGCTTCTACTATCCTCGACTTGCTTCATAAACATCGCGAACAGCAGGCCCCAGAGGAGCAAGACTCACTGCAAACCCGTTGGTCCCTACCAACGCGCTTTGCCGATGATAACGATGAGGATGCGGTAGCACTTCAAAATGAGCTTGAACTCTCTTGGCGAGACATCGTCGAGACCTTCTGTGCAGTGTCGTATCGGGTCAACGCTCTGGGGTTTCTTCCCGGCTTTACCTATCTTGGCGGCTTGCCAGGGCCGCTTCAATGCCGGCGTCTTGTCACACCGAGAGTACGTATACCCTCATCGTCAGTGGCCATTGCCGGTAACCAAGCGGGGATCTACCCAATGGACTCGCCCGGTGGGTGGCGCATATTGGGCCGCCTTCCGTTTACTATTTTCAACGCCGCACGACCGTCGCCCGCACTTTTCGCGCCCAATGATCAAATAACTTTTATCCCCGTGTCTCAGTCACATTTTGATGAACTCGCGGTAGATGCCACGCGAGGCGATCTCGATATGCGCCAGTTTCAGCAATGATCATCACGTTTGTAACGGGTGGGGTACGAACCACCACACAAGACGACGGACGGCACGGATATACGCATCTCGGTATCCCAATTAGCGGTGCGCTCGATATCCCCGCAATGCGGTTTGCCAATCACTTGGTGGGCAACGCACTCGATACACCTGTTTTAGAACTCACAGCGAATGGTCCGCTTTTGCGCTGTGATCAAGCCGGCTTTATCGCATTAACCGGCGCTAATTTTGGTATGTCTATTAACGGCAACAAGGCCCCCTCTGATCAGCGGGTGTTGGTCAATACCGGTGATGAAATAAGTTTCTCATCCCCCTCCAAGGGCTACCGTGGCTATCTTGCACTTGAGGGGTTATGGCAGGTCCCAAAGTGGCTTGGTAGTGCGAGTGCACTTCGTGTTGGCAGCCATGACCTGTTGCCAGGTGCTGTTTGGACATCGGGCGAGACGCTGATAACGCTGCCGAGACGGGTAAATCCGTGGCCAACCAATTGTCATGAACCCGGTCCGATTTCGAAGCTCGTCAACACCTTTCAAGGACCGGAATTTCACTGGCTAACCCCTGAGGCACAGAGCGCTTTATTCGCTAGCCCACTCACGGTCTGCGAGCCATCAAATCGCGTCGGCTTGAGAACGGATACTGCGCTCACCCTAGAGGAAAGGTATCGGGGACAGGAGCTACGCTCTTCCGGTGTCATGCCCGGCACCGTGCAAGTCACACAGCGTGGACAAGCTATTGTGCTCCTCGCCGATGGCCAAACGATTGGGGGCTATCCACGAATACTTCAATGTAGCCCGTCGAGCATGCGAGCACTTGGGCAACTCCGCGTGGGTGACGCTTTTGAGCTCAGGCTCTTACCAACACCTACGCTGTAACGAACACTGTAAGTTGCGAAGAAACGCCTTTAGTTTTCGCTTTTTTTCGCTCTAGCGCGTTCATAAGGCTTCTTGCTCGCAGCACCCGACAACGGTTTAAAACTTAAACCGGAGGAGGCGCTCCTCTGCGTTGAACCTTCACTGTGTTCAGTAGCGTCTCGATCCTGATCACTCTTATCCGGATCTGAGACAACTGTAGAGTTTGCCCGAATCTTGTAGCAGGCTGTCATGGCTGCCATACCTGCCATTTTCTCAACATCGGCGGACCACCAAGAGGCAGCGCCAATACGTAACTCATCCACGGTCTGATCGACGACAGCCCCGCAATCAATTCGAGCCTGGGAGGTCGCCATTGTCGCTGACGAAACGAAAAGAGCACTGGACAACATGCCGAGGTTGAAAGCGGACTTATTCATTAGGCTCTCCGAACCGTTGCTTTATTGGCTATACGTCGATACTGCAAGCCAGATCAAGCACATCAAGATCGGGTGGCATGAGAAAAACGCCCCAAAACCGACTTAGGACGCACCGCTGTGGTGCGGTAATCAATTATTTTGATATGCAGACCCTCCTGATCGGATATTAAAAAAAATAAAAATACTTATAAAAACCAACAAAAACAGTAGTTTATGAAAATTGGCCCGCTTGTTGCTTAGCAGTAAGCCGACCACCGACGCAACACGCCGCAAACGGTCGATGGATGCAATGGTCCCCTTTTTCGTTACTACTAGGAGTAAATATGAAGACACTTATTTCCCGCTTTACCAAAACCGCTGTCATTCTTCCCACAGCCCTTGTTTGTGCCATGGCCTCAACAGCTAACGCCGGTGAGTGGTCTGCCAACGCATCGGTGACCAACAATTACCTCTGGCGTGGCTTAACTCAGACAACCAATGAAACGGCAACGCAAGGGGGAATCGACTACGCCTCCGACAGCGGTTTTTACGCTGGCACGTGGGTATCAAACGTAAGTTATATCTCAGATGGCCCGTTTTCATATGAGCACGACATTTACGCGGGCTATGCGTTCGAGGCAGGCGGCGTCAGCTGGGATGTGGGCTACCTCTACTACAACTACGACAGCGTAGCAGAATTTGACTTTAGTGAAGTGTACGTGGGTATGGGAATTGGGGACTTCAGTGTCCAATATAACCTACTTGCCAATACAGAAGCGGATGAAGATGAAGGGCAAGACTTCGGTTTTGGCGAAGCCTACTACTTGTCGCTCGACTACGGTTTTGAACTCAATAACGGCGTGGCGGTAGGTTTGCATTTTGGTCGGCATGATGGCGACTTTGCTGAAGCATTTAACGGTAACGATGGTGCCTACAACGACTACAACATTTCGTTCTCCAAAGACGGATTCACATTTATGATTAGCGACACTGATGTTGAGGGCCTCGCAGCCACTGGTTTTGATGCGGACGAAGGAAACCTAGATAACGACAGCGTCAAGTTTGTCGTTTCATACTCCGTCGATATCTCGATGTAATTGAAGCCCCGTCGGATCAATGCTGCGATTTGCAGTGCACACGAAAAGCGCTCAAATGAGCGCTTTTTTTTTGCTTGCCACTCAATTGAAAGACACGTGACCCAGTGCCATCGAAGAAGATTAGCCGTCAGCAGGTATGACATTAATCGGTGAAGACCAAGCGCGCTCTTGAAGTGTTTTGGCTAAGTCAGGTCGAGGATCTACACCTGCTCGGATAGCGTCCCAGGTTGACCAACGGCAGGTTGGATTTTCAATCACGCGCGCGTAATAAAAGGCGCGAACGTTTGGATCAAACTCCGGATCTGACCAAAGCGCAGAGAGCTGAGCAGCGCCAGTCTCCGGGTTGATTACGCAAGTCGTTATGTCTACTCGAGCACCATTGTCAGGACAGCGATTTGTCTCGGGATTAACAGCCGCACCGCCAGCACAAGCGACATCGATGACGTCTTCGTGCTTCTCGCCGTCCGCATCCACCCAGCCTTTAATCACCTGTAAGCGCTGCAAAGGAGCGCTCGATGGATCGGCAGAAGCCATGACGAGGAAATTCGGCGCACGCGAATCGGCAGCAGAGAGGGTTATGTCCCCACCCATAGTGATTCCTCGCTCGTAAGCTTGATCAATGCCATCTGCCGCATCCAGCATACTTGCGTCGAGGTCAGCGCCACCGAAGAAACGTACTTTTATGCGTGGCCCCGATGTTGCAAACACCTCTTTTCGTCTAAACGCTTCGTAAAGTGAGTCTCGGGTATTTTCTTCAGCCCACGCTGCAGCAAGGCCGGAAGCACCATAGGTCGGTGTTGCGCCGTTTATGTACACCTCACCATTTACCTTGGAATATGCGGCGCCACCTCGTGGTGACGGATTGGTAATCGAAAGAACGCGACTACCCCAATAAAAGGTTTGTGCGTCCAAGCCTGTGTAAGGAACCGAACCTCGCTGAACCGCCTCACTGGACAACAGCCCTAATTTGGAAACGTAGTTATCCTCTTCGATGGCTGCTGCGCCCGAGTGCGTATCGCTGGACCCAATAAAGCCAAACTTATACGGGTTGGTAATACCTGACCGCTCAAGGCTAAGTCCATTGAGCAACGCTTCACGAACGTAAGAGCCATTCACTGCGCTCAGTGCGTTTGTAGCAACCCGGTAGGGCATGATCTCAAACCCTGCAAATTCATCTCGATTGGAGAGTAATGGATGGGTTTCTGATGTGCCCTTTACCTGTGTGATTTCAACCACAGGTTCATTCCGCATCCGCTGCTCAGCATAGGCATCATCGAGCGGGTTTCCTGCCCAGTCCTCAAGCTTGAACATCTGACCGTTCGAGCCATTCGAGTTGTGAGGGATCGACATGCTCTCGACACCCATCTCCCGGAGCTCATCCATCCAATCCCATAAGTCTTCAGGATTCACCGAATGGAATCGAGAGAAAGGCTCACGCGGTAGTTTGACGCTGCCCTTAAAAATGACATTGCGATGCAAGTTACCCATGTCAAGCGTGGATGCTGTGTACTCGTAAGCAACGAAGGTCGTGAAGTTTCCGGGATCGTTAAACTCATCGGCCGCATCGATAATGTCCTCCCATGCCGAGCGTATAACGCCCAAGACCTCGTCACGATCGATCTGACCCGATCGAACACCGGCTACAGCACTTGGCAGAAAACCCGCAAAGGTACTAAGACGACGCATCATGCTTACGAAATCAGTGTCGTAATTATCAGCATCGTTTAAACCGTGATAGGGCATGGCGAAATCATTTTTGGAAAACTCTGTCATCGTCTCAGCAGAAGCTTTTGCGAGACCTAGGAACATCGCATGGTCAGTAACCGCGTAGAAGTCAAGCGGACGCGACAACTGCATATCAAAACCACCCGGATTGGAGATAGCTTCCCCCTTAGCGAACCGATATGCATCGTAGGGAGTTGCCTGAGTTCCCATCGCATAGCCGTCAAATGAATATTCCGTGTGAACATGAAGATCTCCGTAATAGGGAGAGCGATCGCCCGGAGAGTGAACGCTCGGTGTCTCCGCTTTACCGTTTTCGGAATTTTCAGAACCGTCGCGCTCTAGCAAAGCGGTATCGGACTCAAATACCTGAGCTGACCAATTACCATCGGGGTCTTGCTCGACCAGTAATCTGTCGATTTCTGCGGTGCTCTCTATGACACTCGGATCATTGTGCACGTCAGCCATCGCACTGAACGCCTCGCTCGATTGCTCGACAGGCTCGCCGCTACAAGCATTCAGCAAACCCAAAAAACCGCATGCAAATACAAGGGCACCAACGGCGCTAAATTTCGATTCACTACTCGATAACATGAGGGAAACCTTTTAAGTGTCATTATTGTTGCGGATAGCATAAAGCAAATGCGAGGACACGCCACCTTGACTCCCGTAAAAGCGGCTAGCCTCTAACAGCAAAGCTCGGGGACAGTCAGCCAAAAACAGTCAGCTAAAAAAGAACCTATCAAACAGAAGCAAGTCATCACCTCAGGGGTTGAGCGCCTTTTCCGACCAACCGCCTCCATCATGCATACTCAGTGTTCTGGTTTGCGTTTTTGCGAGAATAAGGTGGTCGACTGAAAAGGGCTCAAATCGGACCACCGCAAAGGTATCTGGTGGTGTTTCCGTTAGCGCAGGGGCCTCACCCGACCCCTCAGACATACCCGGTGACTTCCAAAAGAATTGTGCTCTCGCAGCATCGGAGAGTGATGTCCAAATACGCTCGCGCACGTCCAACCCATCGTCAGAAGCCGTACAAAGCTGAGTTTCACAACGCAACCGATACTGCTCTCGCGTATGTGTGAAATACCAGCCGATCTCTACGCGAGAGCTCAAGGCCAGCTCACTCACCTTCTGACTTCGCGTATCCGTGATAATAAAAAATGAGCGTTCATCCTCTGAAAATCCGCGGAACACAACCATGCGAACCCTCGGACTACCATCATCTGCAAGGGTCGCTAATTGAATATACCGGTTGTGCGCATCACGCCTATTTTTAGCAATCGATTTTTTAAGTCTCTCTAACCACGCGGGCTTCATGCTTTTACACCTTGCACCTGTTTTGTTGAGACTTTAATCCGAAAACTCAGAAAGCCTAACCACTTATTGGCATTCAATGTGCTGACGAATGACTGTAAAGCCAAAGAATCAAACCCCTCCCCTCTGCTCAGTGCTCTTCAGCTTTGCATGAACCCTAGGTCGGCTTCATTAAAGTTCGCAAGCGCTGGGAACGTCTCGGCTATCTGACTAGGCGTTAGGCCATACCACCGTGCGAGCGTTGCTGCGTACTGATCGACCGATGTCGTAGGAATAATCCTGCCCTCGCCAATATCATCATTACTCCCTATGGCAAGGTCCGGCATGGTGCCAAAGATACGCCCGCCCATAACAGCATCGCCTATGACCATTTGATGGCTACCCCAACCATGATCGGTCCCGTCACCATTACTGGTTAAGGTTCGACCAAAATCGCTGGCTGTAAAAGTGGTCACTCGGTCAGAGACGCCCAACTCAACCGTGGCGTCATAAAATGAGGTGAGCGCATGATTGAGTTCTCTCATCAAGACGGGATAACGATTGACCTGGTCACCGTGAGTATCGTAGTCCCCAATTCCTACGAAGAAAATTTGGCGGCTCATTCCAAGGGTTTCTCGCGCCGCAATAAGGTGTGCAATCATGCGAAGCATACCTGCCAGACGACTTCCCTGTTGGAATGCCGTCGCCGGCGCACTCGTGCTTTCAAGCGCAGCGCGCAACTTGACGCCAAGATCTATCGATCGCCGTTGTGTTCGCGCAAACTCAGTGGCAAAGAGATGGTTTTGTGACTGAGCAAGAATCGCATCATAGGCGCGATTACGGTTAACAGACCACGCATCCGGGTTCCCGGGCTGCAACGACCAGTAATCAGTGACCCCCCCGGCACCGATTGCATAAGGCGCACTCAGCCCCCCCGACTGCAATGTATTGGACCCGCTCAAGGTGATGTTCATCGAGAGGTCTTGATTGGCGTTAGCGTCCATCATCATATCGGCGATACGACTTGCCCACCCTTGGCGATCCTGCCTTGACTGCAAACTCATCACAAAGTTTTGCTGATCGTTATGTGAGAACAGCTGCGGCGGTAATTCGACACGCTTATTGAGGTAATCTGACTGTAACGTCGGCTCTATCAGAGTTCCGACATTACCGATCAACGATAACTTACCGGAATCAAAAAGCGACTTGAGGTTACTCAACTCCGGGTGAAGTCCGTAGTCAGCAGGTAAGCTATTGATCGCGTTAAGAGCCAGTAATTCATCGCGAGGCGTTGCTAAATTTCTTCGAGCGTCCGCGTATACGCTGTACTCGGCTTGTGATCGCGGTACGAGCATATTGAAGGCGTCATTACCGCCGTAAAGAAAAACGCATACCAGTGCCCGATAGTCATCTGTGCCCCCAACCTGAGCGTGTGCAAGATTAAACTGGGTTGATAAGGCTGAAAAACTTGAACACCCCAAAGCGGCCAAGGCCGACTGTTTAATGAAAGTGCGTCGATGTAGCGCAGTGCCTTTAAAACGTGCCATACCCTCTCTCCCTAGCGCTGTACCGCAAACTCTGGCGACATCCAGATGAGATAAGTCGCTTCTGCGACACGATACAAACGCTCCTGCTCGTTTTCTGCGTCAAATGGCTCGATATGCTCCAATAGAATATCGCGCACTTCGCGACTCATCTGGCCGCCCAACATCAGCACATCGAGGTGATTGATCAACTCGTCAGCATCACGCGCGAGTTCAACTTCGTCCTCAAAGCGCGCAAACAAGCACCCAACCCCGGACTCGAAATTGAGCTCCTCTTCACAACCCTCACGCAGGAATTGGTAAGAATTAAAAATAATGGAACCTCCCCAATTTGAGGCGGCAGTAATATTTTTTTCTGTCAAAATTTGAAACTCTGGCGCGGCAATGTCGACGCCACCGAATGCATTGGCCGGAGAAAAATCAGGGCGATAAAAATTAAAGACCGACGGTGAACCATAAGCACGTTGGCCGTAATCGTAACCAGGCCAGAAAAATCTCACCGTCTCCTCAAAAACATCGCCATCTTCGGTTAGGGGCTGATCAGCGCGGACATCAAATGCGCGCATAAGTGACGTAAATTTAAGGATGGGCTCTTTTAGCTTCCCGAATTGTATGTCGGCAAGGATATCGCTATCGCGGGCCTCTGCGTCGAGCAAAATGGCGCGGACAACAGCCTCCAGATCACCTTTAACCCCATTCCCGTTATCATTGAAGACAGCGCTAATTCGGTCTATGTACTGGGGCGACGGGTTGCTTGTGACCAACCGCTGAATTAACTGCTTACTGACAAAAGGTGCGACATTGTCATGCGCGAAAATGTTATCGAGCGCCGCATCAAGATCCTGCTCGGCGGTCATCCCCGCCGGCAACACCACGTTATTCAGTACTGTTTTTGATTGCGTGTCATGGTAAGCCTCAAATGCTTTCATCGGTCCAATAGTATCCGCCTCATTCCAACCACCCCAATACCAGTTGGGCGCGTTGGCGTACATCCAACCGGTGAAGACACTTGCAAAGCCTTTGATTATTTCCTGGTTGTAAGTCGGGATTGCATTACCATCACCGTCGAGCTTTCGGGAACCGTCAGCGTTTAACTCCACCAGGCCAATAGTAAATAACTGCATGAGCTCCCGGGCGTAATTTTCATCGGGGCGAATATTGCGTGCGACATCAGTTTTTTCATTCCTGATCATGCTGAGATATTCACCCATCATCGGGTTCAAGGTCACAGCTTTCATCAAATCACGATAGTTTCCAAAAGCATGCTCCGCGAGTAAATCGTGGTAGTTCATGATGCCGCGAGCGTCGTTAAACAAGGCATCGGATAAGTCTGAAATGACAAAAATTTGGCTCAGCGCAAAAGCGACTCTCTGTCGCAATTGGTCTTCGCCGCGAACAAAGGTATCCCACAGCACGTCACTAACAAGCATCCGCTTTTGCCACTCGACATCGAGATCACTCTTATCGAGTGGATCAAGTCCCGAATTCCGCATGTGCGCATCGAGCCGCGTTAACAGCCGCGATTGTGGCACTGCCACTTGCTCATCAATCCAAGCTAAAAAATTCGCATCCTCCTCGAGGAGCGCCAACAGACCGGCTTCGGTCGGTCCAAACGTGGCTTGCGTCAGGAACCGATGGACATCGAATGCCACGAGGTCTCCCGTCAAATCGCGTAGTTCGGGCGAGTCAAGCGTTGGCGGCGGTGTCGGAGTGCCGCCCGATAAGTCATTGCCATCCGCAGGGCTTATCTGCTCAGGGCTAGAGGATGCGCCCGATCCCCCACCCCCGCAGGCTACTAAGGTGGCTAACGCTGATGCTATTAAGGCACGCGGTAACTGCAACATAACTCCCCCGATAAACCCTCGTAATATAACCCTACGGATATTCGGATTCTTCGCAAGATTTTTCGCCTGAATCGGATACCAGACAGTCCAACTAGCGTTCAGGTTTAGCGCACAGCAATCATTCTAATGCATGAAAAACTCGAGCACGCTCTACCTCTTTTCATCGCTTGGAGGATTCGATGCCTCGCCGCACCTATGAACGTGATGGACTGCACATTGAACGGGCCGAGGACGTCGATGAGCTGGTCTCCGATAAACGCGCTGGCTGGCGCGCCAGTCCGGCTAAAGCACGCAGACGTCAGCGCCGTTACAAAAAACGACTGACGAACGAGATTCTCAACGTTGGTTACAACGAGCAACTAACCAACGACAACTAGCTGTAGCGTCGAAGCAGTAATCCGCTACCACTTCCAGCCGCCCCACTCGCCGCGATAACTGCGAACTCACCGTCTACCCGATGCAACTCATCGATAGCAGTACTCACCATAATGGCGCCCGTGGCTCCCATCGGGTGCCCCAACGCAAGGCAACCGCCATTCACGTTTACCTTATCCAGCGTCAAATCAAGTTCCCGCGTCAACTTCACTATCGTCGCCGCAAAGGCTTCATGCACCTCAAATACATCGACATCACTCGTTGACAGACCATTGCGCCGTAAAATCTCACCGGTGGCCATGACGCATCCGCTAACAACCTCGAGCGGTTCAGCACAACAGGTCATCGAGTCGACAACCTCGACGCGAGGTGCGACTGAGACTTGATCTTGCATGACTTCATCACCTACCAGCAGAAGGGCCGCACCGTCGCACATGGCTGGGGAGTTTGCTGCCGTGTGGACGTGCGAAATCGCTCCGAGGTCTTCGAAAACGGCGAGTTGCACGTCGTCAGATCCCTCTGCCCCAAGCTCCGCAAAAGCGGCTGGCATCCCCGCAAGCCGCTCTCGAGTCAGCGACGCACGAACGCACTCATCCTCAAGGATCTCACCCACTGAGGTTTTAATCGGGACAATCGAAGAAAATCGTTTTTCAGTCTGGGCTGCAAGCGCGCGTTGATGACTTAGAAAAGCAATCTCATCGCAGTCCTCTCGACTTGCGCCTACGCGAGTCGCAATAAGGTCTGCTCCAGCACCCATTAACAGGACTTGATGGGAAACCCCAAATTTGTGATCGGCAAATACGCGTGCGCCATCGGCTAATAGCGGTACGCGTGACATCATTTCAACACCCCCGGCCACAAGCGCCGATGACTGTCCGGCATTAATTTTCATGGCCGCTAGCGCAACAGCGTCGATGCTCGATGAGCAAAATCGGTTTATCGTGAGTCCAGCAACCTCGGGCGGCCAACCTGCTAAGAGCGCCGAAGTCTTTGCTATGTTCGCGGCCTGCTCTCCATATTGCGTCACGCAACCCAAGATAACTTCTGAGAGGCGGTGTGGATCAAATTGGGTTCTGTCGATAAGCGTGTTATGAAGCTGAGCTAAAAGTGCCGTCGGCGTTAACTCATGAAGACCGCCAGAGTCTTTTGCCTTTGTTCGGGGACTGCGGATCGCGTCGTAGATGAACGCTTTTTTCACTGCCCAACACCCACCACCAGGCTCGCGCAGGTGGTCGTGCTTCCACCCATATTGAAGGTTATGAAATTCTCCGCCCCCTTGATTTGATAGCTACCCGCTTTTCCGGATACCTGTTTCGCGCAATCGAGCGCCATCCGAACACCGGTTGCACCCACTGGGTGTCCCAGGCCAATCAGTCCACCGCTGGGATTAATGGGAAAGTCGCCGTCAAGCGCTATTCGCCCCTCTTCAATTGCCTTCCAACTCTCACCGGGCGCTGTTAGCCCTGAGTGATCAATCGCCATGTACTCGGTTACAGTAAAACAGTCATGCGTCTCAAGACCATCAACAGCCGTGATTGAACCCATACCTGCACGGTTGAGCGCATCGTTTACTGTCTGGGCAGCATGCGGAAATATGATGTCCTTGCCACGAGAAACTTCCAGCTTGGTATCCAGCGAAATCGGAGCAGATCGATGGCCCCACCCTTTGATACGGGGTATGTCCGATAACGTTAAGCCCTGCTTTTCAGCGTGTGCTTTTGCAACGTCCTCATTGGCCAAAATGATGCAAGCCGCACCGTCTGTTATCTGCCCGCAATCGAGTTTCCGGACTCGGCCCTCAATGACGGGATTAAGCATCGCATCGCGGCCAAAACTGCCCTCAGCAAACTGCCAACCGCGGGTCTGTGCATTCGGGTTTAACTTCGCGTTGGCAAAATTAATCTCTGCAATGCGGGTAAGGTGTTCATCGCGAATTCCGTGCCGCATGTCATATTCACGCGTAATACGATCAAACATATAAGGCCACGGAAAATCGCAGGTCTGTGCTTCGTGACCCTTCCAGGTCGCGGCGCCCAAGTACTCGGCTCCGGTCTTGCCATCGACATTGCGCATGAGCTCTAGTCCCAATACGCATGCCGTGTTGTAGTGGCCGGCTTCTATGTCCCGCATGGCACCCAAAATAGCCATAGAACCGGAGGCGCAGGCGGCCTCATGACGGGATGTAGGCAACATCGCCAGCTCGGGATAGACCTGCCCAAAAAAGCCACCCATCAGTCCCTGCCCAGCAAACAAATCAGCGACAAAATTTCCCACGTGGCCCACATCGATCTGCGCGGGCTCTACGTCAGCATCCGCAATTGCCTCGCGTAACACCTCTGCAAACATGTCGTAAATCTCAAGGTCCTCGCGACCCCAATTACGAGAGAAATCTGTCTGACTACCACCAATGAGAAAAACAGCTGATCCCACTTTCTACTCCTTGTATCTACGGATACTTGCGCTACTCGCCCACTTTACCCACAGGATCACCACAAAGGGAATCATCCATGAACTCGCGGATACATTTATCCGTTGGCTCCGATCACGTATTCTATACGCCATAGAGACCACAAAACCCGTGCCTGACCGATGCTTCCCTCGATTCCCATTCTCGACTTTTCTCAGCGTGACGAGGCTTCATGGTTGCCGGCACTCGATGCCGCATGTAAAGAATGGGGCTGCTTCCAGCTAGTTTCTCACCCGCTTACCCAGCTTCAAACCAGGCAATTACTAACCGAGACGAAACGTTTTTTTTCCTTACCGCAAAACGAGAAGTACAAGATAGAGCGTACCGAGACCAACCCATGGGGCTATTACGATCGCGAGCTCACGAAAAATGTCCGAGATTGGAAGGAAATCCTCGACATTGGTCCATCCACAAGCGATGGACCTTTTGCCGATGCACGGCCTCAATGGCCATCATCGTTGGCAGGATTCAGAGAATGTATGCAAGCTTATTTTTGCGCCTGTGAGTCACTGGCGCTAACGCTGCTAGTCCAGATTGCCGATTGTCTCAAAACGCCAGCTGAAACATTTATGGATGGCTTTTCCGGGGGTTCCTCAAGCTTTCTGCGTCTGAATTACTACCCAATATGTGAGGTTCCAGATGAGCATTTGGGAATAAGCCCGCATACAGATTCAGGAGCGCTAACGATTTTGTTGGCAGATGATCAACCAGGCTTACAATTTTGGCATAACAATGAATGGCACACCGTAAAACCCGAACCCGACGCACTTATCGTGAACCTAGGCGATATCGCTCAAGTATGGTCAAACGACTTATATATCGCGCCGCTGCATCGTGTTTTAGCAAACAGAGATAATCCTCGCTACAGCGCACCCTTTTTTTTCAACCCACGATATGACTTTACCTACGCACCTGTGCTCAATGAGATAACGGGTAATGAAGCGCGATACTCGTCAATCAACTGGGGCGACTTTAGACAAAGTCGGGCCGCTGGTGACTATCGTGACCAAGGTGAGGAAATTCAAGTATCCCATTTCAAGCGGTAATGGATTAACCACAACACGCTAGGGCGCGTTGTGACCCTTCGGGCTCGGCGTGAACGCCTCGTTGCAAAACGCTCCCAAAGGTCGCGTTTTGTCGAACCATCTACGGTTATCATCACATCGGCAAAACCTACCACCAAAAAAAACCACCCATCGGGTAGCTTTTCTAGTGATGGTGGGCCGTGATGGATAGTCCATTGGGCGGTTACCTCCCGCCCGATGGCCGCTGCGCGGCGCTTTCGCTTCGCTCCAGCGACCAAATTGCGCCCTAGGCACAATTTGTCGAACCCGAGTAAAGAACCAACCCACTCATGACATAACGCACAAATAAAAAAGCCCACCTAAAGGCGGGCTCTTTTATTTATGGTGGGCCGTGATGGATTCGAACCATCGACCAATTGGTTAAAAGCCAACTGCTCTACCGCTGAGCTAACGGCCCGAAAACTGTGTCGAGAGGGCGCGAATCTTACGGCTTACGAACAAAAAAGCAAGCCCTGAAAATTA
>CBFIBL010000030.1:0-33986 GCA_965660865.1 Luminiphilus sp.
GCCATTTCGCCAAGGTCATGGCCAGCAGAGAAGACCGGGCCTTTTGCTGAAATAACAATGCATCTGACAGCATCGTCATCGTAGGCCTCGTCGAGTACTGAGGTCATGGTGGACAACATCTGGCTCGACAGCGGGTTGCGCTGCTTCTCGTTGTTCAGTGTTAACCACAACACACCATTGTTGAGGTCTTTGAGTATAAGTTCAGCGGTCATAACACGCTTGCCTTGTTGCGCTTTGATTCGATTAAACCGAAGAAAACACTCTGGTGCAAAGATCAATCTTTAACCTTAGGATAGACATTGACCTGCCGAGATAGGCCGCGTTGAATAACAGGCATCGATTCCCTAACGCCAATAGTGCACACCCTATGATTCGAGACGCGACGCCGGCCGACTGGCCTGCAATCTGGCCCATCTTTCGTGAGATCACCCGAGCTGGGGATACTTACGCCTACGCTGTCGATACTGACGAAGCGACCGCCGAGAGTTTGTGGATAAAAAAGCCAGATCGCACCTTCGTTTTTGAGGAAGACGGAAAAATTCTTGGGACCTATTACGTTAAGACCAATCAGGATGGCCCGGGTCAGCACGTCTGCAACTGCGGATTCATGGTATCCAGTGATGCTCGGGGAAAGGGACTCGCCCGGCGCATGTGCGATCACTCACAAGTTATTGCAAGGGAGATGGGCTACCTAGCCATGCAATTCAATTTCGTGGCATCGAGTAACACAGTGGCGGTAGCGCTTTGGCAAAAGTTAGGGTTCGAGATTGTGGGCAGATTGCCCAACGCGTTCAACCACCCATCGCAAGGTTTGGTGGATGCCTTTGTTATGTATAAATGGCTAGCTGACTGATCGTGTCGTCTTTACTGTTGCACGACGTCGACAAGCCGCTACAGTGGGCACGCTTTCGGTTTGTGTGGTGGACAACCGACATACCCGAGGAAAGTCGAAAGCAACGTGACGTGATGCACAACGAACTCATAACAAAGGCCTCAGCATGAGTGATCCCTATCTGTATTCTGTCAGCAACAACGTCGCTACATTTAGTGTCAACGACGCGCCCTTCAATCTCATGTCGGTTGATTACATCGACCGGCTAGAAGAACAACTTCCCGAAGTGCTTGCGGACACCCGCATTCGCGCCATGGTTTTTACCGCCGAGGGCCTGGCTCACTTTTCTGCAGGCATGAACCTCAAACAATTGCCCGAGGGAATAAAGCGCGCGGGAAGCCCAGAAGCATTCTTCGCTCAGCGTCATCGCGTACTAGATATGATTGAGACCGGCGGCACACCCGCAATCGCTACCTTTTTTGGCTTTTGCCTCGGAGCGGGTCTCGAGCTACCTCTCGCCTGCCATTTCAGAATTGCAGCCAGTGAGGGAGCGAAGATTGGCTTGCCTGAGATGGATCTCGGCAGCGTGCCCGCCTGGGGAGGCTCTGCTCGATTGCCACGTGTAGTAGGTAAGCAGCACGCGTTAGATATGATTCTCAGGGCACGAAAGATCGACGGCCATGAAGCCTTGCGGATTGGGTTGGTCACTGAGATTGTGCCTTTGGAGGAGCTTAAAGCGCGCGCACAAGCGCTGGGTGAAGAACTTGCCGCGCAACCACGGCTCGCGGTAAAGGGTGTATTAGATACGGTGGTGGGTTACCACACTAAAACCTTGGCTGAATCAATTGAGGATGAAAAACGCGCGGTCGCAGCGACGCTGGGTACACCCGATTCTCAAGAGGGTATGATGGCGTTTTTAGAAAAACGTAAGCCTGTTTTTAATAAGGACTGATAGAGAGATCTAGTGTCTCTCAGCTACGGTCAGTTGCGCACAGCTACCTAGGCGGAAACAACACTTCATTAGTAAACTCAGTGAGAGTCACACGAAAAATTTTATGAGTAGCGACAGCAATAAAGCTCCTGACACTTCATTGCTCAACCGCCGCAGGCTACTTCGGGCGATGGGCGTCTCCACGGCCGGCGTGGCAGCAGCAGGCGCCATTGCCGCAAGCAGAAATAAGATCACCGAGGCAGGTGATACAGCTAAAGAAGAACTTGCCGAGCTTAAGAAGCAGTTCGATGCGCTCGACAAGCGCTCAAAGCTAATCCTACGCCTAGTACTAGTGCTCAGCGGTCTAGACCTCTTCCTGACGATCTAAAGCGACAAACAAATGAGGTTCGCCGGACCCCCCCTCTGTGGCGCTCCTACCCTCATCGTATTAATAACAGCGGTATTGCAATCAGAAGTGGTTTGCGCAGAGCTCGTGCTGCAGTGGGTCCACTACTCGGAGTGCATCAAGTGCTTTGCATGAAACCTGAGATGGTCTTCCATGAAAGTCGCTATAAAGAAATAGCTATGGTCGTAACCCTGATGTTCTCTGTAGTTGAGTGGAAATCCGGTTTCTTCGCACGCGACTTGGAGTAGCTCCGGCTTCAGCTGCTCAACTAGAAATTGATCGGCCGCTCCCTGATCGACTAAAAGCGGTACGTGTTGTGCACCTGCGCGAATGAGTTCACAGCTATCATGCGCCTTCCACAGCTCCTCGTTTTCGCCCAAATAAGCGGAAAACGCTTTGTGTCCCCAAGGGCAGCTCGTGGGTGCACATATTGGCGAGAACGCACTTACGGATCTGTAACGACCGGGATATTTCAGGGCTAGACTTATCGCGCCGTGCCCGCCCATCGAGTGCCCACTGATGCTTAATCTTTCGGGATCCAGACCATTAATAGTGCTGAGCCATGAGGGCAATTCAGAGACGACAAAATCTTCCATCCTGTAGTGGTCAGACCAGGGTGCCTGCGTTGCGTTGAGATAAAAACCCGCTCCTAGACCCAAGTCATAAGCACCCTCTGGGTCATCGGGAACACCATCACCTCTGGGACTTGTGTCTGGAAATACTATTGCAATACCCAGTTCGCTGGCGACTCGCTGCGCGCCTGCTTTGGTGACAGCATTTTCATCGGTACACGTAAGTCCTGACAAGTAAATGACAACAGGGACTGGATTCGATGCAGCATGCTCAGGCAGAAAGATCGAGAAGATGGCACTACCCGAGAGCGCGGTTGATCGCGCTTGATAGCGTCGCTGCTCTCCACCAAAACAGTGAATAGCGGATAAGAGTTCGAGCGTCATCAGAATGTGACCACAGAGCGGATACTCTTACCCTCATGCATAAGATCAAATGCATCGTTAATTTGGCTAAGCGGCATAGTATGCGTGATCATTTCATCGATATTGATCTTGCCTTCCATATACCAATCTACAATTTTGGGGACGTCGGTTCGCCCTCTCGCACCACCAAAAGCGGAGCCACGCCACGATCGACCTGTCACCAATTGGAAGGGGCGCGTTGCAATTTCCTGTCCCGCACCCGCAACACCGATGACGCAACTTTGGCCCCAGCCCTTATGACAGCACTCAAGTGCTTGGCGCATGACGTTCACATTACCAATACATTCAAAACTGTAATCCACACCACCGCCGGTCATTTGGACTAGGTGATCGACAACATTTTCAACCTCGCTCGGGTTCACAAAATCCGTCATACCAAATTGTCTCGCCAAATCAGCCTTAGCGGGGTTGAGGTCTATACCGATAATCCTTGTAGCGCCGACCATCCGAGCCCCTTGGATCACATTGAGGCCGATGCCTCCAAGGCCGAAAACTGCCACGGTCGATCCTGCTTCAACCTTCATGGTGAAGGCAACGGCGCCAATGCCGGTTGTTACTCCGCACCCGATGTAACAAATCTTATCGAACGGCGCGTCCTCACGAACTTTTGCTACGGCAATCTCGGGCAGTACGGTGTAGTTGGAAAATGTAGAGCATCCCATGTAATGAAGAATCGACTCTCCATCGAGAATAAACCGGCTTGAATGGTCGGGCATGAGGCCCTGTCCCTGGGTCTCACGTATGGCTTGGCACAAATTAGTTTTCGGATGAAGACAAAAATTACACTCGCGACACTCGGGCGTGTAGAGCGGTATCACGTGGTCACCTGGCTTGACCGATTTAACGCCCTCACCTACGTCGACGACAACACCTGCACCCTCGTGCCCTAAGATGGCGGGGAAAGCTCCCTCCGGATCATCTCCAGATAAGGTGAAAGCATCGGTGTGGCAGACGCCAGTCGCTTTAATTTCAACCATCACCTCGCCCGGGCGCGGTCCCTGAACATCGACCTCAGCTATCTCAAGTGGCGCCCCCGCTCTGAAGGCAACTGCGGCTCTACTCTTCATTCGTTATTCCTTATCGTTTTGACCGTGCACTCATCGACTTTATCAAGGGCAGGCGTCTGCGCCTATCCCGGACTAAGGATTATTGGCAACTTGAATATGGCTTGATTCGAAAGCTCAGCAGCAGAGCACTCTCCCGGACGTTTTCTATGGGTGCCCTCAACCGATAAGCGATTTTCGTAGAGCACTGCCCGTTTCAGAGACCCTCAGGAATTTTCTTGTGCGACTCGAACCAGGGCAGCGCCGCAATTTCAGCATCGACGAGCGTACCGCGAATATCGAGCTGAACGTTGGTGCCCGGTTCAGCCAGCTCAGAGGGCACATTCACCAAGGCAATATTGTGCTCAAGGCGTGGCGAGTAACAGCAACGGGTGATGTGACCTACAACGGCACCGTCGCTATAAACGTCCCAGAACTTTGGGTTGCTGCCGACGGGGTCCCCCCCAAAATTTGCACCAACGAGCTTTCGTGGCGTTGGCTCTTTCGCCATTCGCTGCAGTGCCGCCTTTCCGATGTAGTCACTCGGCTTGTCGACATCGATAAGCCGCTCAAGACCAATGGTAAAAGGTGTGTCTTCACGCGTGATATCGGATGCGTATGAGAGAATGCCGCCCTCGACACTTCGTGGTAGCGATGGACATGCGGGAATAATGCCGTGCTCCTCGCCCGCTGCCATCACCAGATCCCATAGCTCCGTGCCACGGGTCTCATCGAGTAGGTAAATCTCATAACCTAGCTCGCCACTCCAGCCCGTGCGCGTAAGTACCACGGGGATGTCGTTCAGCGTCAGCTCGTGACAGTGGTAGTAACCCATCGTGATGGCTATGTCGCCAAATAACTTCTTTGCCACATGCGGTGACAGCGGGCCCTGTAACTGCAAGGGAGAGACGTCGGGCTCAGTAACTTGAACGTCTAAGCCACGGCCAAGGGCAATGCCCTCCGCCCATAAAATCACGTCACCGTCACCCGGAGACAGCCAGTACTTATTCTCCTCCACACGCAGCAAAACGGCGTCGTTGATAATGCCACCATGTTGATCAGTGAAGATAACGTAGCGGCCTCGGCCAACCGCCAAGGTAGCCATTTCGCGAGGAGTAAGCAGTTGTACTAATTCGAGCGCGTCGGGGCCAGTAATCTCGACCTGCCGCTGTACTGCGTGATCAGCCAACACCACACCATTGACCATGCCCCAGTACTCAGCGAGTGGATCGCCAAAGTGTACGGGTAAGTACATGTGGTTATAAATGGTGAACGACTTAACGCCAGCAGCAAGGGTGGCATCAAAAAAAGCAGACTGGCGTACGCGCGGCCCGATAGCCATCGCGAAAGGAGGTAATTGAGACATGAGTGTGCTCCTGGTCGTGCGCTTATTTAATGCGCTGCAATTGTTCTTGAGACCACTGAACGGTGTTATCGATTTGGTTAAACGTGAACATGTAGAGGCCTTCAATCGCCATACGCTCATCGTTCATTGCTGGTTTTAACTCTTTGAGAAGCGAGTCAGGCTTATAAGTGGGGCTTCGCAGGAACATACCAATGAGGCCCTTTTGCTTTTTGGCGTACTTGGCCGACTGACCCACGCCAATGCGCAACGATGTTTTGAATAAACGCATGCGATCCATAACGCCCGGAAGACCAATCCATACAGGCGTTGTAATACCCCGATCTCGCATCTCTGCCAGCCACTTAACCAGTACCGGCATGTCGAAGCACATTTGGGTAACCATGTGTGTGGCAATGCCCTGCTTAGCTTCGAGCGCCTCAAATAAGAGGTCGTCCGAGATCGCCGGGTGGCCCTCCGGATAAGAGGCGACGCCAATCCGTGTGAATGGATGGTCCATGTCAGCTATGTCTCGCAATACAGCCGCAGAGCTATCGTACTCACCCATAGGCTGGTCGAGATCACCGCCGGGAACAAAGATTGACGTAATGCCGCTGTCAGTGAGCTGCGAGACAATGTCTTTGAGGTGCTGCTTGTTCATGACCTGGCGCGCAGCGAGGTGTGGGGTCAGTGAAAAACCGCGGTCAGAAAGCTTGGCAACGGTATCGAGCGTCACCTGCAGTCCTTGCTTGGGAGAACAGGTAATGCCAACACGATCACCGGCTTTTAGAACGTCCAGTTTTTCTTCGAAGCCCTTCATGGGAATGACCTCGAAATACAGGGATTCAAGTAACTGTTTTACCGCACTCATAACCCGCTCCTTACGCAGAATGCGCGACGGTAACCACGTTTATTTACGAACGCAATAGGGGGAAATACCACCCCCCTCTTCGGGGGTAGTTAAGTGTCAAATCAGAACGCGGACAGACGCTCGTCAGTGTCTGTAATAGTGTAGTTTGAGGCCGTTTCCTGAGCTAACGAGGCGCGAACACCCTGTTCAGTTTCTGCCAACCTGTAAAGATCTTTCATCGCCGCAACGGCTTCAGCACTGTTACCAACGATCTCAGCACAGGTTGCCGCTAGGGCGTCATCTAGTGCCTCGACAGACTCAAAACTGGCATTTGCGACACCCCACTCGGCAGCTTGAGCACCCTTGAAAATGCGAGCGGTAAACGATAGCTCCCGGGCGCGGCGCTGCCCCACGGCGCGAGATAGCGTTTGCGACATACCCCAAGTGGGACGAAGACCAAACTTGGTATGCGTATCCCCGAATTTACTTCCATCTGTGGTGTAAACGAAGTCGCAGTGCAAAGCGACCTCGAGAGCGCCCGTGAAGCAGGCACCCACTGCACGCGCGATCACGGGCACGCCCGAGTCACGAATTGCCGCCGCCAGCTCGGCCGCAGGCTCGTCAAAAACATTTCCAATGATCCCACCCTCGGGTTTGATGCCCTGAAGCACTTTCAAATCAACGCCTGCAGAAAATGCGCGTCCTGCACCTCGGAGTACAATCACCTTTACACCAGCATCATCGGACGCTTGGCGTACGAGACGCGCCGCCTCTGATAGCATTTCGGGGCGCAGCGCGTTCAACGCATCAGGACGGTTGAATTCAATACTCAGACAGTAGTCGGCTAGAGAGGCATTGATAAAAGGCGTGGATGATTCGTAAGTCATGTTTTTATATTTTCCCGTGCTAGGTCGCCTACTATCTACCGCCTGCCACTTGACGGCAAGCCCCAACGGCCGCCTCGATTCACCGGTTTACTCCACGGGGATTGAAGCAATTCGAATTCTGTTTCAAGAGGCACTCTCACCAACTTCTACCCGCTTCTACCTGCGACCCCGCACAAACTCGCTAAGGAAAAAATCGTAAAAAGCAGCCGCGGCCCATCGATAACAGCGCATCAATCCCAGCCCTCTAATCCCAGCCCTCTAATCCCAGCCCTCTAGTAAAGCAGTCTCAATTCGTCGCCGGGATTCTGAGGAATAAGTTCGCGAATCGTTTGAGCCAAACGCCTAAATAGCGGTCTTGCGGGAGAGCGACTGCGCCAGGCCAACGCATGATCTCGGTACATGTTGACTCCAAACACATCCGCCACGCGAAGGGGGTCTGAGTCTCGGATCTCCGAGGCCACGTAAAGAGAGGGGAGAAAAGTGATCCCCATGCCCATCACAACCATTTGCCGCAGCGTATCCAAGGAGGTGCCCTCGAAGTCACGGCGTGTAGTCGCACCCAGTGTTTGGCAGAGTTCGGTCACTTGTCGGTGGTAGAGATGGTGTTCATCAAGCGTAAGCACTTCCTCACCGACTAGATCCATACGATTGATCACTGTCTTTTGTGCAAGCTTGTGATCGAGCGGGATAACAAGCTTCAAAGGCTCACGAAACAATGGACTTATCTCCAAGCCCGATTCAGCAATGGGCTGGGTCGAGAGAATTAGATCATGCTTGGCGCTACGGAGATCTTGACTGAGTTCAGCCGGGACACCCTCCCGCACAAATAGTCGTAACTCCTGAAACCGCGAGTGAATGTCTGGCAGAACTTGCGGCAAGAGGTAAGGACCCAGTGTTGGCGTCACACCGATTCGGTAGGTGCCGGCAACACCTCCGCTAAAGCCATGCGCCGTGTCGACAAAACTCTGCACCTCTTCTTGAATGCGGTTGCAAACAGGCATCAACTCTCTCGCGGCCACAGTGGGTGTTGCACCTGATCGCGTACGCTCGAACAGCTTCACGCCGATGGACTCCTCCAGCGCTGCAATCTGCGCTGTCAGCGTGGGCTGGGTTACACCCAGTCGCTCAGCTGCGCCCCTAAAGCTACCGATATCACCGATGGCCTTGAAGTACTCAAGCTGCCGCAAGCTGACGTTTAATTTTGGCTCCATGGCCGCATCCCCTTCCTGAATTTGGTCACCGCAATGCGAAATCGGAACTGACGATACGCCCGAACCACTGTAAAACGAGGTGATAGATTTTTACTATCAAAAGATATTGATATATTAGTAACAACTATCGCATCTGATCAATAGAGTGCGCACGTAACAGACCTACACACACTTTTAGGAGTTTTAGACGTGCAAAAATTGATCGATGGCGTTGCCAAGTTCAAAGCAGAAGTTGTGCCTGAGCATAAGGCGTTGTTTGACAAGCTCGCTACGGGTCAGAGTCCCGATGTTCTCTTCATTACCTGTGCCGACTCACGCATTGATCCCGCAATGATTACGCAGACCATGCCGGGTGAACTTTTTGTCTGCCGAAACGCGGGTAACGTGGTGCCACCGCACAGCCAGAACATCGAAGGCACCACCGCCTCGATTGAATTTGCAACAGCCGTTCTCGGCGTTAAGCACATCGTGATCTGTGGTCACACCGACTGTGGTGCGATTAAAGGCGCGATGGCACCTCAGAATCTTGGCGCGATTCCGCGTGTTCAGGACTGGGTCGATAACTCGCGTGCAGCCGTAAAAGCCGCTGAAGCGACACAGGGAGAAGGACAGGTTGATCTTCTGACCGCCACCGAGCGCAACGTCGTACTGCAAATGGCGCACCTCAACAGTCATCCAGCGGTAGCGGCGCGACTGGCTGCAGGTGATATCGACATACACGGTTGGGTGTATCACATCGGAGAAGGTGATGTGACTGCTTACGATGCTGAGACCGATAGCTTCAAATCCATCGTCCAGTAAAACGAATTTTCATCGAATGGTCATTACGAGCTAAATAGATATGAAATTTTTTGATACGAGTAACCTTCGCGGCGATATCTACGGTGGTTTAACGGCTGGCGTCGTCGCCCTCCCCTTGGCACTCGCATTTGGTGCGGCTTCAGGGGCAGGCCCGATCGCAGGCGTCTATGGCGCCATCATTGTCGGTTTCTTTGCCGCGCTGTTCGGTGGTACCGGTTCGCAGATCACAGGCCCAACTGGTCCCATGGTGGTGGTGTTTGCCGGCGTCTTTTCATCGTTAAGCGGTGATCCCTCGCTGGTTTTTGCAACCGTTGTCCTCGCGGGCGTCATCCAGATTGCTTTTGGTGTTCTAGGGTTTGGGCAATACATTCGCCTAGTTCCCTACCCCGTGGTTTCGGGCTTCATGAGCGGCATTGGCTGCATCATCATCGCCCTCCAACTCGCGCGCCTGTTTGGACACGAGCCCGAGGGCAGCGGCACGATTCCTGCCTTACTAGAGGTGCCTACTGCAGTTGCTGATCCGCATTGGGGCGCCCTATTCGTAGGTTTGTTAACGCTCGGTATGGTGTTCAAGTGGCCCGCGACGTGGGGCAAGATCGTACCGGCACCGCTTGCGGCCTTGATCACCGGTACGGTGATTGGTCTCTTTATCGAGGGCATACCTATCCTAGGTGATATCCCAACAGGCCTACCCGGATTTGTTGTCCCCTCCATCGAGTCTGACACAGCGATCATCATCTTCGAAGCCGCCGCTATATTGGCGATTTTGGGTGCAATCGACTCGCTCTTGACCTCGCTCGTTGCCGATAACATGACGCGAACACGCCACGATTCAAACCGTGAGCTGATTGGTCAAGGCATAGGGAACACAGTAGCTGGCTTCTTCGGCGGCATACCCGGCGCTGGCGCAACCATGCGTACCGTGGTCAATATTCGCACTGGTGGCAGCACCAAGATTTCGGGCATGCTCCACAGCTTGCTGCTGTTGGCTGTGGTCGTCATCCTTGCACCGCTCGCCGAGAAAATTCCACACGCAGTACTCGCGGGGATCCTGGTAAAAGTCGGCTACGACATCATCGACGTTGCCTACCTCAAGCGTGCCCACAAAGGTCCACGCTTTGACCTCATGTTGATGGCGTTGGTATTGGGTCTGACGGTGTTTGTGGATCTCATTACGGCGGTGCTTGCAGGTGTTGTGATCGCTGCATTGGCGTTCGTCAAGCAAATCGCTGATGAGCAACTTCGTAAAGCAAGTGGTGCTGACGGTGAGGAAGATCACAGCCTTACCGAAGAAGAGGCGGCCATCTACGGCGACATCAAAGACGACATCACAATGTTCGATTTTGGTGGTCCATTGAGCTTTGGCGCAGCAGCAGACCTTGGTCACCAAGTGCGCGAACGCGTAGGACGAAACGATCATAAAGCCCTACTTCTGGACTTTAGCCAAGTGACGTTTATGGATGTTTCCGCAGCACGCGCAGTTGAAACGATTACTGTGGATGCGCACTCGGCAGGTAAGCGTATTTACGCCTGTGGGGTTCGCGAGGAAGTTGCAGAAGTGTTGACCGGGCTCGGCGTAACTGACCACCTATCGTCTGATATGCAGTATGCTAATCGCACTGACGCATTGGCCGCAGCAAGCACATGGATCAAAGAAGACTAACCAAATACAGCGACGCGCGGCGAACGACTCGCCGCGCTTTTTCTCTAAAGGCGCTTGCGAGCGCCTTTTTTGTTGTCCTCGTATCAACTCTTACCTTTGGGATAAGCGCTACCTCGGCAAACGATCTTGAGATCATTCGCAACGGACTCTCCTCACCTATTGTGGTGGATGTCAGAACGGAACACGAGTTCGAGGAGGGCGCACTGGACGGCGCACTCAACCACCCCCTGCAGGGACTGCCCAAAACTCTGATAGACATAGGCGTCGAGCTTGACGAGGAGGTCATCGTTTATTGCAGAAGCGGACGACGCTCGGCGCAAGCGAAAAGGCTGCTGCAGGCAGCCGGCTTCGCGCTGGTTTTTGATGGTGGGGCTATGAGTAAACTTGAGGAAGCACTCAAGGCACCAAGGTCTTGAGCATCCCCAAACACACCGGCTTTTATAACGCGCCCAACAGTGCGCCTTGAAGCCGCTTCTCAATTAATGGCTGAATCAAGAACCGATTGAACTCAGGACCTCGTCAACTTTTTCTTTTGAAAGCCGATCATCACCCTCCGCGTAGCTCGCCGCCATCGCACTATAGAACTTTGCGTTTACCAAGTTTGCTTCACCACAATCACGTGTAGCCACGGCCTTGCCGGGCACACCCGCGATGATGGTGTTGTCGGGGAACTCGCTTCCCTCCGTCACAATGGTGTGTCCTGCAACAATGCAGTTATTGCCGATCTTTGCGCCATCCATGATGGTGGCGTTGATACCGATGAGGCAGCGATCTCCAATCGTGCAGCCATGAAGCGTTGCGTGGTGCGTAATCGAGCAGTCTTCCCCAACAATCGTTGGCGAGGCCGCACCGACGTGGATCATCACAAAGTCTTGTATGTTGGTACGCGCGCCAATACGGATCTCGTAGGTCTCAGCACGCGTTACGACATTGGGCCAAACCGAGGCACCGGGGCCAATAGTGACCTTCCCATATAACCATGCCGATTCATGGATGTAGGCTGGATTATCGAGCGTGACATTTTTGCTGATGTGGCCCATTGTTGGCTCCTCTTGGATAGGCTTCGAATACGCGTCGAGTCTACTCATTGAGTCACGAGGAATACAGTCCGAACCGATGTCAAACACCGCCACGTCAACGAATCGTCTCGCTCTCGCCTTCGGATTAGGTGCCGTTGGGCTTTGGAGCACGATGGCCACCGCCTTCAAGTGGGCGCTCGAATTTAGCTCGCCGATGCAACTCATCGCTCTGGCCGCTACGGTGTCATGGATCTTCTTCGCAGCAAGGCTCGTTTATCTGAGAAGGCTCTCCCAAATTGGGCAAATATCGAACGCTACCTTAGTTGGATGCCTCGGCTTGGGGCTTCTCAATCCGGCAATCTATTACTGGGTGCTGTTCACTGCCTACGACTTGCTTCCCGCACAGGACGCTATGGCGATCAATTACACTTGGGGACTCACTCTTCCGTTCATCGCCGCCTGCTTTTCCCGGCTTCTACCCTCCGCCACTGAAGCTTCTTTGGCTTTGGTGAGCTACTTCGGCATCCTGATCATTGTGACCGATGGCAGTCTCACAACTTTCGAATTCGAGAACACAACAGGCGTGATTCTCGCCATCGTATCAACGATCTTGTGGGGACTATCTTGGGTCATCAACACTCGCACCGTAGAACGCGCAAAAGTGGATCCTGAGCTCGCGCTACTTCTCAACTTCACCCTGGCTGTGCCCATTCTGTGGGTTATTTTATTTGCAACAGAAAGCCTACCTGCGTTGACCATTGGCTCGATTACCGGCGGTCTTTATGTGGGTCTATTTGAAATGGGTGTGGCGTTTGTGCTCTGGATGAAAGCCATGCAGCTGACCGCCAAGCCGATTCAGATCAGTAGCTTGATCTTCCTTTCACCACCGCTCTCACTGGTATTCATTGCCACTGTCCTTGGGGAGCCTGTAGCAGCCAGTACGCTCGTAGGTCTTGGTTTTATTTTAATTGGGCTCGCAGGTCAACAGCTCGCAAGCAGCCGACAGTAGGCATTCTCAGAAGACCTCTTTGGTGCCCCTTCGAGGCTCAGACAACGCCAAGTTCATGCAGCCGCTGCTTTAGGTAGGCATCCGCGGTATAGCGCTCGGAGAGAACAACTTCGGGGCGTGGATGCAAAAACAGTGGTAAGGACATTCGCCCACGTTGCATGACAACAGGATCAGTGGCCGCCACACGGTGGGTAGTGGATCGGAGATAGCCCCCCGTCGCCTCTTGGAGCATATCTCCGATATTCACAACGACCTGCGAGGGACGATTCGTCACCTCGATCCATTCACCACTCTGAAGCTGAAGCTCCAGACCCGGTCCATCAGACGCTGGCAAGATAGTTAGGAGATTTATGTCCTCGTGTGCGGCAGCTCTGGGGAGCTCAGCATCCTGCGGCACTGGGGGATAATGCAAAACGCGCAACATCGATTGCGTACTATTACTGATCATGTCTTCCAAAGGAATCGACAGTGAATCAGCAATTTTTGCTGGGAGCTGCGCTGCTACCCATCGAAGAAGGGTAGAGGAGAATTGCACACAATCCTCGAAATGATCACTAAGATCCTTCTTTAGGTGCTCAGGGCATCGTCCCCAGTCGTAGTACTGAAAGTATTCTTTATGGTCGCGAAGCACCTGCCCTTTTGCACTCTCGGCTTGCTCGAGCGCAAAATAGCCATCCTGATTCGTCGGATCCATGGCGAACTCTGAGTCCACACCTGATCCAAAATAGCCGCGCCAATCTGCGTAGATGCGCTCAACACGCTGCATATCCAATGGGTGGTTAATCAGTGTCGCGAAACCAAAAGACGCCAAGCTATCGAAAAACGCCTGCTCCGCACCTTCGTCAGTGAAATCAATTAACGGAAGCTCTCGAGCTAGCTGAATTCTCATCATCAGCCTGCAGCCCCTGGTAGCGACAAAAAGAAGCCGGCAAGCGCAGCGTTCATAAGATTAGCCAGGGTGGCAGCGATTAACGCCCTCACCCCCAAACGCGAAATATCATCACGCCTGGAGGGCGCGATCGCACCAAGACCGCCAAGCAATATGGCAATGGACGACAGATTGGCAAAACCACACAGGGCGAAGATAACGATCGCCTGCGACACGGGCGCCATTGAATCGCTAACGTTCGAGAAGGCGACATAGGCCACGAATTCGTTAAGGATGAGCTTCTGACCGATGAGGCTCCCTGCAGTCCCAGCATCAGCCCACGGGACCCCCAACACCCACGCCACAGGACTCAGCAGAATACCTAGAATCATTTCGAGGGTAACGTCGCTATACCCCACATACGCTCCAAAGTACTGAAGTATCCCGTTCACCAAGGCGATAAGTGCGACAAAGGCAATGAGCATTGCCGCGATCGCTGCGGCCATTCGGAGTCCGTCGAGGGCACCCGTGGCGGCTGCATCGATGATATTCACATAGCGAGGGGTGGTGGTTGAACCACCGGCTTTGGGCACCAAAGGTTCATCTGTCTCTGGCTCGATCAACTTAGCCATCATCAGACCACCGGGTGCCGCCATGAAGCTCGCCGTCACTAAATACTCAAGCGGAATACCTAGGGCAACGTAACCCGCCATCACAGAGCCAGCAATAGTCGACAAGCCACCCACCATCACTGCGAACAACTCGGAGCGTGTCATAGTGGGTATAAAGGGTTTCACCACCAATGGCGCTTCTGCCTGCCCCACAAAAATATTGGCCGCAGCTGACATCGACTCTGCGTGGCTAGTGCCGAGCAACTTTCTCAGGCCACCGCCCAAGAAACGAACGATCCACATCATGATTCCTAGGTGGTACATAACCGCAATGAACGCGCTGAAAAACACGACAACGGGTAATACGTTGACCGCGAAGACAAACCCAAGTGGACCATCGTAGGCCGCCAACTGTCCAAACATGAAATCGATGCCTGCGCGGGAATAACTTAGAAGCGCTCCTGTAGCATCCGCCGCTGCTCGCAAGGCGAGATTGCCCCAAGAAGTGAAGAGCGCAACGCCACCGATCGCGAATTGGATAGCGAATGCAATCAGCACGGTTCGCCACGCTATTTGCGAACGATTGGAAGAGACGACGTAGGCAAAGGCCACAATGACCAATATGCCAATTGCGCTGTGCATAGGAAGCCCCAAATAACGTGAAGACGCTACCATACCGACAAAAGGAAGGCCGTCCAATGACATTATCGCGATTTATGTCTGGACCTTGTTTCTTGACCTTGTCTCTGGATCTTAATGCACGAAGCTAGGTCCCAAGTCCAAATACTTTGCGCCCCGAAGGCACCCATGGAATCAAAGCCAATAACGCCCACTTTTCGCTCGTTTACAGCGCCAACTTAGGAGGTCGGTGACAAACAAATTTGGCGGGCTTGTCCCAGCGGCTAATGATGTGACGAGCTTGGCTACAGCGTATTGATAAAAGCGGGAACAGCGACGTCAGCCACCGTTGCTCGCTGAAAAGCCGCTGATGGCTTTCTGGTGGTCGATGAAAGACCACGCTCAGTCGCGAGTGTCATTAAAACAAGGATAAGAAGCGCCGGGCCGAGTCGCCATCGAGTTGTGCCCTGCCCCGATGAGCTTTCCCTCACACCATCGACCCTACAGAATAAAACATCACAGAAATCACCACCGAAAATGTGATTAACGTGCTTGCGGCATTAAACCAGCCAGGAATATTACTCTTCATGTTACCTCCAAAATCTTTTAACCACGCCTATTCCGCGTCATATGTTACTTAAAAAGATACGAATAGTAACAATTATATTTATTAGATTTTCCTATTATTAATATTTAATAAATGACCCATAACTTAAAAGAATATTTTGGAGGAACTTCAACACCTCGCAATAGCACCGAGACAAAAAAAAAGGCGCCTGGAGGCGCCTTTAAACTTGCATAAACAACTCAGAATCTTACAGAGAACCCGATCCGCATTTCCCAGAGCGACGCTGTTTCTGAAACGTCGTTGACGCTACGGTCAGAGAACCTCTCGAACACGTACCGCCCCTGATCATCCAGAGAAGATCGAACAACCTGCTGGGAGAAGAACTGCGCTCTGTTCTGCTGACCCCAATCGCTGTTTAAAAGATTTGTTAGGTTATAAATCTTAAAGTAGAGACGACCTTTCACGTCATTATAGAGTGGGACTTCTTGATCAATTCTCAGATCAAGTCTGTAGCTCCAGTCAGCGTGGAAATCATTACGCTTCTGTAGGCCAGTGCCTACTCCCTCTCGCTGCCGCCACGCTTCAAACGCTGCGTAGTCGAAGCCTTCCGTGATTACAACATTGGGATCATTCGGTCCTGTTGGCACATAAAGCAAATGGCGGCCAAAACGTTGATCACCCTCTTGGTCATCGGAGCCCATCACGTAACTGCCAGGACGACCTTCACTGGCGTAACCACGGAGACTGACTCGTGTCATGTTATCGCCCCACAGTTTTGTGCTGTAATTCAAGCGCATAGTAAGACGGTGTGGCACTACGTAGTTCGAAGTTGCCGCCTCCGGTTCAACCAAGTCATTGAGCGCAAGGTTTGAGAAGTTCGAGCCCGCAACCGAGGACGTCATAGGGCTCACATCCTCAGCATCGGTGTACGCGTAGCCCGCAAGTAAATCGATTCCGTTATCGAACCGCTTGCGCATTGTGAGGCTTAGAACGTTAGCAACAGGCGTCTGGTTTGAGTTTGTGAGCATAAAGTTTTGCTCACCGCGTACAAAGTCGTAAATCGGCAGTCCAATGCTTGTCTCGCCGACAACATCTTGGGAGACATCTACGTAGTATGCTGGATCTTGACCTCGAGTGTGCAAGTAGTCGACATCGAACACATACCCACTATCCAACTCATACGTTGCGCCGAGTGAGTACTTCCACTCAGCCGGCATTTCGTAATCAGGATCAACCAGAGCGAGGCGGCTATCACTTGCATCCGCGCCGGTTATAGAAGCCACTTCGTCAACCAGTTCTTGCGGCACGTCGTATCCAGGGCGCCCTTGACCAGACAACGCTACTGAATCAGCGGATCCTGGTATTAGGGTTTCATCGGCTCCGAAATTTGCGAACAGAACCTGTGCGTTCGTAATGCCGTCGTTTGAGTAAGAATTACTAATCCACACATTGGGATTACCACCACTGTAGAGACCAAAGCCACCGCGGACCGTCAGCGCGTCTGAGACATCCCAAGTAACGCCCACCCTCGGCATCAACAGATCAGTGTCATCAATGGTCGCATCGTTCCTGAAACCGTTTGCTTGAACAAACGCTGCGTTCAAACGGGGTTGGTCAGATGTCTCCCACCACTCGTAGCGCAGGCCTACCGTCAGGCTAACGTTATCAACCGGTGAAAACTCATCCTGCAAAAAGACAGCATTCATCGTGTTGGTAAAATTAGCACCTGCGTCAGCGGCAACGTTAGTTCCGCCGCCTGAGCCATAGAAAACCCGGCTTGGCCGACCAGTAACAAACCGATCGAGTCCCGTCAGATCACAGCCGGCGGCAACTCGCTCAGCGGAGGTCAGCGGTGCGCAATCAGCTGTCAGCTCATAATCCCTATCAGTGAAGTAATCATATTCACCACCATTTGAATGCTGCACGAACAGGTTAAATACCTCTAACTCCTCGCGCTGATAGCCAAAACTCAGATTGTGCTCACCCAAGAGGTAATCCACATTCAGTCTGTAATAGGTCCCGTCATAGTTGAGATCGTTGGCTTGGCGCGAGTCGTCTGCTCCTAGATAGATCGTGTTGCCATCGGGGTCCGTGATTTGGTGGTCACCGAAATCCTTAGGGCCAACCGTGACCTGACTATCGTCTTGCTCCTGACGACCGATAAAGAGCTCAGTCGACAAGGCATCAGTCCACTGGCTACTCAGCGCCAAAGAGATCGTTGTGTTTTCGTCACCTTTGACATAGTAATGGTTTCCAAATTCGAACTCGTCGTCATCACTATCAGAGGCGCGGTTTTGAAAGCCTTCAAAATAGTTATAAATAAAGGCTGCTGAATGTTGGTCATTGATGTTCCAATCTAACCGCACGAACTGCTTCTCAGCTTCCTGGGCACCATCACCGGGCAGACCGCCTGGATCATAGTTATAAGTGTCCAAAGCAGTCTGACGGACTAGATTAAATGTTTCTTCGCTCAACCAATCACGGTCTTCACCATTATTGGCTCCATCAAAACCTTGAGCCAAAAATCTCGGGAATTCCTGCTTTTCGTAAGCGGCAGAGATGAACAACACGTCCTTGATAAGAGGGCCGCGAATATCGAAACCGTATTGCTTCTCCTCGAATGACTGAAACGAGAAATCAGTATCCTTAATTTTGTCTCCCTTCATATCCTGATCGTTGTATTCGAAAAACAAACTACCTGACCATTCATTGCCACCACGCTTCGTCACCGCATTGATGTTACATGCTGAAAAACCGGTGTACTTAACGTCGAATGGAGCGAGTTCAACCGCAACTTGCTGAACGGCATCGTATGGAAAAGGCATTCCGTTTGCAGTGCCGTAACCGTTGCTGTTCAGGCCGAACTGGTCGCTGAATCGTATGCCGTCAAGCGTGGTGGTATTGAAGCGAGGGCTTTTTCCCGCGCAGTTAATGCTTCCACCTTCTTTGTTGAGGCGAGGATCGATATCGAAAACGTCTTTGATATCGCGATCAAAGGCGACTGCCTCATCAAGGTCGGCTAGAGAAAACTTCGCTGCGGGCCCGGGTGCGACGTCAAAGCGCAGCGCTTGGCCCAGTACGAGCACCTCCTCGAGATCCGAACGACCCTGTTGTAAAGGGAGTGAATATGCTGCCCCGAGGGCGATCGATTCAACGGTAGTTTGCTTGACACCGTCAACGCTCACCTCGTAAGGCCCGCCCACCGCTAAGTTTTTTACAGAGTAAGCACCCTGCTCGTTGGTAGAGACTGTTCTCGTCGTGCCTGATCGCAAATCTGTGATAGACACTGTCGCAGAGACAGCGGGGGCTCCATTTGCATCGAACACCTTTCCCGCGATTGCAGATGATTGCTGATTTGCAAGGGCGGTTGGTGATACTGAGAGTACGCCTGCGGCGGACAACAAGGCACTCAAGACCAGCGGTCTTAATGAAGCCTCTTTTTTGGGAATAAACATAATTTCGCTCCGTGAGGTTAGGGAATGAACCACGCGGAACATTAGTCATTAGGTATGACGGCTGTATGAACGCTCTGCGACAATTATGTTAAAGCAGAGACAACCCTTGCCATGGCAACACGCTGACTCCGGATGAGAATCAATCAAGCGTCATTAGCATAGGCTTCTCGAAGGGGACCAGCTGCCTAACATCACCGCGCTCAAGCACCCTTACCCAATCGGGATTAGCAATCAGCGCACGCCCAACGGCGACTAGATCAAAATCACCTCGCTCTAGCATTTCATTTAGCCGATCGATCGATGCAGGCTTGGCAGCTTTGAAGCCAACCTCGCCCGGGTCCGGAATGAAGTCCGCATCGAGACTAACACTCCCCACCGTGATCGTGGGCTTACCCGCAATCTTCTTAACCCAACCGGCCAAATTCAAATCACTGCCCTCGAACTCTGGCTCCCAGAAGCGTCGCTGACTGCAGTGAAAAATATCGACACCGGCATCAACCAGCGGCTCTAAGAAATCGGCTAGCGCAGATTCTGTTGTCGCCAGTCTTGCTGTGTAGTCTTGCTGCTTCCACTGCGACCAGCGGAGAATGATCGGGAAATCGGGCCCTACTTCAGCGCGACACGCAGCGACGATTTCAGCGACAAACTTTCCACGATTCGCCATTGAGCCGCCGTAGGCGTCATCGCGCTGATTGGTACCTTCCCAGAAAAACTGATCGAGCAAGTAACCGTGCGCACCATGAATCTCAACCGCATCAAAGCCGATATCCTTGGAGTCACGAGCGCCTTTTGCGAAGGCGCCAATCACATCATCGATATCGGCGGCAGACATTACATGCCGATTCACCTTACCAGGCACGTTCATTCCTGACGGCGCATAACCGTCAACATCGCCTTCAGGAAGCACACCCTTTTTACGCATGCCTCCGACGTGCCATAGCTGAGGTGCAATCTTTCCGCCTTCAGCGTGGACCGCATCGACCACACGCTTCCAACCAGCTAGTCGCTCATCGCCGTGAATATAGGGAACACCGGGGTAGCCGCTGGCAGCGATGTGATCAACACAGGTGCCCTCGGTCACAATGAGGCCAACACCTCCGGCAGCACGCTTTCGGTAGTACTCGACGTTCGCATCGGTAGGAATATTCTCTGGAGACTGATTTCTCGTCATGGGCGCCATTACGACGCGGTTGTTAAGATGCAAACCGCCAACATTCGCAGGGCTCAGAAGGGACTCATTCGTGCTCATCACAACGCCTATTTATCGTTTTCGTTGATGGGAAAAGTACCTGGCGAGAATAGACTTCCCAACAAGCAAATTGCAAAGAATAAAAGTGCTATCCGTCAAACCTGCGTCCGACTTGAAGTTGAGCGCAAGCCCTCAACCCAACAGTCACCTCTTGTAGAGTACGAGCCTTACACGAGGCACAAGCAATGCGTCACCTACACTGGTTTAGAACCGATCTGCGACTCAACGATAACCCAGCATTGGCAAGCCATGCCGCCGCTGATTCTTTACTGTGTCTCTATCTCATGCCCAAACCAAAGCCCTGGTGCAACTTGACTGGCATAGGGGCTCAACGAGATCGATTTCTCCGCGAGTCGCTCATTGAATTGAAAACAGACCTTCAAGAACTGGGTCAAGACCTTTTAGTGCTGGAGGGCTCGCCAGAGCTCGTTATTCCTCACTTAGTCGAACGCTACGGCATAACCGAAATCAGTGTCAGCGATCATCCCGGTTGGGAAGAAAAGCAATCACTTTCCTATCTTGCAGGAAAGCTTTCCATCCCAATCCAAATTCATCGTGGGAACAGCCTTTTTACCGAGAGCGACCTCCCCATGGAACTCGACGACTTCCCCAAGGTCTTTTCTCCTTTTCGGCGAAAGGCCGAAAAATTAAACGTTCGCGGCCCCAAAGCTGCGCCAGAACAGTTGCCACCCCCACCATCCGCACAGTTTGACGCAATTCCACCCTCGATGAATAAGCCTCATCCCGGACTGCCAATACCGGGCGGGCGCCGCGCAGGCCTTCGACGGTTAAAGCAATTTATCTGGGACGACGAGTCGATCACCGAGTACAAGCAAACCCGGAACTGCCTAGACGGATTTGATGGGTCGAGCACCCTCTCGCCGTGGCTTGCCAACGGTAACTTATCGGTTCGCGAAGTAGCGCACTGCATTTTTGATTTCGAGAAACAGCGAGTTAGCAACGAGTCCACCTTTTGGCTGTTTTTCGAATTACTCTGGCGCGAATTTTTTCATTGGCGTGCAGAAGTCGATGGCAAATCGATGTTCATGCTTGCCGGCAAAACCGGCAAACCGCGCCGCTCAACTTTCGAGCCCCGTAATTTTGCGCGCTGGTGCGCCGGTGACACTAATTTCCCCATCGTCAATGCGCTCATGCGGCAGTTGGTGGCTACAGGCTGGATGAGCAATCGAGGTCGTCAAATCGTAGCGAGCTGTCTCATTAACGAGCTTGACGGCGACTGGCGTTTTGGCGCCGCGTTCTTCGAAAAGCATCTGATTGATTACGATGTCGGCAGTAATTACGGCAACTGGCAATACATTGCCGGCGTTGGCAGTGATCCTCGCGGGGGTCGACACTTCAACCTGGATAAACAAACGGCAGAGCACGATCCAAACGGCATTTTCATTGCAAAATGGGGAGGCGTTAGGCCACATCAGCCTGACTTCGTGACGGATGCGGCCGATTGGCCGATCGAAGATGAAAAAGTCTGACTTGCCAACCAAAGTGTGTCCGGTTTGCGATAGGCCTTTTACTTGGCGCGCCAAATGGAAACTCAACTGGGAGTCGGTGGTGTATTGCTCAAAGCGGTGCTCTGGCCGGCGTTACACGCTGAAGCAGAAGGGCGCTTAGTCAAGGCACTAGGAACGTACGGCTCTGACGTGATGAGTTCGCGGGATCACGAAAAGACGTCGACTAGACTGCCTACCGGCCTTGTTATCCGGTCGTCGTCTCAGGAGGCCTCGCGCTACGTCCAGTCCTCAATCATTTTATCAGCCCAACTCACAATCACATCGCGCTCATCCGGATCGCGCTTACGCCAGTTCGCGACAACCAATCCCATGCGGGGATTCTTCCCGAATTTATCCATATGCTCATCGATAAAGCGCCAATAGAGGCTATTAAACGGACAGGCATCAGGCCCGGTCACTTGCGAGGGTTTGAAACGACATTGCTGGCAGTGATTGCCTTGCTTTTGAATATATTTACCGCTGGCGGCATAAGGTTTACTGGCAATAACTGCATCATCACCATAAAGCGCCATACCCAACGTGTTGGGAAGTTCTACCCACTCGTAGGCGTCTACGTAGACCGCCAAATACCAGTCGCAGACCTCCATGACATCTAACCCCGCCAGCAATGCGAAATTGCCGATAACCATAAGCCGTTGAATGTGATGGGCATAGCCATGATCGAGCGATTGCTCAATGGCTCGGCTCAAGCAGCGCATCTCGGTGTTTGCATCCCAAAAGTAGCTAGGAAGTGACCGTGTTGCACCAAGCGTATTCCGTGTCTTGTACTCGGGCATCAACAACCAATAGATACCGCGGATATATTCCCGCCAACCAAGTACCTGACGAATAAAACCTTCTGCCGCCGATAGTGAACACTTACCTTCACGCCAGGCTGTTTCAGCAGCTTCACAGACCGCAAGTGGCTCGAGCAACCCTGAGTTGAGATACATAGAGATGAGCCCGTGGAACACCCACGGAGACTCCTCAACCAGTGCATCTTGATACGTACCGAAATCACCGAGTGCATTTTCGACAAACCAATCAAACTGATGCTCAGCCTCTGCTCGAGTCACCCCAAGGCGGAATTGACTGAGATCGCCAGGATTATTGGGAAACTTCGCGTTCACCAAATTGATGACTTCAGCGGTGATTGCATCGGGAGTAATGTCGGGGCGCGATGGAATCTCGACCTGATTGCGCCAACCTACGCGGTTTTCCGCATCGTAATTCCACTTACCTCCCGCAGGTTCGCCAGCATCCATCAAAATCTGATAACGCTCGCGCATCTTGCGATAGAAAAACTCCATACGGAGCTGCTTCTTTCCCTTCGCCCATTGCGAAAAATCATCGTGGGAAGCAAGAAAGCGATCATCCTCGAGCAACGTCACAGGCTTACCAAGCGAGCTTGACCAAAAATATTTCATTTGCTCAAGAAGCCGGTATTCTCCGGGTTCGCAGATCACCACTTCAGAAATCTCAACACGCTCAAGCACGTGCACAACGGCAGCCTCTAAGCTGGGCGTATTTAACTCATAAGGTAGGTATTCAACCTGGTACCCCAGCGATTCAAGCTCTTGTTTAAAATGACGCATCGCTGAGAATAGCAACACGATCTTATGCCGGTTATGCCGTACATAGGTTGCCTCCTCAATCACCTCCGCCATGACAATAATATCCCGTCCAGGTACCGCGCCTTTCAGGGCAGGTTGCTGAGTACTGAGTTGATCGGCTAGGACCACAATGAGTTTGGCATCATCCATGGCTAGGCTTACGAGTTGGCGGCATACTTAGACGCACGACAAAGTTGGAAAAAGGTTAGACATGGCAATTGCCCGAACACTGCTCGTCATCATCACACTCGCCATGTGTGCCTTTTTGATTGTGATCTATACGGTAGGGCCAGGCCTCCTCGAAACTGCGCAAAATAAGGTGGCCGGGGATAAGGGCGCAGCTCCCTCGCCTGAGGCGCTCGAATTACACGCGTCCTTGGACATTGCCGATCTGCACGCGGATACATTGCTGTGGTATCGCTCGCTTATCGAGCGCTCGGATCGCGGTCAGGTCGATTTACCACGAATGATCGACGGCAATATGGCCGTGCAAATGCTGACAACCGTCACGAAATCCCCCAGCGGCCAAAACTATAATTCGAATTCAGCCGATGCAGATGACACGATCACGTTGCTCGCAATTGTGCAGCGCTGGCCTCTAGCAACCCGAGACTCACTGTTTGCGCGGGCCATTTATCAAGCCGAGCGATTGCATACCTTTGCCGCCGAAAGCGCCGAACTTGAGGTGGTGACATCCAGCGAGGAATTTAAGCAGGTATTGAAGAGCAGAGAAGCAGGCAGCAATGTTGTGGCCGGCTTGTTGGGCACTGAGGGCTCACATGCACTCGATGGCAACCTCGACAACATCCAGCGGTTGTACGACGCGGGCTTTCGTATGATGTCGCTTCAACATTTCTTCGATAACAAACTAGGCGGCTCGCTCCATGGCGAATCTAACGCAGGCCTTACCGACTTTGGTCGGCGAGCCGTGCTAGAGATGGATGCCTTGGGGATCATGATCGATGTCTCACATTCCTCGCCGCAGGTCGTGGACGATGTTCTCAACCTCATTGAGAGCCCACTCATCGTTAGCCATACAGGTTTTAAAGGGCATTGTGATCGAAAACGAAATATCAGCGACGCGCTGATCGCACGAATTGCCGAGCGATACGGACTGATTGGCGTGGGGTTTTGGTCCGAGGCGGTCTGTGGAGAGAACGTTGATGCTATCGCAGATGCAATCGCCTACGGCATTGATACGTTCGGGGTAGAGGCTGTGGCGCTGGGGTCAGATTGGGATGGAGCGGTCACCGCACCGATCGATGCCGCTAATCTTGCCTACCTAACATCCGCACTCATGAATCGAGGCCTAACCCCAGAGGAGATACGTGCGGTCATGGGTGGCAACACTATCCGCTACTTCCTAGCACACCTCCCTCAGACCGATTAAAGCGGGGCGGAGCGAAATGTACCTACCCGACCAGAGGTTTAACTAGGTGTCGAGTAGTAACGGCGCGAGACGCTTACGGTGATGCATGGCGTCACCGAATTGCTGCTGGCTCCAGGCGGCACGTCGAATAAAGAGCGAGGAGTCACATTCCCAGGTAAAGCCAAAGCCGCCGTGGAACTGTACCGAGCGATCACCCGCGCATTGAATAGTCTCAGACGCCTGAGCTTTCGCCATACGGCAAGCTATCTCGGCCTCCGCACTCAGTGGACCCTCGTCGATTTCACTCGATGCGTGATACACCAGCGAGCGCGACTGCTCCATACCGACATAAATGTCCACGGTAGGATGTTTTAAAGCCTGGTATGAACCGATCAACTTACCAAACTGCTTTCGCGTCTTGAGATAATCGACGATTCCAGCAAGGCACGCTGAGGTAGAACCCACTGCCTCTGCAGCGGTCAGGAGAGCACCGATTAACAGGTAGTCTCGGATGGCTGTTTCAACTTTGGCACCGCTCAAAATGCGCTGGGCTTTGATGCCCGTGAAATCGATAGTAGCCGCGCGCTTTGTTAAATCGATGAGGGTATGACCCGCTTGCGCCTCGGTAGACACATCCTCCCCCGACACCAAAGCCACCACAGTGTCACCCGCTTCATTCGAGCCAACAACTGCGATCCAGGCTGCGTGAGCCGCATCAGAGACCATGAACTTGCTGCCCGACAAGAGCCCCTGTTCATCGACAATGACGCCGGTGTTCGCGCCACCCCAGTCGCTTTTATCGAGATAGGCAACAGTTGCAGCACAGCCTCCTGAAATATCTTCGAGGATGTCTTCTTCAGCGATACCGCCGGCACGACGGATTAATTCCGAGGCTAATACCGTAGAAATGAGTGGGGTTCCCATCAAACCCTTACCCATCGACTCGACAACCGGTATCAGCGCCGCAACGCCGAGGCCGGAGCCGCCCACAGACTCTGGCAAGTTAATGCCCGTCCATCCAAGTTCCACGAGCTCCTGCCAAACCGGCTGGGAAAAGCCCTCTTCACTCTCTAGGAACTTGCGCACTTCGCTGCCCGGCGACTTGTCCTTTACGAATTCGCGTGCAACGTCAAGCAGCATTCCCTGCTCTTCCGAAAAATTGATCTTTTTACTTCCAATAATCGCGCTCATCTAGACACCTCCTTTACGACTTGGGAAGGCCGAGCACGTGCTCGCCGATAATATTGGCCTGTATTTGAGTGGTACCCCCGCCAATCGTAGTGCCGAAATTAGCGAAATAAGCTCGCTGCCAGAAACCACCCTGATAGGACTGATCGTCGTCCATGAAAAGCGCGCCTTGCGCCCCCTGAACATGAGCCCCCATCATCTTGAGGCGTCGCGCGTATTCCGTATGACGATACTTATTCGAGAGGGCAATACCGAAGGGATAATCAGTATTGAGCGCCGGTATAGCCGCTCTGCGATCGCTGATCGAATTAGCTTTGGCTTCGATGGCGAACTTCACCAACTCATCACGGATCATCGCGTCTTCCAAGATCGGTGCGCCGTCGCGCTCGAAGTCATGCATAGACTCCATGAGATCTTCCAGCGTTATTGACTGACTCATATGCGCACTTGCCTGACCGGCAACGACTCCGCGCTCGTACTCGAGTGTCTTCATCGCCATACGCCAACCGCCACCCTCGTCGCCTAAAAGGCAAGTTGCGGGGATTCGAGCATCGGTGAAGAAAGTCTCGTTAAAGCCGAACTCACCGGTCACTTTTCTGATGGGTCGTGCTTCGACGCCAGCAACCTTCATAGGCGCAAGAAAGAACGACAATCCATCGTATTTCCGAGCGGTGCTGGTGTCTGTTCGCGCCAGTAAAATCATGTGGTCAGCGTAATTGCCGAGCGTGGTCCAGACCTTACTGCCGTTGACGACATACTCGTCACCGTCTTTTACCGCACGGGTTTGAACATTACCCAAGTCAGAGCCGTGATCAGGCTCCGAGAATCCCTGACACCAGATCTCTTCGCCGGTCAAAATGTTCTTGATGTAGCGCTGACGATCTTCTTCCGAACCCACATCAAGCAATAATGGACCCGTCCAATTGAGTCCAATCGTGTTGAAGATAATGGGCGCGTTATGTGCTGAAAGCGCCTTATCGACAATCCCTTGGTACGCGGGATCAGCACCCTGACCGCCGTATTCAGTCGGCCAGTGCATACCCAAAAAACCCGCGCTCCAAAGCTTGTGCTGCCACTCGCGAAGGAAGTCGAGCTGCTCTTCTGTCCCCACTTCCAAGAAGGTTAGGGGCAACAAAAAGCCGGGGTTCTTCGGAACGTTTTCCGCCATCCATTTGTCGATATCGGCCTGGAAGTTTTTCAGACTGGTCTCAGCTGCTGTCATCACTTTTTCCTTTTATCCTCTTTGCGGGCGACTCTTTTTGTGCGCCAACCAAAAAATACGTTGAATCGCTTTAAAGCCCGTACTGGCGACTCGCCAAGTCACGCATAATTTCCTCAGAACCACCACCAATCGCGTTGACTCTTACCTCGCGATAAATCCGTTCAACGCGGCTTCCACGCATGTACCCAATACCACCTAAAATCTGCATCGCTTCACGCGCGCAGAATTCCATGACCTCACTGGCCTGAACTTTCAAAAGCGCGATATCACCCGCGTTGGGCTCACCCGCCTCAATCGCCTCGTAACACATGCGAATATATGCCTGCGTCGCGTTGAGCTTCTGCTTCATCATAGCAATCTTGTGGCGAATCACCTGGTGATCGGCCAAACGCTTACCAAAAGTCTGACGCTCGGTTGCCCATGCCACGGCCTCCTCCATACAAACACGACCAAAGGCTTCCATAGAGGCCGCCATGCCCATGCGCTCCGAATTAAAGTTGGTCATGATGACTTTGAAGCCCTGGTTTTCCTGTCCAATGAGGTTCGAGACTGGCACGCGCACATTGTCGAAATATAAGGTCGCGGTATCCGAAGCCCACCAGCCCATCTTCTTATCGAGCGGTGTGCGAGAAAAACCCGCAGCATCCGTCGGAATGAGCAACATCGAAACACCGGTTGCGCCCTCACCGCCTGTCCGCACCGCTGTCGATACATAATTCGCTCGCATGCCACCGGTAATGTAGGTCTTGGACCCATTAACAACATAGTGATCACCGTCGCGCACCGCCGTTGTCTTCAAGCTTGCAACATCTGAACCGCCACCCGGTTCGGTAATTCCCAATGAAATCCAGGATTCGCCGCGTAAAACGGGCGGTGCGATCTCGGCCTTCATTTCCTCGGTCCCCCAATTTATAACGGGAGGCAGGCCGATACCGTGAACCATGAGCGAGGCGGAAAGGCCTCCAACACCTACGCGCGAGAGCTCTTCGTTGATAATCCAGTTATGCCAGCTATCGGTTTCCATGCCGCCGTATTGCTCGGGGTAACCAGCGCCTAACAGACCAACCTCAGCCGCCTTCGGCCAGAGCTCGATCGGAATATGCCCCGCCTCGTCCCACTCGTCGGCATAGGGCATGACCTCCTTATCGATGAAACGCCGAAGCGCGTCACGCCAAGCAAGGTGATCCTCGGTTAGGTGTGGATTCGGTATTCGTGCGGAGTCGAAGGTCAGGCTCATTTTATTTCCTGGAACTATTTTTTTGTCTCGGGAGTTATAGGGGGCGACGGGGGGCGAGTCAAATCGAATAACGCGTTAGAATAGCATCCGTGCATCAGCGACGTGCGTAGGGTTGATTGCAGCCGGCTCACGTTGCTGTCTCGGTTTATCACAGGATTTGTTATGAGATTTATTGGTGCGTCGAATTACGACCACGGCACCCAACCCAAGATCGGTGTTTTGCTGACGAACTTGGGCACCCCCGAGGCGCCCACGGCGAAGGCTCTTCGGCCCTACTTGAAGCAGTTCTTGTGGGATCCTCGGGTAGTAGAAGTACCCCGATTGCTCTGGTGGATGATCCTTCACGCCTTTATTTTGACCACGCGACCTAAGAAATCCGCTGAAGCCTATTCTGAAGTATGGACAGACCGCGGTTCACCGCTTTTGTATCACCTGGAGGATCAAGTGTCTGGTGTCGCAGCCCAATTGGCAGAGGAATGGGGTGACAACATTGTTGTCAAAGGTGCCATGCGTTACGGACAGCCATCGATCGCCTCACAGACTCGAGCGCTTTTCGAGGAGGGTGTGCAACAACTCGTTGTGCTTCCGCTCTATCCCCAGTTCGGTGGACCAACGACGGCTTCCACCTTTGACGCCCTGTCGGACGAGCTCCAAGGCCAACGATGGCTTCCTGATCTTAGGTTCGTCAGCTCTTATCATGACCATCCGGCGTATATCTCTGCGGTTGCCCAAAGTATTCGCCAGCATTGGGAAGCCCACGGGCGTGCCGACAAGCTCGTGCTCTCCTATCATGGCATGCCGAAACGTTATCTCTTAGAGGGAGACCCCTATCACTGTCAGTGTCTTAAAACGTCGCGCTTAGTTGCGACCGAACTCGAGCTCGAAGAGCACGAGTACATGTCGACGTTCCAGTCGCGCTTTGGCCGAGACGAGTGGCTGAAGCCCTACACCGACGAAACACTGCAAGGTCTTCCCGGTCAAGGAGTGAAATCGCTTCAAATCATTTGCCCCGGCTTTTCTGCTGACTGCTTGGAGACGATTGAAGAGATCGGTATGGAAAACCGTGATTACTTCATTGAGGCCGGTGGCGAGCGTTACGAGTACATCCCCTGCCTCAACGCGACGCCCCAGCACATTGATGTGCTCACGCGTTTAGTCCAAGAGCAGTTGGTGGGTTGGAAAGCGCCTAAATACGATGCCTCGCTCACCAAGGAAGAAGCCCGAAAGCTGGGAAGCGAGTGATAAGGGCGTAGTCGGGTAATCGATGTCTTGGGTTACCCGCACGATTAGCCGTTTACTGAAATTGCGCGAGTTAGATGCAAGCCACTCTTAGCGCCTTAAATAGCGCCTTAAACCCTATTCGCGCCGCATAGATTTTCAACTGGAACAAAGATGGCTCTCTTGAGGTCCTCCAGTACTTTGATTATCCCTACCTAATTACGCCGCCTAAATATTCTTCTCCGGCGTTTTAGCGCCGTACTGACGCATATTGCATAACGGTGTGCAGGTCGTTCTCGACGAAGCGGCTAGCCTTGCTCGTCAATTGTGGAAGTGCGGCTCAAACACGCCAAGTGCCAAGGCGATTAGCAAACCCGCAATAAAACTACCTGTTAATGTGAGTTTATCGTGGCTGTGAAATTGCACCTCAGGCAAAAGGTCGGCGAGTGCGATACATATAAAGGCACCCGCAGAAAACGCCAGAGCCGCTGGTACCACACTGGCGATAGGACCGCTGAAGCCAATATAAAAGAGCAATGCGGCAATTGGACATAGCAGCGCAAAGACAACGTTAACGACACTACGCTGTCGCTCGCTCCAGCCATCGAGACGCATCATCGTCTCGATGGACAGTGAATCCAAGGGCTTATGAAGCAAAATCGCAGCAAAGACCCCTAAGCCCGGCAGCAAAATCGCTCCTTGCTCAACGCGTAAAATCGCGCCGAGAGCAACGCCATCCAAGATCGTATGGATACTCAACCCCAGGAATAAGCCCATCCACCCAACATCTCGAGGAGGGTGTGCATGGTCGTGAGCATGTGCATGATCGTGTTCATTCGCATGGGCACATGATTCTCCATCAGTGGCAATATCGTGCTGATGGAAATGAAAGAGTCGCAATAAAAGCAACATGAATACCAAACCACCCACAACGAAATACATCGTGCGGTCAATCGATCGACCCAACTCAAAGCTGTGAGGAATAAGATGAAATCCGGCCACACCTAGCATCAGACCTGCAACCAAACTCATCACCAACTGAGTCTGCGTATGTGAGAATTGATATCTTCGGGGTAGCCAACCACCGAGCCAGGAAGCCACAAAAAGAGAAAAGGCGTAAATCAGGATCACGGTCATAGAAGCGCCCTAGCTATCTCACCGTGATGAGGTTATCGCGGTGTATCAACTCTTCTTCACCACCAAAGCCCAAAATGGTCTCAATGTCTGTCGACGAGCGACCCAATAATTTTTGGGCATCCTCACTGCTGTAGTTGATTAGACCGCGGGCTACCTCTTCACCCCCGCTGCTCATGCATCGCACAAGGTCACCACGGACAAATTCACCGGAAATCGATTTCACACCAACGGGCAATAATGAGCGTCCTGATGTACGGATAACACGACACGCGCCGTCATCCAGCACGAGTTCGCCTTGGGGGTGCATTAAAGAGGCCAACCACTGCTTTCTGGCGGGCTGCGGCCGCTGCGCCGTTGTAAATAACGTACCCACGTTAGCACCTTGGGTTGCCTTACCAACGGAGAGGGCGTCCCGTCCGTCAGCGATAATGGACACTGTCCCCGATCGTGCAGCCAGTCGCGCAGCACGCAGTTTGCTAACCATGCCACCGCGCCCCAGTGCAGAGCCCTCGGATACCATCGCGTCCAACGCCATGTTGTGAGCGTCGGTCTCGCTAACCAATTGTGCCTCTGAGTGGGTACGGGGATCTGCGTCGAAAAGTCCCTGCTGATCGGTCAGCATCAATAAGGCGTCAGCATCGATAAGGTTTGCAACGAGCGCAGCCAAGGTATCGTTGTCACCAAATCGAATTTCGTCGGTTACAACCGTGTCGTTCTCATTGACGATCGGAATCACGCCCTGCGTCAACAAAATCTTCAGGGTGGCACGCGCATTCAAATATCGATCGCGCGACTTAACGTCATCATGACTGAGCAAAATTTGAGCGCAGAGGTACCCCGCCGGCGCAAATGCGGCTTCATACGCCTGTACGAGTGAAGACTGCCCAACCGCAGCAGCCGCTTGAAGCTCGTCGAGTGAGGACGGTCGCTCGCGTATTCCGAGTCTCGCCAAGCCCGCAGCAACCGCACCGCTCGACACCAAAATGACCTCGCAACCACGCTCTCGCAACGTAACAACGTCCCCGGCGAGTCGATGAATAAAATCCTCGCTAAGTCCTTGCCCATTGTCAGTGAGCACCGCACTGCCAATCTTAACTACCCATCGACGTGCGTCGGCAACACTGTGTCGTGCATCCACATCGGCAGTCTGAGGGTTATGTGTATCAGGTTCTATCAACTTCGATACTCAACTTCGACATCGCTATCGTCAAAGCCATCATCTTCATCGCTTTCAACCGATTGCGCCATGCGTGCAGCTTTCCGCTCTAGCCGAAGCGATTCTATGCGTTCACGAGCCTCGCTCTGCATTTGCATCTGAACGTCTTGCTCGCGAAGCTTCAACTCCTCGTCTTTAGCCTCTTGCTCGTTCAGATACTCAATCGCAGTCATCAAGTCACCGCTCAACCGATCGGTTTCTCGACCACTGATTGCAGAAATTTCATACACAGGGCCTGTCCAATCTAAGGCGGACAGGATGGCTTCTCGTCGCTCAGCCAAGGTCTCTTCGTCAACTAAATCGATCTTGTTCAACACCAACCAACGAGGTCGTGCGGCGAGTGTAGGACTGAAACGCTCAAGCTCACGCACGATAGATAGTGCCTGCTCTGCAGGATCGCTCTCATCAAACGGCGCAACGTCTACTAGATGCAGCAAAATTCGGTTCCGGGTTAGGTGCTTTAGGAAGCGAATGCCCAAGCCCGCGCCATCGGAGGCGCCCTCGATGAGGCCCGGGATATCAGCAACAACAAATGAACGGTAGGCGTCGACTTTGACCACGCCTAAGTTGGGAACCAGCGTGGTAAAAGGATAGTCAGCAACTTTCGGCTTGGCGGCAGAGACGGCACGAATCAGCGTCGACTTGCCTGCATTGGGCAAACCCAAGAGGCCAACATCTGCGAGCACCTTGAGCTCAAGCTTTAGTGTTCGAGACTCGCCTAACGTCCCTTCCGAGAACTGGCGGGGTGCTCGATTGATACTCGATTTGTACCGCGTATTACCAATGCCGTGGAAGCCGCCCTGTGCGACCACCAACCGATCACCCGCAGCTTGGATATCTCCGAGAATCTCTTCAGTTTCTTCGTCGATGATAGTTGTGCCCAGTGGAACCGGCAGGACGATATCCTCACCTGCTTTTCCTGTGCAGTTGCGACCGCGGCCCGGCTCACCGTTTTGCGCTCGGAACTTCCGCGTGAAGCGGTAATCGACCATGGTATTGAGCGAAGCACTTCCCTCAAGAATCACACTGCCACCGTCACCACCGTCGCCACCATCGGGACCACCCAGCGGAATGTACTTCTCGCGGCGGAAGCTGACACAGCCGTTCCCGCCTTTACCAGCGTGGACTTCAATTACCGCTTCGTCGACAAACTTCACGTAATGCTCCCATAGGCGACTTACCCAGAGGTAGATGACGCCCAAAAAAAAGCCCCGTCGACTGACAGGGCTTCTTTAAAAATATGCTGCTATCAGCCAGTCACAATGCGAACTTGCTTACGATTCTGCGGTCCGCCTGTGTAGAACTCTACTTTACCATCTGCTGTGGCAAAAAGAGTGTGATCTTTACCTACGCGAACGTTCGCACCTGCGTGGAACTTTGTGCCGCGCTGACGAACGATGATGCTGCCCGCTGAAACTGCCTGACCACCGAAGGCCTTTACACCCAAGCGTTTGCTTTCGCTATCGCGTCCGTTACGGGTACTACCACCAGCTTTTTTGTGTGCCATTAGACTACTCCCTGGTTATCCCTTGATGCCTGTGATTTTAACTTCCGTGTACCACTGACGGTGGCCCGTCTCGTTGCGGTAGTGCTTACGGCGGTTAAACTTAACAATTTTGATCTTCTCGTGGCGACCGTGGCTTACCACCTCTGCCGTTACGCTGCTGCCTTCAACAACAGGGGCGCCAATTTTTACGTCTGCGCCTTCGCCGACCATCAATACCTGATCGAACTCTACGGACTCACCGGTAGCCACTTCGAGCTTCTCGAGCTTCAGAACTTCGCCTTCCTCAACGCGGTGTTGCTTACCGCCACTTACAATTACTGCGTACATGTCGTTTTCCTTCCAGTTAGCCTGCTCGCTGTGTGATAACCGCTATGCGGGGCAGAGCGTAGGCACTCGAGTGTTGTTCATAAACA
>CBFIBL010000031.1:0-7262 GCA_965660865.1 Luminiphilus sp.
GTCGCAGCCAGAGCGAGAAGTACGCCATTCTGAGCGAGTTCATCATTTATCGGGACAACCCGCTCTTGAGGGCAAATGATGTGTCTTGCACTGCCGCCAAAAAGATTTTTAGCATCGGTAAATCCGACGCCCCCGGGCGCAAAAACTCGCATTCCCTCGGTGATATTTGACCCTTCAGGCGCTCGGATGACCCGGCCTGTTGTCTCGTAACCAGGAACAAGTGGGTATCCCAAACCGGGGAAGGGCGGCATTTGCCCTGTGAGCATCAACCGCTCTGTACCGGTTGATATGCCAGACCAGTCAGACTCTATAAGACATTCATTAGCAGCAGGGGCGCGCAGAGACGCCTCTCGAAGCTCCAACGCTCCGGGCTTTTCAAAAATAACCGCTGTTGTCTTTTTATAAGTCACGGTTGTAAGGGCCTTATTTCCAGTCGAGTGCGGACTGGCTCCGTCAAAAAATAGTTACACTGCAGTTGTAATATTAATAGTACACATAAAAGTGTCAATAAAAAATGACATTTGGTTTTTTTGCGGTAATTACACGAACTAACGCGGGAATATGCGTTTTCTTTTCAACTATTCCCCGAAATCCAGCGCCCTTTAGCATCTTGGTCAGCTCGATTTTCGTCCTCGGACGCCCACTGCCCATTGCCCATAGGTAGAAGCCAAAATAGGTATGTCCGATTGATTCAGCATTTTTTGTTCCGGCCATGGGTTCGGCGATGATGAGTTGACCACCGCTGGGAAGTGCGTCGAAGCATCGTGACAAGAGCTGCTCAACCGGAGCATCGTCGTGGTCATGCAGAATTCTGACGAGACTGATGGCATCGAACTCGCTCGGCAAAGTGTCGTGGAACATGTCGCCCGCGAAGCTCTGCAATTCCTGGCTAAACTTAGGCGGTATTGACGCCACAACCTGAGGCAGATCGAAAACTGCGGTCTCTGTGTTGGGGAACCGCTCGGCGGCCAGTCTTGCGAATGTTCCGGTGCCACCGCCAACATCGAGCAGGCGCCTTGTGCCAGACAAGTTAATGGCATCTAAGATGTGATCGGCAATGAGATGTTGCGAATCTGCCATGAGCTCGCTGTATCTTGCCGCGGCGGTCGCGTCCGTATGGTCGCCATCGACGTAGGGCCAGTAGCCTCGTAAGGCTGCATTCTCCCGATTACGAAGCAGCTGCGCCGGGTCCGACATATCGTGATAGAGCAAGTCATGATGGCGTAGCATGCTCTGAACCCCAGGGTTGCCGTGTATTGAGGCGCCGAGCTCTCCCAGCGTCCAATGGGTATTGCTGGCTTTTTGGAGAAGGTCGATTGAGGCAGCGGCATTCACGAGGGTAAAGGCTGCCTCTCTCTCGAGGTCGCAGTAATCGGCGATTTCATCCAGCGTCGCTACGGTGTCTTTAAGACATTCGAGCAGTCCAAGCTTGTAGGACGCGCTTAGGGTTTGCGAGTACACGAACCCCGCGAGGATGTGGTGTAGGTCAGTGGCCCTTTGTCGAGCAATTGACTGGCTTACAGGTAACCTTGCTGCCCATTTCTGAAAAGTGGCGCTTCGCAGTAAACGGTTACGCCACAGTAAAAATCGAGCGAAGCGGCTTTTTGGTGCGTCGCCAGGGAGCTCAAAATTTTGACTTGTCGCCGACCGCGAGGGCATTAGGCCGCCACTTGGGCAAGCTTTGCGGGAATAAAACGACTTGACTGGGCTCGGACCAGTTTATACAGCATGTTTTGACCAGCACACGAAGGCATGCTGTCCAGGCCTGACTCCAGACACTCCTTCAGCCGACTTACGGCTCCCTCAAGACCAAGCTCGCGCACCGCGCTGGGCCGGTCGAGTTTTACATCGATGCCCACTGGCTTGCCGAGTGTCTCGGGGTCCGAGACTGCGTCCTTAATATCGTCTGCAATTTGGTAAGCCTCACCGATACTCGCGCCGAGGTTTACCCAGGGGCCGGGATCGACGCCTGAAGAAGCAGCCCCAGCACAGGTTGCTGCTATAAATAGGGCACCCGTTTTTGCGCGATGATACCGGGAGAGATCAACGCGTTGCTCGCACTCCCAAGCTTGGCCGGCGCAGATACCATGCGGGGCGCCTACACCTCGAGCAACAATTGTTGTGACTAGGGGGACGCGTTCGATTCTGACGGCATGCACGGCATGTGCTGCGAGTGTTTGGAAGGCAGCAACGATGAGTGCATCGCCTGTAAGGACAGCAATACGCTCGCCAAATTTTGCATGTACCGACGGTTTGCCGCGTCGCTGGGTTGCATCGTCAAAGCAGGGTAGGTCGTCGTGTACGAGCGATGCGCAATGCAAAAGCTCGACGGCTGTTGCCGCAGCATTTGCAAGGCCCACATCGCTGGAGTTATTCGCGAGAGCTACGGCTTTACACAGCTGCGGCCTTACACGCGCGCCGCCGGGAAATACCGCGTAGTTAAGCGCTTGTGCCAATAGTGGCGGGCATTGTGCCGTGGCATGCTCCGCCATCGCCTCTTCTATGTGCTGTTCGCAATCAAGTAATGCGTTATCCATGGCTGAAACCCCGCGGGTAAGTGTTATTTTATTTGTACATTTATGATGTCTATATTAGTTTACACATTACGCCGATCTTGCAAGCCCTGCAAGCGACGAGTGAGAGATAACTGATGGAGCAAAGACCACTAGCAACTGCGGCAGGATTGGGGTTCGATTTTCCGGTTTGCAAAAATGGGTATCGATGGTGGTATGTCGATGGATTCAGTGACTGCGGACAGCACGGTGTCACGCTTATCTTCTTCATCGGAACAGTTTTTTCCCCGTTTTACGCGTCTGCGCGAAAGCGAGGTGATGCCGATCCCCGGGAGTTTGTTTGCGTGAATGCGGTCTTTTACGAGCCCAAGCGTAAATACTGGGCTATGACGGAGCGACGAATGCGGGATTTGCAAACCTCGTCAGATTCGTTGGTCATTGGGCCCTCGTCGATGATCTTTGATGGCCGTTATTTGAACCTGACCATAGACGAGCGCTCCGCACCCATGCGGCGCCCGATCCGCGGCACAGTTCGGGTCGATCTGCAGCAGAGAACTGACCGGTGTTTTCATTTGCATTCAGGAGGGCAGCATCGGTGGTGGCCGATATCACCGTCAACCACTGTTGATGTTGTTATGGAAGCGCCCGACTTAAACTGGTCTGGTGTTGCCTATATGGATGCGAATGGCGGAACAGTCCCTTTAGAAGAGACTTTCAGTGATTGGCATTGGTCGCGCGCAGATCTAGGTAGCAACACCCGAATTGTTTACGAGGCTCATGCCCGAGATGGTGAAAGTTGTCTGATGACGCTGTTCGGAAATGGGCGGGATGGTTTGGCGTCTGAGCACTCGGCTCCCAGAAGGGATCTCAGCACCGGGCCTATATGGCGAGTAAAACGCCCTGCGCGGAGTCATCAGGGATTTACCGTGCAAAAAACACTTGAGGATACACCGTTCTACACGCGAAGCCACCTGCATGATGCGCTGGGGAATACCGTGATGCATGAAAGTCTGGATTTGGATCGATTTTCATCGTCTTGGGTCCAGCGGTTGCTTCCGTTCCGAATGCGTAAGATTTTTTACGGCTTATCTGAAGCGGGCGACTCGCGCGTCACGATCCCGTTCTCGAAGCGTCTCAAATAAATCTAATATCCAAAGTGTGCGGACTTGAAACGGGTCTTTTTTCACGGAGGGCGCCGTGATGCCCGTTTCAACAACTGCGTCGATGAGGAACTGGTTTTGCGGCAAAGCGGGGGTGTCGATCCCTTCGCTACGTGGTTGTGCGAATGCAATTGCGCTGGTTAGGAGTCCAAACTTTTTTCTGGTTGCAACAATAGCCCTCTGGTCCACGGAGTTGTAACCAATGTCTTCTACTTTATCGCCAATAGCCGCGTAGAGCTTGCGTGCAGCTCTAATGCCCGGTTGGTATTTTCGTGGTAACTGCGCGATGCCGTTGTCTGAGCGCTGATAAAGCCACTTTGCGCGCTCGAGTAGACGATGTGTGACTGCGCCAATCCCTTCGCTGAACTGAGGGTTGGCTAACAGCTCTTTTGGATTCACGCCCTCGGCAGTGAGCTCATCTAGCGGCAAGTAAATTCGGCCGAGGCGTGCATCCTCACCGACATCTCTAGCAATGTTTGTTAGCTGCATGGCGGTGCCCAGATCAGCGGCTCGCGCCAGCGTTTTTGGATCTCGCACACCCATGAGCACTGACATCATGACACCTACCGCGCCTGCGACGCGGGCACTGTAGTCGTAAACATCATCTATGGTGTGATAGATCTTACCTTCTGCATCCCAAGCGAAGCCCTCGAGAAGTGCGTTAAGCAGGCCTCGGGGCATGTGGTAGGTATGAACGATTTGAGTGAGCACACGGTCAGTGTGTCGGTATTCGGGTTTTGCCTCGTAGATCTTATCGAGTCTTTGATGTAAGCCTTCCAACGCAGCTTTTGGGTCATCTCCCTCATCGACAAGATCGTCGGCTTCCCTGCAAAAGGCGTAAAGCCCGCAGGCTGCGTGTTGCATCACGGAGGGCAATAAGTGAGATGCGAAATAAAACGAACGCGAGCCATTTGATAGCTGTTGCTTGCAAAGGCCCATGTCTGTACTGGGCGTTGGAAGGAATTGATTAACTGACATAGGTTACCGCGGGAATCAGGCTGTCAATAACCTTTGCTGATGATAGAACGGCGGGCATACCAGCACCTGGGTGGGTGCCTGCGCCCACCAAATAAAGTCCATCAACTTCTTCGCTTTTGTTATGAGGTCTGAAGTAGGCGCTCTGGGTTATGCGGGGTTCCAACGAGAATCCAGCGCCTTTCACTGAGTTGAGTCTGTTCTGAAAGTCGAGAGGGGTTAGCATCAATGACGTTGCTAGATTTTCTCCCAGACCCGGGAGGCCAGTCTCTTCAAGTCGTTCCTCGACAGCCTTTCTGAATACTTCAGCGTGAGTGGTCCAATCAGTGCCAGAGTCTAGATGCGGCACCGGAACGAGTGCGTAGAAAGCATCGCACCCTTCAGGCGCCATCGATGGATCTGTGGCAGTAGGTCGGTGCAGATATAAGCTGAAATCTTCGGTTGGTTTTTTATGCTTGAAGATGTCAGCCAGTAACCCCTTGTATCGAGGACCTAAAATGATTGAGTGGTGCGGAATATCCGGATACTGCTTTTTGGTGCCGAAGTACCAGACGAAAAGGCCATTTGAATAATGAGCTGTGTCGATACGGCGCTCGGTCCACTTGCGCTTAACGGTCTCAGATAGCAAGTATTTGTACGTCCATGCAGAGTCCGCGTTTGACACCACTAAATTGGCCGCAATCTCTTCTCCAGATTTGAGGCGAACACCGGTTACCTTCCCGTCTGATGTCGTTATTTGGTCGACTTCCGCATTTAAACGGATATCGGTCCCCTGGCCTTTGATCAGTTCACCCAGTGACTCAACGATTCTTCCTGTGCCGCCCATGGCGGACCAGACACCACCGGTCACCTCAAGATGCGAAATCAGGGAGTAAAGGCTGCTAGCTGTGTAAGGGTTTCCGCCAATGAGCAGGGGATGGAAGCTTACTGCCTGACGGATTTGATCATTTTTGATGTATTTCGAAACTAGGGTGTATACGCTTTGGTCGCCGCGGAGTCTGACGAGGTCAGGCGCGAAGCGCATCAGCTGGCCAAAGGTGCTAAATGGCTTGTCGAGCAGGGCAAAACCTACCTTGTGGCGGGCTTCGCTCGCCTTGAGATAGCGCTCATAACCCTCTGCATCGCGAGGGTTATACTCGTTGATTTGGCGAAGATTTTCTGACTTTTTACTGGAGTAGTCGAAAATACGACCATCGTCAAAACGTATGCGATAAAACGGATCCATCAATCGCAGATCAACATCGTCGCTCATGGTTTTGCCGCAAAGCGTCCAAAGTTCTTCAAAGAGCTCGGGGACAGTGACAATGGTTGGTCCACCGTCAAACGTGAACCCGTCTTGCCGATAGGTGTATGCACGGCCGCCAAGTGCGTCGAGTTTCTCGAGCAGCGTGACGTGGTACCCCTTAGCAGCGAGGCGTATGGCTGAGGCTAAGCCGCCAAAGCCGCTACCAATGACAATGGCGCGCTCATCAGGCTTGGCATGATGAAGCTGATCAAAATCCGGATGCGCTGTGTTCATTTATAATTACGCTAATTTTGTCAATTTATTTAGACAGTCTAACACCGGTTTTCGCGTAGCACACCCGTTAATTGTATTTGGCTGCTAGCCGCATAAAGACCTCAAAAATCCGCTTTGGAGCCGCTTCATGGACCAAATGCCCGGCATCTTCGAGGGTTTCAGCTGTAGCGCCTGGGATCATTCTTTTAACTCGATGTGCCCGAACAGCTGGGACAATATGGTCTTTATCGCAACCGATTAGGTGAATCGGTGTCGTAAGTCTTGGTAGATCTTTTGCGAGTTGTCCGAGTTCCCACCCGCCCATCATTCGCAGAGCACCTTCTATGTGGGATTTGTGGGAGATCAAAAACGAGTATCTTTCAATCATGGGCTCGGATATGTCGGCCCCCGTGTCTCTGAGTGCTCTACGAACGTCCGCTGTCCCGGTGCCGCGACGAGCGAGAAAATTAGTCACCGAATCAGATCGACTTAGGAATCGTGCGGTTCTGAGCATGATAGGTTCGATAAACGCACCAAAAGGCAGTAGTGCACCGTTTATAGCGAGTACAGCCTTAGGGGAGATATTCGTGTCTAGGCACATCCGAATGGCGACAGCGCCCCCTGCAGAGTGCCCAATGATGTAGCTGGGTTCGGTATCGAGTTTCTGGCAGAGGTCCTTCACCGCTCTCGCCATGGCAGGTAGTAGGCTCTCTCGTTCTTCAAGCGGAGAGGTAAAGGCGTGGCCCGGAAGATCGACCAGTAGGCAGGTGAAGTGATTACTCAAGGTAACGGCAAGATCAGCTAGGGAGTGTGTTGATGCACCTGTGCCATGGAGGAGTAGGATCACAGGTCCTGTGCCGAGCATTTGGTAGTGCCATTGCACGTTGTTTATCTCTATGAATTGACTGGCCTGCCGCAAGGGCCAATCTGTTGGCATATCAGCGGGCTTCAACCTTATGCCCTGTCAGCTCAGTACGCGTACAGAGTCGTTAATCGACTCGGCCGATGCGTTGGGGAGGGGTAGGTAGACAGCATCCAGTGCGGTAGCAAGCTCTCGGGCCCGAGGGCTCGGGCGGGCTGCAGTATCGACAAGAATACCTCGGTAGTCGGCGCTCG
>CBFIBL010000032.1:0-9180 GCA_965660865.1 Luminiphilus sp.
GTGAGGGATGACGCAGTGCTCGCCCCAACCTGCTATCCCAGCATCGGTATCAAGCCGGACGATAACGCTCTCGACCGTGTCGCAGGTTTTACCGTCCGACATGTAATAGGTTTTGTGGCTTGTCAGATCAACATGCCAAATTGAAATGCCTGTGATTTTCATTGATACACCGCCACCGGGTGGCCTAGTAGGTCCTCATTGGGCTCAACACCTAATCCTGGCTCTTCAGGGAGGTGCAGATGCCCGTCTCTATTTCTCGGACCGCGCCCATCGGCGATGTCCACTGTCAGCATGTCTTGGCAAGCCCAGATCGCATGGCAATTGATATCGGGAATAGTGGCCGCCAAGTGCAGGGCTTCGGTATCTGCAAGCACAGATCCACCCGTTGCCATGACAAACATATCGATACCGTGTGCAAGGGCGACGTCGCGCATACGTGCAGCCTTAGTAAGCCCACCGACACGGTTTAGTTTGATACCAAAAACCTCCGCCAACCCGTCGCGCGCAATGCGCGCCGCATCCTGCAGCGTCACAAGACTCTCGTCTACGCTTACCGGCGCTGAATGAAGCGGGCGGATAACGGCGATATCGTCGAGTGTTTCACCTGGCTGTTCGAACATCACTTTGAGATCTTCCGTTGCCTGCATGACTCTGAGTGCCTGCTGGCGTGTCCATCCACGATTCACATCATAGAGCACGATCTCTCCCGGCAGTCGTATCGACTCAACATCGCGAATTCGCGCCACATCACGCTCGACATCGCCACCGATCTTTACTGAATGCGCTACGTAGCCTCGGTCTCGATAGCGCTGGATAACCTCGCGCGTCTCCTCCACCGTCTTGGCGCCGACCGATGACGCAATGGGTCGAGGGGTTCTACTCCCGCCCCCCATAAGGTCTGCGATTGGCAACCCCGCAGTCTTCCCCGCAATGTCCCAACAGGCCATATCAATGGGCGACTTCGCGTAGAGATGTCCCGGTAGCGCGAGATCCATTGCGCGCTCCACATCAAGCACTCGTCTTGGATCAAGTCCAAGCACAAAGGACGCCATCGTCTCGACACCTGCACGAATGCCGGGGCCATGCGCCGGCACATACGTGTGGCCCCATGGTGTTCCCTCGCCCCAGCCGGTGATACCCGCATCGGTCTCAATCTTTACAAAGGTCGCATCCAAGCACTCGAATTTGAGTCTACCGGCAGATAACCAGTAGGGCTGCTCAAGCGGTAAGTCGAGCTGGTAAACCGAGATGCGAGTAATTTTCATGGTGTGACCACTATGTTCCCGGTATGCGCTTTAGCAATGAAGGCGGTTTGCGCCTCACGCAGCTGCTCGAGCGGGTAGCTTGCTGCAAGTACAGGACGGATCGCTTTAGACTCGATGTATCGAATCAAATTCTCGGTCACTTCCGGTGGGATTACAGTCGAGCCCAACAGGGTCAGATCGCGAAGATAAAACGTGCGCAAATCCAGCTCGACGATAGGTCCAGCGATCGCACCTGAGGACACGTAGCGTCCACCCCGCTGAAGAGCGTCGATAAAGCCATGCCAATCAGAGCCGCCGACCACATCCGCTACCACAGTGACGCGCTCATCTGCCAACTCCGCCTCAAGGTTCTCGGGGGATCGAGGTAATACGCGATCGGCACCGAGTGCCGTCACCGCCGCATGCTTTTCGGTAGACGCAAGTGCAATGACACGCGCGCCTCTGAGCTTAGCAAGTTGAATCAAGGCGCCACCCACGCCACCCGACGCACCTGTAATTAAGACAGTATCCGAGGCTGTGATGGCCGCACGGCAAACCATGCCCTCAGCGGTAGAATAAGAGCAGGAAAATGTTGCGAGTTCCGCATCGGAATAATCAGATGACACAGCCAGCGCGTTTGCAGCCGGAATTACCGTGTATTCGGCGTAACCGCCATGACACTCAGAGCCAAAATAGCCGGTCTTATCCATGTCGGATGGATCTTCTGGATCCCTGAGCCAATTGTCCGTGATCACGCGCTCACCGATTCGGGCCGCGTCGACCCCCTCGCCCACAGCAACAATCTCGCCGCAGACATCCGCTCCCTGAATCCGTGGAAAAACAATCGGGTTTCCGCCCCAGGTCGGGTCATCTGTATTCACGGTATCAAAGGCATCGCCCGTGGTCGCATCCGAAACGGCTTTGGAGTACCACCCAGAGCGCGTATTCACGTCAGTGTTGTTTAGCCCACAGGCACCCACCCGGATGAGCACTTCGCCTACTGCAGGCTCAGGTCGCGGCCAATCCTCGTAAAGGACAATTTTATCGATACCGCCGTGACCCTCAGTGACCATGGCCCGCATTGTTGATGGCAATTCAATTGTCATGGGGCTATCCCCTTTTTTTATCCTCGTACGCTAAAGCTTCAGTCATAAGGTCTCTAACGCCTTGAACTCTCTTATCGTTACACCCTCAGGCCACCTCGCGAGGCCGCTCGCTCATAGGGTCATAAGCCGGCTCACCTAAGACCGTCGCAGAGCGGGGCTCGCCCGCAATGACCACCTCGAGTGTCTTTCCGGGTACCGCAGCCTCAGGCTTGATATAAGCAAAGGCCATGATTTTTTCCGCGGTGTACCCGTAGGCCACCGAACTCGTTGCGCCAACCATTTCGCCCTCCATCAGGACAGCCTCACCGCCATGCCCGTCGTGATGTCCATCGGGCTCAATCGCTAAATACGCGCAGACCCAGGGAAGGTCCTTGGACCTTGCCACTACAGTTTTGTCTCTCCCGATAAATTCGCCCTTTTCGGTCTTCACAAAACGCATGACCGCAGCCTCAGGGAGCGTGACTTCGTTATTCAGCTCCGACGCACCGGGGAACATTTTCTCCATACGTAAGCTGTTCATGGCGAAGCTGCCGTAATTGACAATGCCATGTGCTTCACCAGACGCACAGAGTGCGTCATAAATAGGAAGCATGGCCTCGCGGGGCCCGTGGAATTCCCAGCCCATCTCACCCGCATAGGACATGCGGAGCGCCCAGACTTTATGACCCGCCACGGTAATTTCTTGCCCACGCAGCCAGGGGAAATCCGCCTTCTCGAGCGATACGTCAACGTGTGGCGCGAGTGTGGCTTTTGATTTGGGCCCCTGTAGCGCCATAGAGAACCAGTCACTTGAAAGATTGTTGATCTCGACGGAGAGATCACCGCGATAACGATCGAGATGATCGAGCAGGCGCTGCTCGAAGAATGCCGCACAGGTAAGGTAGTAGGCATCATCAGCGAACTTAACGATGGTCATTTCCATTTCGATACGGCCGCGCTCGTTGAGCATGTGCGTCAGGCAAATACCACCCACTTTCTGCGGCAGCTTATTTGCGATCAGGCCGTCGAGTAGCTCTTCTGCGTTAACGCCGCTGACTCTCACTTTGGTGAATGCGCAGATGTCCATAATCCCAACGCGCTCGCGAACCGCAGTATGCTCCTCACCCACGCGATCGTGGACGATGTTTCTGCCGAAGCTGTAGTGGTCTTCCTGAGCTTCCTCGCCCGTCGCAAACCATCGCGGGCGCTCGTGCCCGTAGACTTCCTCAAAAACAGCACCCTGAGCTTTTAAGCGCTCGTAGAGCGGGCTGGGCTTTACGGGGCGCCCTGCGAGACGATTGAAATGTGGGAAGGGGATCTCGTGACGCAGCAGGTAATCTTCCCGCGCCTTGATGTTCTGCCACTTCTTGTCTGCATAGGGACCAAAACGACGCGGGTCAAAGGCCCGCATCGAGATATCTGCCGAGCCGTGAACCATCCAACGTGCGAGCTCACGCGTGAGACCGGGGCCCCAACCAATCCCGATCTGCGTGCCGCAACAGCACCAGTAATTGCGCACACCGGGCGCAGGACCAATCAGTGGATTACCATCTGGCGGGTGTGAGATAGCACCGTGAACATCACGCTTGATACCCAACTCCGCAAAAATAGGCATGCGATCCAGAGCGTTCTCTAACCAGGGCATAATACGATCGTAGTCGGCCTCGAATAGGTGATTCTCGGCTTCCCAGGGGCAGTGATCATCCCAGACCACATTGGGGTTAGCCTTTTCATAAATACCAATCAAGCCCGCCTTTTGCTCCATGCGGATATAACCAGACACCAGCTTGTCGTCGCGGATCACAGGTAGCTCGTGATCAAGCTCCATGAACTCGGGTACGTTATCGGTCACAAAATAATGGTGGGTCATCGAGGTCGTTGGAATATTGATACCGCTCCACTCACCGACCTGGCGCGCGTACGTCCCCGCCGCATTAACCACGTGTTCGCAGACAATATCGCCGTGATCAGTACAAACCTTCCACTCACCCGAAGGGAGTTGCTGCACGTCGGTCGCACGGCAATGGCGAATCACCGTTGCACCGAGCTGACGCGCACCCTTTGACAGCGCCATGGTCACGCCAGAAGGATCCACATGCCCATCATCAGGTGTGTACAGTGCCCCGACGACGCCGTCGAGATTGTAGAAGGGATGCATCTCACGGACGCGAGAGGGCATCACCAGCTCGGAATTAAAGCCGAGTGCAACATTGACCGAGCGGGTGTAGCGCAGCCAGTCCATCTCATTCTCGTCATAAGCCAAACGAAAAGAACCGCAGCCATGCCAGGTTGTCGATTGTCCGGTTTCGGCCTCAAGGCCACCGTTGTAGAGCTGAATGTTGTAATCGACACATTTACCCAGCGCCAACGAACTCGTGGACTGGGTAATTTGTCCCGCCGCATGCCAGGTGGAGCCTGAAGTGAGTTCGTGCTTTTCAAGAAGTACGATATCGGTCCAGCCCTCATGGGCTAAGTGATAGGCAATGCCGCAACCCATAACGCCACCGCCAATGATGACAACGCGTGCATTTGAAGGAACCGGTTTTGTAGGTCCAGCCATGATGTAACTCTTTACTTTTTCGTTATCTTGGCCCTCGATCGTATGATACGATCGTACCAATGTCGAATATTAATGAAACAAACGTACCAATTTCGCAAGCTGAACCCAGCGTCATTTTGGCGCGGCTTACCTCGGCGTATGACGAGCTCAGTCCCGAGCTTAAAAAAGCCGCTGGCTACGTTATCGATAACCCTAACGATGTGGGCGTTTCATCTATCAGAGAAATCTCAGACGCGGCGTCGGTTACACCCAATACTTTCGTCAGACTGGCAAAGTCTATTGGCTTTGAAGGATACGAAGATCTACGCTCGCCATTTCGCGAGCAAATACGCAGCGGATCGGTCAATTTCACTGATCGCGCGCGATGGTTGCAATCACTCTCGCATGAGGGACACCTTGGCCCGCTCTATGCCGATATGGTCAAAGCAGCCATCGACAACATCGAACAGACCTTTAGCAATATTGATGTCGAGTCACTGACCCGGGCCGGCGACGATATTTGGAATTCGCGCCAGGTCTTTACCCTCGGTGTTGGCGTGCACAACGCGAACGCCAGCAACTTCACCTATCTCGCGCGAACGGGCATGGTGCAGTTTCAAACAATACCCAGTGCAGGCGGTACAGCGATTGATGAGCTCGCTTGGGCCAACGAGCAAGATATTCTCATTGCGATCACCTGCGCTCCTTTCAGAGAAGAAGTGGTCACTGCCGTCAGAGTCGCTCGCGAACAAGGTATGACCATTGTCGCAATTTCTGACAGCGCCTCAGCGCCTATCATGCGTATCGCTGATCATGCCTTCCTTGTAGCCGATGAAACACCGCAGTTTTTCCCGTCTTCGGTAGCAACTATTGCTCTACTCGAGACACTTTTATCCTTTGTTATTGCGCGAGCAGATGAGAAAATCATCGATCGCGTCGAGGCATTCCACAAGCGTCGACACCAACTTGGGATTTATCACAATGACTGAACCATTGAAGTCACTCGAGGCTCGCTACTACACCGACCCGGAAATTTTCGCGGTGGAAAAGCAGCATCTATTAGCAACAACCTGGCAATTCGCCGGGCACGAGTCGCAAGTCAAAAACCCCGGCGATTACTTTACGTTTAGCATCGCGGGCGAAAATTTGTTCTGTATTCGCGATCGCGAGGAGAACCTCAACTGCTTCTACAACGTTTGTCAGCACCGCGCACATGAACTCGTCGAGGGCGAGGGGAATGCTCGGCTATTGATTTGCCCCTACCACACCTGGACTTATGAACTCTCCGGTGAACTGCGCATGGGGCCTAATGTGCTGTCAACACCTGGCTTTGATCGCAGCAAGATCTGCCTCACCTCGGTTCGTCTGGAAAACTTCAATGGTTTTCTATTCGTTAACCTCGATGATAATGCGAAGCCCATGGACGAGTGGTTTCCGGGCGCGCGTGAGCAACTCGCGAGCTATGTGCCCAACATTCTCGATCTCACGCCTGTGGAATACGTTGAAGTATTTGAAAAAACGAACTGGAAGGTCTCAGTCGAAAACTACTCGGAGTGCTACCACTGCTCGAAAAATCACCCCACCTTTGCCAACGGTGTGATTAAGCCATCGACTTACGACATTCAGCCGCAAGGCTATTGCTTGCGCCACATGACAGAATGTCAGGACGACTTGTCCGACATGACCTACGAGATTGATCTCGAGGCCAACGATAAAGCCGGTAAATATTCGAGCTGGTTTTTATGGCCCATGTTTTCGTTCCAGGTGTACCCCGGAAACGTACTCAATACCTATCACTGGCGAGTAGGGGATGCGGTCGATGAAGTCGTTATGTACCGCGGCTGGTATGCCTTCGATAAAAAAAGCGAGGCCATCGCCCGTCAACTTGCCGTGCAGGATCGCGATACGACCGTTGCTGAAGATATTCGTCTTGTTGAATCTATTCAGCGAGGCATGAACTCGCGAGGCTATAAGCCGGGTCCGCTCGTACTCGATCCGAACGGCGGTGTGAATTCTGAACACTCGATCAAAGCGCTGCAGGAATGGACCAAGGAGGCCGTCGATCAATACCTTTAATCCAAAACCGTACTACCAGAATTACATCGACGGACAATTTGTCGATGGTGGTTCTGGAAAAATAACGGTCGACAACCCAGCCACCGGTCAGTCGCTCGCTGAACAGGCGATTGCTAGCAGCCAAGACGTCGACAAGGCTGTCGCCGCAGCACGTCGCTGCCACGATAGTCGTGTGCTTACTCAGATGCGCCCGGTCGAGCGTGGCCGCATGGTTAAAGCCATTGGCGACTACTTGCTGGCGAACGTCGATGAAATTTCACAATTGCTGAGCCTCGAAGCGGGTAAGCCGTTGTGGGAAGCCGTCATGGAGATCGAGGGCGCGGCGCGCTACTTCGAGTATTACGGCAATCAAGCTGAGACGCTCGAGGGTCGTTCGATTCCACTCGGGGATGGCTACTACGATTTCACCACCTATGAGCCGCGCGGTGTTTCAGGCCAGATTATCCCCTGGAACTACCCCATGGAGATGACCGCGCGCGGTGTTGCTGCTGCCCTAACAACAGGCAATACCGTTGTTGTGAAGTCGCCCGAGCTCGATCCACTCACGCACTATTACTATGCCCTTGCCGCCGAAGCTGCAGGCTTCCCCGCAGGCGCTGTCAATATTGTCTGTGGCTTGGGTCACGAAGCGGGTGCCGCACTGTCATCGCACAAAGGCGTCGACCAACTCGTATTCACAGGGTCAGTGCCCACCGGTGTGGCGATTGCCACGGCCGCTGCCCAGAATGTTGTGTCCTGTATCCTAGAGCTTGGTGGAAAGTCGGCGGCCATCGTTTACAACGATGCGGATATTGAGAACCTACTCGACAGCATACGCTGGGGTATTTTCTTCAACGCGGGCCAGGTCTGCTCAGCAATGTCGCGACTGATTGTGCATCGCGACCTTCACGACTTGGTGGTTACGCGTATTACAGAGCTCGCTAACTCGCTGTCCGTAGGTCCCGGCATTGATAGAACAGAGTTCGGTGCGAACATGGGTGCCATGGTGTCAGAAGGTCAGCGCAATCGCGCTGTAGGACTCATCGAGCGAGCCGAATCCGAAGGTGCAGTCATTGCAGCCGGTGGTAAGGCAATGGATCGCGACGGCTTCTTCCTACACCCGACAATCCTCACAGGCGTGACGCCCTCCATGGATATTGCTCGAACTGAAGTCTTTGGACCTGTGCTGTCCGTGCTTAGCTTTGAGGATGACGCTGAAGCGATTCGCATCGCGAACGACAGCGACTATGGCCTCGTCGGTGGTGTCTTCACGCAAGATATTGATCGCGCGATGCGTGTAGCTCGCGATGTTGGTGCTGGGCAGATTTTCATCAACGAGTGGTACGCCGGTGGTGTGGAAACACCGTTCGGTGGTTATAAGCAGTCGGGCTACGGTCGTGAAAAAGGCCGTGAAGCGCTGATGAATTACGTGCAAACAAAGAACATTGCCATAAGGATCGGATAAATGGATAAGGACCTATTCGAGAAAGGCCTCGAAATGCGCAAGCAGGTATTGGGCGCCGAGTATGTTGAAAAAAATCTCGCAGCAGCAGATGATTTCACGCGACCTTTTCAAGAGGCAATGACTGCCTGGTGCTGGGGTTTTGGCTGGGGCGATGATGTCATTGATCCCAAGACACGATCGATGATGAACCTCGCCATGATCGGCGCATTGGGCAAGATGCACGAGTGGGAAGTGCATTGCCGCGGCGCGATTAACAATGGCGTAAGTAAGGAAGAAATTCAGGCCATTATCCATGTCATCGGCATTTATTGCGGTGTGCCGCAGTCGCTCGAGTGCTTTAGAGCAGCCCGAAAGGTTCTCGAGGAAAAAGGGTTAGCCTGACTATTGTCGATGTATATTAATACTGCGTGCTGGCGGTATTTGTTTCCAACCGAGAATAGGTTGTGAGGCGTTTGAAAGCGACTTGTAACGAGGCACCTTAACGGCATGCCAGAGGAGCAAGCGATAAAAGCAATCAAAAAGGCGGGAATCGTAAGAAAACACAGCGATAAGAAGAACTCACCGAGTTCATAAGAGAATAAAGAAGCTCTGACTGGGAACTTACGTAAGAGCCAGAAGCAGTCAAACCACCAATAGCTGCTCCAACAATAAAAAGGTGATTCACATGGCAATACCAACGCACAGCCCCTACGTTATTGTCGGTGCCGGCATCCACGGATTAAGTACGGCGTATCACCTTGCGCTCCAGCTAAAAGCCACAGGTAGAGGCGACGGCCGTGACATTGTCATTCT
>CBFIBL010000033.1:0-107548 GCA_965660865.1 Luminiphilus sp.
ATCTGACCATTTGAGGGATTGGATGTTGCCAATACGCAAACCTGTATGAAAGCCCATCAAAATCAGAGGTACTAATCGTTTCCAATGCTGGTCAACGACTCTTGCTACAGCAATAAGTTGCTCCACCTCTTCCTCTCGAAAATATTTTTCTGGATCTACGGGTTCAGGGTATTTATTAATCCCAATTGTGGGGGGTACAAACGATCGCTTAACTACTTGGAGTTGACGGGCGTATTTGTAGATACTGCCCAGGGTAGAAACGAAGCGGTTGATGGTGCTGCCTGATAACGGGAGTCCTGAGGGCTCTCCAGCATGCTTTTTACCACCCCGAAGCTTTCCACGCGCGACAAGCACTGTCAGCGCATCATCAACTTGGTCGTCTGAGATTTCATCAATAGGAATAGGGCCAAGCTGGTCAACCCAAAATTGGATTCTGCCTACAGAGCCAGAACCGTGCTCGCGGGAGGCAATCCAAGCCTCCGCTACGTCTGCAAATGTAGTCATATGTTTAACTCCTCATCGCAAGTAGACCAATACCCTGAACAGGGCTGTTTGTGTCCACCATGGCTGGTGCGATTCCGAGAGAAATCAATGACTTATCTAAATTTTGGTAGGACCAGCCAGATTCGAACTGGCGACCTCTACCATGTCAAGGTAGCGCTCTAACCAACTGAGCTATGGTCCTAGAAGGCCGCGCAGTATAAGGGCAGATGGGGGCTAGCTCAAGACATCTTGTCAGACCCCCAGGTTTTGATGGTTTAAAGGCGTCGGCAGTTCGAAGCTCTTTGCAGCAACCATGTCGGCCGCAGATGTTACTCAATAAGTGCTACCAACATTTCCGTAGAATGTGACGATCGGCTCTTCGAACAAACGGCCGTAGGTTCAACTGTTTTGATTGCAGGCTCTAATACCGCTAGCTTCGATAGTGATCTTGCGCGTCTTGTAGAGCGCACCGACCGCCTGCTTAAACACTTTTTTGCTCACGCCAAACGCGGCGTAAATGGCAGGTGGTGGGCTTTTGTCATTAAGCGGGAGGAATCCTTCATTCTCACGCAGTTTGGCTTCGATGGCGTCAATAACGGGCTGAATCTTTGACTCACTGAAGCCGGGTCTATTGAGTGATAAGTCAATTTTGCCGTCGTCACGAACACGCTGGATAAAAGCTGTGGTCTTCTGGCCTCGTCGCACCCTTCGAAAAAGCTCGTTGCTGTAGAGGAGACCCCAGACTTGATGATTAACGACAGCTTTAAAGCCAAGTTCGGTTTGTTCAGCGATCAGAATCTCTACTTCTTCGCCAACCGAATACGCCGCGGACGTATCCTCGATCCAACGATCAATGCGTGTCGAGCCTGTCGGCCGGCCTTGATTATCTAGGTAGGCCTTAACCACGGTGAAGGAGCCCGCTCTGAGTGGGTGTCGTTGCTCGCCAAAGGGGATGAATAGGTCTTTCCTGAGCCCCCAATCAGCGAACGCACCCATATGATTCACTTCGCTAATTTTCAGCCAAGCGACCTCTCCGATGGTGATTTCGGGGCGCCCAATCTCTGAGTCATTGTCTTTAATATCGTTGTCTTTGATAGCTTTGTCTTTGATCGTAAGTACCTGCGTAAGCGTCAGTGCACTTAACCTCTGCGTTTAACCAGTGCATTCAAACAGTGCATTTAACAAGTAAGGTGAGTCTTTCGGTTGAGGTCTACATCCGAATGTCACAGTGATTACAGGTTACGCGTTTTGAGCGGTTAGTTATCAAAAAATAACGCGCATTTATTACTAATATTGATGCGCGACTAGATGAATCGATTCAAGATTTTATGGGAATTAGGTGGGCGAGCCAGTAGTCTCAAGGTTTGCTGTTTCATACTGATAATATGGAGACTGATATGGCCATTGGTGTCGTTGCCACACTGCCCGTCCAAGAAGGCAAAAATGAAGAATTCGAAACCGTATTTTTAGAGCTCGCAGCGCAAGTAACCGCTGATGAGCCCGGTTGTATGTTCTACACTCTTAACCGAAGCAAGGCCGACCCTCAGGTCTACAAGGTTCTCGAGTCTTACATTGACGAGGACGCACTCAAAGCGCACGGTCAAACCGAGTATTTCAGGGCGGCCAACGTTAAGTTGGGACCACTGCTAGCGGGCCGTCCTGAGATCGAGTATCTCGATGGTGTCTCCTGAACAGCCAGGCCTCGAGCATGCTAGATCGGTGCGCAGAGGGTCAGAAGGCGCTCCTCGCGGCCACGTCAGAGTTTCTAATCTCCGCTATCCAAAGCGGTGACCACCAAATTGTGAAACTGCACAATGCTAAAGCTTTGATCTAGAGGCTCATAGCCCATAGCTCGAGGGAGTGATCCAGTCCAATTGGAGGTTAGAGCTGATCCGGGACTGAGCTGCATTTTTCGCTCATCAGACGCATTTAAGAAGGGCTGATAAAGACCATTACGCACAATGACTAGCTCGTTGAGTTGGTCGATCAAAATAAACTGACCGTCAAAGCCCACTGTGGAAATCAGAACATGATCGCAGTCGAGCGTGATTGGATTGCCATCAGCGCAGTAGCCCCAGAACTGATTGCGGTATAGCGCGTTGAGCGCCAGCACCGTCTCCACATACGATGAATACTGTGTCCCGGTCTCGGTCTGAATGCCGCCGAGCAGCAACATGTAGCCAAACTTTGCGAAATCGCGTGCGGTGGAATCTAAGCAGCAATAGGTTAAGTAATTCCCGTTGGCTTGTCCTGTTGGAGCGTTGTCTCTCCACCAACTGGCACTGATATTTAGCGGGTCGAACAAATTGCTCTTGGCGAAGAGTCCAGGATCTTGGTTTGTGGCTCGAAAAACGATTTCACCCAAAATCTGGGTATCGCAATTTGAATAAAGAAAATCCCCAGCGTTGTAAGTGCCTGAGAATGACCAAGGCACAGGCCCTGGTGTGGCTAGCGCACGATTGATGCAAGCACTGAGTTGATCATCAGAGTACACAATATTGCCGCCTGAGGCGCCGTCGAAGGGATTGGTGCATTCACCTAGGGTCAATGTTGTGGGATTCTGACAGATAGGCACTAGACCCGAGCGCATATCCAGTATTTGCTGGATGGTGATGTCTTTTCTTTCGTCGGAAGACCACTCTGTAATGAATTCAGAGGCGGGTTGCTCGACAGACTCAATATGCCCCTGCTCAATCGCAATGCCTATCAGCATACTCGTAAATGATTTTGCCGAGGACCAGGACGTAACAGGACTCTCTGACTCCCTGTCACCGTAAAGATCAGACCAAAAAGCCACAAGCTCCGGGTCCGGTGGTGATGACATCGCATCTTGCGCAGCCAGCGCCTCGGCTTCGGACGTGCTGATGCCGCGATAGTCCTCTTTTATCAACTTGCCGTCTTTGATAACTAACGCCGCTTGCGTAAGAAATCCGTCCGTCATGACATAGTCAAATGCAGCATCTAAAAGAGCCTCGTCAAAACCGCTCTCGGCAGGTGTTGATGTTGTCCAGTCATCAGGGTGAGGTGACACAAAAGCAGGGGGTGTAGGTTCAACTACCTCGTCGTTCGATCCACCACTGTTACCGCCACTGCATCCCGCCGTGAGCAATAAAGTGGATAAAACAAGTAGTAGATTTTTACGTAACACGAGTTGTCCTTTTTTCGCCTGAACTCCTGTGGTGTCTCAACCCTAACATATTGATTAGTGGCGCTGATGTAATAGCCCTCGCTTCGTTGTCGTACAGCACCACCCCTCAAAATTGCATGCGAGGTAAGGTGTTAACATCCGATGGTTCGACTCAGCGTTGCCGCGGTTGCAGTGAAAAAGGGAGAGGATTCGAAATGAAAGCGCTCGAACTGAGAGTGGGTAATGCAGCGGCGAGGCGCCTTGAGGCCGAGGGGTGGCATGCGGATCTTATTGACGGTTTGATCGGCGCTTCCGGTGGACCAAAGTGGTTGATCTTGGGTCGCATGGATCGGGTGCTTATCTCGGACTTATTGGCACAGCGAAGCAGACCTCTCGATGCTGTCGGCTCATCGATTGGATCATGGCGGCATGCGGCTATGGCACAGCCTGACCCAGTCGAGGCTTATGACCGGTTCGAGACAGCCTACCTCAGTCAACAATACGAATCGGCGAAGCCGACCGTTCCAGAGATTACTCAAGTGGCGCTTTGGTTGATGCGATCGCTTCTCGGAGAGGAGGGCGAGCGGCATGTTGCCGAGCACCCGTGGCTGAGATCTCATATCGTCACGGCGCGCGGTAAAGGGCTGAACAGTCGTCAGCCCAGTAAGCGGCTTATTGCAGGTATGGGCGCTGCAGCACTGGGAAATGCCCTGAGTCGAGGCACTCTGCCTGCGTCCTTTCAGCGAGTGGTTTTTGCATCGCAACACGCCGAGCCCTTGAGTCCTCTGCTCGATGGGTTTGCCACCAAGTACGTTGAGCTCAGCGAAGCCAACGTCTTCAATGCATTAATGGCAAGTGGCGCGATACCCTACGTCTTTGAGGGGGTGTACGAGATCGAAGGCGCGGGCAAAGGGACTTTTTGGGATGGCGGTATCATCGACTACCATTTCGATTTACAGCGTCTACCCAAGGACGAAGTGTGGTTGTACCCACACTTCAGCAGTCGCACGACGGTTGGCTGGTTTGATAAGTTTTTGCCCTGGCGTTCTGACCTACAGGTATCGGCAGATCAGCTTATTATGATTTGCCCTACGGACGAGTTTCTAGCGTCGCTTCCCTTTGGCAAGATTCCCGACCGTCGTGATTTTGGAAAAATTCCAGAGTCGGTGAGAGAACCCTACTGGCAAACCTGTGTTGACGAGTCTCAGCGTCTCGCAGACGAGTTTGCAGAGCTTATTCAAGGCTCTAATCCGCTAGCAGGGGCGATCAGACTCTAGTCGTTGAAGTTCCCGTGTCTGCCTGCGCCACCACTAAAGCGCGCGGCGCCCGTGACAGCCTCGGTTGTCGCGATCTCGTAACCACCGGCACCTTCTTTAATGAGCGCCTCGTCAATATCTAGGCTCCACTGTGCAATCGCCGAGCGACGGTCTGCGCGCATGCACATCTCCGGGAATTTTGCGATGTCTTCTGCGAGAGCGATTGCCGCGGTGAGTGCATCGGTATCGGTAACTAATCTGTTGGCAAGTCCAATGTCTAGGGCTTCCTGCGCTTTCACGGCGCGACCCGTCAGAATCATATCCATAGCGCGGCTGTGACCGATCAGACGCGGTAAGCGAACGGTACCGCCGTCGACTAATGGCACACCCCAGCGGCGACAGAAAACACCAAAAACTGCGGTGGTGTCGACTACGCGCATGTCACACCAGCAGGCGAGTTCAAGACCGCCTGCAACGGCGTGTCCAGAGACTGCGGCGATAACAGGCTTGTTTAATTGCATGCGAGACGGGCCCATGGGCCCATCAGCTCGTCCCGTGTGTTCAATGTGATTTGCAGCAGGGCTACCAATCGCTTTGAGGTCGGCGCCAGCACAAAATGTTCCCTCGGCGCCTGTCAAAACGGCGACCTTAAGAGAGTCATCGACGGCGAAGGCTTTAAAGGCTTTCAGAAGCTCGACCGCCGTTGCGCCATCGACCGCATTTCGCGCCTCAATTCGGTTAATGGTGACGATAAAAATAGGACCACGGTTTTCGGTGAGTACAAGCGGTTTATGGTGCATCGCGGTCTCTCTGCTCAGTCTCTGCTGAATAGACTATACGGCCATCTGAGATTGTTAAATCCACGCCTATTGCATGGATGCTGTAGGGGTCTGCGGTGTAAGGGTCGGATTCGAGCACAACCAGGTCTGCCTTCTTGCCTGCCTCAAGAGTGCCTATTTCCTCTTCGAGTCGAATTTGCCACGCGGCGTCGATGGTATGAGCACGTATGGCTTGATCAACACTCAAGCGCTCATTTTCACGTGCTTGTACGGGGTAATCAGGCGTGCCTGCGCGTTGCCGCGTGACCGCCATTTCAATATTGAACATGGGGTTGAGCGCGTCTTTACCGATCCATGAAACAGGGTAGTCACTACCCAAGGTTACTCGGCCGCCATTTCGATGGATTGAGGCCAGAGGGTAGAGCTGTTCAAAGCGCTCAGGTCCCAAAAACTCCATCGCAATCTCGTCGTACTCGAACCACGTCGGTGTTGTTTGAGCGACGACGCCCAGCTCACCAAAGCGCGCTATATCGTCTTGATCGACGACCTCGATATGACAGATGGTGGCACGGATATCGGCATTGGGATGTTCTTTTTGCCCAGCCTCGATGGCATCCAAGGCGGTTCTTACTGCACCATCACCAATGGCGTGAAGGTGTAAATCAAAGCCAAGGCTATACGCCTCGTACACTGCATTGAATACCTGTTCATTGGGCAGCAGCGGAGTGGCCTCGTGACCTTCTGGCGCAATGTAAGGCTCAAGCGTTACCGCTGTTTTTGCTTCGACCGTACCATCCAGTGAGAGCTTTAACGTTGTGACTGAAAAGAGCTCATGATCGAAGGTGTTCTTGAGCTCGGTGAGCCGTGTATGGGCCGTCTCAAGGTCTTTGGGTTTGTTGATATACAACGAACCGACCAGTCGGAGCGGCAGTTCATTCGATTGAGCAAGTTCGTCAGCGACTTTCATGCCTAGCGCCATGGTGTCGATCATTCCCGCATCAAAGGCGGCGGTTAATCCCACCGCTGACATGTCGTGGAAAAAGCCGGGTGCCTTTTCACGGAGTGCTTCTTCGCTCACCAAACCCAACGCATCGCTTACCGGGTCGATGGCAGCACCTTCAACCAACCAACCAGTCGGGTTGCCCAACATGTCTCGCTGAAAAAAGTGTGCACCGGGGACAGGGTCTGGCGTGCTTGCGGTTATGTTTGCTGCCTCCAGTGCGAGTGAGTTAGCCCAGGCAGTATGGCCACCTTCGTCAATAATGAGTGCAGGGCGATCAGGTACAACGCTATCCAATTGCGCAGCTGTTGGGCCATCGATGCCAAAGGCGCGCGCAAGAAAGCCTGATCCTAAGACCGGGTTTTGCTTGGGATAGCGCTGTGCGTGCTCTGCGATGGCCGCGAGGACTTCTTCGTCGCTTTGTCCGGGAGAGAGCATGACGCCGTTTAACAGCGGCAAGGTGTCCATGGTGTGGATGTGTGTGTCGATGAAGCCGGGGAAAACAACCCGTCCCGCGAGGTCTATAACTTTGGTCTTTTTTGTCTCGAAGAGTGCAACATCTGAATTATCCCCGACCGCAAGAATAGTGTTTCCTGCCAGCGCGATGGCGGAGTGGCGATTGCCCTGCGCGTCCATCGAGTAAACTGTACCGCCTCTGAGAATGAGGTCAGCTCCGATTGCCGATGCATTCGAGATTGAACTGCAAAATAAAAGGAGGCAGAGCGTCAGTCGCATCATTGGGATATCTCACTTGGTCTTCTCATCGTTCTCGGTCTTTACACGACGCCAGCACCGAACTCGCTGATAGTTCTTACCAGTTAGATCTGCGGCGAAAATCTGTCGCTCAGAGTTACCAATGAGAGGAGCGGGCTCGTTTGCGACTATTGTCCTTAATGGGCAAATTGCTGAAGCACCGATTCGACAGTCAGTGTTTTCAGCGTATTACCCGCCTCATCGAGCATCTCAGTAAGGTGTCCATCGGGGGCGTGTAGGTTGAACAATACGAGGGCACCTTCAGGTCCTCCGCGTTCCATATGAACATCGCCTTCCGGCATGTGAGAGTAGCTACCTGCCTCGCGAACGGTAGATGAGACTTCCTCTCCATCTTCGAAGGTTACGACCTCGAGTGAGCCTTTGAGCACAGTCGATCGGACTTCGCATAGATGACGATGGAAGTGACAGTATTTACCGGGCTCCCAGCGGTATAAGAGATCAATATGGCCATTCCCGTCATAGCCTAGAAGAGCTCCGGAATAGCCAATTGGGTAAGAAAATCTCGAGTCGGCCCCGTAGTCTTGCCAATCGAGGTTATTGGTTTCAAGGAGGTTAACTTTCATTTTTGGCTACCATTAGTCTATTTATTATGCGCTAAACATAGCATGTAACAGCGATAATGCAGCCTGTCAGCCTGCAGTAGCGGTGCTCGTGATCGGGATATTCCCTCTCAGAGGCCATTTATCGCGCTTCTTTGCAGGATCTTATCTTAAGAACAGCAAGAATTTTGGGTCTGCGCTAAGGCCTCTACACAACTGATGGGTGGTACCCGTCAGGAAAACTATCGATGCATATTACTTAATCGGTGTTGTTAGTCGAATTTAACTGGCGAAGCCCTCATACTTGGCCTCCTTGCTGATGCGCGCGCTCGTCGAATACCGGGTGTTGGTGAGATTGAGATTGATGGCGGTAACACTGACCGAAAGCACCGCCGGATGGTCATTGACGTATTGTCACCCATAGATGCCTTAAATTGCCGCAACCTTGATCGTTAAAAACTTCATCGCCGAAAATTCCTACATGTTCGAACGCGCTTTAATCAGAAATTCCGATACCAACGACTGGTCACTGTTGACCGGTTGCGTCGACTCGTTGGTTGCTGGCGAGCACGGTAAGGTGTCGGATGTTATCGAGGCGGCAGAGCGTCGTGCCCAAGCAGAGCAGTTACACGCGGTTGGTTATGTCGCATATGAGGCAAGTCACGCCTTTGATAGTAAGTTTCCAAAGCGAGATATAGATATCCCACTCGCTTGTTTTGCCCTGTTCAGGAGTGAGACGAAACTGGATTCGCTGACAGATCTCTACAGCCCAGCAGATGCTTCCACTGATAAGTGGCAGCTGATCGAGAGTCAGCAGTCCTTCGAGTCAAAGGTGTCCAAGATCAGAGACATGATTGGTGCCGGTGAGGTTTATCAAATCAACCTCACATCGCGCATGCGTCAGTCAGAGCCGGTGACGCTGGCCGATTTTGCTCGCTGGTCGCAAGACATGCCTTATGCGGTCTACTTGGAAGGTCCTGAGCTAACGCTTTGTTCCGCATCACCCGAGCTCTTTTTTCAGCGAGAGGACGGCTTGGTATGGAGCAAGCCGATGAAGGGAACAGTTGGTAGGCGAAGCGAAGCAACGGCCGATGAGTCGAGTGCGTTGTGGCTGCAGCAGTCACGTAAAAATCGCGCTGAAAACGTCATGATCACCGATATGGTGCGCAACGATTTGGCGCGTATTTCTTCCACCGGAAAAGTGTCGGTGGATGGGCTTTTTGGTGTTGAGCGATATCCCAGTGTTTGGCAGATGACCTCGACGGTAAAGAGTGAGGTCGATGCCAGCGTTGCTGATATTTTTAAGGCACTGTTCCCAGCAGCGTCGATTACCGGGGCGCCGAAGCGCGCAGCCCTCGAGGTGATCGACCAGTTGGAAGAAGAGCCGCGCGAGATCTACACGGGTGCGGTGGGGCGAATAAAACCCTGCGGGGCTACCTGCTTTAACGTTGCAATTCGCACAGCTTGGAGTTCCCAAACCACCGGTGATAGCCGATTCGGGTCGGGGTGCGGCATTGTCTGGGATTCAGACCCAACTGAGGAGTTTAAAGAGCTCGAGACAAAGGCACGGATACTGCGGCAGCCCGACCCTCAGTTTCACTTGTTTGAGACGATGGGCATCGTGGATGGTGCAATACCTCGGCTCGCCCGACATCTATTTCGCTTGGCAAATTCGGCTCAATATTGGGCCTTTGATTTTGATCTTGAGGCCGCAGAGCTTTATCTACAGGATGTTGTGCACAACGTTACTGGCGGGGACGAATTTGGTGACCCGCTGGCCACCACGTTGCGGCTGCGACTCCAGCTCGATCGCCATGGGACGCTGAGTCATCGCGTTGAGGCTGTTGCAATGTCATCGACGCCATCGCCTCGGTTCCAGCAGTCGTCAGAGCTCATCGAGCATCCTGTTGTCAAGTTGGCCTTGGTCCGAACTCCGGTTGAAGCGGACGACGCCTATCTCGCTCACAAAACCAGTCGGCGCGAGGCTTATGATCTTGCCATGCGAGAAGTATCTCCAGGCTGTGAGCCTGTGATGTTCAATACCCTCGGTAATGTCACCGAGAGTGCAATTGCAAATATTGTTTATCGAGTCGACGGTGAGCTCTTCACACCGCCACTTGTGGATGGCTTATTACCGGGTGTGCTACGCGATGAGTTACTCGATAAGGGTGTTATTGCCGAGCGGACCTTACCCATTGGCGAGCTGAACACCGTTGAGGCATTTTGGCTGATCAACTCGCTCCGGGGTTGGCGCAGAGCCACTCTTTCCAAGGGGTTGCTTGACAAAGACGCGGGCTGAGAATGCGGGCTGAGAAAGAGGCTTCAATAAGCCAAGGAGTATCGCTGGGCCGGCTTAACTCGCAAACCCAGAACCCGTAAACCCAGAACCCTTAGATCTAGAACCCTTGAAACTAGTTGTTTCGTTCTTCTATCCGTAGCGTTATCCGCAGCGTTTTTAGCGCTTTTACTATCTGGGTTGTCTCTTTAATGGCGCGTTTCTCTTTTAGCTTCTTGCTGTCAGTTATCAACGTATTCCATGTGCTTTTCCCTCGAAGCTCAAAATAAAGAAACCGAACAAAGCCCAAACGGACGGGGGAGCGGTAATGGCCGCTTGCTACTCTTACGGCATGAAAAACCCTGCGAAAGACCTGAATGAATCCGAGGTATCACGCGTTGTTGAAATGGCGTGGGAAGATCGAACACCGTTCGAGGTGATCGAGGCGACGTTTGGTCTGACCGAGCCTGAGACCATCAAGTTAATGCGGCGGACGATGAAGCCAAGCTCTTTTAGGCTCTGGCGTAAGCGAGTCACAGGTCGGGTCACCAAACACCGAAAGCTTAGGGGTTTTGATGTGGGACGTGGCTACTGCCCAACCCAATATAAGCGCTGATTACTGAATTCTGATTACTGAATTCTGATTACTGAATTAAGGAAGAGAGATGGTGGAGCTGGCAAACGCGATGGTCCTGATGTTGCTGGGCGGTATGGTGTTCTTCCCCATTGTTGTTGCGCCTATCGTATTTACGTCATTGCCGGAAGTTGAGGCCGGTCAATTCTTACGATCCATGTTCCCGCGCTACTACCTTTTTATGATTGTTTTTAGCGTCCTTGCGTTTGTCTTCTATCAGACGGCTTCAGGCCCCGCATTGGATCTCTCCGCCACCGTTTGCCTGCTTGTCGCACTCAGCACACTTTGGGTTCGGCAGTCGTTAGTGCCGCGCATTAACAATGCGCGCGATGCCCAGCTCTCCGGCGATTCTGAGGCCGGCGCTCGATTTGATCGCGGACACAAGCTGTCTGTGACGATCAACATGGTTCAGTTGGTGGGGCTGGTCTTAATTCTATTTGCTTGAATTTTATTTATTTGCGTGTGCTTACCGCAGGTTGGACGTCTCTTCATTCGTTTTGAACATCCCAACACGTGGATTCAAAGTGGTCTTACCACCGCTGAGTCGCTAGTTGATGTTCGGCTTGTTTGGCACAGAGCGTGTTCCCCGGTAGCTACGCTCTTCCCACCATCGCCTTTTTTGCGCTTTTGCACCCTGTTTTTGCTTTGATAGACAATCGGTAGGTTTATTGGCCTACTAGCAACCTCAATAACAATGATGAATCGGGGGATTCATGAGCAAGACCATTGAGTTTATTTTTGATTTTGGCAGTCCGAATGCTTATCTGTCTTATTTCACGGTGAAAGATGTTGCTGCACGAACGGGAGCTGAGCTGAAGATAACCCCGTGCTTACTCGGGGGGATTTTTAAGTCCACTAACAACCAACCTCCGATGATGAATTTCGCCGGTGTGTCGGGGAAAAACGCCATGTTTATGCGTGAAATCGAGCGTTATTGCGATCGAAACGGACTCAATAAGTTTGCGATGAACCCTCATTTTCCCGTCAATACATTGCTGCTTATGCGTGCCTGTGTCGCTTACAGCCGCAGCAATGACGTCGCCCCTTATATCGAAGCAGGCATCAAGATGATGTGGGAAGACGGCCTAAAAATGGATGACCCGGATGTGTTTGTTCAAGCATTCAACGAGGCGGGATTTGACGGGCAGGCGTTACTGGATTCCACGCAAGATCCCGAAGTGAAAGCCGCCCTGATGGCAAATACACAGAGTGCGGTCGATCGAGGTGTGTTTGGTATTCCCGCATTTTTCGTCGGTGAAGAACAATTTTTTGGGAAAGACCATATCGAAGAAATGGAGTGGTGGCTAAACAATAGGCGCTAAGCTTCAAATAGACCCGCACCAGACGAGGAGATGAGAGGCCCGCAAAGAGCAGGGCCTCTCGGTACGACCGTTTGTTACATCGCTGAATTAGTATTTACGCACCGCACAATCTGATCCATCACGAGTTTACGATCAAGCTTTGCTGCCGCTGCGTAAAACTCCGGACCCATGTCTGTGGAACTCATTAAGTCAAAGAACTTACCGAGTTCCCCGGAGCTTGGGGCGTCAAAATGGACCAGAACGTCTGCAGTGTAGGGAACAGTGCCGTCCGCTCCACTGAACAAAGGACCTGCGCCCATTGGGGTGTAGGCTGAGAATGCAACATCAAGCCCCTCACTTTGCGCTTTGGTCTCCATGGCTTCAAGTGCTTCGAGGTAGCCATTTACGTCCTTTACTTGAACAGCGATGTTGCGTGCTGTTGCACTTGCAAGGCTACGAGGATGGGGCCGAATGATCGAGAAGTGCACGCTGCCCCGGAACTCAGAAATGGCGCGATATTTTGCAACAGAAGCCTGATTTTTGGGGTCTACTAATGCGTCGGCGCCTGCCATCGCTGTTTCCATGTTGGGATAAAAAGCATAAGTCCAACCTCTACCTTGCTCGGTCATCCCGGTGCTGTTGAAACAAACCCCACGCTGCGCAGCTCCTGAGGCTTTGAAAAGCGCTTCGTCCGATTTTAGCAGTGCTAAATAAGCCGCAGGGTCATCAGTTTGAAAGTAGATGCTGCCGCCAGCGGGAGCTGGTTGCTTTTCATGATGACCCGCCAGAACCGTGGATGAGGCGAATATAAAACTGATAAATAACCAAGAATATTTTTTCATTTTTTTATCCTCTGTTGTTAATGGGCAAAACACCCGAAAACAGGCTAGAACATACAGGGTCGGTTTTGAATTATTTTGATACGTATTTGGCTTTATTGAGCAAGAGTGTCTACCAAGTCACAATTTGCTAAACACGCCTGACGCACAGAAAGCCACGCCTGACGCACAGAAAGCCACGCCTGACGCACAGAAAGCCACGCCTGACGCGCAGAAAGCCACGCCTGACGCACAGAAAGCCACGCCTGACGCACAGAAAGCCACGCCTGACGCAACGCCGCGGTCTTTTAGAAATCGAGGCGTGCAATATTAGACGCTGTTTAAGTAGCGTGTCGCTGTAGAGGATTGGCTTGACCGAGAACGCGGTTGCGGTATGTTGGATTGGACAGGGATGTATGCGCCTGCGAGGTAAATTTGAAGCCAAATATTGTTAATAATCGCGTGACCCAGATGGCGGGTGTTGACTACCCGATCTTTCAAGCGCCGATGGGTTGGATTGCCCGTGCTCAACTAGCCTCTGCGGTATCAAATGCGGGCGCCATGGGCATCATCGAGACGTCCTCCGGCGACTTTGATGCGATTCAAGGCGAAGTTGCCAAAATGCATGAGATGACCGATAAGCCCTTTGGTATGAACGTGGCCCTCGCGTTTGTAAAGGGCACCAACGTCATCGATTTCGTTATCGAGCAGGGTATTAAGTTTGTAACGACCTCCTCAGGAAGCCCGGATCTATGCACAAGTATTTTCCAGGAAGCGGGTATCAAAGTTTTCCATGTTGTACCTACCCTGGATATGGCGCTTAAGGCTCTCGACGCTGGCGTTGACGGCCTTGTTGTCGAGGGTGGTGAGGGCGGTGGATTTAAAAACCCGCGACCAGTATCGACCATGGTTTTGCTGCCGCTTATCCGTGAGCGTTCGGAGGTGCCAATCATTGCGGCAGGTGGTATTTGCGATGGACCTACCATGGCGGCTGCATTCGCCATGGGTGCAGAGGGGGTTCAGTTGGGAACTGCGATGTTGAGCTGTGCGGACTCGCCGGTACACCAGAACTGGAAGAACGCTATTTACGACGGCAAAGAAACAGATACTGTGTTCTTAAATCAGCAGGGGCGTCCCGCGCTTCGAGCCATGCGTACAGAGCGCACGGGCGAGCTTGAGCTCATGGGACAGTTCCAGCCTTTTGAACACATGGCCAATATTTTGGATCTCTACTTCGGCGGTGATCTTGAGGCAGCAATCCCACTGACCGGCCAGGTCATGGGGCGGATCAGCGAAGCCAGGTCAGCCGCTGATATTGTGGAATCAACCATGGAAGGGTTTCATCGGTGTTTGGCTGGGCTGCAAGGGCAGTACGCTTAAACACTAGGCGAAAACTCTCAGAAAGCTAGTACCGTAACGCCCTTAGGTGAGACGTAAATAGCCGGCAATTGCCGGCTTTTTTGTATCTCGGTTCTTCTCAGAAGCGCCTAGTCAGAAAAGTCTGGGAATAAGCGTCGGCGTGTTTTTTCGATAGGCTTGATACTCGGGGTCATCTCCCCAGCGCTCATCGCCCGATTTTTGGAGAAGTGGCACGCCACTGATTTTAGTAAGGAGCAGTGCAACAAAGAACGGCGATACCAGGAAGACATAGGCGCTTCCACTGAGAGATGGAAGGGCCATTACAGCTACGCCTGCCCACAGTAAGATCTCACCAAAATAATTGGGGTGCTGGCAGCGAGCCCATATGCCTGTATTGATGAATTTACCTTCGTTGGCCGGATCGGCTTTAAACGCACTTTTTTGATTGTCGGCAATGACCTCGATGCCCATGCCGATAACCCACATTGCGGCGCCAACGAAGAAAACGACACCAAGCGGGTGTGCGTTGGGAGTCATGATCGCGGCTAGCGCCGCTCCCGCTGTGATGAACACCCATGTGCCCTGTAGTGTCCATGTAAGCAAAAAGCGTGGTGTAGACAGCTTGATCTTCCTGAATCGGCGGTCTTCACCGGCTTTTTGGATTCGCATAAAAAGGAAAGGACCGAGTCGCGCCGCCCAGAGTATGACCGCACCGGCAATGATCTGTTGTCGTAGACCAAGGTCAACGGTTTGCTGAATGGCCAGTATGGTGACGGTGATGTAGGTCAGACTGCCCACTAAATCGAAGTAGTGCTCGGTTTCAAAAAGCCGGGCGTGTATGAGTCCAATCCATTGAACAATAAAGACACCAAGCGCCATTGTTGCCATCAGTGGCAGTCCATAGAGGCTCGAGCCGGTTTGATCGCCTAGCCACGCGATAGCAAAGACCGCCAATGTAACAGCAATAGAGATTGATACGAGTTTGGTGCCCATGTAACTGCCCTCAGAGTTTCTCGTCACGCAGTGTAAACAAAAAGGCCAGACGTCGCAGACGGTTATTGTCTCCGCTCTAGCGTCCTCAGAACCTCAAGGATGGAACTTGGTGACTGTATTACGCTGAATATGTGGACCACAGTTGGCTGGATCTAAATACCCGAAGTTATGACTGTGCTGTATTAATGAACGGCCCGTCGATACAGATGCGTCGACCATCGGGTGATGCGCAGGCACCGCAGATACCAACACCACACTTGGTGGTGTAATCGATAGCACTGAACATTTGCGAGCTGTCGACGAAGTCACGCTGTACAGCTTCAGCCGCATGAATCATAGGTTCCGGACCACAGTTATAGAATTCAGTACGTGCCAATGTTTCGCTATTCAGGGTTTCGAGGTAGGCACGCAGCGCTTCGGGAACTCGGCCACTAAAGCCAGCACTTCCGTCATCAGTCGCGATATGGACTTCAGCGATTTCACGGCACTCTTCAGTGAAGTACAGACGCTCCGCACTGCGCGCGCCGGCAAAGATCTGGGCTGGGCTTTCGTCTGAGCCAAAGTCGCGCGCGATTTGATAGACCGCTGCGAGTCCAGTGCCCCCTGCGACGCAGATAATATTGGCGTTTTCCTTGGGCATGACCGGTGCGCCGTGTGGTCCGCGGATATAGACGTCATCTCCCGGCTGAAGCTGGTAGCAGGCGCTCGTAAATTGACCTACATCGATGACAGCGAGTCGAAGTGGTGCATCAGTGAGACACGAGAAAGGTTTTTCACCGACACCAGGAATCCAGACGAACACGTACTCGCCAGGCTGAATATTGATATTGCCATCGAGGGTTACGACGGTGATGTCGTCACAAACCGGCTCGTTCGAGATCACCTTGTAAGGTACGAAGTCCATGTCCAACTCGAGGTTAAGACCGCCTCTGGCTTTATTGCTACCGAACTCGAGATCATTCTCAAGCTGACGGAAGTACGTATTCATGTCTTCCGTGTTCATGCCGCTAAGTGCAGAGCCCACTCCGATAATTGAAGCACCGGCGTGCATTGCGGCTCTGCAATCAGCTGCCGTCGATAGGCCGCCGCATCCAATTATTGGCTTATCCGTTATCGATTTGAGCGCACGAATACACTTAAGTGCTGTCGGGAGGACGCCGCTTCCTGACATGCCACCCATGCCGTTACTGAGTACTGGATGACCGTGGCTTTCGGTGTAGCCGGGGCCTACCGTGTTGATGGCACACAAACCGTCAGCGCCAGCTTCAAGCGCTGCCTGAGCAATGTCCTCGATACGATCGACATTAGGCGTCAGCTTGGGAATGACAGGTACATCAACAACCGCTTTCACCGCACTAACAATGGCGCGCACCATCTCTGGATCTTGACCCATGGCCATGCCATAACCCTGTGCGTGTGGGCAGGAGAGATTGAGCTCAAGGCCATCGGCTACTGGCGCAAGGATCTTTGCGACTTCAACAAACTCATCGATACTGCCGCCGAAAATCGAGACCAATAAAAATCGATCTTCTGGCACGTTTAAGGATTCAAAGCCTTTGCGCGCTGCTTCAGCGCCAGGATTGGTGAGGCCAACAGCATTGACAAAGCATCCCGGTGCGTACTGCGAGTAAACAGGCTCGCGGTTTCCGGCGCGCGGAGCGGGTCCAACACTTTTAGTTGTCACGACACCGATTTCCGGAAGGTCATCGAAAATGCGTTGGATGATGCTGGGTGCTGTCGAGACGATGCCCGAAGGGATCGTGAACGGTCCGCTCACTGTTTTTCCAAGAAATTCTATCTTCACCCAGCGTTCTCCATATTTCCGCGTCGATTATAAAGCCACAGCGACATTCGAGCCATGAGATTACGCCGCACATGGGAGTATTTATCAGTTCCCAATTCTCAGATCCTGCGAACGAAAAGCTTTGCGGCGGCTTAAAGGGCAATGTTTGTAGTGAAAAAGGGTTGCGGCTAGGTGCCGCAAAAAGTTCGGGTGACTCTCTCCGATGCATCCGGAGCTGCAGCCCAACTCAGATCGCTTTCTGCCCATTCAAAGGGTGATTGCCAACGCGTGAATGCCTGCTCCAAGTGTCCATAGTCTTTGTCTTCCGCGGCGACGATAGCGGCCGCCACTTGATGATTTCTGGGGATAACCACTGGATTGGCGGCCGCCATTCGGGCATTTATTTCATCCGAAGGTCCTTTGTTAGCGCTGCGTCGGCGAGCCCACTCGCTTCGCCACGTAAGCAGCGACTCAGATGGGGTAAATAGCTGATGGATGGGCGTGTGATGACTGTCTTCAAGCGCCTCTTGCGTTAGCCACCGATAGGCGAGTGTAAGATCGAGGCTGTCGGTTTCGAGTGTTTCGAGGAAACTGTCGAGGAGGCCGGTATCTTCCTCTCTAAAGGCGTCTAAGCCCAACTTTGCTGCCACTCTCGCTTTATAAGCTTCGGTATACCAGCGGGGGAACTCATCGATGACTGCCTGTGCGAATGCAATAGCTTTGTCCTCTTCTGCACTAAGAACTTTTAGCAGGCAAGAAGCGAGGACACTGGTATTCCAGTGAGCGATACCAGGCTGATTTGATAAGCGGTAGCGGCCTTGCGAGTCGATCGCACTAAACTTAGCTTCGGCCTTATAGGTGTCAACGAACGCACAGGGCCCATAATCAATGGTTTGGCCCGACAGCAGCATGTTGTCTGTATTCATAACGCCGTGAATAAAGCCAAGGCTTTGCCAATGTGCCACAAGGGAGGCAATCCGCTTTACGGTCTCCTCGAGCAGGACCTCTGCCGTTTGTGCGGTTGTACTTGCTCCTTTGGCTTCCAACATTGGACGGTAGTGGCGATCAGCCGCGTAGCTAACCAGCTCGGATAAGCCCTCTCCGTCACGGGTCATGGCAAAGTACTGAATGCTGCCAAAACGCAGATGGCTATCAGCAACACGCACCATGACAGCACCCGGCTCTCGATCATTTCGATAGACAGAATCGCCAGTGGCAACAGCCGCGAGCGCTCGTGTTGTCGGGACGCCCAGGCAGTGCATAGCTTCCGAGAGTAAGTACTCCCTTACTACAGGACCGACCGGTGAAAGACCATCACCGCCACGAGAATAGGGGGTAGGTCCCGCGCCTTTTAACTGGATGTCGTAGCGCCTACCGTCGTTAAGAACCCATTCGCCCAGAAGTACGGCACGACCGTCACCCAACTGAGGGTTGTACTGACCAAATTGATGACCAGCGTAGACAGACGCGCTGGGCTTGGTTCCTGGCAGCTTGTCATGACCACTAAAGGCATTGAGCGCTTCAGCTGTTTTAGTCCATGCTGCTGGCCACTTTAATGACCCGGCAAGTGTTTCATTCCAGGCCATCCACTCGGGCTTGGAGGCGCGCTCAGCCACTGCCTCGCTTGTGTATAGCGAGCCAAGATTTTGATAGCTGTGTTCCCAAAATGCCGATGTTGTCATGCGTAAAAATACTTGAGCTTGTCTCTAGTTCCGGTCGAGTAACGATTTAATAAGGCTAGCAGGGTTATCGAGATTAAAGCGTCGCTTTAACTCACCTTTTAGCCCCTCTTCAACGATCTTGGATACATCTACGGTACACCAACTTCTGGCAGTGCCGTCGTTTAATTGCCCACGGCAGTTTATTGGCCAAGCAATGTCAGCAAGTCGGGGATTAATTCTGCAGTTAGGCACTGAGCTTAGCGCCTCGGTATTGAGCTTTGCTGATGCTTGAGCTTTAAAGCCCTCCGTTACGCGGTCTAGATCCGCAGTTGCCTGAACAAACACGAAATTTGTCTTGAGTACCAGATCATCTAGCTTGGCTTTCGTACCATCGAAGCTTTGGCTCACCGCCAAACGATCAAAAAGCGTTCCAGTTTCATTCCACTTAGGACCATTCTTCCCCTGCGCTCGACTGATGGCTGTGCACAGACCTCCTTGAAGGTCGATCTCAGTGAGTGTGACTTGGTTACCCGTAATAACCATATCGCCATTCAGTGCCGCGATATCTTTGTTCGAATCGGGCAGTATCACAGTGAGATCCCATTTGGCAGAAAGCGTTCCTTTCGCGCCGCCCAAGGTGGTCACTGTGGCAAGGAGGGAGGCTGCAGTGGCGTCATCAAGCTGGCCACGTGTTTCAATCGTTATCGGATTGTTGTGGGTGTTGATTTGCGCGAACCCCTGAACCTCTCCCTGCCAAAGTGTTGCGCTAATCGGTTCTAGCCTTAAGCCATCAATCAGCTCGACGGGCGACGCAAAATCGAAAATCTCAATATCGTTGACCGTAAGCTGTCTCGCTGAAATATCAGCGCGGCGAGAGTGCCAAAAAGTGAATAAGCTAGTGGTCAGCTCAACGTCTTTTAGCGTTATCTGCTGCGCCTCTGAGTCTTCGGTTTCAGGGGTAATTATAGTGGCGTTTGATAAAGCGAGATGAACTCGAGGTACTAGCGAAAACGTTGAATCACCCGCATAGAGAAGTGAAATGCCTTGCTCTTCTAAAGCACTGCTAGCGGTTTCTAGCAAGAAATCTGCATCAACTTGCGAGGAGACCCAAGTCAGCGCACCCAAGGGAATGGCAATAAGCAGCCCAAAAAGAATCCAGATGACACGCATGTTTTGCCCCTGTTTGCTCAGTGTATCTCAGGCGTATCGCTTGTTGATTGCCCACGTATTTTCTTCGTTTTTACCTATTTTTCGGCTCGCTCGCTACCCATTTATCGCCCCGGTTTCCCCCCATTTTTATTCCGCGCTGCACTGATGTTTCTCCACACGAGGGCGCCATTTCACGGACAATTGCTACATGCGCGCGAAGGGCGTCTTAGAGAAACTAATCTTGCTGAGATTCCTCAAAACGTTTTTGATAACGCCGCTCCACGTGCTGGTTGAGTATACGCTCTCTCTCAACCGCTACCATTGGGTCACTCTTGAGCTGCCATAGAGTATCGCGGGCGCGCTTGTACGAAGCCTTCAGGTCGACCACAGGCTCTGGATAGTCGATTGGGTCGAGCATCCGTTCCATGGGTGACATGAGCCAGGGCTGGTGGACTAGTGGCGTTGGTAAGTCCTTTAGCTCTGGAACCCATTTTCGAATGAACACGCCGTCGGGGTCATGATCGAGAGATTGCTTTATCGGATTGTAGATCCGAATCGTATTGATACCCGTGACGCCGGCTTGCATTTGCATCTGGGGGTAGTGGATCCCCGGCTCAAAGTCGAGAAATAGAGAGCCCAAGTGCGTCACTCCTGTCCGCCAATCTTGCCAGAGGTGATGTGTCAGGAAACTGACGAGCATGGCTCTTGAGCGAAAATTTGCGTACCCCGTTGCCTTGAGCGCTCGCATATTGGCATCAACAAGCGGATACCCGGTCATCCCCTCTTTCCATGCTTGGACCAAGCTGTCGTCTTCACCCCTTGGCTGTGCTGCGTAGCCTCGATTGATGTCCTCAAACTCCATGCGACATTCCATTTCAAATTTTTGGATGAAGTGGCAGTGCCAGTGAAGTCTTGACTCAAATGCACTCATCGCACGTGTCCAGCCGCGGGGCGTTTCTTTTCGCCGAAGCGCTTGATACGCCTCCCGCATGCTCAAGTTACCCCAGGCGAGGTAGGGTGATAAGCGCGAGCAGTGCTCCCGACTCTTCTCAGGTTTTGAGATGAATTTCTGGTAACCCCAACCGCGATCGTTGAGAAAACTATCGAGCACCCGACCGGCTTCCGTGGGTCCACCTAGCTGCATTTCGTTTTGTTGTTGTCGCCACCGCACCATTCTGTTTGTGCGCAGCCCTTCAAGTGTGTCGTGCCCAAAAAAATTCTGGGTCTTTAGCGCTGCGAGATCGACGTTGTGATGATCGGCGGTCATCACCAGCTTCCAGCTACGATTCCAGCCTTTTCTGTCACTGCGCTTTCGCTGGACACCATTTGTTTGGAATTCCTGCCAGTCGATGCCTTTATGAGTACAGAATTTGTGGATTTGAATATCTCGCTGAAAGGTGACATCGAGCCCTGTTTCTTCATAACTGAGCAGGGAGTTTATGCCCAGTTTGTCGCTGATTAAGTTGAGTACCTCGAGCACGCTTCCTTCGACCACCTCAAGTGTGTGCCCGAACGACTCGAGCGTGTTTTGCATATCCGAGAGCGACTGCGCGATAAACTGCCAGTGTCTTCCCCGGTAGTGAGGGTTCTGCACCAACTCGGGCTCTAAGATGTAGAGTAAAAGTGTATTGCCTTGCAGCTTAATAGCGCGCTCGAGCGGCGCGTGATCACTGAGGCGCAGGTCGCGCTTGAACCAGACGACGTTAATGCCCATTAATCGAACGCCGTAGCGAGAATTGGATTGTCTATTTCGGATAGCGATTCTGCATCCAACAACTCAACTTTGCCTCTGCGTAATGCACTCATGAGCATTCGGTAGGCATCGCGATCAAAAACAGTTTGTGGCTGCTCTTGAGAGGCCGCTTGTGCCGTTTTGGGGCTATCGAAGCAACCGAGCCACGACCAGTGGTTGACCAGATGGAACTGCGCCTCAGGCTGCCTGGGGAGCGGTCGAATGTTGCGCTCTACAAGAAAAAGGGCGCCCGGGAAGGGCCAGGCAGCGATCCGATCACGATCGAGCACGGATAGCAGTCGCGCGTTATGCTCATCGGCGCTCTCATCTCCTGCGCAGGCGCCATCACAGCGTTTCAGCTGGTACTGAAAGCACGGTCCTTTACCCTTATCTACGCCCAGCATGCGAAGGCAAAGCCCGTGATCGCTCGCGTGGCGTCGGATTGTGTTATCGATGTGGCGTTTGTTGTGAAAAAGTCCGTAGCTATCTTGTGCACGTTCGCCCCAGGGCGAGAAGTCGGCACTGGTTGGCTGTAAAAAATTGCCTTTTGAGCGCGTGAGATGGATGGTCCAGAGTTTTCTTACTTGCCGCTGTCGGCGGTTGTAAAGGGGCGTCTCGGCTTTTATCGCGGCATTCTCAACGAGCAGAGCCCCTATTTCGCCCGCGGTGGCTTGGGTTTCGATACGGGCAACCTGACTCATAATACGCTGGTGTCGGCCCGGCTTTCGTCCCTCCTGAAAATGCGAGTAAACGCGCGCTTTGATATCCACACTCTTACCGACGTAAAGGAGGGTCTCCTCGCTCGAGAAAAACCGATAAACACCACTGTAGTTTGGAAGCTCGTCGAGCGTTTCTCCCTGAGAAGTAATGGCGATATTGGTAAGCTCTGGCATCATTGCCGCATGATTCCTCAAGACGACACCACGACCCACCTCCGTCCAGATTTTGCACGGGTAGAACCTGCGCCACGCTTTCTACCGCATTGTGCTGAGCCGCGCATTGTCGCGATGGGCCTGTCGCCAATGCAAGGTGCCTGGGTGGATGTTGACTCCTCTAACGATTGGCGTTCGCACAAGCAACAGCTTCGCCAGCAGCTTGGTGAGCGAGTTTATAACGTACTTCCCGAAGGTCGTGATGCGGCGGCTGAATTTGCCGCGCTCGTCTTTTCGGAGACACATGGGCGTGGAGTTACCGGTGATGAGGCACTTTGGGAGGCCTCATTGGGCGTTGCTGATGACTTGGTCGTCATGTTGCCGGACCAGCGTGGTCGTTATCGGTTAGTTGCAGCATCGTTATGCAGCCCGAGTGACTGGAGACTTGAGGAAAAACTGGGCTTAACGATGGCCGAGGTTCATGGCCCCATTCCCCGATTGAACACAGAGATTGGTGAGCAAATCGATCGATTTTTTGCTCGGTTACCGTCGGATCGCGCGGTACAACGTTTTAATTGGTCGATAGTGCCGCACCCGAATTATTTATCCAGAGACCATTGGGATGTGTCTGACGAGACCGATGAGCTCTGGTACCGAGCGGAGCGTCAGTCACTGCGGCGATTGCCCGAAACCGGTGCTATCGCGTTTACCATCAGGGTACACATCTGCAATCTTAAGTCGTTGGCGGCATTTGACAGTGCGCTCGAGTCTTTGTGGCAAGCTGTGGAGGCGGCGCCTGCCGATCTTCAAGGTTACAAGGGTCTTGACGCGCTCGCGCCGGCCATTGCGCGCTGGCGTGCAAAAAACCGACTCTAAATCTGCCGCGTAATTATTAGCAAAGGAAAACATACTTAAGAGATGCCCTGTGAAGCTCAAGCTCAAAGACATTAAGCGCCAATCTAATATCGATCGATTCATCATAGAGTCAGTAGACCTGAGCCTTTACATCGCCTTTGTTCAAATTCAGGGCGACGAGCACCTGATTGCCGATAACACGGGAAAGCCCCTGAAAACGACGAACCTTTTGTCGATGCAGCGCCAAATTAAGCAGTTCGGTGAAATTGAGGCCGTATTGCGGCAGCGGAGTGCCTACGATGAGATGGTAGGGCGAGGCGCTCAGCAGATTGGTGACAACACAATGGAGTTGTCGTTAGGGAATCAGCCGCTGCCTGAGTGGCTCAATTGAATGATTAGTCCCCATACCTAGAAGCAGTGGGATTAGACCGGAGCTTGCCATGTATTTTTGGCTTGCGCCTGTATCGACCGAAACTTTCCTCTGTCAGAGAAGCGAATTGCATCGCAAGCTGTTATGAATCTCGAATGAGCGGCTGCTGCTGTGTGATGCAGTGAATGCCGCCGCCCATGGCAAAGATGATACGAGCGTCAAGACTCTCGACATATCGATCGGGGTAGAGGTCTTTTAGTATTTCCACAGCGTGCTCGTCGGTGCGGTCTGCGAACGCGGGCACCAAGACAAAACCATTCCCAACGTAGTGATTAATATAGCTGTAATCGACCCACCCGATATTGTCGCGGGTGACCCTCGGGGCTGGCATTGCGCGGACCTTGAAACCAGTCGCCTCTAATACACCGCAATGGTCTTGCCACAGGGCTTGATCGGGGTGACTCGAATCAAACTGACGATGAAGTAGTACTGACCCATCGGGTACAAAAGCCGCAATCATATCGACATGACCGCGAGTACCGTGGTCTTGGTAATCGCGCCAAAGACCGCGCTTGAACCACATTGCGCGTGAAGTCCCCAAGAGCCGATGGACTTCGGTTTCAACAGATGCCTTACTGCTGCCTGGGTTACGAGCGGGGTCGAGTTGCACTGTTTCTGTGAGAATCACATCGCCGCCACCGTTAACCGTAACACCGCCACCCTCATTGACTAAATTTGAGGCCAAGCGAGTGGCACCTGTGAGTTCGATAATGTGGCTTGCCACTTTGGCGTCGTTTCGCCAGTCAAAGGCCGTGTGGTCACCCCACCCATTGAAGCTCCAGTCGATGCCTGCGAGTTTTCCAACGGCAGTCACGAAGGTGGGACCGGTATCACGGAGCCAAGCATCGTCTAATTCAAACGCATGAAGGACGATTGCCGAAGATAATTTCCGTGTGGCGATGGCGATCTGGTCTGGATGACACAGCATATTCACACACTCGTGCTCAGAGATACTGTTGGCCACAGCCGACCACGCGTTGAAAGCATCATCATCGGTGATGCCCGAGGTGTCATAAGCACCGGTGGGAAAACCCATCCAGGTCGCCTCATGCTCCGCCCACTCAGGCGGCATTTGCCAATCACTCATACGCCGACGCCTCTTTTGCAGGAATGCTTTGTGAATGCGGCGCTGCGAAATGTCAGACTGATGAATGTCATTTAAGCTCCCGGTTGAAGCGCTTTTAGCGCCAAGTGAGTCCCGGTATTGGACCAACCTCGCCCTCACCGCTCTCGGTTCTTGCGTTCACGCGTGGATCTGTCAGCGCACCATAGGTATCGGGACGACGGGTACCGAAGAAAGGGAATAGCTGCAACCAATCTTGACGCTGGGCAATATCGATCTCAGCGACCATTGCGACTTCTTCATCTTCCGGTGCCTTGACCAATACTCGGCCGAAGGGGTCGACAATAAAACTACCGCCATAAAAGCTGATCAGTCCCTCCTTGCCCGTCCGATTCGGCACGGCGATGAACAGACCATTGGCAATGGCATGCCCTGTGATGACCTTTTGCCACAGCGGGCGGGTATTAAAGCTCGGGTGATCGGGCTCTGACCCGATTGCAGTTGGATAGGTGAGGATATCAGCACCGCGCAGGCCGTAGCTTCGGGCAACCTCAGGAAACCACTCGTCCCAGCAGGTAGGTAACCCAAGGTTTATTTTGGTATCGCCTGCAGGAACACTGTGCACTGGGTAAGGCGTCTCGTTTGGTCCCTCTGCAAAGTAGTGGTCCTCAAAATATCCCTCGGTGACAGGGATATGGAGCTTACGTGTTTTTGCAACTAGATCCCCCGACGGATTGATGAGTATGGCCGTGTTAAATCCAAGACCATCAGCTCTATCGGCAGCTTCATAAAGCGATGCTTGCACGTATACCTGATTTTCGATGGCGGCCTCTCGTGTGAAGGAAATAGTGGGTCCATCGAGCAATGATTCTGGCACCCTATCTGATGCAATTTGCGGTTTAGTGTCCGCTGGATAGCGGCTAAGCGTGAGCTCAGGGAGAAAAATAATATCGGCACCTGCTGAAGCACAGGCGGCCACGCCTGCGTGAAGGTACGCGAGGTGCGCATCCGGGTTTTCGTACCACTTCATTTGATAGAGGCCGATCGCAAGAGATCGGGACTCGCGAGTCTTTGGGGGACAGTAACTTGGTTGAAGGGGTGACGATATAAGTTTCACCATGTTGACTCGAGCTCGCGATATTATTTTTTTCTTCGTTTTTGGTTTTGGGTCTTCCCGCAATATACCAGAGCAAGGCGGTGAAAAATCCTCTCCAAGAGGGTAGCTAAGACCGGCAATTAGCAGTTATTGAACGCAGCCTGTACGACGCTTACATGGTGACGCGGTGCAGAGAAAAGCGTGTTTAACTGACGATCTCTACTCTGTATCCATGCGTCGTACGGACCGTTAAGCGCCTGATCTAGCGTTGTTTCTATTTCGGCTATCGGAGTCTGAATTTCGTAGTGCCGCTGTGAGACAGCAGAGGACCAGCGTTGTACGTCGCCCGCAAAATATTTGGCGACGACGGTTTTGGCAATTGTGCCAGCTTCTGATGGGCGTTCGCGGGAACAGTATGTACCCGCTTTACTGGCTGAGGTCAGAATTTGATTGGCCTGCGTCAAAGCTTGCTCCTGAAGTATGGCAGCACGGAGCAACTGCCCCCCCGCGTCTACGCGCAGGTGGGCTAGCAATGGTTCGAGATCTTCATCCTCGGGCGACCAGCTTCCGTTTAAAAAGCGTTTGGTGCGCTCTGCCAACTCCCATAATGACTGCGCCACGTCACCACTCGCCCTCGTCGGGTAATCACCCAGTAACTCGGGTACCCGCCAAAATTCTCGCCATTCGTTGCCCCCCAAAATGCCTTGAGCGACGGTGTAAGCAAGCTGGTCTCGCCTGTGAATAAGATTTAACTCTAAAAGGCGGGCAATTTCTCCCTCGCCATCCTGCCGCAATTTGTCGATGCACTCCGGAGCGAGGCGGATGAACTCAAGGTCAAAAATTAGATGTTGCGACGGCGAGGCACTGCGCCCCATGGTTGTATTTCGTTTGGCGATATTCGTCTGTAATTCGCAGCCACTTAGCGCCAAGAAGTCGATAATCGAGAGTGTATCGACGTTCACATCGCGTGGAGGAAGTGGCAGTGCTGGCGGTCGTGCAATCCTGAGGTTCTCTGGTGGAGGAATAGGTAGCTCTGATGCATTACTGAGACGAGAGAGGTAATTCTCCAATTTACCAGCGCCCACTTCTTTCGAAGAGCAACTGCCAATAGCGGCGGCAGTCAGTAGAATGACGGCCACGCGACCCGCAAGCTGCCGCACGCTATTTTTTAAGCGCTCTGACACCCAGCCTCCAATGAGGATGTGGCTGTAGCAAGCCATTCGTGAAGCGCAGTAAGGTTCTCCTCAGGTGCCATTTTCGCCGCCCATCCTGCGAACTTGAGGACAGCAATCAGGTCGATATCTGCCATGCTGAATGTGTCGCCCGCGACGAAAGGCCGTGTTTCGAGTTCGCGGTTAAGCAGTTTAAAAGCATGAGTCAGAAGCGCTCGCCCTCGTTCGGCTAGGGCAGGTATTTGCTCGGTATCGAGGGTGCCAGGCAAGGCGCGGCCCGCAAAAGCTGGATTCGAGTTTCTGAACGCATCTCCGGTGGGCCGGAATACATCGTTAAAGAGCCGGTGGTTCCAGTCTAAGATCACTGCGCGCTCCTCGTTGGACTCTCCAAGCAGCGGTTTGTCCGGGTGCAGAGCTTCAAGATACTGGGTAATCGCAAAGACAGACGTAAGTACGCGTCCATCATCAAGCACCAAGGCCGGTACTGTTCCGGTTGGAACGATGGCTTTGTAGGCATCGGTGCGCTGCTCGCCTTCTGGGAAATTGACTTGTTGTGTGTCGATATCTAGACCTTTGTAGTCAATAAACATTTTTAGGCGTTGCGGATTGGGTGCGGGATCAAAAGTGTAGAGCTTCATGATGTGTTCTCTTGGTGGTTTGTTTTTGAATCGCTGGTCTGGCTGCCCCAGATCGCGCTTTTCGGCTACTCAGGCCGCTCAACGGTTGGGCGTCACCTCAAACTCAAAGTCTCGGCGCCCTCGGCTGGGGTGAAAATGCGTAACAAAAGACATTGTTATATGCATTATCTGGACAACTGAGTTTTTTCACGGTCGCTTTAGTCTGTATACTCCGCGCTCCAAAAAACTGTCAACCGAGTCTCTTGAGTCATGCGATATTTATTAATCACCATTCTAGCGCTTTCTGCTTCTGCATTCGCGCAAACCGATGAGCAGCGTGCAGCGATTGCCGATCGTATTAAATCTTTTTCTGTCGTCTGCGTTGCAGGCGAGGACTGTGGCGGTGCTGCGGCTGCAGGTGCAATGGAGGTTGCGGCACTGCCCGGTGAAGCGAAGTACGCTGGCTGTGCGGCTTGTCATGGTCCCAATGGTGGCGGCGGCATTGGCCCTCAACTAGCCGGGCGAGACGCGGACTACATCGTCGGTCGTCTCACTGCATATAAAGCAAACGAGACAATAGGTGCGCAAAGTGCCTTGATGTGGGGGCAGGCTGCGATGTTAAGCGAGGAAGACATGCAAGACCTTGCGGAATACATCGCCACTTTTTAAGTTGTACTGAACCGTAATCAGTGTCGGCTCCCTCACAGTCGACTCACGGTGAAGGCACGAGGTCATCGCTTTTACGATAAGCGAGGGCCTCGCTAAGATCGCCCTCTGTGACTTCCTCGCGGCTGTCCAAGTCTGCGATTGTTCTCCCTACGCGCAAGCACCTGTGCAAACTGCGTCCCGAGAGTTTTAGCCGCTCCCCCGTCGACTCTAACCAATTGAGCGTTCTGGAATTTAGTGCACAAAGATTGATGAGATCGCGAGAACTCACCCGCGCGTTACTGCAACCCTGGCGCTTAATTTGTTGCTGATACGCCGCGTTGATCCCTTCTTTTAGATTGAGCAATCGATCTTGCTGTTCAGATGCTGGGCTCATCACGTCCGCGATCTTGGAGCGAGACACACGTATGAAGATATCGATCCGATCGAGCAGTGGTCCCGATACCTTCGATTCGTAGCGAGCGAGTGCTGAGCTTGAGCATCGACAGGCCCGGTGCGCCGAGTCTCTATAACCGCAAGGGCAGGGATTCATAGCAGCGATGAGTTGAAATTCGGCGGGGTAGGTCTGCGTAATTTCGGCGCGACTGATCCGAACTTCGCCTGATTCGAGTGGCTGTCTGAGGCTTTCCAATGTAGATAAAGAAAACTCCGCTAACTCGTCGAGGAATAATAATCCCGTGTGTGCCAGGCTAATTTCGCCTGGCGTGGCATATCGGGTGCCTCCAATAAGTCCCGCGGTACTGATGCTGTGATGGGGTGCACGCATTGGGCGTTGACCATCAAATAACTCGCCAACGACGTCGAAAACTAACGAAGCCTCGAGGTGGTCCTTTGCCGAGGGCGGCGGCAGTAATGCGGCGATTAAACCAGCAGCCATGGTTTTGCCCGCGCCAGGCTCTCCTGACATGAGCAAGTGGTGGCCACCCGATGCACAAAGGGTTGCGGCGCGCCATATTTCAGGCTGTCCTGCCGGCAGTTGTCGCTCAACTTGACCGACGGTCCGTGTGTCTCGGCTCTCGGGTTTTGTTGTGCTCAGGCGTTGTGGCGCCTTCAACTGCTCCAAGCGGTCCAGACCGATGACTTGATCGGCGAGATGAGCCATTTGTGCCGCATTTGTCGTGGGTGCAAACAATTGGTTTTTAGAGTCCTGGTTACTCCACGCCATCACCAGCAAACCCGATGTGGGTAATAGATCACCGCTTAGACTCAGCTCCCCATAAAACTCGGCATTTTCTGCCAGCGTCGCTGGCAGTTGACCGGATGCAATCAGTATTGCCACCGCGATTGCCAGATCGAAACCTGCGCCTGATTTTGGTGTGCTTGCCGGTGCTATGTTGATAGTCAATCGACTCTCAGGCCATCGGTATCCCGATGAAATGATGGCGCTTCGCACTCGCTCCTTCGCCTCTCTCATAATGGATTCTGGCATGCCAACCATGGCGATAGCAGGCAGACCTGAGCTCAAATGGAGCTCAACGTGGACGGGAACGGCTGTAAGTCCAACACGAGATCGTGTCGCGACGCGAGAAAATGGCATGAGACATCCTTGTCATCATTTAGCAGGACTTCATGTCCCGCGACTTATGTTTCGATCAGCAAATTTTTTGATCAGCAAGTTCTTTGATCAGCGTTGTTCCAGCGAATCCAGCTTAGCGAGAAGGGCTTCAATGTCTGACTCTAGCTGCTCTACTCTGGCGCGGGTTCGCGATAAAACAGCAGCCTGCGCGTCAAATTCGTCTCTACTGACCACATCCAGGTTGCCTAACGCTGATTGAGCAACCGCTTTTGCATTGCCGGAAACTTCTTCGGCGAGCGTTTTACCTTCATTCAAAATGGACCCGAAGAGTTTTCCAGCGGTCTCGGTGGGGTCCGGAATTCGGTCGTTTTTGGGCATCGTCAGAGTCTCTAGTTGTCATCGCATAGCCTATCGTATTCGCGCTGGATTGTACTGCATCAATTACGTGCAGATTACATCTCGAGACGCACTTTTATGGTGCGGATGTCGATTTGCATAGGCAGAAAGCGTTGGTGAGGTAACGCATTTATTTCTTAAGTCACTGTTTAAATTGGTTTTTATTATATTGGCGCGGTGCTCGCAATGTATTACGCGTCTCAAGCGGCGTGACGTCACGTCTGGCATGAGGTCACAAACAGGAGTCGATATATGCGAATCATTAAAACCCTTGATGTAAGCCTCGCGGCGCTCAGCAAGGCGGTCGGTGAGTCGCTCAGATCGTTGGCAACCATTTAAAAGGAGAGTACCCAATGAAAATGGTCACCGCAGTAATCAAACCCTTCAAGTTAGATGATGTGCGAGAAGCACTGTCTACGATAGGGGTCCAGGGAATCACCGTGAGTGAAGTGAAAGGCTTTGGCCGACAGAAAGGCCATACAGAGCTTTATCGTGGCGCTGAATACGTGGTCGATTTTCTACCCAAAACCAAGGTAGAGGTCGCTGTGTCCGAGGAGATGCTCGATCAAACGATCGAGGCGATTTCCGGCGCAGCGCAAACCGGCAACATCGGTGACGGCAAAATTTTTGTCACGTCGCTCGAACAGTCCATTCGTATCCGCACCGGCGAGACCGGTGTCGACGCGCTTTAAGCGAATAGGAGAAGCATCATGGAAGTTACAGCAGAATTGAGTTACGCGTTAAACACCTTTTACTTTTTGGTGTGCGGCGCTTTAGTTATGTGGATGGCGGCAGGATTCGCCATGCTGGAAGCCGGTCTGGTTCGGAGCAAGAACACAACAGAAATTCTAACCAAGAACATCGTACTGTTTGCAGTTGCATGCACGATGTACATGCTTGTTGGATACGAAATCATGTATCCCGCGCTCTCCAACTATATGTTGGACGGCATTACGGCTGAAAATCTTGATAATGGTTATGCGCCTTCGGCTGACTTTTTCTTCCAGGTCGTATTCGTGGCAACTGCCATGTCCATCGTATCTGGTGCCGTAGCTGAGCGCATGAAGCTGCTGGCATTCTTACTGTTCGCAGTGGTTATGACAGGCTTTATCTATCCGATGGAAGGTAACTGGACTTGGGGTGGCGATCCCGTGTTTGGGTTGTACACGCTGGGCGACTTGGGTTTTTCTGACTTCGCGGGATCAGGCATTGTTCACATGGCAGGCGCAGCGGCAGGTGTTGCTGGCATCCTCGTCATTGGTGCGCGTAAGGGCAAGTACAGCGCAGACGGTAAAGTAAACGCCATTCCCGGCGCTAACATGCCACTCGCAACCTTGGGTACGTTCATCCTGTGGATGGGCTGGTTTGGATTCAACGGTGGATCGGTGCTTGCTACGGCGACGGTTTCCGATGCGACCGCTGTTGCTAACGTCTTCATGAACACGAATGCCGCGGCGGCGGGTGGATGCATTGCTGCTCTCACGGTTGCTAAGCTCATGTTCGGTAAATTCGATTTAACGATGGCACTGAATGGCTGTCTTGCTGGGCTGGTCGCCATTACGGCGGAGCCATCTACACCGACAGCGCTTCAGGCCACTATTTTTGGCGCGTTGGGCGGTGCTTTGGTCGTATTTTCGATCGTGACCTTGGATAAGATGAAGTTTGATGATCCCGTAGGCGCGGTGTCAGTCCACGGTGTCGTCGGACTTCTCGGACTACTCCTTGTACCCATCACAAACTCAGAAGCGGCCTCTTTCTCGGGTCAATTGATTGGCGCGGCTACCATTTTTGGTTGGGTATTCGTGACCTCAATTGTGGCCTTCAAAGTCATCGGCTTCATAACGCCAGTGCGCGTTTCCGAAGAGGAAGAGTACGAGGGCTCCGACATCTCAGAATGTGGCCTCGAAGCCTACCCAGAATTTACTACCGGTCGATAGTGGTTTGAGTGAGACCTTGGGGGAGCTTTGCTCCCCCTTTTTTTTGCGCCTTTTCATGGACGTACACAAACAGTTTGCGGTTTTGGGCATTTCATTTGTGCCAACAGACTTTTTTGTTCGACTTCACGCGCGGGCTTGCATCGACACCTTGGCTTGAATTGCGACGCCTCGTCTGCAATGAGCTATCAAATTTTTCGATGGTATCTGCTAATTAATTCGATTTGCCCGTTCGCTTCCAACCGACTAGGTTAGAGATGTGGGGAGGCGTCTGGGCGCTAGCCCCCAAGAACTAAAAAATCTCATTTGGAGGCGTTTACCATGAAAGCTATAAAATTTGCCTTTGCAGGGTTGGCAGTTTTTACCGCACTGTCCGCACCGGTGCAGGCTGAAAATACTTTTGCAAAACCCCCTAAGTTCTGGTGGCCTGAGCGCATTGATCTGACGCCATTGCGTCAGCATTCACCCGAGTCAAATCCGTTCGGACCTGATTTCAACTACGCTGCTGAATTCGCAAAAGTCGATCTGAATGCATTAAAAGCGGATATTCGAGCCACACTGACGGATTCTCAGGACTGGTGGCCCGCGGATTACGGGCACTACGGTCCTCTGTTTATTCGAATGGCTTGGCACAGTGCTGGCACCTATCGTGTTGCTGACGGTCGTGGTGGCGCAGGCGGTGGTCAGCAGCGGTTCGAGCCGCTCAACAGCTGGCCCGATAATGGGAACCTCGATAAAGCACGTCGCCTCCTGTGGCCCGTAAAAAAAGCCTACGGTGCCAGCGTCAGCTGGGCTGATCTCATGATTCTGGCGGGCAATGTCGCCATGGAAGATATGGGCTTTAAGACCTTTGGCTTTGCCGGTGGTCGTACCGACGACTGGGAACCTGATCTCGTATACTGGGGCCCCGAAAAAGTCATGCTAGCCGATGAGCGTTACAGCGGTGATCGCAAGCTCGACAATCCGCTTGCTGCGGTCCAGATGGGTCTTATCTACGTGAACCCCGAGGGACCTAACGGTAATCCCGATCCGGCGCTTGCCGCGCACGATATCCGCGAAACCTTTGGCCGCATGGCGATGAATGATGCCGAGACTGTCGCGCTGATTGCCGGTGGTCATACCTTCGGTAAAGGTCACGGTGCGCACAAGCCCGACGAATGTGTCGGTGTTGAGCCTGCCGGTGAAGCGCTCGAAGAGCAGGGCTTTGGCTGGAAGAATAAGTGCGGAAAAGGGCACTCTGAAGACACAGTAACGTCAGGGTTTGAGGGCGCATGGACAGCTACTCCGACCCGCTGGAGCATGCTCTACCTTGCCAACCTATTCTCGTTCGATTGGGAAATGACACGAAGTCCGGCTGGGGCGATCCAGTGGATTCCGGTTGATGGGCAGGCCGCAGGGACTGTTCCCGATGCACACCGACCTGATATCAAGCACGCGCCGATTATGTTCACGACTGACTTGTCGCTGAAAGCAGATCCAGCGTATCGGGAGATTTCCAAGCGATTCCTCGAGAACCCTGAAGAGTTTGAAGATGCGTTTGCACGAGCGTGGTTTAAGCTGACCCATCGCGATATGGGACCACGTGCGCGCTACGTCGGTTCAGATGTCCCTGAGGAAGTTTTGATTTGGCAGGATCCAATCCCTGCTGTCGACCACGATCTCGTGACCGAGCGCGACGTTAAGAAGCTCAAAAAAGCCATTCTTGATTCGGGCGTAAGCACGTCTTCCCTCGTCAAAGCAGCGTGGGCGTCTGCGTCGACGTACCGTGACAGCGATATGCGAGGCGGTGCCAATGGTGCTCGTATTCAACTCGCACCCATGAATTCTTGGGAAGTGAATGATACCGATGAGCTGGCATCAACGCTCGCTGCGCTTGGGGAAGTGCGCGGTGCATTCAATGAAAAGGCGCGTGGTAATAAAGCGATCAGCATGGCCGATATGATTGTCTTGGGTGGTGCTGCAGCAATCGAAAAAGCGGCTGCAGAGCGTGGTCACGACATTGAGGTTGCGTTTGTCCCTGGCCGTATGGACGCCTCGCAAGCGCAGACGGACGTGAATTCGTTCGCGGCGCTGGAGCCAGTGGCTGATGGCTTCCGCAACTACTATGACGAGGACCGCAATTACATGTCACCCGTGGGTGCGATGATCGATAAGGCAAACCTTCTCGACTTGACGCCGCCCGAAATGACGGCGCTCGTTGGTGGGCTTCGTGTTTTGGGTGCTAACAGCGGCGGTTCTTCTCACGGTGTATTCACCGATCGTGAAGGTCAGTTGAGTAACGATTTCTTCGTCAACTTGCTTGACATGGGTGTGGAGTGGACTGCATCAACAGAGTTCCCGGGTGTTTATGTCGCAACGGATCGTGAGACTGGCGATCGGCGATGGACCGCAACACCTATTGATCTCATGTTTGGCTCAAGCTCCGAGCTTCGGTCGATCGCAGAGGTGTATGGCTCGAACGACGGTGAGGCAAAGTTTGTAAATGACTTTGCCACCGCATGGACCAAGGTCATGCAAGCTGATCGTTTTGATCTGGATATTCAGCAATCCGGTGGTGCCGTTGCTAATCGATAAGGACTCCTGTGAGTGCTCGAAACCCGGCCTTTTGGCCGGGTTTTTTTTGTTTCTCCACAACTGAGGCAATCGGCGCTTCATTAACGGACGCGGTTGCGCCATACTCCGCCCGTGTATTTGTTCGAATTATTGGGAAGAATTTGTCATGAAGCTGGTCACCGCAATTATTAAACCTTTCAAACTAGACGACGTGCGCACGGCATTGTCCGAGATAGGTGTTCAAGGCGTTACGGTAACTGAGGTGAAGGGTTTCGGTCGTCAGCGCGGCCACACTGAGCTTTATCGCGGAGCGGAATACGTTGTTGATTTTCTGCCCAAGCTGAAGTTAGAGATCGCCACAGCGGCAGATCAACTCGATCAAATTGTGGAGACGATTATTTCGGCGGCGAGCACAGGCAAAATTGGTGACGGCAAAATTTTTGTTTCTGAGCTAGAGCAAGTAGTGAGAATTCGCACGGGTGAAACCGGCGAGGAAGCGATTTAAGAGGTTATAGCAGTGATGATTGCTGGCAGTTCTGTCAGTGATCGCACTTCCGTCACTCCCAGTGCATTTTCTTGCGCATTGGCGTTGAACCAAATGGGCTCAATGCCTGCATTCAGTGCGCCGCTTACGTCTGTTTCCAGGCTGTCACCAATATGTATCATTTCGCCTGCTGAGCACCCAGCCGCCTTCATGGCGATTTCAAATATTTTTGCGTCAGGTTTAGCGCTCCCTACTTCATCGGCTCGAAACGCGAGTTCAAAATAGGGCGCTAGGGGTGTTTTGTGTACGTCTGCATTTCCGTTAGTGATTGCCACGAGCAGGAACTCTTGTGCCAGCCCGGATAAAATTGGTATCGCATCATCAAACAAACGGACGTCGTTTCTATGTGCCATAAAGGCTGAGAATGCTGCCTGAGCTTCGACGGTGGCAGTCTTGTTAGGAATACCAAGAGAGCGGAGCAGTCTCTCCATGACTTCGATTCTGAGAGCGGTGACGTCGCCGACAATATTCGGCGCGGCGCTGATCACCTCTTTTCGGCAGCCGAGAACCTGATCTTTTGTGAAGTGCGCGACAAGACTGGGAAAGCGAGCAGAAAGATACTGCCACTGTGCTTTATCTGCTGCTATCAGTGCAGGTCGTGGGTCCCAGACGGTATCGTCGAGGTCAAATGAGAGAGTTGTTAGGGTCACGTTGGCTCTGCTTTGCTTTGGGGTTTCTTGTCAGCGCTTCGCTTTTTTGGTCTGCTGTGCGCGCGGATGTGCTTGGTCGTACACTGTAGCTAAATGTTGAAAGTCTAGGTGCGTGTAAATCTGTGTTGTTGCAATATTTGCATGTCCCAATAACTCTTGAACGGCACGCAAATCCCCACTTGACTCGAGCAGGTGGCTAGCAAAGGCGTGACGTAAAACATGCGGATGAATGCGCTGAGACATGCCGTGTTTTACGGCGAGTAGCCGGATGCGCTCTTGAACGGTCCGATGACTGATTCGTTTCCCTCTTTGACTAACAAAAAGCGGTGAATCAAAGCTCAGGTGCTCGTCTCCCAGTGGTCGGTATTTCATCCATTCTGAGATCGCCGCTACCGCAGGTCCCCCAACGGGGACCACACGCGTTTTTTGACCTTTACCTAAGACAGTTATCATTTTTTCGGTTATATCAAGATCATTGATATTGGCCCCTACCAACTCGGACAATCGTAGGCCCGCTGAGTAAAGTAACTCTGCCATTGCGTGATCACGTGCCATCAATGCATTTTCACTTTGGTGATTGAGTAGTTGACCAACCTGATCAGCCTCAAGGCTTTTGGGGAGTGTTCTCGGCACGCGCGGAGCGCGCACGCCAGATGATGGATCTTTTAATTCGGGATGATGCCGCGCCAAGAATTTATAGAGAGAGCGGGTTGATGATAAGTGACGCTGGATTGAGGTTGCAGACAATTTTTCGCGACTTAGCTGAGCTACCCATCGCCGGAGTAACACCTGATCGACAACGTCTGCGTTACAGACCGCTTGCTCAGAGCAAAACCTAACAAGCTTATCGAGATCGCGACGGTAGTTTGCAAGCGTATGCGGTGAGTAACCTTTTACGACCTCAATGTACTGAAGAAAATCAGAGACCCCTTGCACTAGGCTCACAGAGGTCACGCGCACTACTCCGTTGAACTATTACTGGGAGTTGGGCTAGTTGATGAATCAGCCGACACCGGGTTGGTCAAAGGTAAACTTGCCATGACGTTAGCGAGGTACTCTAGGAACACGGTGCCGTCATTTGCGCCATAACGAGAGACATCGGATGAGCCCACGGCGATGAATGCTTTTGGGCCTGAGCGATGCGCGACGACTGCGATTGCGGCTGAGCCATCGCCTGTATCGACGCCAAAAAGCGCGCTTAATTCATGTGATCTCAAAGGGCCACTGATCGCACTTTTACTGCCCAGTAGATGTAGCGCTGTTTTAGCTGCAGGAGCAGAGGCATCTTCCTCAAGCCGGTGATAGATCGCATGATCAATATCGAAATGTTTAAGCACGAGGCTATTGAAAAAATGGCTTATGTCTTCTCGTTGGCCGTGTGCTGCTAATGCCGCTATGACCTCTTGCGTAGCCCCAAGTAGCGCCTCATTTTGTTGCGCTCTACCGACAAGGTTATCCAAGCGACGACGCAGTTCGGCGTTTCGCTCACGCAGTACCGCCACTTGTCGTTCAACTAGTGAAATGGCACCGTCATTTGCATGACTAATACTGAGTTCATCGAGCGCCTCTGGATATTGCTCGAAAAAGTTTGGATTCTCAGCAAGAAAGCAGAGAACCTCGTCTGCACTAATCTCATGTTTGCTTGATTTGGATTCCATTTTGCTTTTTTAGAGCGTGAGCTTTCCCTCAAAGACGGTTTCGGCTGGACCGGCGAGCCAAACAGAGGCTGACGCGTCGTCCCACGATACTTCGAGCTTACCGCCCGGTACCAGGACTGTCACCTTGTTCTCAAGCTGCCCCATACGAATGCCATGAACCACAGCTGCACAGGCACCTGAGCCACAGGCCAGGGTTTCCCCTGCGCCTCGCTCGAAAACGCGCAGTGCCACTTGGGCTCTGTTCTGTATCTGCATAAAACCAACGTTTACGCCTGAGGGGAAGGCGTCGAGCGCTTGAATCATCGGTCCAATTTTTTCAACGGGAGTTGCGGCGATATCGTCTACCAGCAATACAGCGTGAGGATTCCCCATCGATACCACACCGGCCATAAGCGTAACGTTGTTGAGGGTTAGCGCGTACTCAGTTGTAGTCTCGTCAGCCACGAAGGGTATTTGCTCTGGTTTAAATACGGGGGGTCCGAGCTCTGCGGTTACATCGCCGTTCTCGTTAAATACAAGTCTGCGTAGGTCTGATCCTACCTGTAGGGTGATTGTTGAATTCGCCGATAATCGTTGTTCGTGAATAAACCGGCCTACACATCTAGCACCGTTACCGCATTGGCCTGCGGGTGAGCCGTCTGAATTGAATATCCGGTACTCAAAATCCGCATCGGGTCGTTTTGGCGGCTCCACAATAAGAACCTGATCGCAACCAACACCTGTGTGCCGGTTGGCAATTTTTCGAATATGTTCTTCGCCAAGCGTTAACGCAGTTCGCACTCCGTCGATGACAACAAAATCGTTGCCGGCACCCTGCATTTTACAGAATCGAACTTTCATAGCAGCGCCTCTGGAATCGTCTCATCGCGCCACAGGGCGGTTACTGCCTCCCTATGCCGGATCACATAGCTGTCCGACCCTTTGACTAAAACTTCTGCGGCACGAGGTCGCGAGTTGTAGTTGGAAGACATTGAGAAGCTGTAAGCTCCTGCACCCATTACGGCTAAGAAATCACCCTCGGTAATGACAAGGTCCCGCTCTTTTCCGAGAAAATCGCCTGTTTCACAGACAGGCCCGACGATATCGTATGTTTTGCGATTCGCGCCATCGGTGGTGGCGACTTCTACGATGTTTTGCCAAGCGGAGTAGAGCGCAGGCCGAAGTAAATCGTTCATTGCCGCATCTACAATGGCAAAGTTTTTTGTATCGCCTGCTTTTTCGACCAAGACTTGGGTTAGGAGAACACCCGCATTTCCTACAATTGACCGACCTGGCTCGATCATGAGTTCAGCACCCAGCGGGTCGAGCTCAGAACGCACGGCCGAGATCAGATCTGACGGGCTTGGAATCGTCTCATTCGCATATTGAATACCAAGCCCGCCGCCGATATCGATATGCTCAATATTGACACCCCAGTCGCGCAGCTCGAGCACGAGATTACGCAAGTGCTGCACAGATTCGATAAACGGCTCGATGTCGGTCAATTGACTTCCGATATGGCAATCCACTCCGACGGGCTCAAGATGAGAGGCTTCATGCGCGTACCGATAAAGCTTAACCGCTTGCTCTGCGTTAACACCGAACTTGTTCTCTTTAAGGCCGGTGGAGATGTAGGGATGGGTTTTTGCATCGACGTCCGGATTGATTCGTATGGAGATACGCGCTACCTCATTGCGCTCGGTAGCGACTCGTTCGATGAGGGTGAGTTCTGTCGATGATTCGACATTAAAGCAGCGAATGCCCACCTCGAGTGCTCTCGAGATTTCTGCTGGGGACTTCCCTACACCTGAGAAAACGATTTTTGCAGCATTACCACCCGCGGCGAGAACGCGCTCTAACTCTCCGCCTGATACAATATCGAACCCTGACCCCATAGATGCCAACAGCCTCAGTATGGCGATATTGGAGTTTGCCTTTACTGCGTAGCAGATCAGGTGTGGTGCGTCACCAAAGGCACTATCCCAGGCTGCAAAGGCATGGGAGATTGCTTTATGTGAGTAAACATAAAGCGGCGTTCCATACTGTTTTGCGAGATCCGTCGCGCTGATATTTTCACAACTTAACGTTCCGGTTTGACGAGAAAAGCCCGTGTGCAAGGGTAGGTCAGTAGGCATAGTAGAGACTAGTTTGATAGTGGTGTTTCGGGGGCTGGGTGACGAAGCTCTCCCGGCTGCCCACAGGCGACAAGCATCGCTAGAGAGCCAATAAGCCAAAACGTTGTGAGTGTTTTCACGGCAAGCACCGAACGCAAAATGCTAGTATAACACCGGATTGCAAGGACACCGTGACTCATGGACGTGAAATCGTTATGTTCACGGGCTTGCAGCATTCCAATATTGATTTATTTCGGGAGACAGTATGTCCGCATCTGCAAGCTATTACGCGTGTATTGAAGAAACGTTCGACGACGTTGAGATGCGATTGGAGTCACTTGAATCAGATCCTGATATATCGGTGGCTGAGGGCGTGATAAACGTAACCTTTGTAAATGGCGTCGTTTTTGTATTCTCGCGCCAACCTGCTGTAGAGCAGCTATGGTTAGCGACGCCAGGTGGTGGTTTCCATTTTGTATGGAGCGAGGACGGGCAAGATTGGTTGGATACAAAGACCGATCGTGCTTTTCGCGCTCTCCTTAACGATGAACTTTCGCAGCATGTTGGCGAGCAACTCACATGGTAGCGCTCCGCTTGAGGTTTGCGTATGCGTTGGTGTTGGGAGTGAGCCTAATGTCCCCGCTCTCGGCCCAAACCATCCACGAGCCTCTGTGGGTAGAGAACTTGTCACCGCTTGCGGCTGTCGTGGCTATTCCTCCGCAACGGTCGGCCGATATTGACGAGGGTTTGGCGGTGACACTGCATTCTGATGTGGCAACACACTTTGTGTCGCAGATGCGATCCGAAGAGGCTGTATTTTTCGATGGAGAAACGCTCCGTCACAATTTGGCGCTGCGATGGGGCATCACCCCCGACTGGGAAGTCAGTGCGGTCGTGCCGCTCATGAAACACAGCGGTGGATTCACCGACAGCTACGTTAATAAGTGGCACGATTTTTTTGGTATGCCCGATGGTGGCAGGAGTAATGTGCCGGAGGACGAGCTGGCTTATCAGTTCTCCAGCGCCGCGCATCAAATTGCTCTCGATGAGGCCCGCTCTGGTATTGGCGATGTCCGGCTTGAAGTGTCCTATATGGCGGAACGTCAGCGCGACCTTCAGATAGCATACTCTCTCGGTTACAAATCGAGTTCGGGTGATCTTGATGATTGGACGGGTAGTGGCGCATCCGACGTGTACGCAGCAGCGCGCTTTAGTGGCGCGCACCGAAGCGAACTGCCACTTTATTGGCACGGACAAGTGGGGGTCACCGCGGTGGGCGATAGCCCTCTGTTGGGTGTTCGACAGAAAGATTGGCTCTGGTTCGGTGGGTTATCTGCAGAGTGGCAGATCAATCGACACTGGGCCCTTATCGGCCAGCTAGACGGCCACTCTGCCTTGCTCAATAGTAGCTTGGATGCTCTAGGTGAGCCCACGGCAATGCTGAGTTTGGGCGTCCGGAGACTCTTCAGTAAGCACTGGGCTGTCGATATCAGCTTCGCTGAGGATATCGTTGTAGAGAGCGCCCCAGATATTATTTTCCAAGCATCTGTTCACTACCGGCCGTAGCCCTGGCGATAGTAATCCCTGTAGGTAGTCATCCCAATAATCAGCGCATCACGCATAAGTTGAGCGAAGGCACTCAGATAATCTTGGATCTTGCTCGCGCCGCTGCCGCTCGAACTTGGTTCGGTGCCGTGCCGCCAATGTGGTCTCTTGCTGCGACCGAGCCCTCGAGCGTCAAGATATCAAAGACGTCCGACTCAATGAGTGGGCTAAGTTCTTGTAACGTCTCAAGCGAGAGTGCTCCGACATCGATGCCGCTGCTTTCTGCCATACCGACCGCGGTGCCCACAATTTCATGGGCGTCACGGAAGGCGATGCCTTTTCTCACTAAATAATCGGCAAGGTCTGTCGCCGTTGGGTGCCCCAAGCCTGCGGCACGCCGCATTGCATCCGACTTTGCTTTCATTGCAGGTACGAGGTCTGCAAACGCAAGCAGTGAATCATGCAGGGTTTTCACCGCATCGAAGAGGGGTTCTTTGTCTTCTTGATTGTCTTTATTGTAAGCGAGCGGCTGACCCTTCATCAGTGTGATCAACGCAACTAAATGCCCTTGTACCCGACCCGCTTTGCCCCTAACAAGCTCGGGGACGTCGGGGTTTTTTTTCTGCGGCATGATAGAGGAGCCCGTGCAAAACCGATCTGGCAAGTCGATGAAGGCAAACTGCGCACTGGTCCATAAGATCATTTCTTCAGCCATGCGCGATAGGTGCATCATGGTAATGGCTGCGGCAGCCGTGAACTCGATGGCAAAGTCCCGGTCGCTCACTGAGTCAAGCGAGTTTTCGGTAGGCCCGGAAAAGCCCAGCGTCTCAGCTGTCATATGTCTATCGATCGGATACGAAGTGCCGGCGAGGGCTGCCGCGCCGAGGGGGCAGAGATTCATCCGACTAGCGCAGTCAGCAAGTCGTCCATCATCACGCGCCAGCATCTCGTTCCAAGCGAGTAGGTGATGACCGAATGTCACTGGTTGCGCGACTTGAAGGTGAGTAAACCCCGGCATGACTGTGGCAGCATAGTTCTCAGCTTGATCGATGAGCGCCCGTCTCAGGCGTGTTAGCTGTCCCCGAATGCTCTCAATCGCCGCACGTAAATACAGACGAATATCCGTAGCAACTTGGTCGTTGCGCGATCGCCCCGTATGCAGTCGCTTGCCGGCGTCACCAATAATCTCTGTAAGCCTCGCTTCGATGTTCATATGCACATCTTCCAGCGTTACTTGCCAACGAAATTCACCCGCTTCTATCTCGGCAAGGACTTGATCAAGACCTCGATGGATATCATTTACGTCTTCTCGGCTGAGAATGCCGCAGGCCGCCAGCATATCGGCGTGCGCCCGCGATCCCTCGATATCGTATCTTGCGAGAATATGATCGAAAGAATAGGAGGCGGTGAATTCCTGTACGAAGGCATCTGTCGCCTCGCTGAATCTTCCGCCCCAAGTTTGGCTAGTATGACTGTCTAAAGAACTGGACACGCGATACACTTCCCATGATTTACAGCCTGCTATTGTATCAGGTAGACGTAAGGGCTTGTGAGAGCAAACGGTTGTGAGAATGTCACGCTGAAAAACGTGATAAAAAATAAAAAAGAGCAGGGGGATACATGGATTCGATTACGATTGCGACACGTGAGAGTCCGCTGGCGTTGTGGCAGGCGCATTTTGTTGAGGCGGAGTTAAAACGCCACCATCCCGGTATTGAGGTGAAGCTTCTCGGTATGACCTCACGCGGAGATCAATTACTCGACAAGCCACTTTATAAAGTCGGCGGCAAGGGTTTATTCGTAAAAGAGCTTGAAACAGCGCTGATGGATGAGCGGGCGGATATTGCTGTTCACTCAATGAAAGACGTTCCCATGGAGCTGCCGCCCGGACTTACTCTCGGTGTTATTTGCGAGCGAGAGGACCCGCGAGACGCGCTTGTGGGCGTCGATAGTTTTGATGCCTTACCGCAAGGCGCTCGGCTGGGGACCTCGAGCCTTCGTCGCTCTTGTCAGGTAATGCAGCAACGTCCAGACCTTGATATTGGTTTTCTGAGAGGCAACGTCAACACCCGGCTAGCAAAACTCGACGCGGGTGAATTCGACGCGATTATATTGGCTTGCGCCGGTCTAATGCGACTCGGGTTCAACGACCGAATTGGTGCCGCAATCGACGAGGATTTTCTTCTCCCTGCTGGCGGACAAGGCGCCGTTGGAATTGAATACCGATCCGCCGACTCAAGGGTGGCTAAATTGCTTGCTCCGCTTGCTCACGAAGAGACCGCGCGTCGTGTTGTTGCTGAGCGCACCGTTGTTCGTAGGTTGGATGGTGGTTGTGACGTACCGATTGCCAGCTTTGCTGTGACAGAGGGGAAGAGACTATGGCTTCGTGCACGCGTAGGCTCTCCCGATGGTTCAAACGTTATCGCTGCCGAGGCACGTGGTACTGATCCCCAGGCGCTCGGTTTGGAAGTTGCGGAATCACTATTGGAGATGGGCGCAGCAGAGATACTAAACGCAGCAAGGTCGTGATTCACGTCGTTCTGACACGCGCTGAGGGTGATGCAAAGCGCCAGCAAGATCTCCTCTCAAACAGGGGGTTTGCTGCTACAGCCCTGCCACTGCTAGCAATAGAACCCGTGGCTGCGGCGTCTGTCGTTGAGACTGAGCTAGCGCACACTAATCTCGTTATCTTTACCTCGGCAAATGCCGTGACTCACGGTCTCAGTTATGTCTCAACCGCTTGTCTACGGACTTCCACCAGGGTGCTGGCTGTTGGTAGAAAGACGAGAGAGATACTCCATGACCGAGGCATAGAGGCTAACAGCCCTCATCGAGAGGATTCCGAGGGGCTTCTCGAACTGATCCAGCACGTGTCGGGAGGGCAGTCCGCTGAGTCAAATAAACCTGCTCGTGTGGTGGTGGTAAAGGGTGAAGGGGGGCGCGACTTATTGACCGCGGTATTAGCCGATGAAGGTTGCCATGTTACCGAGGTGAACTGCTATCGGCGTGTTTGGCCTCCTGTTTCGCAAGAGGCTTTTGTGCGTGCTTTTGAGAGCGGGCAGCGGCGATACATTCACATTGCCAGCGGCGAGACGCTCTCTCGACTCCAAGAGCTTTGTGATCGTTACCAGGTAGATGCGTGCACGAAGCATACGCTTGTTCTACCCTCCGATCGTGTTGATCGGCAGGCTCGAGAGCTAGGCTGGCAATCGCGTATAGTAGCAGCGGGGGCCAGTGATGACGCGCTACTCGATGCATTGTCTACACTGTCCTAGGTTAAGCGTTTAAAGGAACGAATTTATGAGCGAGCAGAGTGCCCGCAGCAAAACGACGCCATCATCATGGTTAAGCCGGTTATTACGCTTGCTGGTTTTACTCACTGTGGTCGGGGTTAGCGCTGGGAGCTACCTCCTTGTTTGGCCAGAAGTCGAAACTTTTCTAGCTAAGCAGGCGGAGGTGGAAAAAACATTAGCTTCTCTATCAAAGGCAGATGCGGCACTAGAAAAGAAGTTGACGGCGCTGATCGATAGCAAGGTTGAGAACAGCGAGGATGCGACACTTGCCGCTATGCAATCCACCGAGACTCGACTCGCCAGCGAGTTAAATGCCGTCCGTGATGTCGAGCAGCGTGCGGTAGAAAAGCTCAATGAGGCGCACCACCTTCTTTACCTAATGAAACAGACCGATCAGCGCGCTTGGCAGCTTGCTGAGGCTACTTTCAATATTCGACTTGCGAGCCAACGCTTACAGTTCGCGGCCGATGTGGACGGCGCATTGACGTTATTGTCGCAGGCCGATGGTTTGTTACAGAATCGCTCTGATGAGAGGGCGAGCGCTATCCGGCAGGCTATTGCGTTCGATCGTGCACAGTTAAGAACCGTCGACAAGGTGGATGTTGTGGGTCTCATGGGTCGTCTCGCAGCGCTCGATAGACAGATCCAAACCCTCGACTTAACAACATTCGATCCTTCAATGCCCGGCGATAAAAGGGGGGATATTGGCGAGAAAAGTGGCACTGAGCGGGCATCCGACATAGCGGTACCCAAATCTTTGTGGGAGCGAGCCGTTGAAAAACTCGCCTCGTATTTTGTGATTACCGATGTGGAGTCGTCCACCGAAAGGCCAAGATCAGCGGATCGAGCTCGTTTTGTGATCGCGTCAATGAAGCTCAATATAGAGCAAGCGCGAGTCGCACTACTCGCAAGAGATTCAGAGAATTTCACAGCCGCCATCTCTCGTGCTTCTGATAGGCTGGCAGGCGCTCTGGTATCAATCGATGATCCCATTGCCGTTGTCGTCCTCGAGGAGTTGGTGGCGCTTGGCTCAATACCTTTAGCCTTGCAATTGCCCGAGCTCGAGGCACTGAAAGTCGTGGCCGATATCAGCAACAAGGATGTAGCCGAGCAACATAATAGCGCCCGTTCAGTCGGTAATATTGAAGGTCAGACTACAGTGAGGGCGCCGCAGTGAAGCGCTGGTTGTGGTTCATTACGGCAGGATTGGTCGCCGGGGTTGCTCTCGCCTCCATCATCTCTCGCGATCCCGGGTATGCGTTATTGCAAGTGAGTGGTTACCGACTCGAGACAAGCGTCGTGGCTCTCATTCTCGCAGTTCTTGGACTGCTCATGGCGTTGCGTCTTTGCATTCGCTTGGTGGGGACTTTGGTAGGTGTTGTACCCGGGGTTGGCCGTTGGCTGGGAAAGCGTAAACAGGAACAAAATCTCGAGTTAATCCAGTCTAGTCTTGATGATGCTCTGGCTGACGATGCGATGAGCCTGGAGAGTAAGGCGAGTAAGTTGGAGAAGTCGTCTTGGTACTCGGAGTCGCGCGCCAAGCAAATGCGACGCTGGCTTCTTAAAGGGCAAATTCGTTCGAGCCAAAAAGCGAGCCAACTCAACAGAATATGGAGCAAGGCTGCAGCTTCGGATAGGGACGACATGAGTTTGAAAGCCGAGTACGTCACGCGACTTTATCAGCTTGGAGCTGTTAACGACGTTGATGCGGTGCTCATGGAGACGGCTGCGTCCACTTGGCACGACGCGCTAAACGGTATCATTGCAGTTCACCGCCCCAAGAATGCTGAGCAGTTACTAGAGCGCCTCACTACGATTTCGGCGACTGATAAAAGCAAGGTCATTACTCGCGCGATTGCGCTTCTTCATGCCAGTGCCCTTGACGATGAGTCGTGTGAGTCGGTGCTGATTGAGGCCCATAAAAAGCAGGCCTCAGAACACCTCATTATGGCCCTCGGCGCACGCCGGTTGCACCGTGGGGACTGAGCACTCCCCATAAGACGGTTTTTTTATACCGTTATTGCATGGCACTTATCGTCTGCGCCCCGGCAGCGTGATGCCAAGCGAATCCCACATATCGTCAACTTTCGTCTTTACGTCGTCACTCATCTGAATGGCCGTACCCCACTCGCGGTCAGTTTCACCTTCCCACTTATTGGTGGCGTCCATGCCGACTTTTGAGCCAAGTCCGGCAACAGGCGACGCAAAATCAAGATAGTCGATGGGCGTGTTGTCGATGAATACCGAATCGCGACGCGGATCCATGCGCGTGGTCATGGCCCAAATCACATCTTCCCAGTTACGCACATCGACATCATCATCTGTAACGATGATGAATTTTGTATACATGAACTGCCTCAGAAATGACCAAATACCGAGCATCACCCTTTTCGCATGCCCCGGGTATTCTTTACGCATGCTCACAACCGCCATCCGGTAAGAGCAACCCTCTGGAGGTAGATAAAAATCGACTATCTCAGGAAATTGTTTTTGCAGTAGCGGAACAAAGACCTCATTGAGCGCAACACCCAGAATCGCAGGTTCATCTGGCGGACGACCGGTGTAGGTGCTGTGATAGATGGGATCCTTCCGAGTTGTCATCTTTTCTACGGTGAATACCGGGAAGCTCTCAACCTCGTTGTAGTAGCCAGTGTGGTCGCCAAAGGGACCCTCGTCGGCCATCTCCTCGGGATCTATATAACCTTCCAATATGATCTCTGAGTGCGCAGGAACGAGTAATTCATTATCTTTGCACCGTTTTGTAAGGCAGTTCGCGAGCTCGGTTTTACCACCGCGAAGTAGGCCGGCAAAAGCATACTCCGAAAGCGCATCAGGAACAGGCGTGACTGCGCCGAGTGTCGTTGCTGGGTCGGCGCCCAGTGCAATGGCAACAGGGTATGGCTCACCTGGGCGCTTTAGGCACCAATCCCGGAAGTCGAGGGCGCCGCCCCTGTGCGATAACCAACGCATGATGAGTTTATTGCGGCCAATAAGCTGCATGCGATAGATACCAAGATTCATGCGCGGTTTTTCAGGTCCGCGCGTAATAACCAGTGGCCATGTCACCAGCGGACCAACATCACCAGGCCAGCAGGTTTGAATTGGCAGTTTGTTTAAATCGACCTCATCTCCGTCGATAACAACGTCTTGGCAGGGTGGACGGCTGATTGTTTTAGGCCCCATGTTCAAGACTTTTTTGAGCAAAGGTGCCTTATCGATAAGGTCACGCATCCCCTTGGGTGGGTCTGGTTGACGAAGATACGCGAGGAGCTCGCCAATTTCTCTCAACGCCTCGATTGAATCAGCGCCCATCCCTTGCGCGACACGTTTCTCGGTTCCAAACAGATTGGCTAGCAGCGGTACATCACAGCCTCTGGGGTTTTCAAAGAGGAGGGCCGGTCCTCCGCCACGCAGGGTCCGATCAGCGATCTCTGTCATCTCTAGATTGGGATCTATCTCGTCCTTAATCCGAACGAGATCGCCATTGGCTTCCAGCATAGTAAGAAATTCACGGAGGTCCCGAAACTTCATAGTGTTGTCTCACATTTTTATCTGGGCTTAGCATGACACAGTCAGCCGTGGCACTGCGGACACGTCTTAAACCTGCCACGCAATAATGACGATTCAGAAACTAAAAGGGCGCCTATTGGCACCCTTTTTCTACTTGCGCTTCATTGAGCGGAAGAACTCATCATTCGTCTTTGCGTCTTTGAGTTTATCTAATAAGAACTCAATTGCGGGAAGATCCTCCATACCGTGAAGAAGCTTCCGCAGAATCCACATTCGCTGCAATTCGTCCTCTCCCGTGAGAAGTTCCTCTCGACGTGTGCCCGAGCGTCGAATGTTGATGGCTGGGTATATGCGCTTCTCAGAAATTTTGCGGTCGAGGTGTAGCTCCATGTTACCGGTGCCTTTAAATTCTTCGTAGATGACTTCATCCATTTTTGAACCGGTTTCAGTGAGTGCTGTTGCGATAATCGAGAGGCTACCTCCTTCCTCGATGTTACGCGCTGCACCAAAGAATCGTTTGGGACGCTCAAGCGCGTGGGCATCGACACCACCTGTAAGCACCTTGCCTGAGCTGGGTACAACCGTATTGTAGGCGCGCGCCAAACGAGTGATCGAATCTAAGAGGATAACAACATCGCGTTTGTGTTCGACCAATCGCTTCGCCTTCTCAATCACCATATCCGCAACCTGAACGTGACGTGCAGGCGGCTCGTCAAACGTAGAAGCCACCACTTCGGCACCTCTTGCGCCGACTGAGCGCTGCATTTCGGTCACTTCTTCCGGGCGCTCGTCAATCAGTAACACAATGATGTAGCACTCAGGGTTGTTGCTAATGATCGCCTGAGCGACGCTCTGCATCATTATCGTTTTACCCGCTTTGGGGGGAGCGACTAATAGACCTCGCTGTCCTTTACCAATCGGAGAGCAAAGGTCGATAATGCGTCCGGTCAGATCCTCCGTCGAACCATTTCCTTGCTCAAGCGTGAGACGCTGATCGGGAAATAGCGGTGTGAGGTTTTCGAAAAGAATCTTCGCCTTCGCCGTCTCGGGTGACTCAAAGTTAACCTCGCTGACCTTGAGCAACGCAAAGTATCGTTCAGAGTCCTTGGGTGGCCTGATCATGCCCGTGACTGTGTCACCGGTACGGAGGTTGAAGCGGCGAATCTGGCTTGGGCTCACATAAATGTCATCCGGACCAGCAAGAAAAGAACTGTCTGCCGATCTCAAGAAGCCAAAGCCATCAGATAAGATTTCGAGTACGCCGTCGCCAAAGATGTCCTCGCCACTTTTTGCATGGCGCTTCAATAACGAAAAAATAATGTCCTGCTTGCGGGAGCGGGCCATGTTTTCAATGCCCATCTCAGCCGCCATGTCGATGAGTTCTTGCGTCGACTTGGTTTTGAGGTCCGTCAAGCTCATCGGGTTCTCTGACGGTACATGTGGCTCGCGACGGTTTCTGCGATTACGGTTTCTTCGGTTGCGTCCACCACCCTGGTTCTCGCTTTCCTCTTGCGCGGGCGCCTCCGAGTCTGCCGTGCCCTCGGTTGACGCAGCTTGGTCAGAGCCAGCGGCGTTCGTTGTGTTATCGGTTGTCCGGTTGAGCTTCAGCGTCCGCGTGGGCTTATCTTCCACATCGCTTGCATCATTGGATGGGGTTTCAGACGCTGATGAGTCCTGGATGGGACTCTCCTGAACGACGGGCGCAGGGCCTTCGTTTGCAGACGTACTCGTCTCAGTTGCCGGACCTGGCTCAGGTTTCATACTTTCTTGTTCTTGCACTGGGTTTACCTGTGACTTTGGGAAATGGGTAAAAGGTTTTGTTTGCCTTGGCTAAGGGATCGGTAGGCCAAAAAGCAGACCCCAAGACGCAGATTTTGATCTTTCAATTTGGCGTTTTTGGGGGAGGTAGGAGCGCAGACACCGCTCACAGTTAGAAAGGTAGCACCGCTTGAGCGGTGCGTCTACTGAATAAAGGAGGAATTTTTAACGACGCTGAATCTCAGAGGCAGCCGTCAACAAACTCTGCAAGTTGAGTTTTAGAAAGAGCACCGACTTTGGTCTCTACCGCGCTGCCGCCTTTGAATACGATCAGAGTGGGGATGCCTCGGATTCCAAACTTTCCCGGTAGGTCTGGATTCGCATCAACGTCCACTTTGCATACTTTCAGTCTGTCGCCGTATTCTGTGGCAATTTCTTCAAGTACCGGTGCAATCATTTTGCAGGGTCCGCACCACTCAGCCCAAAAATCGACGAGGACGGGGACGTCTGAAGATAGAACTTCGTTTTGAAAGTCAGCGTCACTGACGTGGGTAATATTATCGCTCATGGTGCCTCCGAATGTTTCGCGACATATACTCTCAAAAAAATTCTTTGGATGACAGTGTTGAAGTCAAATGTCCGGTGAAGATGTTGGTACCTGGTTTGTTTATCTAGTGCGCTGCGCCGACGACACCTTTTACACGGGTGTGACAACGAATTTGGTGCGAAGGCTTCGTCAGCATAATGGCGAACTGGCGGGGGGTGCAGGCTATACGCGCGGTAGACGTCCGGTAACCATGGTTTGGTCTGAGGCGTGTATTGATCGCTCCTCTGCGCAAAGGCGCGAATACGCCGTGCGTCGCAGTCCTCGCACAGTAAAAGCTAGGTTGGCATGCGACCCTACGGAGCACGGTTAATGGAAGCTTCACTTTACAAACGCTTCTCTTTACAAACGCCTCTCTTTACAAACGCTTCTCTTTACAAACGCCTCTATTTATTACAAAAGCCTCTGTGTATGAGAGTCATTTGTTACCGAATCCAGACGGCACACAGGCCATGCTAAATGAGAGCGAGTGAGACGACATTTGTCGAGGGCAGCATCGTTAATGGATAACAATCTGCAGCAAGAATTTTGGTCTTGGTCGCTTCGGCGCTATGAAGACGAGTCTCTGCGTAACTGCCTCTTGTCTCTTCAAGAGTCATGCGGTTTGGTCGCGGTTGAGGCGTTGTTCTTCGCGTGGCTCGCGGAAAGGGGACGAGAGCTCAGTCGTGGAGAGGTCTTGCACATGGAGGCGAAGATCGAGCCATGGTTGGAAAACGTTTTATTGCCCTTGAGGCGGCGGCGAGTGGATTGGAGCGATAATCCTGAACACGCGCAGCTTCGTCGCGAGGCTCTGAGGATAGAAATAGAGGCCGAGCGTAGCCTAGCGGTCTTGTTGTGCGGTTCGCTGGAGCCACCACTTATCGACGCTGCTAGGGTTTCATACGAGCGTAATCTCAGCCTAATCACGTCACTGTCGTCCTCCGAAGACCTCGATCGGCTAATTGCTGCTTTCGGGCAGTAGCCACACTGTTTTCAGGCGCGTACTATGCGCGTCTCTTTCACCAATACACAGGACAACCTGCCATGTTTGTAGCGAGTATTTTCTCGGGAGTTAAGTTTAGGTTTGTAGCGCTAGCCGCTCTTATTGGCGTGAGCTTGGTCGCTTGTGATCAAACCACGGAGTCGACGGAAATGAGTTTAGAAAGCCAAGATCAGCGAATCAGCTACGGCATTGCTCTTAATATGGGGCGCAGAATGCAAGCAGAGGGTGTCCCATTGGATGCCGATGCCTTCGCCCAAGGTATTCGAGATGCGGTCTCAGGTGCTGAAGCGAAAATGACCGATGAGGAAATCAATGCTGAGATGATGGCGATGCAGGAGCAAATGCAGGCCGAGCAAGAAGCAGAGATGCAAGCGGCGGCGTCGGCAAATATTGAAGCAGGAAAGGCGTATCTTGCGGATAACGCGACCGCCGAGGGTGTGCAGATCACTGACAGCGGCTTGCAATATCGCGTGATCAAGGAGGGTGATGGCGCCCAACCCACCGCCGCAGACAGCGTAGAGGTCCATTACGAGGGGCGTTTGATCAACGGAAACGTATTCGACAGCAGCTACAGCCGCGGCCAACCTGTAACCTTTGGTGTAACGCAGGTGATTCCGGGCTGGACCGAGGCATTGCAGCTGATGAAAGAAGGTGCAGAGTACGAACTCACTATCCCATCCGAGCTTGCCTACGGCGCGGGTGGTGCTGGCGGCGCTATCGGCCCCAACGAAGTGCTCGTCTTCAAAGTTGAATTGCTCTCGGTTATCGCCGCAGATAGCTGATTTCGATACAGGGCCGCGGTGTGGTAGCCCGCCGCGGCTCTGTTTTTGAACACATTAACTCTGATACTGCTGGTAAAAGGTATCTAAAAAACCTTCGAACGTAGACGTATCGCTGTTCTCTATGTCGCGCTGGTTGCGCAGTGAGCGTATGGCCTCGTCCGCAAGTTGCGCTCTGGCGCTCTGGGAAAGCTCAGAATCTCGAAAGAGATTGTTCCACCGCTCGGAGTATAGCCCCATCAAAGATGAGTAATCGATTGCTTGCTCACTCAGTTCGCGGATTACGCGCGCCGAAAGGGTTTCTTCCTCGCCGCAAACTCTCAACCGCGCATTGTGTACTGCTTCAGAGTGTCGCAATGTTTGCGTTGCGCCGTCTAGAAGTTCAGCGGCAATCTCCATGGATCTCAATATCGGCGTCGCTGCTTCCATTAACGATTGCTCCTCACCTTCATTGCTGAGTAAGCGAAGCGATGGTTTGCGACCTTCGTTCAGTGCTCGTTGATTATTCTCGTTGTCGATTTTTCGAGAGTCGGGCGTGCACGGTGGACTATCCTCAATAAGACAAGTCAGAAGGAAGGTATCGACCAGTGCAGATGTCTCAACATCAAGCCCTAGAGGTGTAAACGGATTGACGTCGAGACAGCGCACCTCCACGTACTCAATGCCACGCGCACGGAGAGCGCAGACAGGCGCTTCACCCGACCGGGTCACCCTCTTTGGACGAATCGCGCTATAGAACTCGTTTTCTATCTGCAACAGGCCGTGGTTTAGCTGCAACATCTCACCATTCTGACTCCGCGGCAACGAGGCATATCTTTCATGGGGCGTCATGATGGCGTCAGTGAGTGTCTGAATATAGGTATCCAGCATGTTGTAACAGATTTGTAAGCCGTCTTGTGCGGAGCTGGTATAGCCTAAATCACCCATGCGAAGTGAAGTTGCATGATCGCTTATCAATGTTCCCGATTGGCCTGGTATTAAATGGGAGGGTGGCTGACCGGTGATGAAGGAGCGGCTGATAGCGGGTGAGCTTCCTGTTAGAAAGTTGAGAAGCCATAAACGTCGTTGAAAGTTGCGAATTAGGGCGAGGTAACCCTCGGTACGCCATTCTTTTAGCGATACTGATGCGCCAGCGTGCTCAATCGACTGCTCCCAAAAGGTCTCGGGCAATGAGAAGTTGTAGTGAATGCCAGCGATAGCTTGCATTGCTCGACCGTACCGCGCTCCTAGCCCGTTTCGGTAGACCCGTTTCATTGTGCCGATATTCGATGAGCCATAGTTCGCGATAGGAATGTCATGTTCACCGAACAGCTCCCCCGGCATGCTTGCACTCCAAATGATCTCATCAGGTAGCGACTGTGACGTGAACGCGTGTAGATTGAACAACTCCTCCAATGCCGCCTCGGGCGTGTCGTGGACCCCGGTAATGAACTCCAGCAATGCCTCAGAGTAGTCAGTTGTAATTGAGCTGTGGGTGAGCGCCGAGCCGAGGGCAATCGGGTGAGGCAACTGTGATATGCGGTAATGGTCGCGCGATACGCGCAGCCCCTCTTTTTCAATGCCGCGGCGGGCCACAAGAATTGATCTATCTTGTGTTTGAGCCAACAAGTCTCTTAACGCCTGGCCTGCCATGCTAGTGTACCCCGGTGATCGCTGGAGTCTTGTACGTGCCTCTCGGTTATTGGATTGGCGTGTACAGACGCTCGGCAGTGTACGCTCTATGGTGTAATTTGGTATAGAGACAAGCGTGGAAATTGCTGGGGGGACCTGATGGAATTTGAGCTTTGGTTAAAGACGCTGGCAGCTGAGGGCGGGTCCGATCTATATCTGACGACGGGCGCGCCCCCCAGCGCTAAATTTTCGGGTGAAATGCGGGCTCTGTCGCAAACACCATTACAGCCAGGTGAAACGCGGACCCTCGCTTACGAGCTAATGGACGAGCAACAGTCGGGTGAGTTCGATGAAAAGCTTGAAATGAATCTTGCCATTTCCTTGGCAGGGGTTGGTCGCTTCAGGATTAATATTTTCCGGCAGCGCAACGAAGTAGGACTGGTGGTCCGCTACATTGTGGTCGATATCCCGGCGATGGGGCAGTTGGGTCTGCCACCGGTTGCGGCAGATTTGATCAAAGCCAAGCGAGGATTGGTGCTCGTTGTCGGCGCGACGGGTTCTGGTAAGTCAACCTCACTCGCATCACTGATTGATCACCGTAATAGCACAATGGGTGGTCACATTGTGACGATAGAAGATCCCGTTGAGTTCATCCACTCCCACAAAAAGTCGATCGTCAATCAACGGGAGCTAGGAGTGGACACCAGAAGTTGGGAGTCCGCCCTTAAGAATACGCTGCGGCAAGCACCTGATGTTATCTACATTGGTGAGATTCGCGACCGGGCTACGATGGAATACGCGATATCTTTTGCCGAGACGGGGCACCTATGCCTGTCAACGTTACACGCGAATAACGCTAACCAAGCACTCGAGCGGATCGTGAATTTCTTCCCGGAGGAGCGGCGTCCGCAGTTACTTATGGATTTATCGCTCAATCTCATCGGTATTTTGTCTCAGCGTCTGATTCCCGCTACACACGGCGGACGGTGCGCTGCGATTGAGGTATTGCTGGGATCGCCCCTAATCAAAGACTTGATCCTTCAAGGTGATATTCACGGTTTGAAGGAGGTGATGGAAAAATCTATCGATCAGGGGATGAAGACATTTGATCAAGCGCTCATTGCCTTGTACCACGACGGGAAAATTTCTGAAGAAGAGGCCTTACGTAACGCCGACTCGATCAACAATGTTCGCTTGAAAATTAAGCTTGCAAAAGAAGGTTCTGTTACGAAGGGCGCCAGCGGACTTTCATTGCAAGATAGCGATGGATAACGACTGATGCCGCATAAGAGCGGACATTAATCAGTTATTGAGTTCGGTCAGCAGTGTATCGATAACGCGCTCAAGCTGCTTCAGCGTGCTGCACTCAGCTGCGACGTCGCAATTTTTGATGACGCCCGTCATCTCAGAGTCCCCGGAGCTCCAACTGCGTTGGCTCTCTGGGTTCAACCAGATTAGCTGACGGCACTTAGCGCGTATTTCGGCCAGTAGGTCTAATCTAGGATCGGTATTGTTGTTTCTCGCGTCGCCAAGGACGATAACGGTTGTCACACGGTTGATATCGGCCATGGCTAGATCGGCGAAGTCTTCGAAGGCACGGGCATAGTCCGTGGCGCCGCCGTATTTTAAGTTGATCCGCTCGATTGCAACTTCGACTGGGAGCGCACGCAGCATATCAGTTACCTCACCAAGGTTTGATGAGAACGCGAAGCTACGGGTTCTGGGTAAGATATCTTGAAGCGAGTGGACAAAGAGCAGAAGGAACTTCGCATAAGCCGCGACCGAGCCACTGACATCGCACAGGATAAGAATTTGCGGCTTTCTTCGGAGGCTTTTGCGCCATTGGGGCTGGAACGGGACGCCATCTGTCGCCATTGCCTTTCTGAGGGTAGGGGGGATAGCGAGTTGACCGCGCTTAACCCGTTTTCGAATACGACCATGGCGCGCTGCCAACTTGCGGGTCATTTTCTCAAGTAGACGCTTCAGCCGCGCCCGATGGTGCTGATCGACATTACCGAGCGACATGTTACTCAAGGCTTCGTCGAGCATATCTTCAGCGTCGCCACTGGCATGGACCATGTAGGCTCGATCAACACGGTCACGCACTTTGTTGCGCAGTTGCTCGCGCAAGGCTTGAACCGCTTCGAAAGCAGCAGGCTCGGTGCTTTCTAACTCGACAGCGGCGTCTCTCAGTGCTTGCTCGCCCAACGCATCCAGCATCTTGCGGATGTATTGGCCACGCTGGGTTAAGAGCTTGATCGCAGAGACATCAACCTGTTGTGCCGCGGTTTCTACAGCAATGGCAATGGCGGCCTCGTCTCCACTTTTGAGAGCGTCGACCAGATCGCTTGAAAGATTGTTAGAAAGCTCTGGCTGTGCCTCGAGCGCTTGCGCTAACTGCTGCCCAAGTTGTTCGGAGCTGGGTGGCTCACTGTCACCTTCATCCGCCGATTTATCGTTTGATGAGCGCGGTTTATCGTCTTCGGGAGCGCCAAAATACTGCTCGAACGCCTCGTTAAAAATGTCTATCTCGAACTTGGACTTAGCAAGCGCGCTTCCCAAGCCGTCTTTAAGCAATTTTCGGTTCGCGTAACCAACAAGGCCGGCGACCTCCATTGCAACCAGCGAGTCTGCCGGTGAAATGAAAATATCCCGACCACGCAGGAATTCAATGAACGCAAGTAAGCGGTCTGTTGGTGCGTCCTGGCTCAGTGCTTGAGGCGCATTCATAAGGTTAATGTGCCTTGGCGACTTTTTCTTCGCGATTGAGTAAGTCTGTGAGGTTGTCTACGACACTGCTCAAATCGTCTTCGTACTTGAGGAGTGCGTTAAGTGAGCTACGCACAAGATCCTCATCGAGTGAATCCGCGTGAAGCAATACCAGACTCTTGGCCCAATCAATCGTCTCCGAGACAGAGGGTAGTTTTTTAAGGTCCATTTCACGCACTTTGCTGACAAAGGACGTCAGGTGTTCTGTCATGGCTTCGGTAATTTGAGGAACTCGCGCTCTAACAATCTTTCCTTCGAGCTCTGTCGTTGGAAAATCAATATGCAGGTGTAGGCAGCGACGCTTCAGCGCATCTGACAGATCTCGCGTGTCGTTACTCGTGAGGAATACCAGAGGCTTTGAACGGCCTTTGAGCGTGCCGAGTTCGGGAATCGATACTTGGAAGTCAGAGAGAACCTCAAGAAGTAACGATTCAAACTCGAAGTCTGCTTTGTCGATCTCATCGACCAGCAAAACAATGCCGCCCTCGGCATCGATCGCTTGCAAGAGCGGTCTTGGCTCCAAAAATTCTTTTGAGAAAAAAACATCATCAAAACTGTGGAGCCGCTCCACCGATTCTCGCAGTCCGGTGGCACCTTCCATGACCTCAGCAAGCTGAGTTTTCAGTAACTGTGTGTAAAGCAACTGTTTGCCATACTTCCACTCGTAGATCGCCTTTGACTCATCTAGACCTTCATAGCACTGAAGCCTGACCAGCGGTGCGCCTGTCAGCAGCGCACAGCTTTTAGCGAGTTCAGTTTTACCGACGCCAGGGGGGCCTTCCACCAGGATGGGCTTCTCGAGTGCGGCAGCGAGATAAACCACGGTCGCAATCTGCTCGTTGCAGATATACCCCTCGGCGGCGAGCGAGTCGATAATGCTGTCGACGCTTTCCAATTTCGGAAACGAGTTAGACATAGAAATTCCTAATTTGTGATCAACCGCCTGTGACATTCATTAAACGGACAACCTGCGGTTCGTCCGGCTGATCGAACACGTGGCGCTCGGGTTTATACGCAAGCGCGGCGACAATTGCACGTTTTAAGCTGGACGAATCCATGTCGCTTCTGAGCATTTGCCTCAAATCCAGCGCGTTCTCATGACCTAAACACAGGATTAGCCTGCCATCGGGCGTGACACGAAGTCGGTTGCAGGAATCGCAAAAATTATGGGTGATCGGTGAAATCACCCCGACTTCAGTCGATGTGCCCTCGATCGCATAACGGCGAGCAGGACCGTCTGCCACACCGCCGACGACAGGCAACAGGTTGAATCGCGCCTTTATCGTCTCTAGAACCTTGGCTGAGGGCACCAGGCTGAGCTGTCGCTCAGTCTGAGTGATATGTCCCATCGGCATCTCCTCGATAAAGGCTATATCGATGCCTTTTTCCAACACATAGTCGAGTAGGGGTTCAATTTGCGCTTCGTTTTGACCGGTTAAAAGCACTGTATTCAGTCTTATGCGCTCAAAACCCGCGGTGATAGCTGCGTCGATACCACTCAGCACGCTGTCCAGATTTCCCGTTCGCGAGAGTTCTTTAAACTGCGTCGCGCAGAGCGTATCTAAGCTTACGTTGATGCGGGAGACTCCAGCTTCAAACAATGGTTTAGCTAGGGCCGTTAGCTGACTCCCATTGGTCGTGAGCACCAACTCCTTTAAGCCTTTAATGTTGTGCAAGCGTCTCGCAATAGCGACGATGTCTGGACGAATGAGCGGCTCCCCACCCGTCAGGCGAATTTTTTCCACACCGAGTTCTACAAACAGGTTCGCCAGTCGGACAAGCTCGTCTTCCGATAGCACGGCTTTCCGGGGCAGAAACCGCATTTCCTCAGTCATGCAATACTGGCAGCGAAAGTCGCAGCGATCGGTCACCGACAATCTAAGATAACGGATGTGACGATCGAAGGTATCGACAAGAGGAGACAGCTGGGATTTCATGGCGCTAGTGTAACGAACAAACAAGGGTAATGCGCAATGTTCAAGTCGCATTGGTTAGACTTAAATACATCGGTCCTTCCTGGGTTGTTGATAGCCGCAAGTGCTGGATTTGTGTCGCATGCATTGGGCCAGTCTGAGGCGGCAAGCCTTACCACTGCAGTGGCGCTGCTGTGTGTGTTTTGGTGGATTTTCGAGCCGATACCGATTCCTGTTACATCACTGGTCCCAATGGGTGTGCTGCCGCTTCTTGGCGTGCTCAGCCCGGCTGATGTTGCAGCGGCTTATGGCTCACCACTTATTTTACTACTCATGGGCGGTTTTCTTTTATCTAAAGGCATGGAGTCAACAGGCGCGCATACTCGCATAGCGATAACTGTTGTAAGGTTCGTCGGTGCCAACGAGCCAAAGCGGCTGATTTTAGGTTTTATGCTGGCAGCAGCACTGCTTAGTATGTGGATTTCAAATACTGCAACGATCCTGATGCTACTGCCGGTGGCGCTGGCCGTCATTGCGTCCTCAAGCTCTGCTGCAGCTCTGGCACCCCCGTTGCTCCTTGGTTTGGCCTGGGCTTGCAGTATTGGCGGTTTGGGAACGCCCATCGGTACGCCTCCCACGCTTATTTTCATGCAGGTATATGAGGAGACCACGGGAGCGTCCGTGAGTTTCAGTGAGTGGATGACATGGGGTATACCCGTCGTCGCGGTGATGGTTCCCACGCTTGCTGTTTTTCTGGCGAGACAGGTGCCGAAAAACCTGACCGTAGATCTTCCAGATGTTGGCCCCTGGCGCAGTGCAGAAAAGCGTGTGCTACTCATTTTTACTCTGACCGCGATTGCCTGGATGACGCGTACAGAGCCTTTCGGTGGTTGGCGAGAATGGTTTGATTTGCCGATGGCTAACGACGCCGCAGTGGCATTTTGTGCTGTGATCATCATGTTCATCACGCGCGATAAATCAGGCGATCCGCTGATTAGCTGGGAGCAAGCGAGTGCTATCCCCTGGGGCGTGTTATTGCTGTTCGCTGGTGGTATTACACTCGCTAAAGGTTTTGTCGTCTCGGGCTTGAGTATTCAGGTCGGTGACTTACTAGCGAGTTTGGCGTCGGTGCCGACGCTTTTAGCAATCGTCGTTGTGGCGGTTCTGGTCACCGCGCTCACTGAAGCCACGTCAAATACGGCAACGACTGCGCTTTTAATGCCTATACTGGCCGCCGCGTCGATCGCAGCGGAGATTGACCCCATGATCTTGATGGTCCCCGCCGCCATGAGCGCGAGTTGTGCTTTTATGCTACCCGTAGCGACCGCCCCTAATGCGGTTGTTTTCGGAACGGGTCGGATTGGCATTCAAACCATGATTCGGTGGGGCATCTGGGTGAACCTGCTCGGTGTGCTGGTGATCAGTAGTGTTGTCCTTACGGTGACGTCTGCACACTAGCAACTTGCAAACAACGACGCGCCCAGAGCGGGTCCAGGCGCGTCGACAAGCGGTTTTCAGAGCTTGCAGTGTTTGCTCAGATTAGGGCCATCATAGTTTCGGCAGCGCTAACTTCGACACCGGGACCGTCTTCAACGTTGATATGGGTAATGACGCCATTATCGACGAGCATTGCGTAGCGTTGGCTCCGCTTACCCATCCCGAAGCCAGATGCGTCAAGGGTTAGACCCATTGCATCGGTGAACTGTGCGTTACCATCTGCGACCATGACGATTTCGCTGGCGTTTTGAGCTTCGCCCCAAGCGCCCATTACGAAAGCATCGTTCACTGAGAGACACGCGATTGTGTCGATACCCGCAGCCTTGATTTTATCTGCATTGGCTACGTAGCCGGGTAAGTGTGCCATCGAGCAGCCGGGCGTAAATGCACCGGGCAGTGCAAAGAGCAAAACACGCTTGCCGTTAAAAAGCTCATCGGTCGTCAGCGGTGCTGGACCCGATTCGCCCATAACAGAGAGAGTGCATGATGGGACGGTATCCCCAGAGGAAAGTGCCATTGGATTCTCCATTTCGTTAATTGGTTTCACTGATCGACAGGCATAGTCAGCGAAAAGAGGGGTGCTAGGCAAGGCCTACAGGCTTCTTTCTGCGTACAACCTGACGACACGACGACGCGTACCGTTGCGATTGAGTCTACATTTCGTCGAGCGACGGGTCCTACCTCCGTGTGCGTATGCTGTATAAAAGAGGGGGGGGGACAAAAACTAGACGTCGTACTTGCGTTTGTGTGTTTGCATCCCCATCTGTTCACCATCACTAAACTTGGAATTTACTATGCCTGAACCCACCGAAGTAACCGATGTGGCAGTGAGGCTTTCGCTGCGAAAACTTGCGATTGCAGCCTTGGCAACACTTGCCGGACTCGCTGCGACTTGGGTTGTATTAAACGCGAAGTCCGAGCCTCAGGCAGGTGCAGCACCCGAGCGGGCGGTGCCAATCGTTAACGTGATCAGTGCTGAACCGTCAGAGCATCGATTACGGGTTAGAACACAAGGAACGATCGAAGCTAAAACGCAAGTAGAACTTGCAGCCCAAGTTGCCGGAAAGGTGGTTCAGGTCAGTGATAACTTTGCCGACGGAGGATTTTTTCGGGAGGGCGATGTTCTGCTCTCGATTGAGCCAGACGATTATGAATTTGCATTGGCAAGGGCCGAGGCTGCGCTCGCTCAGGCGGAGCAGCGTCTTGCCGAGGAGCGCGGCAGAAGCAGTCAGGCTAAAAGGGAGTGGCGAGAGTTAGGCTCACGCGAAGCCAACGATTTATTTTTGCGGAAACCGCAACTGCGCGCGGCTGAGTTATCTGTGGAGGCTGCGAAAGCAGATGTGGCCGCGGCAAAGCTTGCACTGGAGAGGACGATTATTCGAGCGCCGTTTAATGGACGTGTTTTGCAGAAACGCGCTGACATCGGGCAGTTCGTGGGTAACGGGATGACAGTGGCTCAGATCTATGCGATCGATGCGCTAGAGTTGAGACTACCGGTGTCGGATGCACAGATGTCGCTTTTGCCCGAGGCGTTACTGACGTCGTCTGGCGGCTTAGTTGGCTCGTCTGCGGCTATCACCGTCAATATTGGCGACAAAGAGTGGCGTTTTTCAGCGCCTCTCGTCCGTGCTGAGGCCGAAATAGATCGTCGAACTCGCGTCGCTAATCTGATAGCCGAGTTCAGTGGTAGTCCTGATTTGGCGTCAGGCCGTCCCACGTTGACCCCTGGCGTCTTTGCGCGTGCTGAGATTTTGGGACGTCCAGTTCCCGGGGTTATCGAGCTCTCCAATACCGCATTGAGTCCGGACGGCCACATTCTGATTGTCAACGATCAGTTCTTACTGGAACGTCGGGATGTAAGAATAATCAGTCGAATTAACGATCGTGTGTGGGTTTCAGGTGTTGAATTGGATGAGGCGGTCGTCGCACAGCTAAACAACACACTGTATCCCGGACTGCAAGTCGAAGTAACGGCGGTCAACTAGTATGAACGGTCCTATCACCTGGTTTATTAAAAATCCCATTGCGGGCAATTTATTGATGGTGCTTCTTATCATCGGTGGATTTGCCAGTATCCCTAAATTGGATAAGCAATTCTTTCCAACGCCCGAGATCAATCAGATTGAAATCAGGATGGAGTTCCGCGGCGCCAGCCCGAGTGAGGTCGAAGAGCAGATATCAGTCCGGATTGAGGAAGCCATTCACGATCTGAACGGCATTGAGGAGCTGCGTTCCACGTCGCGTGAGGGACTTGCTATCGTCATGGTAGAGGTTGAGAGTGACTATCCAACGCAAAAGTTGACGAATGACATCAACACCCGCGTCGATGCAATTCGTACGTTCCCCTCAGATGCGGAGCGGCCCACAGTCACTGAGTTGACCTACCGGCATCAGATGGGACGGGTCCAAATTTATGGCGATCTCAGCGAGCGCGAGATGAAGCAGTTGGGCGAGACATTGCGCGATGAACTGGTTCGCCAGCCGTGGGTATCTATCGTTGAACTGCAGACTGCGCGTCCTTACGAGGTTTCCATTGAGGTATCCGAAGAGAGCCTTCAGCGATACCAGATTACCTTCGACCAACTCTCAAGTGCCGTGCGACGCGCGTCGATAAATCTGCCTGCGGGCTCTGTTAAGCGAGACAGTGGGGATCTCCTGATACAAACCCGCGGGCAGGCTTACGACCGCGCGGATTTTGAATCGATTGTGTTGCGCAGCGATGTCTCCGGGCAGGAGCTACTGCTGAGCGATGTGGCGACGGTAAGAGATACCTTTGAGGACGTAGATGTCGATATTAAATTTAACGGAGAGCGCTCGCTGGGTTTGAACGTGTTCGTGACCACCTCGCCCGACGTTATTCTGACAACGAACACAGTGAAAGCGTGGGTAGCAGAGCGATCACAATCATTGCCCGAGGGTGTTTCCCTTGAGTTCTGGCAAGACCCATCGAAATCTTTCAAAGAGAGGGTACGAACGCTCGTATCGAATGGGCTGGGTGGTTTAGCCCTTGTGATTGTGGTCCTGATGCTGTTCCTCAGACCGCTGCTCGCCTTTTGGGTTTCTGTTGGCATTGTTGTGGCTTACATGGGAACGCTATTTGTGCTGCCATACACGGGGCAGGGTCTCAACATGATCTCCCTGTTTGCATTCTTACTAACGCTCGGCATTGTTGTCGATGACGCGATTATCGTGGGCGAGTCTGTGCACTCCGCGCAAAGTCGAGGCCTCAGTGGAGAGCACGGGGCATTAGTCGGGGCGAGGCAGGTTGTTAAACCTGTGGTGTTTGCCGTCATAAGTACTATGGTCTTTTTTGCACCCATGTTTTTCTTGCCTGGCGAGTGGGGGCCAGCTTCCATGGGGATACCTGTGGTCGTATGCCTGGCGCTCGCGTTTTCGCTGATCGAAAGCCTTTTAATTCTTCCCTCGCACCTTGCGCATATGAAACCCGAGCCCAATATCGAGAGTCAGGGTTGGCTCGGTAGAGCACGCAGGGTCTGTGCTGATGGATTGACTCATTTTTCGAATTACCGCTATCAGCCTTTCTTAAAAAAGTGCTTACGAAATCATGCGATGGTTGGCGGCATCTTTTTGGTCATGTTGTCGCTGAGCTTGGCACTCTTTGGTGGCGGTTACCTCAAAAGTGCATTTTTCCCCCGAGTGAATTCGGATTTTGTAATTGGTAACGTTGAAATGCCGCAAGGTGGCGCCTTCAGTGATACACAAAAAATGCGCGATCGAATACTCGAAGCGGCGGAGGAAATTAAGGCGCAATACAACGCTACGCCGCAATTTGCTGAGTCAGGTGCGATTGACAATATTCTGGGCGTCGCCGGTGGGAATAAGATTGATCTGGTCATGCAGACCACTGATGACGACCTCGACACGGAGGAAGTAGCCAAGCGGTTACGCGAAAGACTTGGGGATCTCTCCGAGGCCAAAGACGTTCGGTTTGACTACACAATTCGTGATCCAGGTAAGCCCATTACGTTGCAGTTCGCTTCCGACAGTATTGAGGATCTTGAGCTACTGTCTGTGGATGTTCGCTCAGCGCTTGAGCGTTATCCCGGGGTATTCGACATAAGCGATAGTTTTGATGCCCCGTTGGAAGAGTTGGTCCTCTCCTTAAAGCCCGCGGCTGAAAGTCTGGGAATCACCTTGGCCGATGTGGCTCGGCAAATACGCCAGGCCTTCTACGGGGAAGAGGTGCAGCGTATCCCTCGAGATGGTGAAGACGTTCGGGTCATGGTCCGGTATCCAGAGGCAGAACGGCGCGCCATTGCGAATATAAACTCCATGTACATTCGTACCAGCGATGGGCTGGAGGTGCCTTTCTCTACAGTGGCAGCCTATCGCGTCGAGACTGGGTATCAATCGATTGAGCGCGTCGATCGGCTCAGAACATTGGAAGTGGCCGCTGATGTGACGGATGAAGGCGCAGCGCCGCGCGCGATTGTCGAGTCGATTTTACGAACCGACGCCCCGCTATGGCTGCAAAGATATCCCGGTCTATCCGTTAATATGGATGGGGAGCTACAGGAAGAGATAGAGTTTCAGCAGGCCATGGTGTATCTCGGCATGCTCTCGATGCTTGTTATTTTTGGTTTGATGGCAATTGCCTTTAAATCATATTGGCAGCCATTTCTCGTATTGACCGCGGTTCCCTTTGGATTGATGGGCGCTATCTTCGGGCATTGGATCTTGGGTTGGCAGGTCAGTATGTTCTCAATTATGGGCGTCATTGCCTGTGCTGGCGTGGTCGTTAATGACAATCTCGTTTTGATTGATCGAATTAACAACCTGCGTGCTGAGGGTATGGATTTGGAGAGCGCGTTGATCCAAGGCGCAACCGATCGTTTTCGACCTATTATCTTGACATCGGTTACCACCTTTGTCGGCTTGGTTCCCATTATGTTGGAGACCAGTGTGCAAGCGCAGTTTTTGATTCCGATGGTTGTTTCACTGTCGTTCGGCGTCATGTTTGCTACGGGCGTGACCCTCGTGCTTGTGCCAGCGCTTTACCTTCTCGGCGATGATATTGGTCGTTTGATTGGTACGCTGTCGCGGAGAGTACCTAAAGCCATTGCGTCTTAAACACTCGCATAAGCGCTGAGCAAATGGGGGCGTCGACGCCCCTTTTTTGTATCGTTCCGCCGTTGTTTACCTATTATCACTACTCGGTTTCTTAGGGCAGATCAATACAAATGTCTAATGCTAAATTTCTAGCACCAGTGCGATTTGGCAGCCCGACACAACTGTCTTTCTCCGCTGTTTCTCAGCTATTTATGACGCAACCGCGTGCTCGAAAGTCCTCGTTGTGGAGCGAGCACACTACGCGCCTGTGGATTTTTTCACTGCGGATACACCGGTTTAACCAGCGTTGCTCTCTAGGGTATGGGTATGCGAGATGCGTTCTGGGATGTGACCGTACGACATACGGTTACCAGATCAGTGAACTGTGTGTCCAGGTTGTGGTCTGACATCAGTCAGTGAATACGAGTAGCGTTTACTGCACATTTCGCAGTTCATCGTCACTATTTCTTGCTCTTCGAATAGCTCTGTAATCTCGTGTTCGGGAAGTAAGCGGATGGCATTTAGGCTCCGCTCAGCTGAGCAGTTACACTCGAAGCGAATCCCTTTTGGCTCGAAACGCTTCACTGACCACTCGTTAAAAAGTCGATACAAGAGTCTATCGGTGTCGATTGTCAGTAATTCTTCATCCGTCGCAGTATCCGCAAGTGCGCACAGCGTTTGCCATTGATCAAACCGCACAGTCTCATCAGTGACTACTTGGTCGGGGAGTTGTTGCAGCATCAGTGCTGTTGCAGTGCCATGACCCGTTGTCAACCAAAACTTGGTCGCTAATTGCTCACTCTGCTCAAAATAGTCGCTGAGTACATCGCATAGCTCATCTCGCTGCACAGCGATAATACCTTGATAGCGTTGGCCTTCATCTGGCTCTATCGTCAGCGTCAAAATGCCCTCGGGGACGAGCGAGCGTAAGCTGCCGACTGGTGCGTTAAGCTCACCACGAGCGACGCCGCGCACCTGCCCGTCTGACGAACATTCGACCATGACCAGAGACAAGGGACCATTGCTACGCCCTTGCAGTACCACCCTTCCTTGAAACTTTAGATTATTGCTAATGACAACGACCGCAGCCGCAAACTCCCCAAGCAGGCGCTTCACGCCATCTCCGTAGGGGTGTGCCGCATAAAGATTCTCAAGCACGTTTCGGAGCGTTACCGTTTCCCCACGCACATCTGCGTCTTCAAAAATGAAGCGGTGGCTTTTGTCTGTATTGACAGCGTCGCTCATAAGGTTAGACCGGTAAGCTCGCCGCTTGGCGCGCTAGGGAGCGGTGTACTCAACTCATCATTGTGAGTTGAGTTCTGAAAACCGCTGATATTTTAGGCCAGCGCTTTTACCTTTGAATTTAAACGACTCTTATGACGCGCCGCTTTGTTTTTCTTGATAATGCCCTTACTAACCATGCGGTCTATAACAGGCACTGCCGCTTGGTAAGCTTCTTGTGCCGCGCCGTGCTCGCCAGCATTAACGGCAGCGATGACTTGCTTTATCTTGGTACGAACGAGTGAACGCAAACTTGCATTGTGAGCTCGGCGCTTGTCGTTTTGTGTTGCTCTTTTACGAGCCTGTGGTGAGTTCGCCACGAAATCTCTCCGGAATTCAAAGGGCGCAGATATTGGGTGACGTCGATGCCTATGTCAACCGCTCCGCGCCGATACGGTAATAATGTCTAGGTCAGAGCCCCAGAATAACGAGAAACCAACCAAGGACAGCCAGAAGCAGCGTTTCTTTTGCTTCTGATAATCGAAATAGCGCGTAGCCGTAACCAACAGGGGGCAGGATCAATGAGAACATTCCCCATGCAAAATCTTCTTTCCAAGCAGTGATTAGCAGTAACCCCCAGCTCACCAACAAGCACGACACTCCCAAAAACATCAAATATGCGCTAGACGCTTCCATCTCTTCTTCTCCGCAGGTAGGGTTCACGACGGGTGGCGATGCTACCAGAATACGTGTTTGTGAACACGCGCTAAAAGACGTAATACGCTAATAGTCAGATTCACTGCGACCAATTCACCCGAGTTTATTTTAAAGCGGCAAAAGATCCATGACAGATCCATACAACGAGATCAGACCCTATCGTGATGAGGAAGTAAGTGCGGTCGTCGCAGATCTTTTGGCAGACAATGAATTCATCGATACGCTCATGGCCCTGCGGGGAAATAATATTGCTAAGTGGATGCCGTGGATTGCCCGTTTGTTTGCGCGGCGCTTTTTGAAAAAAGAGCTCCAAGGTGTAGATACCATTGAAGCGTTTCAGAGTTTAGTCAAACCGCGCCTCGACAGAGTAGTCGCTGACACCTCGCGGTTCACCTATCGCGGAATTGAGCGCCTTTCAACAGAGAGCTCTTATTTGTTTATCAGTAATCACAGAGACATCGTGATGGACTCGGCCTACGCAAATATTGTCCTAGTGAATCATGAGCACAGAACGGCGCAGATCGCAGTTGGCGATAATTTATTGCAAAAGCCCTGGGTGTCGCATCTGATGCGCATCAACAAAAGCTTTATCGTTAAACGCAACCTCAGCGGGCCGAAGCAACAGCTGGCCGCGTCTAAACAGCTTTCAAATTTTGTGCGTAACGCCATTGAGAATAACGACGGATCGCTTTGGATTGCTCAACGGGAGGGACGTGCTAAAGACGGTAACGATCGGACCGAGGCCGCCGTGTTAAAAATGCTGACGTTGTCACGCGATAAAAAAAGTGAGTCAGTGGATGACGTTCTAAAAAAGCTCAACATTGTGCCGCTTAGTATTTCCTATGAACTCGACCCTTGTGATTGCTTAAAGGCTCGAGAACTCGCAGTTGGTGACGAATACCACAAGCGGCAATTCGAGGATTTGGAGAGTATTGCTGCTGGTATAACGGGCAATAAAGGACGTGTGCATCTGGAATTTGGAACGCCTCTAATGGGCGATTCTTTGGCCGTCGCGGATGCGATTGCGTGCATAGACACGCAAATAGTTGAGAACTATCGCCTGTTTCAAACCAATATCTGGGCCTACGAAGCTCTGGGGGGCGACGACGACTTGCCTGCAACAACGGATATTCCTGAAGCCAGTATTTCTCGGGAACAATTTATGGCGAGATTCGATGAATTAACGCCGTTAGAGCGTAATTTGGCACTGTCAGCCTATGCAAAGCCTGTGTTGAATTTGCTGCATCTTTTAGCGAAGAGTTGACCCGACTTGCTCAGTGAAGATATTCGACAATCGGTTCGTGATGCTTTTTTAAATCTTACAAAAGCAAAAGCGCTCAAGCCTCGCTGGGGGCAACGTCAAATGATTGCCGAGGTGGCTAATACTCTCGGCGACTCGGAAAGTTCACCTTTTTTGGCGATCGAAGCGGGTACAGGCACCGGTAAAACAATCGCTTACACCATAGCTGCTTTGCCCGTGGCAAAAGCGCGATCTAAGACCCTCGTTATTTCCACAGCAACAATAGCACTGCAAGAACAGCTGATTCTCAAGGACCTTCCAGAGATAAAGCGCCACAGTGGCATCAATTTCAATTATCAGCTTGCGAAAGGCCGTAGTCGCTATCTCTGCCTTTATAAGTTGGATCAGCTAATTCAGGGTGAGCCTGAGACGTCGATGTTGTCGATGTATCCAGATGAGGTTGAGCCTCCTGAAGGAGAGGAGGCGCAGAGAACCTACGACGCTATGTTAATGGCGGTGAGTGACGATAGTTGGGATGGCGATCTTGATAGCTGGTCAGATGCGTTGGAGCCAAGTGTGATTCGATCGGTGACTACAGACCACTCACAGTGCCTCGGCCGTCGCTGTCCCCACATAACTGGATGCAGTTTCTTCCGTGCGCGAGAGGGTTTGGAAGAGGCCGATGTCATTGTGACTAATCACGATCTTGTACTGTCGGATTTTCGCTTGGGCGGTGGTCGGATTCTCTCTCCACCCGAGGAGAGTTTTTATATTTTTGATGAAGGGCATCAGCTTGCCGAAAAGTGTTTGCAGCATTTTGCCTGCTTCGCTCGTAGCGGGAGAACACTCAATAATCTCGCAGAAAGTCAGCAGTGGTTCGAGACCAAGCACACATTCTTTTTAGAAAATGAGGTGAGAGCTGAGGCGCTTGCGGCAATCACGGCGAATCAGACTGATTTATTGCAGCTGACCCGGGACACTTTTGGGCTGTGTTGGTCACTGTTGAATAGTCGAACCGATATCCGCTCCGATTTGCGCTTCGAGTTTGGTGTGGTGGAGGGCGAACTTCGAGAGGCAGCGTCGGCGCTCCGAGATTTGTGGCGAGTAAACCTTCAACGGCTAAACCCCCTTTTGGGACTTACCGAGTCGTTACTCGAGGAGGTGGATGTCGACGACCGGGAGACGTGGGAAGCGAGCCTCAACGACCTACAGGTCATGGTCGCTCGCGCTGAGGGGCAATTTGCACTCTGGGAAAGTTACGCAGAGTCCGCAGAACAGGGGGGCACGCCTTGGGCACGGTGGATGCGGCACTATGGCGACGAAAGTTCCATTGAGTGTTTCGCGAGTCCCATCTACGCCAGAGATATTTTGTCAGAGCATGTTTGGGATCGTGTTTGTGGTGCTGTAATGACGTCAGCGACACTCACAGCCTTAGGTTCATTTGAGCATCTAATGCAGCAAGCTGGGCTCCCAAAAGATACGAAACTTGCGCGCGTAGAGAGTCCCTTTGATGCTTCCAAAGGCCGATTTGTCGTACCGATGATGAGGAGCGATCCCAGTAAGCCGCAAGAACACACCGAGGAGTTAATCGAACGCCTACCGTCATTACTGGAAAAACGATTAGGCACACTCGTCCTTTTCAGTTCAAGACGTCAGTTACAAGAGGTAAACGACGCTCTCGAATCACAGTTTGGCGACTCGTTGCTTATTCAAGGTGTGATGAGTAAAGCGGAGATTATTGCTGAGCATCGAAGGCGCATTGATTCCAGGCACTCTTCCATTATTTTTGGTCTTGCGAGTTTTGCAGAGGGCGTCGACTTACCGGGGCCTTATTGCGAGCATGTTATTATCGCTAAACTACCTTTCGCCGCACCCGATGATCCAATTGATGCCGCTCACGCGGAATTGCTAGAAGCAGAGGGGCGTAATCCTTTCATGGAGCTTACCGTTCCAAGTGCCTCATTGAGATTGCTGCAGGCTTGCGGGCGGTTACTCAGAACCGAGGACGACGAGGGGATTATCACACTCCTTGATACCCGAATTTCCAGTAAGCGCTACGGGCGCGCCATTTTAGACACATTACCTCGATTCACGTTCGATATTCACAGTTGACAGGTTGGCTATCTGAGTCGTTTTTTAAAACTCTGTATTGGGCGGGTAACTGGTGGAATACCCTGACAAAATATGCCGGTACCGTAGGTGACGCGCTCAGCTTTCTTTGGGTGCGTGTTTAAGGCTTTTGTTTAGGGTGTTGGGAAAGGTAATTTGCATTTCGCGGAGTATTGCTACCGGTGTTTGACCGACTCACAGCGCTGCGCAAATAGATTACCGACATTGAGAAAACTCAGGAACTTACGGGTCGAGATCTGTCCTAGTGGCTCTGGAATTCGCGAATAGTATGGCACGTTCATGACGCGCCGAATCAACGACTGAAAACTAAAGGTCCAGACCACACTTTTGAGATGATATGGACTGATATACGTTAACGTCTTGAATAAAACTCAGCGAAGGTTGAATCAACATAGGCCAACTGCAATTCTTCAGAACCGCTAGCTGCTCTCTCAATGGCGCGAGTAAACTGCACCGGCATATGGGCGCACAATTCCATCTTTACCCAGTCTTCCATCTGTGCGCGCGTACATGTGTAAAGTAAGTTAAAAGCCTGTAAAGCGTTTTTTTGAAGCTGATTATTACGGAATAACCAGTTTTCCAAGGTATATTGATGACGCAATTTATACGATTTTTCTCCTGCTCTCCCTGAAGATTGACTTTTGGATTTCACTCTATGAAAAAAATGAACGCGGGACATACAAGATACGTGAATAATTGAAGCGGCCGAAATAGGAGGGTTATACCTAATCACATCAAAGCCATGATTTATATTACTTGATCCATGAGCCGACTGGATTAGGTTAGGTTTATTTTTCACCATCGATTTTCCATGATAGTACTCAACTAGACCGTTGCCGAAAAAAACAGCAGCGCCGCCATAGGCCGTACGCTGTGTCACCAAGTCAGTGTTTGGGAGGCGCAGAATCCCCTCATGCCAGCTGGACAGGTCTTGACGCAAGACCCGCTCAACATTATCAAAACGTATCTCTGAGACATCCGGCGCTATGGAGGCTATGAGTCCATTAACGCCGTCGGGTACAAACGGAAACTCATCAATGTCAATATGAAAAAACCACTCAGCATTAATCTTAGAGCGCGCAAAGGCAATATTTTTTAGTTGTCGACCGGGCACACGAGGTGGGCGCTCTGAATGCATTTCCCAATATGCGCTGTCGCATAAAATTACAGTTGCCAGTGCAGAGATGCTTTCAATATCTTCTATGGAATAAAACTCTGGGCAATCTAAAAAGTAAACTACTCGTTGGGCGCCCAGATTGATCATGTAATTTGCATGCAGCTTGATCAGCCAAACTGGCGCATGAACTGTGGTTACTGATACCCACGTCAGCATAACTTAAAACCCAAGGTTCGATTTGTTCTTAAGTGTAATAGATAGTGCACTGTCGCCTCTAGAATTCGAGGTGAAATGTAGAAGTTCAGCTAGATAGCTAACTGAGCTTTAGTATCGTTACTCAATGATTTTGGACACGCTTTTTGGTGGTAGCCTACCACCCACGGAGGAGTGTTCAGACGCGTGCGAGACGTACTTTTACCCGAGAGTTCAAACGAGAGACTGCCTGTTTGGTCTTGGGTCAGGGGTTCAGTGCTAAAGAGGTCTGCGAGCAGTTTGAACTTAAAGATCGCGCGCTGAGGCGCAGGGTTAAGCAAGTTCAATTTGAACGTAACGGTGGCGTTCCAGAAATGGTTGCATTAACGCCAGAGCAGCAGGAGATTCGGGTGCTCAAGGCCAAGATCAACAAGCTTGAGCGGGAGAAGTTGATCCTAAAAAAGGCTACAGCACTCTTGGTATCCGACGAGATCGATCAGTCGCACTGATCGACACGCTGAGAGTGCACTTCAAGGGCAGCGAGCTGTGCGAAGTACTGGAGGTTAACCGGTCCAGTTACTTCACATACAAGGCGACAAATCGAACGCGCAACTCGTCATCGACGCGCTACAAATCGCGCCTGAGTCACGTGGCTTCCCTGAAGGCCTGATGTTCCATTCAGATCAAGGCAGCCAGTATGCCAGTCGGCGCTTCCGACGTGTTCTGTGGCGTCACCGAAATAAGCAGAGTGTGACTGGCGTGGAAACTGTTGGGACAACTCACCGATAGAAAGATTGTTCCGAAGCTTGAAATCGGAGTGGGTACCACCACTCGGATATAGTAGCCTCGCCGCAGCTAAGCCCGACATCAATGACTACTTTATGCGGTACTAAAACTGGCGACGACCCTATGCTGCCAATGGCGGGGTAAGACCGTGAGTGGCCGAGAATCAGATTAATTTGGAGTCCATGATTGCTTGATCACTACATTAAATATTAACCTTGGAGCTATCATCTACATAACCACAGCAATACCAATATCCAGTAGTTGCCGCGCCCGGGGCTTCGCAAACACCGTCGCAAGCCAGCGGACACCAAAACCCAGACCCGCACCACAACGCCCTGACACTGTAGGCACCGGCGTTGAAAACGCGTAGCATACTGGCTTAGTGCTGAGCACTCACTCTACCAGTAAGCAGCGCCATACCTAGGTAAACGTCCAGATTGACCAGTGTAATTGCGGCAGTCAGCAGCTTTTTGTCGCGCTCGATAACCCGATTGACGCGCCTCATGCCGAGCTACTTGAGGCGGAGGGGCGTAATCCGTTTATGGAGCTGACTGTCCCTTCAGCCTCCCTCAGATTACTCCAGGCCTGCGCGCGACTTCTCCGTACAGAGACAGATGAAGGGATCATTACGCTCTTGGATACGCGGATTGCGAGTAAGCGATATGGTCGCGCCATTCTGGAGGCATTACCGCGGGTTACCTTTGATTTTCAGAGTTGAGGGAGTCTTACGTTTTTTTGCTGATGGGCTCTACTGTTTGCAGTCTGCAGCTAGCGGGAAGAAACCTGAGCAAAAACCAGGCGAACAAAAACACCGAGCAAAAAAAAGCCCCGCTTAGCGGGGCTTTTTAGTATGAGAGTCATTAGTCCCAGCTCAGTGCACCACCGGTCTGATACTCGATCACACGTGTTTCAAAGAAGTTCTTTTCTTTGCGTAGATCCATGATCTCGGACATCCACGGGAACGGATTCTGTGCGCCTGGGAACTGCTCTGGTAGACCAAGCTGTGTCAGTCGCCGGTTCGCAATGAATTGAAGATACTCTTCCATCATGCTCGCGTTCATTCCCAGAACGCCGCGAGGCATTGTGTCTCTGGCATATTCGATTTCCAGAGCGGTGCCCTCAAGAATCATTTGAATCACTTCCTGCTGGAACGCTTCGGTCCAAAGATGCGGATTCTCGAGCTTGATCTGATTGATCACATCAATGCCAAAGTTCAGGTGCATAGACTCATCGCGCAAGATGTATTGAAACTGCTCAGCTACACCGGTCATCTTATTACGACGACCCATCGATAAGATCTGGGTAAATCCGCAGTAGAAGAAAATTCCCTCAGTTACGCCGTAGAAACCAATGAGATTTCTCAATAGCTGCTGGTCATCTTCTACCGTGCCTGTTGTGAAGTTGGGGTCCGAAAGGGCCTTCGTCTTATCGAGCGACCATGACGCCTTCTTAGCGACAGAAGGAACCTCACGGTACATGTTAAAGACTTCACCCTCGTCCATGCCCAGAGACTCGATGCAGTACTGATAAGCATGCGTATGGATGGCTTCCTCAAACGCTTGGCGAAGCAAGTATTGACGGCACTCTGGGTTGGTAATTAGGCGATAAATACCTAGTACCAAGTTGTTGGCAACGAGTGAGTCCGCTGTCGAGAAGTAACCGAGAGATCGCATGACAATACGACGCTCGTCTTCCGTCAAACCATCTTCACTTTTCCATGTAGCCACATCCGCGGTCATGTTGATCTCTTGTGGCATCCAATGGTTTGCACAGCCATCGAGATATTTCTGCCATGCCCAATCGTACTTAAAGGGCACGAGCTGGTTTAAATCGGCGCGGCAGTTAATCATCGCTTTCTCATCAACAGAAATGCGCGATGCTCCCATTTCCAGCTCTTCCAGACCGGGCGCTGTATCGATATTTGCAATAGCCTCCGCCGCTGCTTTCACTGTCGCAGCCGCAGGTGCTGAGACTGCCGCTTGCTCGTTAAGCGACTCAAGAGTCTTGCTAACCACCTCAGGTTGAACAGGTGCTTGTTGCTGTGGTGCAGCCGTAGGCGCTTCGCCCTCGGCTACGTTGTAATCATCCCAATTAAGCATCGTTATAACTCCTTTGTCTTATTTGGTTACTGACAAGCTTCACAATCTGGATCGTCAAGCGAACAGGCTTGGGGTACTGGCGCTGGTTGAACGGGTGCTGTCTCTGCTGCCTGCTGAGAAACAGCATTGAGTTGCCCAGTGTTAACCGTCGATTTCTCCGTCCCTGTCGCCGCTAACGAACGCAGGTAGTATGTTGTTTTTAAACCGCTGTACCAAGCCATTCGGTACGTGACGTCCAGTTTTTTGCCACTTGCGTTATTGATGTACAAATTGAGCGATTGAGCTTGATCAATCCACTTCTGGCGGCGGCTCGCTGCGTCCACCAGCCAGCGAGGCTCAACCTCAAAGGCGGTGGCATACTTTGCTTTTAGATCTGCAGGAATTCGATCGACAGCCTGCACGCTTCCGTCGAAATATTTGAGATCGTTGACCATTACTTTATCCCACAAGCCACGTTCCTTTAGGTCGCGTACTAAGTAAGGGTTGACCACGGTGAACTCGCCCGAGAGATTCGATTTCACGTAGAGGTTCTGGTAAGTCGGTTCGATCGACTGCGAAACACCCGTAATATTGGCAATCGTTGCTGTGGGCGCGATCGCCATTACGTTTGAGTTACGCATGCCCTGTTGAGCAACTTTACCTCGAAGTTCACCCCAATCCATGGTGCTGTCTTGGTTGACTGAGATGTAGTCCGAACCGCGTTGTTCTACCAGCATATTAAGCGAGTCGATTGGGAAGATGCCCTGACTCCAGAGCGACCCCTCGTAGCTAGAGTACTCGCCGCGCTCTGCCGCAAGATCGGTTGACGCGCTGATCGCGAAATAGCTTATGGCTTCCATTGATTTATCGGCGAATTCAACCGCCTGCTCTGACGCATATGAGATGTCAGTCTTGTACAGCGCATCTTGGAAACCCATAAGGCCCAGACCAATGGGTCGGTGCTTCATGTTTGAGTTTTCTGACGTCTCAACAGAGTAATAATTGATATCGATGACATTATCGAGCATGCGAATGGCAGTGGTGACTGTCTTTCGCAACTTATCCATATTGAGTTCGCCGTTCTCAATATGTTGCGGCAGGTTGACCGATCCTAAGTTACAGACGGCAATCTCGTCTTTGCTCGTATTGAGTGTGATTTCTGTACACAGGTTTGAGGAGTGCACCACACCGCAGTGTTGTTGGGGTGACCGGATGTTGCAGGGATCTTTAAATGTGATCCATGGGTGACCGGTCTCGAAAATCATCCCGAGCATCTTGCGCCACAAGGCCTGAGCTTTCAGTGTTTTGTGCAGCTTTAGCTGACCGCTGCGCGCCTGCTCTTCGTACTGCATGTAACGCTCTTCGAATGCTGTACCGTAAAGGTCGTGCAGGTCAGGCACGTCGTTTGGCGAGAATAGGGTCCATTCACCATCCTCGAATACACGCTTCATGAATAGGTCTGGCACCCAGTTGGCCGTGTTCATGTCATGCGTACGACGGCGATCGTCGCCGGTATTCTTGCGGAGCTCCAGGAACTCCTCGATATCCATATGCCAAGTTTCGAGGTAGGCACAGACCGCCCCCTTGCGCTTGCCTCCTTGGTTAACAGCAACCGCTGTGTCATTGACTACCTTTAAGAACGGCACGACACCTTGGCTCTTGCCATTGGTACCTTTGATGTAGGCACCCAGTGCTCGTACAGGCGTCCAGTCATTACCCAAGCCGCCAGCAAACTTCGAGAGCATCGCGTTATCTTGGATCGCTCCGTAAATACCGTGAAGGTCATCGGGCACTGTGGTGAGGTAGCAAGAGCTCAGCTGTGGGCGAAGTGTGCCTGAATTGAACAGCGTGGGCGTCGAGCTCATGTAATCAAACGATGAGAGGAGCTGATAAAACTCGATGGCGCGAGCATTTTTGTCTTCCTCTCGTGTTGCAAGCCCCATAGCGACGCGCATGAAGAAGAGCTGTGGTAGTTCAAAGCGTACCTCGTCGCTGTGGATGAAGTAGCGGTCGTATAGCGTCTGCAAGCCTAGGTAGCTGAACTGAAGATCGCGCTCCGGCAACAGCGCTTCGCCCAGCATAGTGAGATCGAACTCTGCGAGGTTTGGTGCCAGTAACTCAAGCTCGATACCGCGACTTATGAAGGCTGTCAGCGCCTGTGGGTAGAAGGTCGTCATGTCGCTTTGTGTCGCAGAGTCTGCGACATTAAGGAAGCTCAAACCCTCGGCCCGCAGGTTATCGAGCAGTAATCTTGCAGCTACGCTCGAGTAGTTAGGCTCCTGCTCGATCATGGTTCGAGCAGTGATCACCAATGAGGTGCTTAGCTCTTGCTCGGTCACGCCGTCGTAAAGGTTTTTCAGGGCCTCGTCAATAATTGCCGCTTCGCTTACATCGGTCAGATCCATGCAGGCCTCGGCGACAATTGTGCGGATACGCTCAATATCCAACGGCTTGGACGTACCGTCGGCGCCCACAACGTTAATGGCGCCCGCCGCGGCTTCCGATTCTGGTGATAAGGCTTCTTTTTCAATGCGCGCTTGACGACGGGACTCTCGATAAATGACATAGTCGCGCGCAATGAGGTGTTCCCCAGCTCGCATTAAAGCTAACTCGACTTGATCCTGAATGTCTTCGATGTGGATCGTGCCACCCGATGGCATACGGCGTTTGAACGTACCGACAACCTGCTCAGTGAGTTTGGCGACTGTTTCATGAATTCGAGAGCTCGCTGCCGCCGTTCCGCCTTCAACTGCTAGAAACGCCTTGGTGATAGCAACTGAAATTTTACTGTCCTCAAAGGGGACTACCGTTCCATTGCGTTTTATGACCCGCATTTGCCCTGGCGCTGTTGCTGCTAGTCGCGTCTGACTTGGTGTTCCCGTTACGGGCGGATTTACGGGCGTTTGGTTGCCCGCGGTTTCACTGCCTGTCTGCATGCTGCTCTCACCTCACGTACTTTTCTGTGGTTGAACGACCGCTTATAGCGTGGTGTCTGTTTTACTGATTTTCACCACATCTTGGGGTCGGGTCCGATAACACCCCCAAGATAGGGCGGAGCAGGGGGGAATGCAACCCCAAAAAGCAGGGAATTTCCTGTGGATAAGATGTGTTCGTATTTAAAGTTAGCACTAACTCACAAAATGCCTTACGTATCACCGTTGTTGCATAACAATGACTGATGGCATCGGTTGGTGTATTGATCAGTTGAATGATGGCGCCCGTGTGTGACGAGATGGCTCACCTGAGAATAATCATTGTTTGCAGGATGACCGCGACACTTAGGTGAGTTTGTAAGAGTAAGACAGAGGACCGCCCCGATCAGGACCAGCGATCACAGCCGCTGTGAGCCATGGGGTTTTTGGCGCGGATGAGATCTTTAACTCAGGAGAAATTCGATGAGCGCCTTCTGAGCGTGAAGTCTGTTTTCAGCCTCGTCCCATATAACAGTGTCAGGATTATCCATCAGGTCAGCAGTGATCTCCTCACCGCGATGCGCAGGCAAGCAATGAAGATACAACGCTTCGGCATCTGCTAAGTCGAGCAGTCTTTGATTGAGTTGGTAGGCTTGTAACGCCTGTTCGCGAAGTCTCGCCTCCTCTTCCTGACCCATTGATGCCCAGACATCGGTGACTAGCAGGTGTGCCCCTTCGCACGCCCGCTTGGGATCATGTTCAATCGTCGCATAACCCTGCGCTTGCTCAATCAGTTCTACCGTCGGTTCGTAGCCTTCAGGGCAGGCAATTTTCAGGTGAAAGCCTAAAATTTTGGCGGCATTAATATAGGACTGACACATATTATTGCCGTCCCCGAGCCAACAAACTGTTTTTCCTTGAACGTCGCCGCGGTGTTCCATCCACGTTTGCATATCGGCGAGGAGTTGGCAGGGGTGATAGTCGTCTGTGAGTGCATTGATCACTGGAACGCTGGAATGTTGTGCGAACAGTTCCACGTCCGAGTGAGCGAAAGTGCGGATCATAACGATATCAACCATCGATGAGATAACCCTCGCCGTATCACTGATAGGTTCGCCACGTCCCATTTGCGTGTCGGCGGACGATAGAAACATGGCGCTACCGCCCAATTGGGTCATGCCGGCCTCGAAAGAGACGCGGGTTCGGGTCGATGACTTAGCGAAGATCATTGCCATCACTTTTCCTTTAAGGGAGTCGTGTGCAATACCCTTTCGCTGAAGCGTCTTGAGTTCCGATGCTCGCCGCAACAGTGACAAAAACTCATCGCGTGATAGATCGTTGAGTGTAAGGAAATGGCGGGTGCTACTCATCCTTGGTGCTCCAGCGAATTATGACGATGGGTTTTGCTAAGCGTATTTAAAATATCAGCGACGCCTTCACCCACTGACTTTGCCTGCGGTTCGGTCATAACAAGAGGCGGTAGAAGACGGATCGTATTTCCTCCAGCCACATTGAGTAACAGCCGCCTCTCGAGGGCCATGCGAACAATATCGGCCGTGGGGACCGTTGGTTCAATACCGATCATCAGCCCCTGACCGCGCTCTTCTTTTACGAGTTCCACGTCAGTTAGGTGATCATGCATTGCGTCGAGAATCCATCCCCGAATACTGTCAGCGCGATCCCACAGTTGTTCGGCACTCAGTGTATTGATTACGGCGCTCGCTGCCGCACAGCAGATAGGGTTTCCCCCGTATGTTGTTCCGTGGTCTCCAGCGATTAACAACTCGCTGGCTCGCGCGTTAGTCATGCATGCTCCGATAGGTAGCCCGTTGCCCAAGCCTTTCGCGGTTGCCAAGACGTCAGGGATAACGCCTAAGCGTTGGAACACGTACAGCGCGCCGCAACGTCCATTACCGGACTGCACTTCATCGAAGCTGAGGAGCCAATTATTTTCGTCGCAGAGTTGTCGGGCGCGTTGGAGGAAGGGGAGCTCCATTGGCCAAATACCGCTCTCGCCTTGTATCGGCTCCACATGAATCGCGACGATGTCGCGATGCTGTTTCGCGATATTTTCCAAGCCTTCAATGTCGTTTCTTCCGATGCGAATGAAGCCGGGCAAAAGCGGTTTAAACGCCTCCTGAATCGCCGCGCTTCCAGTTGCGGAGAGTGCGCCCATGGTTCTTCCATGAAATGCACCGTCTATCACGACAATTTTGGGGTCCTTTATGCCTTGATTGGCACCGTGTCTCCGAGCAACTTTTATCGCTGTTTCATTCGCCTCTGCTCCCGAGTTACAAAAAAAGACTTTCTTCATACCCGTGAGTTGAGTGAGTTCGGTGGCGAGGCGCTCCTGTTGAGAAATACGGTATAGATTGGACGTGTGAAGCAGTGTCTCTGCCTGCTCTGTAATCGCGCGGGTGACGTTTGGGTGGCAGTGCCCGAGGTTGGTTACGGCAATACCCGACAGGGCGTCGAGAAATATCTCTCCCCTCTGATTATAAAGCTCGGCACCGGCACCCGAAGCAAAAGCGACTGGGAGTCGCCCATAAGTAGACATAATGGCAGACATGTCAGCGTCCTAACGTTAGTTTTGCTCTCGATGGCCTAGTAGTTTCTGGTAAACTAATAGAATTAGATCACGAATCACATTGCGGAGAGCGTAAATGGACATTATGGAGACCATTAAGGATCAGATCGAGAGTAATCGCGTGATTCTGTACATGAAAGGTTCCCCAAATCAGCCTCAATGTGGATTTTCTGCAAGAACCGTCCAAGCGCTGATGGGTTGCGGTCAAAAATTTGCCTATGTTGATGTGCTCAGTAATCCAGAAATTCGCGCCAATCTGCCGGCTTACGGCAACTGGCCAACATTTCCGCAACTATGGGTTGATGGCGAGTTGATCGGTGGCTGCGATATCGTCTGCGATATGGACGCAACCGGCGAGCTCAAAGAGATTGTGGTGGGGGAGGGTGGCTCCGAGGTTTGACCTCGGAGCAACGCTAAGCTCATCCTTGGCTGGGCTTTACGGTCTTCATCGCGGTTTGCAGGTAGTTCTGTTCGCCCACGCGGTTCATGAGTGACAGCTGCGTCTCAAGCCAATCGATGTGCTCTTCCTCGGCGTCTAAAATGCGCTTGGCGAGGTCGCGTGACACGTAATCGCCCACCTCTTCACAACACTTAACTGTCGCTTTCAGATCGTCGTGTGCCACATGCTCTAACTGGAGATCGCACTCGAGCATCTCACGCGGTGTCTCGCCAATCCTCAATTTGCCCAGATCCTGGAGGTTTGGGATGCCCTCGAGAAATAAGATCCGCTCGACGAGCTCGTCCGCATGCTTCATCTCGTCAATTGATTCATGATACTCGTGCTCTGCCAGCTCCGTGAGCCCCATATCTTTGTACATTTTTGAGTGCAGAAAGTACTGATTAATGGCGACAAGCTCATTGTAGAGAATTTTATTGAGGTGGCGAATGACGTCCGGGTTGCCTTTCATGACTTTGATCCTGAGATACCGTTGGTTGTATACACAGCATACCTTAGGAGGCCGGATCAATAAAGTATAAGTTATTGATTTTTAAGGAAAAGAAAATGAAAATGATTCGCAAACGCAGTCGCGTTTAGGCTAGGTTTCAGCCCCTTCTCGCCGCCACGCTCTGCACTCCGCGGTTCATGGCTTCGCTGACGAGTGATTCTGCGAAGCACGAGCACTTGCCGCACTGGGTAGAACAGCCGGTAGCGCGGCTGACCTCAGCGAGTGAGCGCGCGCCAGCCGCCACTTGTTCTCTAATAGCTCGGTCGGTTACGCCTTTACAGATGCATACATACATATGAGAACCGTAATGCTAATGAGAACCATTGTCAACAATGAACGGTGAGTCTAGCGTATACTTGACGTTCTTTATCAGCGGAGTCTGGGCGTGACGGTACATCAACACATAGAAGCACTCGCAATATCTGCGAAGTCAGCGTGTCACTCTATTGCCAATGCGCCGGTATCACAGCGAAATGCTGCGCTCGATGCGATTAGCGAGGCTTTGGTCGAGGCGCGATCCGCGCTCCTTGAAGCGAATGAGGAAGATTTGACTAAAGCGAGAGAGGTGGGCCTTGATCACGCGCTAATTGATCGACTTGAACTTAACAATGCGCGCATCGACGGCATGGTAGATGCGTTAAACATTGTTCGGTCGCTGCCCGATCCAATCGGGGGTATCGAAGGCTTGCAATCAATGGAGTCTGGTATTCAGGTTGGGAAAATGCGCGTACCTTTAGGCTTGATTGGTATCATCTACGAGTCCCGACCAAACGTGACAATTGATGCAGCCAGTCTGTGTTTAAAGTCTGGCAATGCTGTGATGCTTCGTGGTGGATCGGAGGCGATACGCTCAAATCTGGTGCTCGCCGGGTGCATAAAAAATGGTCTCGTCCGCGCGGGGTTGCCCGAGGAAGCTGTCCAAGTTGTCGACACTACAGACCGCAGTGCTGTATCGACAATCGTCGGTCTCGAGGGCGTGATTGATATGATCGTGCCTCGTGGCGGCAAGGGCCTGATTGAGCGGGTTTCAAGGGAGGCACGTGTGCCTGTGCTCAAGCATTTGGATGGAGTCTGTCACTTATATATCCATGCGGAGGCAGATCCAGATATGGCAGTCGCGTTGGCCTTGAACGCCAAAACGCATCGGTATGGCACCTGCAACACAATGGAAACGTTGTTAGTCGATGCAGCGGTAACTGAAATGTTGCCAGCCATTGCAAAGCCCCTGTTGGCTGCGGGAGTCGAGCTACGTGGTTGCGAGAAAACAGAGGCGGTGCTGGGAGATGCGTGTTCACTCGCCACAATGAGCGACTGGGATGAAGAGTATTTGGCACCGATCTTGGCCATTAAGGTTGTCGATGGTGTTGATCAAGCGATTGCTCACATCAGTCTCCATGGATCGGGCCACACAGACGGCATCGTGACGCGTTGTCATCAAACTGCGATGTTTTTTCTGCGCGCCGTCGACTCGAGTTCTGTGATGGTCAATGCATCGACGCGCTTTGCCGACGGATTCGAATATGGCTTGGGTGCGGAGATAGGTATTTCGACCGACAAGATCCACGCCAGAGGCCCAGTGGGTTTAGAGGGATTGACCAGTCAAAAATATGTAGTTTTGGGCGATGGGCACATTCGAGTCTGACCTTCGGGTCGGTGTGATGGGTGGGAGCTTCAATCCCGTCCACTGCGGGCATTTGCGCATTGCAAGCGATGTCAAACGGACTTTAGAGCTCGACCATATGTATCTTATGCCCGCCGCGCAGTCCCCTTTGAAGGTGGCTCACTCGGTATCCGTTGAGCACAGAGTCGCAATGCTCAAGATTGCACTAGAGGACTTTCCAGAGTTGGAGCTCGACTGTCGAGAACTCGATCGAGAGGGCCGGTCATATACCATCGATAGCCTAATGGCGATTCGGAGTGAGCTTGGCAATAGCGCGGGTCTTTACTTTGTGATCGGGGACGACTGCCTGCCTTCTTTTCATAAGTGGTGGCGCTGGCGAGACATCACAACAGTCAGTAATCTCATTGTCACCAGACGCCCGGGCGTTTTCCCAGACCTGCCGGCTGAGGTGAATCAATGGATGACTCAGACGCAGGTTGATCTGCCGACCATTAGGACGATGGCCTGTGGTGCGGTGGCGAGGATGGCATGTGCGTTCATCGACGTTTCTTCCACCGATCTGCGAAAAACCTTGCAGGCACAGCGTCTTGATCCGGAGGTGATCCCTGTTGCGGTAATGGAGTATATTAATGAGCACAAGCTCTACAGCTAACTTTCTTTTTTGAGGCTTATTTTTTGACGCAAGCAAACACTCCCATGACCGACCTTGTGGTCGGTGCACTTGAGGACCTCAAGGCCGTCGATCCAAAAATCCTAGACGTCCGCGACATCAGCTCTGTGATGGATTTTTTAGTGGTAGCCAGTGGTAACTCCTCACGTCACGTCAAATCACTTGCCGATAACGTTGTCATAAAGGCCAAGGAAGCCGGGTATCCCCCCGTGGGAGTCGAAGGCGAAAATGCAGCTGATTGGGTTCTCGTGGATTTGGGTGACGTTGTTGTCCACGTCATGCAACCCGCGGCAAGAAGTTTTTATGATTTAGAGCGTTTGTGGTCTGGAGAGGAGGTGCCTGTTCCGATGGATGAAGCCCACTTAGACAATCGGAATTGATCATGCGGGTACTCACCGTGGGTATGCGTATGCCCGAGTGGGTTAATCGGGGTGTTGAAGAATATGCAAAGCGAATGCCTCGCGATGCCGCGATCGAGTGGTGCGAGATTCCCGCATCAAAGCGAGTAAGAGACACGGCACAGAGTCGCATGCTAGAGGAATGTCAGGCAATCGAGAAACGTCTCAAAGTGCAGGAGTCGATCATTGTTCTCGATGTTGAGGGGAAAATGGTGTCGACAGCGTCGATTGCGGATGCGATGGCATCTTGGCAAAGCGAGGCGGTGAAGGCCGCATTTGTGATCGGCGGCCCTGATGGAGTGCACCCACAACTGAAGGCGCGTGCTACCGCACAGTGGTCGCTGGGTCGCATTACACTACCGCATCCCCTAGTACGCGTTATTCTGGCAGAGCAACTTTACCGCGCTTGGTCGATCAATGCTGGCCATCCTTATCATCGCGCATAGCTGGCCGAGTGCGTTAAGCTCCTTGTGGGGAGAGGGTTGACGCGAAATGGCACGCCAGTTAAACCAAATGCAGGATTGGGCGCGCGAGACGCGAATCACGCACACACGCGTCCTCGCGCTGGGCATTATCATGCTGGGCATCATGGCGGGGTTGCTCTACCGCTACTTTTACTTGCAGATTATTCAGAACGAAACCTTCCGGGCGCAGTCAGATCGAAATCGGATTGCGGTGAGAGCGATTGCACCGACGCGTGGCGTCATTGTTGACCGCAGTGGGCATCTGCTGGCTGAGAATTTACCGTCGTTTACGTTGGCGGTTACGCCCGAGCGAGTCTCGAATCTCGACGACACCCTTGCCACATTAGGTGATCTCCTCGACTTGACCGAGGATGATTTGGCGCTATTTGCCGAGGCTCGCAAGCAAACGCCGCCGCTCGGCCCGGTGCCGTTAAAATATCGTCTTACGGAGTCGGAGAGATCGATACTTGCGGTTAATCAGTATCGATTGGAGGGTGTCTCTATTCTGTCTGAACTCACACGTCATTATCCCGAGGCGGCGCTACTTGGGCATGCCGTTGGTTATGTGGGACGTATAGGCAAGGATGACATTGCTCAGTCGGAAAAAGCGCAATACCGCGGCATAACACACATAGGGAAAGTGGGGCTTGAAGCTTTTTACGAAGATGTGTTGCGTGGCGAATTAGGTGTTAGCCAAATTGAAACGAATGCTCGCGGTGTCGAACTGCGCGTCGTTGATCGAATTGAGCCGCAACCGGGGGTTAAGTTAACGCTTCATCTCGACTTAGAACTGCAGCGTGTTGCTGCCAAAGCGCTCGGTGATATTCGCGGCGCTGTCGTGGCGATCGACCCCCAGTCTGGCGGTGTTATCGCGGCGGTTTCCAATCCGACTTATGATCCCAATAAGTTTGTGAATGGCATCAGTTTTGACGATTATGCTGCGCTAAGAGAATCGCGTGATGCGCCATTGCTGAATCGCGTAATACAGGGTCAATATCCGCCGGCATCCACTGTAAAACCTTTGCTTGGATTAGCAGGCTTGAATCGAGGGGTTATCGATATCGACACCCTCGTCGCTGATCCTGGCTATTACACACTCCCCGGCGATGATAGGCGCTACCGTGATTGGATATTGCGTATCCGCGGTACCGGGCATGCCGATTTTATGAACCTCCGCGATTCGATCGCGCAATCTTGCGATGTGTATTTTTATGAGTTGGCCAATCGACTCGGTATCGATGCGCTTTCGAATTCGCTTGCTGACTTTGGTATCGGCTCACCGACAGGGATTGATTTACCCAGCGAGAAGTCCGGGATATTACCCTCAGCCCAGTGGAAGAGAGAGGTCATTGGTAGCAATTGGTACGGCGGCGAGACGCTTATTGTTGGTATTGGGCAGGGATACATGTTGGCTACTCCGTTGCAGCTCGCCGTCGCCACCAGTGCGGTTGCGATGCGCGGTCTGGCTTACAAGCCGCAGATGGTGGCTGATATTGCTGGCAAGCCAGTGATTCCTGAGCCGCTATTGTCAATATCGGCTCCGCCGGAGTATTGGGACGAAATCATTGCGGGAATGGTCGATACCGTCTCTGCGCCCAGGGGTACGGCCTCGGCGATGCGTCGCGGATTGAATTTCAATATCGCAGGAAAGACTGGGACGGCTCAGGTAGTGGGCATCGCGCAGGACGCGACCTATGACGAGGAGAGTCTGAGCGAGTACCAACGCAATCATGGATGGTTCACGGCATTCGCCCCGGTTGAATCGCCGGAGATAGCGATAGCCGTGTTAACGGAAAACGGGGGCGGCGGCAGTACGGCTTATCCCATTGCAAGTGCGATGTTAAATTATTGGATGACGCGAAATGAGTCATGATTTCGAGCGCGTATCGCAGGCGTCCTCGCACGAACTTGGATCGCGCAGAGCACTGCTCCGCCAACTCCACATTGATTTGTGGCTGCTAGTGCCACTGGCGCTAATAAGCGTTGCGGGACTATTCGTCCTCTACAGTGCGAGTGGTCAATCTGAGGGAATGCTTACGGCGCAAATTCGAAATGTTGTTGTGGCGCTGATGGTACTTTTACTCACAGCACAAATTCGCATAGAGACACTCAAACTTATCTCCCCCTATATGTTTACGGTAGGGGTTGTGTTGCTGCTCGCTGTTGCCCTTTTTGGTGTTGGTGCTAAGGGTGCGCAACGATGGCTCAGCCTCGGGTTCATCCGGTTTCAGCCTTCTGAGGTAATGAAAGTGGCAATGCCACTCGCCGTGGCATGGTGGCTATCAAAGAGAGCATTACCTCCCAACGCTAAGTCGTTATTGGTGGCGGCGTTGATGGTGGTTGTTCCCTCTGTTCTCATTCTTCAACAACCTGATTTAGGTACCTCACTGTTGGTGGCGACGAGTGGGTTGGCTGTGATTTACATGGCGGGAATTCAATGGCGTTACATTCTTTCACTCTTGGCCGCCGCATTATTGTCAATTTGGCCGGCCTGGGTTTTTGTCTTCAAGGATTATCAAAAGCAGCGAGTCCTCACACTGTTCAATCCCGAGTCTGATCGATTGGGAGCGGGGTGGAATATTATCCAATCGAAGACAGCTATCGGCTCTGGCGGTTGGGAGGGCGTGGGTTGGATGCGGGGTAGCCAAGCGCAGTTGGATTTCCTACCCGAGGGGCACACCGATTTTATTATCGCGGTCCTCGCTGAGGAATTTGGCTTTCGCGGGGTTAGTCTGCTGTTTTTACTGTACGGCGCGATTTTGTTGCGCGGCTTGATGATTACGTGGAATGCGCAGTCAAGTTTCGCAAGGTTACTCGCTGGAGCGCTGGTTATGACCTTTTTCTTCGGGCTTATCGTGAACCTAGGGATGGTTTCAGGACTCTTACCTGTGGTCGGGGTCCCGCTTCCCATGGTGAGCTACGGCGGTACAGCGATGGTTTCAATGATGATTGCTTTTGGCATGCTTATGGCAATTTCGACAGAGAGACCTGTGACACGTGCGATGCGATGATTTCGTTCAAGCAAGATATCTGTGGAGCGACGTTGCTTCTCGGGGGTACATTTCAAACAGCGGATCTCAAACAGCGGATCGGATAATGGGTGGTGACAACAAATGCAGATGAAAAATAGATGGCTAATATCGGTGATGACACTGTGGCTTGCTATTAGTTCAAGTGGGACGCACGCAGACTATCGTGATCATCCGAGTGCCGACGCTCTCATCGATCGTGTTGCGGCAAAAGGCATAGACCGCATGTGGTTAGAAGCGGCGCTATCGCAGGCAACGAGACAGGAGAGCATCCTCAAAGCTATTTCAAGGCCTGCAGAGAAGAGTAAACCCTGGTCCGAGTATCAAGATATTTTTCTCACTGATCGAAGAGCGAAGGAAGGGGTCGAGTTTTGGCGTGAGAACAAGGTGGCGCTTGATCGTGTGAGTCGCGAGACGGGCGTTCCCTCGGAGATCATCGTCGCCATTATTGGTGTAGAGACTTATTACGGGCGGATCACTGGTGGCTACCGAGTCATCGACGCATTATCAACCTTGGCTTTTGACTATCCACGTCGCTCGCCATTTTTTACCAAAGAGCTTGAGGTGTTTCTGGCGCTGGCCTACGAGTCTGGGCTGCCATTGGCTGAAATGAAAGGCTCTTACGCTGGTGCAATGGGGCTGGGACAATTTATGCCGTCGAGTTACATGGCCTATGCCAAGGATTATGAGGATGATGGTGTCATCGATATTTGGCTCAACCCGAATGATGCTGTTATGAGCGTTGCAAACTATTTTGTGGCACACGGGTGGCGGCCCGGCGGTGAGGTGATTCTTGCGGCGGATTTTTCTGGAGACGTCAGCGTGTTTGAGGGCGGACTAAAGCCGAATCAAACGATTGCGGAATTGGCTGAATCAGGTCTATCTGCAGTTGGACCAGCAGATCCCTCCGCTGTAGCGACTCCCATCAAGTTTGAAGGTAAAGGTGGCGACGAGTATTGGCTCGGTCTGCATAACTTCTATGTGATTACCCGCTACAACCACAGCGCTATGTACGCTATGGCTGTCTTTCAATTGAGTCAGGCATTGCGAGCGCAGATGCAGTGAACCGTCTAGGTGTTCTGCTTTTATTCTCGGGGGTGATTGGCTGTGCCGGAATCGAGCCTGGCGTCTCGGACTACGAGCCGCCTCCAATATCTGCTGACGAGGTGGTCGAGGCAGTACCGACAGCTGATCCGGTTTCAACTATGGGTAATAAAAGCCCCTATGAGGTGTTTGGCAAAACTTACTGGGTAATGGCCTCGCCGGATGGTTACACTGAGGAGGGGATTGCCTCCTGGTACGGTATGAAATTCCAGGGAAGGCTCACATCAAACGGCGAAATTTTTGATGTTTATAAGGCCACTGCTGCGCACAAGTCACTACCTCTTCCCAGTTATGTGCGTGTGACAAATCTCGAAAATCAAGCTTCCATGATAGTTCGAGTTAACGATCGGGGACCTTTTGTTGACGATAGATTGATCGATGTGTCTTATGGTGTTGCAGTGCGTCTGGGGTTTGCGGAACAAGGCACGACGCGGGTCCGCATCGATTTTATCGATGTCGCAGGCACCGATGATTGGCGTGAAGTTGGTTCGAGAGATTACCGGCAGTTGCAACTGGGAGCCTACCAGAGCAAAGACGCTGCCGAGTCGTTAGCCAAGACAGTGAGAGAGCTTGTGGGGTTGTCTATTCCCGTGGTTGTGTCTCACGTGTCCACAGCGCAGCGCATCATCTACAGGGTGCGGTTAGGCCCGATTGAGGGTGACGACAGCGCACAACAATTGGGACTGATACAGTCTAAACTTCGCGACCAGGGGTTGCCCGTTGGACAGCGATTGCCCTGAGCTATTGCTGGTCTGAATTGGTACACTAAGGCGCGATTAGAGGCTTTTAGAAAAATAGGGAAAATAATGCAGGTGAGTCGTTTCAGACATGGTTGGGCGCTTTTGTGTCTAGGCCTCAGTGGTATAGCTCTAGCGACAGTCCCGCCGGCACCCAAGCTTCCAGCTGATGCGTACTTCTTAATGGACGCAACGACAGGACAGGTGCTTGTAGACTACAAGGGAGATCTGTCACTACCCCCAGCGAGTTTGACGAAGATCATGACGTCTTATGTTCTAGCCGAAGAGGTTGATTCTGGACGAGCATCTTTAAATGACATGATTACCGTGAGTCGAAATGCATGGTCTCAAAATCCGACGTTCAATGGGTCTTCACTGATGTGGATTGAGCCGGGCAAACCGGTGAGTCTTGGGGATCTAGAACGCGGCGTAGTGGTCTCGTCTGGGAATGACGCTTCTGTGGCGGTTGCCGAGCATTTGGCAGGGACTGAGTCCAGTTTTGTCGATGTCATGAATCAAATAGCGTCGGACTTAGGGCTAACCAACACGACCTTTCGGAATCCCCATGGACTGCCGCATCCAGAGCACAGAACAACAGCCAGAGATTTGGCTAAGCTGTCGGTTGCATTGATCAATGACCACCCCAAGCATTACGAGATTTACAAAGAAAAGAGTTTTACCTACAACGGCATTAAGCAGTACAACCGCAACGGCCTGTTGCGCTCAGACAGCACCGTCGATGGTCTAAAAACAGGTTATACAAGCGAAGCAGGTTACGGTCTTGTGGCCTCTGCAAAGCGGGAAGATATGCGTTTAGTGTCGGTCGTCCTGGGAAGCGCCACGCGGCGAACCCGCACATCTGAAAGTGCCAGCCTCCTTAACTATGGGTTTCGCTTCTTCCAAAACCTCAGACCGCTGTCCGCTGAAGTTACTTTAGTTGAGCCAAAAGTTTGGAAGGGTGCTGTTGAGACTGTCCATGGTGGTGTGCTCGAATCTGTCGTCCTCACGGTGCCTCGTGAACGGTCAGAGGCGACCATTGATGTCAGCGTAAATCCGCAGCTTGAGGCACCACTTAAGCGTGGGGACGAGATTGGTAAAGTGATGGTCAAGCGTGACGGTGAGGTGCTTTTTGAAACGCCGCTTGTGGTGCTGGACGATGTCGAGGCTGGTGGTTTTTTAAAACGCCTCATTGATGCCTTGATATTGTGGTTTCAGAACCTCGTAGGTTAAGCGTGTCAGAACCAGAAGCTCCCAAGATTGAGTTCCCGTGTCGCTATCCGGTTAAGGTTGTCGGGAGAGCAACGCCGGATTACGCCACGGCTATCCGCAGTATTGTTGAGCGTCATACCGAGGGACTGACTGACGATGACATTGTCACTAAAAGCAGTCGATCGGGCACCTTTGATTCTATTACCTTCACCATCACGGCGACGGGCGAGGATCAGTTATCAGCTCTGCACGCCGAGTTAGTGGCGTCGGGCCGCGTTTCAATGGTGATTTGATCGCATGCATGTCAGAGAACTGGGACAGGTAGCTTATCTCCCCACAGTCGATGCGATGAAGGCATTCACAAAAGCGCGGGGCGCAGATACCCCTGACGAGCTCTGGGTCCTCGAGCATCCGCCCGTATTTACGCAGGGCATTGCGGGGAAATCCGAGCACCTTCTCGAACCGGGTGATATAGACGTGATTAAAACTGACCGCGGTGGTCAGGTGACTTATCACGGACCGGGACAGGTTGTTATCTATGTTTTATGTGATATCCGTCGCGCGAAACTCGGTGTCCGTGATCTTGTTACAGCGCTTGAGATGGCGATCATTAACTTTCTCGCGGAGTTCAATATCGAGGCTGTAGCGGATCCCAAGGCGCCCGGTGTGTATGTCCAGGGTGAAAAAATCGCAGCGCTAGGATTGAAGATTAGCCGCGGCTGTAGCTACCACGGCCTTTCGTTTAACGTAGACCCTGATCTGAGTCACTTCACGCGCATTAATCCCTGTGGATACGCTGGGCTTCAGATCACATCATTAGCGCAACTGTTGGGCGAGGACGCCCCTGACCAGGCTCAAACAGCGAAGCAATTAGTGCAGCATTTACAGTCAAAACTACCACTGCGCTGAACACTCGCAGTCCTAAGCTGGCATAATCCCGCGCGCCATCGGAGGAGTCATGTCAGAAACTGTTAACGCCATTAACTCGCGTCGTACGTTCGCCATCATCTCGCACCCGGATGCGGGAAAGACGACGATTACCGAGAAGCTATTACTTCTTGGTTCAGCCATTCAGGTCGCAGGATCTGTCAAAGGAAAACGTGGGCCACATGCCACATCCGACTGGATGGCAATGGAGCAGGAGCGAGGCATCTCGGTGACCTCGTCGGTTATGCAGTTTCCCTACAAAGAAAGAACGGTTAATTTGCTTGACACTCCCGGCCACGAGGACTTTTCCGAGGATACTTACCGCACATTGACCGCCGTTGACTCGGCCTTGATGGTGGTCGATGGCGCTAAAGGTGTGGAAGATCGAACAATCAAGCTTATGAATGTTTGCCGCTTGCGCGATACACCCATTATCGGCTTCGTTAACAAACTAGATCGTGATATCCGAGACCCAATCGAGTTGCTCGATGAGATCGAGGAAGTCTTAAAGATCGAGGCGGCACCCATTAACTGGCCGATTGGGATGGGCAAATTCTTTAAGGGCGTCTATAACCTCTACACGGACACAATTCATTGCTTTGAGTCCGGTAACGGTCAGGTGCTGCCGCCCGATACCCGGATTAATGGTTTGGACTCCGATGAGGCGAGAGCGCTGTTAGATGACGAGTACGACGAATTTTGCGATGAAATCGAACTCGTTAAAGGCGCAAGTCATGCCTTCGATGTGGATCGGTATCTTGCAGGTCAGCAGACACCCGTCTTTTTTGGCACAGCACTAGGGAATTTTGGCGTTCGAGAAATGCTTGATGATTTCGTCGAATGGGCCCCCGAGCCGCAGCATCGCACCACACAGTCGCGTGATGTCTTGCCCATCGAAGAGATGTTCTCGGGCTTCGTATTCAAGATTCAGGCAAATATGGATCCCAAGCACAGAGACCGCATTGCCTTTGTGCGAGTCTGTTCTGGACGCTACGAGAAGGGTATGAAGATGCGTCATGTACGGATCGAAAAAGACATTCGAATTGCAGACGCTGTATCGTTCAAGGCCGGAGAGCGGGAATTGGTAGAATCGGCCGTGGCGGGTGACATCATCGGTTTGCACAATCATGGAACGATCCAAATTGGCGATACGTTTACCTCGGGCGAGGCACTTCAATTTACGGGCATCCCACACTTTGCTCCCGAACTTTTCCGAATAATTCGATTGTCCGATCCAATGAAGACAAAAGCCTTGCAAAAGGGGCTTCAGCAACTGTCGGAAGAGGGATCTACCCAAGTTTTTTCACCGCTAAATTCAACCGATTTGATCGTTGGTGCGGTTGGCCAACTTCAGTTTGATGTGGTGGCTCATCGACTGAAGGATGAATACAAAGTCGACGCGATCTATGAACCCGTTAGTATTTACACCGCGCGTTGGGTCGACGCTGACGACCCTCGCAAACTCGATGATTTTCGTAAGAAGGCGTCCGACCATCTTTCAGAAGATGGCGGCGGTTACCTCACCTACCTTGCACCCACCCGTGTGAACTTGAGTCTCATGCAAGAGCGCTGGCCCGACATAGTCTTCAGAGAGACCCGCGAGCACTGAGGTGCCTCACGGCAATCACTGAGTCAGTCACGGCAACAGTGCGGCGTTATTGACTGGCCATGGGGAGGCTGATTGGTTGTCCGCCCAGCGGTAGAGGCAATTCACCATCACAATTCTTCTTCAACTAGAGCAGCGCTGTGATGGCGTCTTCAATGTCGGCTGGCTTTTTCTGCGAGCCAAATCTTGCAACCACCTCGCCCTCACGATTGATCAGAAATTTGGTGAAGTTCCACTTAACGCGCTCGGTGCCCATGATCCCTTTTACCTCTGATTTCAGATGTTGATAAAGCGGATGGGCGTCGGGGCCGTTAACTTCAATTTTTTCAAAAAGTGGGAAGCTGGTGCTAAAACGTGTTTCGCAGAATTCTACGATCTCTTCCGTGTTGCCGGGTTCTTGCGACCCAAACTGATTACAGGGAAAGGCAAGGACCGAAAATCCCGAGTCTTTATGATCCGCGTAAAGTTTCTCAAGTCCTTCATATTGTGGCGTAAAACCGCACTTTGAAGCTGTGTTGACAATTAGGAGCACGCGGCCCTTGAATTCTGCGAGTGATGTCTCGGCGCCGTTGGCGAGCGTGGCTGAGAAGTCATAAACGTTTTGCATGGCTTTATCCTCTGAATTTTCAGGCGCAAAGCAAACTACATCCGTAAATAAGTTTCCAGTTCAAATTCGGTGACTCTGCCAGAGAACTCATCCCACTCCTGTTGTTTCGTGGCGAGAAAGAGGGTCTTAAATTCGGAGCCTAGGTAGGATCCCAAGTGCTTTTCAGACCGGAAGACTTCAATAGACTGATCCATGGTGGTTGCGAGTTCAGGTGCCTCAATGGTTTTATCCCATGCGTTGCCCTCGATGGGCGCGGGCGCCTTAAGTTTGTTCTTCATGCCATGCCATATTCCTGCGAGTACCCCGGCGAGTGCTAGGTATGGGTTGGCGTCAGCACCGGCTACCCGATGTTCTATGCGGCGCGCTTCGGGTTGGCTCTCCGGGATTCGCAATGCTGTGGTGCGGTTATCGTATCCCCAGGTTGCCTCGGTCGGCGCATGATTGCCTGGCTGAAAACGCCGATAAGCATTAAAACTTGGTGCAAATAGCAGCATCGAAGCAGGCAAAAGAGCAAGACACCCAGCCACTGCTTGGCGAAGTAGGTCGTTGCCCGCCGGCCCCCCGTCGTCAAAGGCATTGAGCCTTTTTTCATCTAAGATGCTGCAGTGAACGTGCAGGCCATTCCCGGCTTCATCATCAATGGGTTTTGGCATAAAGCTAGCGATAAATCCATGGCGCATCGCAACCGATCGAATTGTTCGCTGCATGCGGATGACTTGGTCTGCGAGTAACATCACATCGGCGCTATGAGCGATATTAATTTCAAACTGACTGGGAGCGGATTCTTTGATAATGCCCTCATACGGCAGATCTTGGGTTTCGAAGGCGCGCCTTAGGGCTTCTAGTAGGGGCGCATGATGATCGAGTTCACTCAGTGCGTAGAGGTCTCCCCCCACTCTTTGTTGATCGCGGAGCCCACTTCCCAGCGCTTCATTTTGCTTCGGGCGCGGCAGTAGGCTGAATTCGAGCTCTACGGCCATGCAGGGTGCGAGTGATTTCTTACTAAATTGGTCAAGCATGGCGCTGAGTATCTGGCGAGGGTCTCCCATGTAGGGTGTGCCGTTCTTATCAAACATGGTCAAAAGAACCTGCGCTTGATCGATACCGCGCTCGGTTAGAACCGGGCGCAGAGAATTAGGCACTAGATGGCAATATCCGTCGATATCACCGTTGGCATGTGCGAGTTCTGGGATATCCCGTCCCCAAACATCGAGCCCGAGCGCCGATTTTGGGAGTTTGAGTCCCTGATTTTCGATCGTTGCCAGCTTTTGTATAGGCAGCCATTTGCCGCGTGCAATGCCATTACAGTCGGTGATGAGCGCCTCGACCATTGTGATGTTGGGGTAGGCCTTAAGAAATTGTTGAGTTGTGAACACTGTGCGCGCCCGCGTTGTAAAAAAATAAGAATGCGCAGTGAACTTGATCAGGACAATGACCAAGCTGGGGCAGGCTATGGCTTAGGTGGGTCACGGTGTGATGATTTTTGAGCTTTACCTGCAGGCGACTCGATCCCGATAACCTTAAGTAGCGCTAGCCCATATAAGCTTTTAGCGGGTCTTCACCTTTAGACTTGGCAACGTAGGGAATGACGTTGATGAAAAGCGCGAAGAGATCAGCTTGACTATTAACGTCGAGCTTTCTATAGATGGATTTACGGTGCCTTCTGACCGTCTCTAACGAGATGTCCAACTTTTCCGCACTGGTATCCGCACCGTAGCCGCGCAACAGTAATTCAAGTACCTCTTGCTCTCGCTCGCTGACGTAACTTTTTCCAAACGTTTCATACCCTTGCTGAATATGGTGGTCGACGCCTGGTTGTAGCAGATTACTCTCCACAAATTCACCTCGCCGAGTGTGCAGATCGATAAGTTCGGCAAGACATTGGCTGACGCTGTAAAGCCAGTTGTACTCCTCTTCACTGAATTCACCCTGGCTGTCTAGTCTCATCATACTGATATTGATCACACTGCCGTCGCTCAATCGAGTGACGATAATTGCCTCGTCTACCGTACCAGTGCTCGCATAATAATCTTTGTGATAACGGCTCTGTTCAAAGTCCCCCGTTACTAGCCGCGAAAGCCGGTAGCAATTATTTCGTGGAGCGCTGAGTGAGATCTTATAGAACGGATCCTCGCGGTATGGGCCCTCCAAGTATTCATCCACCTGAGCTGAGTAGGCGTCCTTCGATATGCGGTGATCGAGTAGCTTGGGCGGCAAGTCTTTGTGATAGAGCCAAGCCTGTGGAAAAGCGACAGGAACCTGAGCTTCGATGGCGGCAAAAACTTGTTGGAAGAAAATCGGATCGCCGACGTGTGCAATGACGTTGGCGAGATCGCTATTCCAGCGCTGAAATGCACTTTTTTCCACCAAGATCCTCCTTTGTATGCATTAGCACTTTGAGAGCTCAATCAGTCCGGGTCAACAGTGCCACATACTGAAGCTGACTAAGTTTCTAAACAAAGTATTCAGGCATTACTCAATATGCTTTGCGTTACGTAGGCTGAGGCTTCCTCAATAGCGACGTTTGTGGCATCCGCATCGCGGCGCCCCTTAATTTCGACAACACCCTCATTGAGTGACCGCTCACCAATCGTAACGCGAAGTGGGATCCCCATGAGTTCGCAGTCCGCAAACTTTACCCCAGGTCGTTCCTTTCGGTCATCGAGTGCCACATTGATCCCCGCCACTTTGAGGTCCGCATAAAGACTCTCTGCCGCGGCAGCAACCAGATCCGACTTGTCCATGCCCAGCGGGATAAGTACGACTGAGAAGGGTGCCATCGCTCCCGGCCATACTATGCCATTGTCGTCGTGATTTTGCTCAATCGCAGCAGCCACGATACGCGTTATACCGATACCGTAGCAGCCCATTGCCATAGGCACCGATTTCCCGTTCTGATCCAGTACATTTGCAGACATGGCTTCAGAGTACTTTGTCCCCAGCTGGAAAATATGGCCGACTTCAATGCCGCGTTTAATTTCCAAGGTCCCCTTGCCGCACGGGCTTGGATCACCGGCAACGACGGTACGTAAGTCCGCAATTTCGTAGTTGACGACATCACGACCCCAGTTGACGTTTCTGAGGTGTTGGTCATCCTCGTTCGCGCCACAAACAAAATTAACCAGTACCGACGCCGCTCGATCGACAACAACTCGCGATTGGAGATCCACCGGGCCCAATGATCCGAAAGAGGCTCCTGTGGCACGCTTAACCGCCTCTTCTTGTGCCATGCGGAGCGGTTGACTCATCCCCTCAATCTTCTCCGCTTTGATTTCGTTGAGTTGATGGTCACCCCGCAGAACCAAGGCAACAAGTTCCCCCTCGGCATCTTCAACGAACAAGGTCTTGATAGAGCGTTCTGCGGGTACCCCATAGTTTTTCGCGAGTGCATCAATGGTCTTCGCATGGGGTGTGTCGAAGCGTTCCAGAGTTGCGTGCTCGGCATTTTCGGACTCAGGCATCAATGCCTCTGCCAACTCAACATTGGCGGCGAAATCGCTATCGCTGGAAAAGGCGATATCATCCTCTCCTGAGTCGGCAAGCATGTGAAACTCGTGCGAGTGACTTCCGCCAATAGAGCCTGTATCTGCCTCTACGGGGCGGTAATCAAGACCGAGGCGGTCAAAAATAGTGGAGTACGCCTTGTGCATCCGCCAGTAGGTTTCCTCGAGTGAACTCTGGTTTTCATGGAATGAGTAGGCATCTTTCATAACAAACTCACGAGAGCGCATAACCCCAAACCGCGGTCTTATCTCGTCTCTAAATTTTGTTTGAATTTGGAAAAAATTGACGGGTAGTCGCTTGTAGCTTTTGATTTCGCTCTTAGCGAGATCCGTTATCACTTCCTCGTGCGTGGGGCCAAGGCAGAAGTCGCGTTCGTGCCGATCTTTAAGTCGGCATAGTTCGGGTCCGTACTGCTCCCAACGCCCAGACTCCTCCCAAAGTTCCGCGGGTTGCACAACGGGCATCGACAATTCAACTGCGCCCGCGTTCTCCATCTCTTCACGTACGACCCTCTCTACGTTTCGCAGGACCTTGAGTCCCAACGGCATCCAGGTGTAGATGCCTGCAGCGATCCGTTTTATGAGTCCCGCACGCAGCATTAGCTGATGGCTAATGACCTCTGCATCCGCGGGCGTTTCTTTCGTGGTCGAAATGGGGAAATTGGAAAATCGCATTGGCTAAACCTTGTTAAACGAATGTCCACAGTCCTATTTGCTGTGGTCAGGGAAAGTGTACCAAACCTCCTTTGCATTTAGCTCGCGCTCCTTTTTATAACCTGATATTGCTCTGAGTGAGTGCGCCCAGCGCGTGCCCCGCGCCGACCAAGGGTATTTCCTGTTGGAAGCTAGTTCCGGTAGAGAGAAGTTTGGTTTCGACTTTGGGCTTTACCAATTTGGGCTTTACAAAGGTACCTAATGATTGTTCCTGAAGGGTCAGTATTCCCATTAACCTCGCGCCACGATTAGTGTAATCTTGCGGCCGCCGCTGAAACGCGGACTTTTTTCGATTTCTTAGAGACCTTCGCATGCCAATTTACGAGTACGTCTGTGGTGCCTGCGGTAACGCTTCAGAGGCCCTCCAGAAAATATCAGATGCCCCGCTGACCGTGTGTCGAGATTGCGGTGAGGCATCACTAAAGAAAAAAGTGTCGGCGCCTGCTTTTCGCCTGGCCGGTTCCGGTTGGTATGAAACCGACTTTAAAACCGGTGCGAAAAAGAATTTGGCGAATGACTCTGGCAGTGGATCCGACTCTGCCAGCACGAACAAAACTACCAGCGAGTCCAGTAAGGCAGCTAGCGCCGCTGATTGAGCCAACTGCAGATTAGAGAATGACCATGCGAACACATTATTGCGGTGCAACAAAAGACGTTCCTGTCGGGGAAACGGTTACAATTTGTGGCTGGGTGGATAGGCGCAGAGATCACGGTGGGGTTATCTTTCTCGACATGCGGGATCGAGAGGGCATTGTGCAAGTGGTCTTCGATCCGGACACGCAGCAATATTTCGAGCTTGCCGATAAAGTTCGCAGTGAGTATGTATTGCAAATAACGGGGCGGGTTCGTGAACGCGCTGCAGAGACAGTTAATCCCGCAATGGCGACTGGACAAATTGAGATACTCGGAAAAGAGTTGGTCATTCTCAATGAGGCGGCGCCGCCACCATTTCCCCTTGATGCTCATCAAACGGTAGGCGAAGACGTTCGGTTGCGGTATCGATTCATGGATTTGCGTCGCGAGTCGATGCAACGCAATCTAATAAGCCGCTCAAAGATTACATCCACGATACGGTCCTATCTTGAATCGGCAGATTTTCTCGATATAGAGACACCGGTATTAACCAGAGCCACACCCGAGGGTGCTCGGGATTACCTGGTACCAAGCCGCACGAATGCGTCCAAGTTCTTTGCGCTCCCGCAGTCGCCACAATTGTTTAAGCAATTACTAATGGTTTCCGGCTTTGATCGGTATTACCAGATCGCACGCTGTTTTCGCGACGAAGACCTTAGAGCAGATCGACAGCCGGAATTTACTCAGATCGACCTGGAGATCTCGTTTACCGATGAAGCTGAGGTAATGAAGCTCACTGAGGGCATGGTGCAAGCGCTGTTTAAGCAGCATTTGGATGTTGAGCTTGGCGAGTTTCCCCAGATGACCTGGCACGAAGCCATGGAGCGATTTGGATCGGATAAACCGGATCTTCGCATCGATCTCGAACTCGTCTCCATCGACGACTTGATGAAAGACGTCGAGTTCAAGGTGTTCTCTGGGCCTGCAAACGATGAAAAGGGCCGTGTTGCGGCGCTTCGTGTACCAGGTGGTGCAAAGATCAGCCGAAAGGAAATCGATGATCTCACTCAGTATGTAGGGAAGTACGGTGCACGCGGCCTAGCTTGGATAAAAGTGAATGACAAGGCAGCGGGAGTTGAAGGCCTGCAGTCGCCTATCCTTAAATTTATGCCCGAGGCAATTGTCGCCCAGTTGGTTGAGCGTTTGGCACTGGAAGATGGCGATATTGTATTCTTCGGCGCGGATAAGCGTCAGGTCGTAAACGACGCTTTGGGTGCGCTCAGACTGAAAGTCGCCGAGATGATGAATTTAGTGGGCGATGGTTGGGCACCATTGTGGGTTATCGACTTCCCCATGTTCGAAGAGACCGGGGATGGTGGGCTCACTGCGCTGCACCATCCATTCACCGCGCCCTCATGTGATGTGCAAGCACTGAGGGCCGCACCTGAGAAAGCGCTTTCACGTGCCTACGATATGGTACTGAACGGAAGCGAAATTGGCGGTGGGTCAATTCGTATTCACCGTCAGGACATGCAGAAAGCGGTCTTCGACGTCCTGGGGATATCCTCGGAGGAGGCGGATGCCAAGTTTGGTTTCCTGCTGGCCGCCCTACAGCACGGCGCACCGCCCCATGGTGGATTGGCCTTTGGCCTAGACCGTTTGGTCATGCTGATGGTGGATGGTCAGTCGATTCGTGATGTGATCGCCTTCCCTAAAACACAGTCAGCACAGTGCGTGATGACAGATGCACCGGGCGAAGTTTCGGAGCAACAGCTTCGCGAACTCAGCATACGCCTGCGAACCCTCGAAAAGTAATTTCCGTGATCGCATGACTCTATTGTCCGTTTATCGCACAATCGTGCGATGAGCGGAGGTCATGTGTGACAGTCATTCTTGGTATCGATCCCGGTTCTCGGAAGACGGGGTTCGGGGTCGTTGAGACAACCGAAAACGCCACCCGGTATGTGAGTAGCGGTGTAATAAAACTGCCCATTGAGGCGTCGCTTGCATTGCGGTTGAAGGTGTTGGCAGAGTCACTGAATGAAATCATTGACGAGTTCTCCCCGACCCTGGCGGTTATCGAAGAGGTCTTCATGAATAAGAGTGCAGGATCTGCCCTGAAATTGGGGCAGGCGCGTGGCGCTGCGATGGTTGTATGTGCAACGCGTGATTTGGAGGTCCATGAATACGCCACCCGCCAAATCAAACAGGCCGTGGTTGGCACCGGTGGTGCAACCAAAGATCAAGTGGCGCATATGGTGGCGCGTCTTTTAAGACTTCCAGCAACGCCCGGTGAGGACGCGAGTGACGCACTTGCAGCGGCGCTGTGTCATATTAGCGGCGATGCCGTGCGGCGAGCCACGGGTGCGCAGAGCTTTGCTATGCGCCGACTTAAGTAATGCGAGGGGAGTTTTACCACACATGATCGAGCGATTACGCGGCATTATCATCGCAAAGCAAGCGCCCGAGGTAATCATCGATGTAGGCGGTGTGGGCTATGAAGTTAGAGTCCCTATGACCACCATTTACCAGTTACCCGCCGTCGGCCAAGAAAGCATCCTTTTGACCCACTTTGTCGTGAGAGAAGATGCGCAGCAACTCTACGGTTTTGTGAGGGAGATTGATCGCCGCCTGTTCAGAGATCTCATCAAAGTGAATGGGGTTGGACCTAAGTTAGCGCTTGCTATTCTCTCGGGTATGGATACCGAACAGTTTGCCGACTGCCTCAACCGAAATGATGTTAACGCGCTCGTGGCGCTGCCTGGCGTGGGCAAAAAGACCGGCGAGCGTCTTCTCATCGAAATGCGCGACAAAGCTGGGCAGTGGCTGTCTGACGTGGTGCCGTCCACTTCTGAGTCCTTATCTACCGGCAGTGCCACGTCTGATATACGTGGCGAGGCAGAGCAGGCGTTAGTGGCACTGGGCTACAAGCCAACAGAAGCCACTCGACTGATTTCTGCTGTCGACTCGGATGACATGAATTCAAGTGAGTCACTGATTCGCGCTGCATTGCAGTCAGCAATGCGATAGCTGGATGGTCTGGGCGGGGGCAATAGCGTGATAGAAACAGATCGACTAGTGGCAGGTGACGCCGCCGATAATCGCGAAACAGCACTGGATCGGGCGGTTCGACCGCAGACACTTGGCGATTATATCGGACAGACTGCTGTTCGTGAGCAGATGGAAATTTTCCTGTCAGCCGCAAAAGGGCGTGGTGAGCCGCTTGACCATACGCTTATTTTCGGCCCCCCGGGGCTGGGCAAGACTACCCTTGCAAGTATCATTGCCAACGAGATGGGCGTGCAGTTAAAAACAACAAGTGGGCCCGTGCTTGAAAAGGCGGGCGATATCGCCGCCATCATGACCAACCTCGAGCCCAACGATGTTTTATTCATTGATGAAATTCATCGTCTGAGCCCCTATGTTGAGGAGATTCTCTATCCCGCTATGGAGGATTTTCAACTCGACATCATGATCGGCGAGGGACCGGCTGCACGGTCTATAAAACTCGATTTGCCCCCGTTCACGCTAGTTGGCGCGACGACGCGTGCAGGCCTTCTCACCTCGCCACTTCGCGATCGTTTTGGGATCGTTCAGCGCCTTGAGTTTTATGAGGTTGCTGACTTGAAACACATTGTCTCTCGTGCTGCGTCGATTCTGGGGGTTGAGGCTGACGATGCGGGTGCGCTCGAGATCGCAAAGCGGTCCCGGGGCACACCACGTATCGCCAACCGTTTGATGAGACGGGTGCGAGACTACGCGCAGGTTAAAGGCGATGGTGTTATTTCTAAGGAGATGGCGGAGCAGGCACTCGATATGCTCAATGTCGACGATCAGGGGTTTGACCACCTTGATCGCCGTTTTTTGCTGACACTCATCGAAAAGTTTGAGGGTGGTCCCGTTGGCATTGACAGCCTCGCCGCAGCGCTATCGGAAGAGCGCGGTACGCTTGAAGATGTCATCGAGCCTTATTTGATTCAACAAGGTCTGATTATTCGAACACCCCGCGGTCGCGTTGTGACAAACGCTGCATATCAGCATTTTGGGCTCAGGGCGCCAAGCTCGAAGGATCGATCGGCCAATCTATCGAATGCCGATGCTCCAAACCTTTCTCTTAACCTTGGGGACGGTGACGGTGCTTGAGTACGAACTACCGATTCGCGTTTACATCGAAGATACCGATGCGGGTGGTATTGTCTACTATGTGAATTATTTGAAATATTTTGAGCGCGCTCGAACTGAACTTATTCGCTCCATGGGCCTTGATAAGACGGCGGTCATGGAGGACGGCTCCGTATTTGTGGTGACGTCAGCCTCCATAGACTATTTGTTACCGGCAAGACTTGATGATCAGGTTGTTGCTCGTGCAACGGTAATCGATGCCGGAGGTGCCTCCATCGTTTTCGATCAAGCTGTGATGCGAGGCACTGATCTGCTGGCGCGCGGGCGGGTGAGTGCTGCGTTGACAGACGGAGAAACCGGGCGGCCTAAACGCATGCCATTAGCGCTAAGGACTGCGCTAAAAGAGGCTGTAAAATCGAATGAGGTGGCAAATGACCGATGAGTTGAGCGTAATTGAGTTGATTATGGGTGCGAGCTTTACCGTGAAGCTCGTGATGGCTCTGTTGGTGGCGGCGTCGGTTACTTCGTGGTTTATGATCGTGCAGCGGATGATCATTCTGCAACGTGCTGACGCAGAACTCCTGGATTTTGAAGATCGATTTTGGTCGGGAATGGATTTGGGTCAATTGTATCGTGAGGGAAACGAGACCATTGAGCAGGGCAGCGATATCACCGGTGGTGAGGCGTTGTTTCGTGCTGGCTTTAAGGAATTTTCTAAGCTGTCGCTTCAATCCAACATGGATGCGGAAGCGGTGGTTGAGGGAGCGCGACGTGCCATGCGCGTGGCACTGAACCGGGAGAGTGATCGATTAGAGCACAACCTCCCCTTCCTCGCCTCTGTTGGTTCCACCAGTCCCTACATCGGTTTGTTCGGGACGGTCTGGGGAATAATGCATTCCTTTCGTGGGCTAGCAACGAGTTCGCAAGCGACACTTGCAGCGGTGGCGCCCGGCATTTCGGAGGCGCTTATTGCCACGGCAATGGGGTTATTTGCGGCTATCCCTGCTGTGCTCGCCTACAACCGATTCGCGGCGCGAGTCGATGCGCTACTCAATCGATACGACGCATTTGTTGATGAATTTTCTGGTCTACTGCAGCGACAAAGTTACGCGCAGAAGGGCGGCGTAAAAAGTAGGAGCGAGGTGTGAGAGCGCGTCGCGCCGTTGCTGAGATTAATGTAGTCCCCTACATTGATGTCATGCTAGTGCTGCTAGTGATCTTTATGGCGACGGCTCCACTGCTCATGCAGGGTGTAGAAGTCGATTTGCCCAAGGCAAATTCAACGCCTGTTTCAGATAGCGACGCTGAGCCGCTAATCGTTTCTATCGATGCTGAGGCAAAGCTCTACCTGAACCTCGGTGCGAGTGATGACCAAGCGTTGAGCATAGAGACAGTTCGACAACGCGTGGCCACTGTCCTGAAGCGAAATCCCGAAAAGGCGGTTATGGTTTGGGGTGATGCGGCTGTTCCTTACGGTGAGGTGGTCTCGTTAATGTCGGAGCTGCAACTCGCCGGTGCACCGTCCGTTGGCTTGGTCACCGAGGCGCCGGTGAGGCAGTAGTGAACTCGGATCGCGTCTTAATTATCGCTGTACCACTGTTTGTCGCCTTATTTGTCCACCTCGTATTTTTGGTGGTCATAGAGGGCGAGTGGACAACCGAGGAGACCGCCATTGTAGCCAAGCCACAGGTTATACAGGCATCCCTCGTGTCTCTTGCCGAGCCGAAGAAGTCACAACCAAAACCCAAGCCAACGACCAAGCCGAAGTCTAAGCCCAAGCCAAAGCCAAAAGCTCAGCCGGACCCTAAATCAGTTTCTTCTTCTGCGTCGGTAAAATCCGAACCGGCTCGGCCAAAGAGTGTGGACAGTGAACCCCCGCCAAGCGAGCTGTCGCAGGCGCAACGACTGCGGGAACTTCAACAGGAGCTCATTGCCGGTTTGGAGCAGCTTCCCGAGCCGACGGCCCTTGATAGAAGTGCTAATGAAATTGATGAAGTGCAGCAGGTTGCTGCGCTGATGCAAGCGCGTATTACCCAGAATTGGCGTCGTCCCCCATCCGCAAGAAATGGTATGGAAGCGCTTTTGACCATCAGCCTTGTTCCCACTGGCGACGTTGTAGGTATCAACATCGCTAGCTCTAGCGGTAGCAGTGCTTTCGATCGTAGCGCCGTCGCTGCGGTAGAGCGCGTCGCCAGATTCCCCGAAGTATCGGTTTTATCGATTGCCGATTTCGAGCGATACTTCCGACAATTTCCACTGCGGTTCCGTCCGGAAGATTTGAGGTATTGATCATGTTGAAGCGTGTTTTGATGGGTCTTTATGCATTGCTCTTTGCGAGTACGTCAGCCGCACAACTCGAAATTCAGGTGACCAGAGGCATTGATAATCCGACGTCGATTGCCATAGCGCCGTTTGCCTGGGATGGCTTGGGCGCCGCACCTGTAGATTTTGCGCAAATTGTTGATTCAGACCTCGCAAGGAGCGGACAGTTCAGCCCGGTCAGTCGCCGAGATATGCTGAGTTTGCCGACGCGTGTCGAGGATATTTTTTATCGCGATTGGCGGGCAATCGCGGCGCGTTATCTCGTTATTGGACGCGTGAGTAAGGGCGCACAGCTCAGAGCCGAATTTGCGCTTTATGATGTGGAACGTGGTGTAGAGCTATTCTCGTCTCAGGTCATCGGCCCCATATCAGAGGCCCGGATGGTGGCCCATCGAGTCGCCGATGCAATTTATGAAAAAATGACGGGCATTCCGGGTGCGTTCGCAACGCGATTAATTTACGTGTCGGTAACACGAAACCCCGACGGGAAAGATTTTTATCGTCTTACCGTTGCGGATGCTGATGGTCAGCGTCCCATTGTGTTGCTGGAGGGAAGAGACCCTATTCTTGCGCCGAGCTGGTCCCCCGATGGTAAAGAGGTCGCCTACGTATCTTTCGAATCATCGCGACCCGCTATCTATCGTCAGGTGTTAGCCACCGGTCAGCGCGAGCAGTTGACCAATTTTCGGGGCTTAAATAACTCGCCCGTCTGGTCGCCTGATGGGCGATCTATGGCGCTGGTACTCTCCAAAGATGGCAGTCCCGATATCTATTTATTAGATCTTGAAACGAAGCAGTTAACGCGCCTGACCCGTCACTATGCGATTGATACCGAGCCGACCTGGATGCCCGATGGGAAATCGCTTTTATTCACATCCGACCGAGGCGGACGACCACAAATTTACCGCTATATCTTGGCCACCGGTAAAATTGAACGCGTTACTTTTGAAGGCCGGTATAACGCCCGAGCAAGAGTGGCAGAAGACGGGCGTAATGTCGCTCTCGTCCATCAGCGCGATGGCCGGTTTCACGTTGCGGTACTCGACTTAATCACCGAGCGGTTGACGGTGTTGACGGAAACATCTTTGGACGAAAGCCCTAGCATCGCGCCAAATGGATCCTTGGTTATTTACGCTACAAAGCGCGGAGAGCGCAGTGTTTTGGGGGCCGTTGCTGTCGATGGCGGGGTTAAGTTCAGCCTCCCTGCACGGTCAGGAAGTGTGCAAGAGCCCGCTTGGTCACCGATGCTGTTTAACGGGCAATAAAAAATCGTACTTCTGTTCAACAAATAGACATATTTGCGATACATTATGTAGCGTAGACATAAAACTTTGTGTAGGAAACACGCCATGACAACGAAAAATACATTGGGGAAAGCTGCGGTAGTTGTTCTGATGGCCGCTTTGGTGAGCGCGTGCTCAAGCAATGCGGCAAAAGAGGAGGCCGCGGCACAAGCCGCAGCTGAGCGAGCGGCTGCTGAGCAGGCGGCTGCCGCTGCCGCGGAGCAGCGTGCTGCTGAAAAAGAGGAGGCCATGCGAGTTGCCCAGGAGCGCGAGGAAAAGCGGCGTTTGATGGATGCGGCGTCGTCAGCTGGTAGCGTTTTCTACTTTGATTACGATAGTTCATCACTCACTGATGAGGCTCGGGCAGCGATCGACGCACATGTGGCGTTAATGATGGCGGGTAGCGGCAGCGTGCGATTGGAGGGCCATACAGACGAGCGTGGCACCCGAGAATATAACCTCGCGCTTGGTGAGCGTCGTGCTAACGCGGTTCGAGATTACATGGTCGCAAGTGGTGTACCGGGATACCGAATTGAAACGATCAGCTACGGGGAAGAGAACCCAGTGGCATACGGATCGGGTGAGTCAAGCTGGGGCAAGAATCGCCGCGTGGAGATCAAGTAACGCTTTATGATCTCTCAACGGTTTATGAAGCCGGTGCTCGTCGCCGGCTTTTTTATGGTCGCCACCAACAGCACAGCTCAAGATTTTAATGGGCAGGCTACTGATTCTCCGTCGAGTATTGTGCCCTATGTGCAGGCAGATAGTTCAGGTGTTCCCACTGCGCCGCAGCCACTATCAGGTTCGGTAACAGGTGCTCGTTCGCTCGCATTGCGAGTGCAGCAGCTTGAAGAGGAGATCCGCCGGCTCAACGGGCTGGTCGAGGAGCAGGCGAGTTTGCTAACGCGGTTACAAGACCAATCGCTCGATCGCTATGTGGAAATGGATCGCCGGCTAGCAATGTTGAGCTCGGGTCAAATCACTGACGTTACAGAAAATTCACTGCCCGCCTCACCCGATAGTGATGTCGCCGCCACTGGTGTTGCAGATGCTCCAGAAAAAGTAGCAGAGGCAGGTGAGACGGAAGCCTACCAGCTTGCTTATAACTCGGTGAGAGAGCGGCGCTTCGAAGACGCACTGAGTGCCTTTAGTTCCTATTTGTCTGAGTATCCTTTTGGGCGATATGCACCGAATGCCCACTATTGGTTGGGTGAACTCTACCTTGTGTTGGAGCCGGTCGATCCAGAGGCAGCAAGACAGAATTTTCAAGTGTTACTCGATCAGTACCCCGCTGACCCCAAGGTGCCCGATGCGCTCTATAAGCTTGGAAGGGTTCATGCCTTGAAAGGCAACCCACAGCGCTCACGGGAATACCTTGATCGTGTGATCTCCGAGTATGGCGCCGAGGGCCATCCTGCGGCACAGCTCGCGCAAGATTTTATCGATAGCCAATAACGCTGTTTAAGCCGTCTTGATGCTGGGTTCGGTAATTTTCAGGGCTTGCTTTTTTGTTCGTAAGCCGTAAGATTCGCGCCCTCTCGACACAGTTTTCGGGCCGTTAGCTCAGCGGTAGAGCAGTTGGCTTTTAACCAATTGGTCGATGGTTCGAATCCATCACGGCCC